>JBHHVL010000006.1:0-78308 GCA_046754245.1 Binatia bacterium | reverse complement strand
CAAACGTAATCGGCGTCGTTCGCGTGGGTGGTATAAATCTTCTGGCCGTTGATGACGTAGTCGTCTCCGTCCCGAACGGCGCTTGTCGTAAGTGAAGCGAGATCCGTGCCGGCGGAGGGCTCGGTATAGCCCATCGCGAAGAACAGGCGGCCCTTGAGGATCGCCGGCAGAAGCCTGGCCTTCTGCTCCTCGCTGCCGTAACGCATCAGAGTGGGTCCCACGGTATTGACGGTGATGACCGGCAGAGGGGCGCGGGCGCGGTAGGTCTCGTCCCAGAAGATGAACTGCTCTAGCGGCGTGAGGCCCTGGCCGCCGTATTCCTTGGGCCAGCCGATACCCAGCCAACCGTCCGCACCCAAGCGACCCACGACCTCACGAAAAACCGGCCCGCCGACGTCATGCCACTCCTCGTCAAGAGCCGCGCGCAGCTCAGGAGTAAAAAGATCCCGGTAATATGCCCGGATCCGTAGACGCAGAGCCAGTTGTTCAGAACTGAAGTCGAGATACATCTGCCGGCCTCGCGGTCACCCACGCTTCGCCTGGGGCGGGGCCGCCGCCCTCTCGCGGCGGCCCGTGAGTGAAACACGTTCTATTTGCCGCGTATAATAGAGATCGGCCCGGCCCATTCAACACCCCCCGGGGGAGCAGGCACTCAGCTGGAGCTCCATCAGTGGTCGTGGAAGTACACAGCCGCCGTAACGTTGTCCGGTCCGCCGGCAGCCAGCGCAGCGTCGATGAGTCCTTCCACGGCCGTGCCCGCCGCGCTGCTGTGGCCGAGGATCGTAGCGATCTCGTTGTCGTCGACCGCATCCCACAGACCGTCGGAACACAGCAGCACGCGGTCTCCTGCTTGGAGCGTGACGCAACCGCTCTCAGGGGCGAAGTCCCTTTCCAGGCCGAGGGCCTGCAGAACGATGTTACGGCGCGGATGGTTCCGGGCGGCCGATGGAGAAATTCTTCCGCTGCGTACCAACATAGCCACGTAAGAATGGTCGCCGCTGATCTGATCGATGCGACGCCCGCGAGCAAGGTAGGCGCGCACGTCCCCCGAGTGGCATAGGTATAGCCGGTCCTCGTGTGGACACGCGGCTATCAAGGCCGTAGCCATTCCGCTCCGGTTCGGCGAAGCGATCTGGGCTTCGATAACGGCTTCGTGGGCCCGGTGCAGCGCACGTTGGAGCAGAGCTTCGAACATGTCCTTGCCGCTGATATCGCCGCCGGCGAGGCCACCGGATATACAGGCGAGCACCACGTCAACGGCAAGAGCGCTGGCAACTTCCCCCGCGGGGAGGCCTCCTAAGCCGTCAGCGACCACCAGTACCGGCCCCTGGGCAGCCAAGGCGTAGGCATCCTCGTTGTTTTCACGGACCAGGCCGACGTGGGTGCCGCCCGCGATCCGAGCATCTGGCGCCGTCAGCGGTTTACGCCAATCCTTTTCGGTGCGCACCCGGGTGTCTCCGCCGCCACTATGCACCGCGGACGCGGGAGAGCAAGAGAACGTGACCGCCGAATCGACAAAGGAGCTAGTTCTCGCTCGGCTCGCCCAGCGGCGGTTTGCGCAGGAACAGTACCATTGCAGCGGCGACCGAGAAAGCCCCGAAGTGGAGAGCAAAGGCCCCGTTGTAGCTGCCGGTGACGTCGAAGATTCGGCCGGTGAGTACCGGACCAACGGCCACGCCGATGGTAGCCGATATCATGATTACGCCGAGGATCTTGCCGAAGGACCGCAGACCGAAGTTGTCTCCGACCAGTAGCGGTACCAGCACGGCTACGCCTCCCAGCCCCAGACCAAAGGTAACCACGAAGGCGGGCACCGCCCCGCGCGTAGCGATGTTGAGAAGAAAAAGAGTCGCAACCGCCTGGAGGATAAGTGCCATCGCCATCACCTGTCGCGGGGGCAGGCGATCGGCCAGGGCGCCAAAAAGCAAACGGCCGCCTACGCTGACGCCCAGCGCTCCGCCCAGCGTAGCCGCGGCGAAACGGTTGTCGAATCCCGCGTCGTCGAGGAAGGCCACGAGGTGGCCGATTATCGACAGTCCGCCGAATACGAAAAGCAAGTTGGCAATCGATATGATCCAGAACGCGCTGGTCTTCAGAGACTCGCCCAGTGAGATACCCGGGGGTTTGGCAGCCGGTGGGGGCGCGCTCAACTGGGAGAGCGACAAGGGTTCAGGCGGATCGCCATCTGGCAGCAGTCCCAGGTCAGAGGGACGATCCCGCACTACCGTCAGCGTGAGTGTTACCACGATCACGAAGATCAACAACGAAAGACTTACGAAGGACATTCGCCAGCCGACACCATCGATGAGGGCGGCGCTTAGCGGCGCGATTGTCAGTCCTCCGAAACCGATTCCAGCGGTCGCTATACCCATGGCCATCCCTCTGCGGCGCACGAACCAGTTCGAAATAAGGGTCTGGTTGGGAATGAACGCCACGCAGGTAACGCCCGCACCGGCCAGCGCGTACGAGGCGTAGAGCTGCCACAATGACTCTAGTCGGCCGAGAAGCGCGAAGGCGCTGCCCATAAGTATAGCCCCAACGGTCATTACCCGCCGCGCACCGTATCGGTCTATCCACACCCCTACGAAAGGCGAAAATCCACCACTGACGAGTGCCGCGATTGCGCCTCCCGTCGCTATTGCCGCCCTGCTCCACCCGAAATGTTCCTGGAGAGGAACCAGGAACACCGGTGGAGAATAGATCGCTACGCCGACGGTTACGAAAAGGATGAAAAAAGAGGCAGTGACGATGTGCCATCCGTAGAAACGCTCCGGCGTTGTATTCATCATCCGCGTTCCCGGGTGACACGAGAAGCGGTTGCGGCTCGAACGCGAGGTTTATGGGCGGGGGCCAAGTTGGGCACGTCGTGTCCTTGCAGGAGTTACTTAGCCTGGACGCTGGGGTTACGAAAGCGTCTCGCTCAGCATTCCCGAAGAAGGTTCGGGGGACCGCTAGCCCCCTTTTCCACGGTGTTGGGTCAGCAAACCACCGGAAATTCACCGCCAAAGCATCGTGGTCGCTCAGCGGCACCGTGCTGGCGGGAAGGACGAAGCGATCGGTTTCGAAGTTCCATGACGTGGGCGTGACGGTGACGCCGCCGCCGCTGCGAAAGACGAACTTGTCGATGCGACCGGGTTCGGGGCAGGACAGCGCTTCGCAGACATCGGCGAGACCACCCAAAGAAAGAAGTCGCTGGAACTGGCTCGAGTCGGGCTCCGTGTCCGTGTGGAGGTTGAAATCTCCGCCCATTATTACGGCCCTGCCCGCCGAGAAGGTGGAGAGCATGTTGAGCATCTGGGTTATGCCTTCGTCGGGAGCTGGTCGTCCTGGGGATCGTCGCCGGCCTCCATGCGGAGGTTGTACACGTCCACGGTCACGTCCCCCGCGAGCGTGGTCCTGGCCACGCTGAACCCTTTGAAAGCGAGGCAGTCGGCCGAACTGTTGTGGCAGTTCGCCCACGGCACACGGGTGAGGGTTTCGAACGGTGTCTTTGAGAAGCGGTTGAGCCCGTCGCCGCGCTCTCGGCGGCGGCTTCCGAGTTGGATCCGGCATCGGCGGCTACGGGCCTGCAGCGCCCCTTGCACACTCTGAGTCGTTCTCACACTCCCCCTCCTCGGCAGCGCGCGAGCGCCGCCCTCCCGGCGAAATCAGATCCGATTTCAGACCGCTCTCGTGAACAGTAGCCCGACGACCAGCCGAGCCTCAACCACCCAACCGGGGGTGCCTAGGTCCGACAATGACGGAACCAGCTTTGGCGCCGCGGAGGGCAAAGGATGATCCAGCACCCCCCCATACGCCACCGCGCTGATGTCTCGAAGTGCGGCTTAATAAGGGCCAAGAAATAGGTAGTATCCGTGCTCGTCTTTCGAACAAAGAGTCAACGTTGAGGCTCTCTAGTTCTTCCGATTCCGCCGCCTCGCACGTCATATGGGCGCTGGTCGCGCCGAAACGACTCCGTCGGTAGCAGCAGTGGCCATTGACAGCCGGGCTGTACACGCTGTTTCCTTGCGGTGACGGCGTTGATCCCGTCGGTCATGGTCTCAAGGAACCTTTTTTGGGGGTCTGTCAAAGGAGGTTTTGTCGAAATGATGACGTTTCTAACGAGGCTGTATGTCGCGTTGTGCTTCACCGTCGGCGTAGCGGTGGTTCCGACACTTGCTCAGGAAGCTCCGGAGTTGCCTGAGCCGCTCGAGTTCGAAGGCCTAGTAGCTCCGCCAGTGAGGTACGTCTGTGATCGCGACCACAGGTTTTGGTGTGGAAGGCTTGCCGGGACGGTTTCAGTCTGGAACGAAAACGGTGAGCAGGTCAGCCGTTGGCTCAAGCCCCGCACGCCCGTCTTCTTGAACGGCATTTCCGTCGGATTCTCACAGATCCGCACCGGCGACAAGGCCAAGCTCTACTATTTTGAGGGCAGCAGTTTTGCAGCACTGCTTGAGCTCGAGCGAAACGAGTAGCTTGACACGAGGCCGGTAGGAATCCGCGGAACGGCTGCGCTTAAACGGGGCCAGACGGCAGTGCTGCGGGACTGAGCTGCAGCGACGAGCTCGGTCCGGACCGAGTTCCACTTACGGGGGAGTTCCTTCGACGTAGGCCACCGGTTTGCCCTACCGCTTATGCGTTCGAAGTGGAGCACATAATCGGCCAAAAGAATCGCCGCCCATTCCTGCCGCGACTGGGCTCGAACACACAGCTCATCTCAGAAAGTTTCGATGGGGAAAAGCACGATAGGGATTCTTCTCACGCTCTGTCTTGTTCCGTCCACGGTACTTGGCGCCGCCGAAGGCGTGGACGCCGGTGATACCGCCTGGATTCTGACGTCTACGGCGTTGGGACTGTTCATGACGTTACCGGGGTTGGCGTTGTCTTGCGGCGGGCTCGTGAACAGAAAGTCTAAGAAGATCCGATTCCCGGCTCAGGGCGAGACTCGCTGTGCGAGTAGCTGCACTACCCCACTCCTAGGTTGGTGCCGGGACCGGGACTTGAACCCGGACGGGCTTTCGCCCAGGGGATTTTAAGTCCCCTGTGTCTACCGCTTTCACCATCCCGGCTCCTGGAATCCCACTCAGCTTACACGAGGGGTCGTGGTGGTAAAGCCTGATAGCAGGAGCGAGGCACGGCTACCCTCGACACACGGAACCGCCAGGGAACGCAGGCTAGAAATCAGGGCCGCCAGACGGTGGGCCGAGTTCCCGCCATTAGCTCTTGCAGTGACCAGAGTTCAATGCGCCAGGGGAGGAGTTTGAGGAGGCCGAAATCCCCATCCTCGCTGTTCTTGAAGAATAGCGAGGGATCGTAACCCATCGGCGCCGGCGTGTCTTTGAACAGATTCCATACCCGCCGCTTTTCACCGAGGTTGTCTTCCCAGCTCGCATGGCATTCGACGTGCACCTGCTCGTGCTGTTGGTCCCAGTAGGAAAGAGAAACCCAGGGGCTGGCGCTGATGTGAGCCGCCTTGGGTGATCGGCGGCCGGTGGCGATCCAACCGATCGACCCCTCCCATACAGGATGAAGGATGCGTGAACGCAAGCGTCCCCGTGGGTCGGTGGTGGTGACGCTACACCATACGATACGTCCAACCGTCTTCTTGAAACGCTCTTCCAGGTCGGAAAACAACTTCACATTCACGTGACTAGTCCACCTTGCCGTCGTCTACCATCCGACTCTTGTCGGGCCGTGGCAAAACGGTCTCGCCGGCTGGCCGACGGGCTGCGCCTGGCTGGCGCGAGGATACACGGCCCCCCACGCCAGAGGGGTGTGAGAGGCGCGTAGAAAGAAAAATGGAGGCGGCGAGCGGATTCGAACCGCTGAATCGAGGTTTTGCAGACCCCTCCCTTAACCACTTGGGTACGCCGCCCTGAAAAGTACCGCGCTCGAATCAAAGGATTATGGCAGCCATGAATCAGCTTCTCAACCGCCCTCTCCTCCAGACACATCAACGGTTCCAGTCTTCCATTGTAGCTTGTAGGTGACGGCCTTTGCTGCAATATTTCACGGCTCGGGACTGGCGTAGCGGGCCTGGGAGGAACGAGTGTACAAGATCGGAGTAATAGCAGGGGATGGAACCGGTCCGGAAGTAGTAGCCGAAGCGCTGAAGGTCCTCGAGGTCGCCGCCAAGAGATGTGGCTTTGAGTACGAAACCGCCGCGTTTGATTTTGGTGGTGACCGTTATTTGAGAACCGGCGAGGTGTTGCCGGATTCGGCCATAGAGGAGTTCCGGGGTCTGGACGCGATACTTCTTGGTGCGATTGGCCACCCCGAGGTAAAACCAGGGATTCTCGAGAAGGGCATACTTCTCCGTCTTCGTTTCGAACTCGACCAGTACATCAACCTGCGACCGGTCAAGCTCTACGGCGGTGTGGAGACGCCGCTCGCCGGCAAGGGACCTGATGATATCGACTTCGTGGTCGTGAGGGAAAACACTGAGGGCCTCTACGCAGGCGCCGGCGGAAGCTTGCGCAAGGGCACCGCTGACGAGGTAGCGGTGCAGGAATCAATCAATACACGTAAAGGTGTGGAACGTTGCCTTCGCTACGCCTTCGAGTACACGCGCAAGCGCAACCGCCGCAAGACGCTAACACTTTGCGGCAAGACCAACGTACTGACCTACGCTTTTGATCTATGGGAGCGCTGTTTCGACGAAGTTGGAGAGGCCGACTATCCGGACGTCAAGCGCGAGTACGCCCACGTGGACGCGACTTGCATGTGGATGGTCAAGAATCCTGAATGGTTTGACGTCATCGTAACCGACAACATGTTTGGCGACATCATCACCGACCTCGGAGCGATGATACAAGGTGGGATGGGGATAGCCGCGGGCGGCAACATCAATCCGCAAGGGGTATCGATGTTCGAACCCATCGGCGGCTCGGCCCCCAAATACAGCGGCAAAGGGGTCATCAACCCGATGGCCGCCATAGCTGCCGCGCAGATGCTGCTCGTCCATCTCGGCGAGGCGCGTGCCGCCGACTTGGTCGAGCGGAGCATGGTCAAAGTGCTTTCTACGGATTTGAAGTCACTCGCGGCCGGGCGCATGGGCTTCAGCACCGCTGAGGTGGGCGATCTGGTGGCCAATGGCGTAGCGGCGGATAGCTGAAACGCGTGGCCTGCTGGGCTCGGGGTTCTTGGTGCTGATCAGGTCTCGCTTTCAAAGTCTGGATCGACAAGTCGCCGCACGACCTCGCCCCTGGCCATGTGAGATTCGGCTATTTCTTCGACGTCCGCGCTGGTGACGGCTCGGTACCAGGTACCCTCGGGGTAGACGACGACCGTTGCGCCTTCGGCGGGACAGGGTCCCAGGCAGGCGGTGGCGGTGATGAACACGCTGGCGCTGAGCCCCCGTCTTTCCCTTTCGGCCCGCAGTGAGAATACGAGGTCATCGGCGCCGTTTGCTCCGCAAGAAGACCCCTGTGCGAGCGGCGGCCGACGGTTGTGACAAACGAAGAAATGGCGGACTGGCCTTGGCATCGGGCTTACTCGGCCTCCTCTAGTCTAAATACTGCCTGCCGACGGCCGCGGCGGCCAAAAAGCGCCATTACTCGCGAAACGATCGGATATTTGTCTCGTACGGCTAGCCTGAACAGCGTCAGGGTGTCAGCGTCTTCGACGGCGAAGCAACGGCAACGGATGGGGGCAGCTGCATCGTCGATTACGGCTTCGCCGTTAGCGCGAAGGTTGCGTACCCAGGCCCTTCGATCGTCTAGGGCGCCTATATACAAGCTTCCATCCACCCGCACGAACCATATGGTGACCTCATAGCATCGCCCCGACTCGCGCCCACGGTGTAGCAACCGCAGCGTCTTCCCGCTGACCTCGCTCAGCATGGCCACCGTCAGGACTGCCGGTCGGCTATCTCGGCAAATGCCCGCTCGGTCGCAGCCAGGGCCTCGTCGATATCGGCCTCTTGGTGAGCCGTAGAAAGAAACCAGTTGTGTATGGGGTGCAGGAACACCCCGTGTCTGACGCAGGCTCCAGCGAAGGCGCGGCTGAGGTCGAAGCCGCCACGATCGGCGTCGAAGGTCATGAAGGGTATGGCCGGCGGCCCGCTGATGGTAACGTCGAAACCTGCTTCGGTGGCCTGGGCCGTCAGGCCGTCGCACAGACGCCGCCCCACGCGTTCCATGTGCGCGATGCCGTCCACGCGTTCCAGCTCTGCGATGGTCGCGAGCGCGGCCGCGATGGGCACAGCTTGGGTCGCAAAGGTCCCGGTATAGAAGACGGTCTGCCCGGCGTCCTTCAACGAATCGTTACCCAACATCACGGCCAGGGGGTAACCGTTGGCCAGCGCCTTGGAGTAGATAAGGACGTCGGGTGTGACCCCCCACGCCTGAGTGGATCCGCCCATGTTAAGCCTGAAGCCGGCGCGCACGTCGTCGACTATCATCACACTCCCCTCGCGGCTGCAGATGTCGCGCACGCCCTCGAGGAAACCGTCTTTGGACAATACCGAGTCAGAAAAGGCCTCATGATGAAAGGGCGTGATGATGACGGCGGCTATCTTTCCAGGGTTTTCACGGAAACGAGCCTCGAGACCCCCTAGATCGTTCCAGTCGAATTCCACAATTTGCTGGCGATCCGAATCAGGAAATCCCGCCTGGAGATGGTTGCACCAGCCGTGAACCCCGTGATAGGTGCCCTCGACCATCGCCACGATGTCGCGTCCGCTGGCGACCCGCGCAACCGCCAACGACCAAGTCGTGACGTCTGATCCGTTCTTCGAAAACATAGCCCAGTCCATACCCGGACTGAGAGCAACGAGTCGCTCTGCCAGCTCCACCATGCAGGGGGCGGGAAGATTCATGCTGTCGCATCGCTCCCGCTGGGTGGCAGCGGCCCGCTCTACCGCGGGATTGCGGTAGCCGACCACCATCGGGCCATAGCCGCACAGGAAGTCGATAAACTCGTTTCCGTCGACGTCGCGGATCCGACAACCTTCCGATCGCTCCAAGAAAAAAGGGTACTCGCCCGGTGTGAGCAAAGCTGGACTCTGGTGTCCGTATACGCCCCCGGGAATGACCCGTTTCGCGCGTTCGAAAACAACGTCGCTCTCGTGAAAACTGATATCAGCCATGGCGCCGCATACTACAGGCATTTCGTAGTTACGTTAAAGCGCCGAGGCGGTCCCCCTGTGGCTTTTCGGATTCCGGGCCTTGCAACCAATGTCTGTTTCCTCTTGGAAAATCGCCCTGGCCTGGTCAGGAGGGTGGATGGCTGGCCTCTAGCTTCGCGCCCGTGTTCTCATTAGCTCGATGGCCAGTGCGAGGATGCACAGCAGGGCAGCTAGCACGGCCGTGAGTCCCGCCTCCAGGGAGTCCGCAGCGGGAGCGTTAGCGGCCGCCCTGCGCACAAAGGGCGCCGCATAGATGGCCGAGACAAGTACCCACGTCATTGCCGCGCAGCCCACTCCCTTCTCGCCCGAAGCCGCCGTAACCATCGCAAGAGCCAGGGGTAAGAGGAACAACGCGCCCACCAGCAAGCTCGGGGCGACGGTCACCGAGGGGTCAGCGCCGCTGATCACCTTGTATTCGTAGGAGGCGAGACCGCCCAGACAAAGGCCTGAGATCAGCAACAATCGGTAGCCGAAGCGGGCGCTCAGCCGGCCGACCAGAGGCCAGGCGCCCAGGGCGCATACTACAATGACCAGGACCAAGATCGCAAGGACTACGTAGTCATGGCCCGAGGCAGCGAACGCCGCCCCTGTGCCGGCGGGCAACAGGACCAACAGGAACGCCTCCTGCAACGTTACCGCGCCCCGAAAGGCGCCGAGTAGCACTCGTACCAACACCGGTACCCCGATTGCCAGGAAAGCCACGAGGGCGGGAAGCAAGACGAAGGCCAGATACTGCAGTCGGACGGATTCCGGCGCTACCGTTCGCGAAATCAGTGGGGGGCCGAACGGCGCGTACTCGGCCATGCCGAGAAGCCGAAAGCTGAGATCGCGAAACAGAAGTACCAGAGCCAGCCCCAGCACGGCCGTGAAAAAGACCTGGACATCACTCACATTCGTGAGTCTAGACTGGGTTCCCGTATCCATCTTCCCCAGCTTGTGGCAGTCTGAAGCAATGCGCAAGGCCACGGGCGACGATAGTTCTCCACAGAGATGCCTCTGCGAGGGCCTGGGCACCGAGCAGCTGGATGCGGTCACGCTGCTGTTGGCTGCCATGGCGATCGAGACGTCGGTACGCCGGGACTTTCGCGACAGCTCCTCGGTCCTTGTTTCGTCGGACGACTACGAACGGGCCCGCTCCTTGCTGGAAGAGGAGTTCCCGTCCGGGATCGGCCATCGGTCCGACCAAGCCGCACCGTTTGTTGGTACGGCCAATGCCGACGAGCGGGGCTGGTTCGGGCCCGGCAGTTCGGCGGTTGTTATGGTTGTTCTGGGCTGTACGCTGCTGTTCGCGGCCACCCACGGCGGTATCGAATCGGCTGGTCGTGCGCGTATGTTGGAGATGGGTGCCATCAGCTGGAGCCTGGTGGAGCGTGGTGAGTACTGGCGCTTGGGCGCCGCGGTTTTTCTTCACTTCAATCTGGCGCACCTGCTGTCTAATATGTTCACTCTGCTGCTCACGGGTCCTCCCCTAGCCCGCATGATCGGCGCGCGCGCGTTTCTCGTGGTATTCGGCCTCAGCGGCGTCGCCGGCAATATCGCTAGCCATCTGCTCAACCCCTCCGCGGCGATCAAGGCTGGGGCGTCGGGAGCCATCGCGGGGATCATTGGAGCGCTATTCGCGCAGGCCTTGAGGACGGGACGCCGCCACGGGCGCCTACGTTCCTGGCAGGTCGTCGGCGGCCTGGCCGCTTTCTACGCCATGGTAGTAGGCTTTGGCCCCGGGCGCGACAACCTCGCACATCTCGGAGGACTACTGGCGGGGTTGGTAGCCGGACTCGCCATTACCCGGAACAAGACTCAACCCTCAGAGTTTCTTCAAGCAACTCGATATCAGCCTCGCCGAGGCTGAAATAGCTGGCCTCTGGGTGGTGGAGGACCAGGGCGCTGACCGACGATTCCGGGTCCATCATCAGGCCCTCGGTAAGATGAACACCTATGCGGTCACTGACGCCGAGCAGAGCGAACAGCAGCTCTTGATCTTCTAGCCGCGGACAGGCCGGGTAGCCGAACGACACCCTGATCCCGCGGTAACGAGCCTTGAAGAGGTCCTTCATCGTCGTACCTTCGCCCTCCTCGATCCCCCACATCGTTCTGATCTTCTTGTGGAGAAGCTCGGCGAACCCCTCGGCGGCTTCTATGGCTAGCGCTTGGAGGATGTGGGACTTGAGGTACTCTCCTTCCGCCTGGAGACTCTCGGCGAGGCCGCGTACACCCGGTCCTACGGTAGTCGCGAACATCGCAATGAAGTCTTCGCGCCCCCCCGTCAGGGGCTCGACGTAGTCGCTAAGACAGACGCCTCCGTCGCGCTGTTGCCGCCCAAAGAGGAAGCTCCCGGTCTCCGTGCCGCGATCCGGCGTGAAGATACGAAGGCGGTCCCCGTCGGCGGCGGCCGGGAAGAAACGAAAGACCGCCCTGGCTCGGATATCTTCACGGCTCAGTATCAAACGCTCTACTTCCGCCACCTCCGCGTCCAGCTGTATCGCTTTATCATCATCGGCGGCCAACGCTTTTTCATAACTGCCCTTGAAGCCAAGATGTCGATTGTAGAGCATCGCAGGATTGATGTAGGCAAAGATCTCGGAGAGGTCGTAGTCATCAATCACGTGGGTTTTTAGATCCGGAGGCAAGGGGATGTCGTGGCCAGATCCGATGCGAGGCGGCGCGAAGTCGCCCCCGCTAAACAACTCGCTGCGAGATGCCTTTCTCTTTGCCGCTTCGCGCAACCGTTCGCCGTCTCGTTCGAGTTCTTCGGCGAGTTCGCGCCGTTGATCGGCGTTACCGAGACGTCGCGCAAGATCTAGTCCGGTCATGGCGTCGGCGGCGTAGGCGACGAGGCCGCGGTATTCTGGAGAGATCTTGAGTCTCGTAAACCTGTTCGACAGGGCCGCGCCTCCAACGAGAATCGGGCAGTCTATTCCGTGACCAGCGAGGTCGCCGACGGTGGTTACCATCTGGCGCGCGCTCTTGACCAGCAGCCCCGAGAGCCCGATGAAATCCGGACCGTGCTCCTTGCAAGCTGAGATCAGCTCCTCGGGTGGAACCTTGATGCCCAGGTTGATGACCTCGAAGCCGTTGTTGCTGAGAATAATGTCGACGAGGTTCTTGCCGATGTCGTGCACATCGCCTTTGACCGTCGCAAGGACAAGGCGACCGCGGGAGGCGATCTGGGCCTTGTCCATGTATTGTTCTAGGTGTGACACCGCAGATTTCATGGCCTCAGCCGACTGCAGGACCTCGGCTACGATCATTTCATTGGCGGCGAATCGGCGGCCGACTTCATCCATGCCGTCCATGAGGGGCCCGTTGATGATCTCCAGCGGGGAGCGGGTTCGACGTTCGAGCTCCAGATTTTCGATGAGGCCTTCCTTGGTGCCCTCGATTACGCAAAGGCGCAGTCTTTCCGGCGGACTCAGGTGAGCGAGCTCATCCTGGCTTACCGTAACCGTCTTTCCTTTGAAGTGGGCCGCGAAGGCCGCCACAGGATCGCCGCCACGAAAAAAAATGAGGTCATCTGACAGTGCGCGCTCCTCTTGCGAGATACGGCTGTAGGGGGCTAGGCCCTCGGAGTTAACGATCGCCAGGTCGAGCCCCGCCTCGACGCAGTGGTGAAGGAAGACGCTGTTCAGCACCTCACGTCCTGCCGGGGGCAAGCCGAAGGAGACGTTGGAGACGCCGAGGATGGTCTTGCACGCGGGAAGAGCACCGCTGATCGCCCGAACTCCCTCGATCGTCTCCTCACCCGAACCCGCGTAATTTTCGTCGCCGGTGCCCACCGGAAAGACCAAGGGGTCGAAATAGATATCCTCGGGGGCAAGGCCGTAGTTCCCGGTGAGGAGGTCGAAGGAACGCTGGGCGATTTCAAGCTTGCGCGCGCGGGTGACCGCTTGGGCCTGCTCTTTGTCGTCGTCGATACAGCCTACCACCACTGCTGCACCGAAGCGCTTCACGAGCGGGATCACGTCCTCGAACTTCTCCAGGCCCTCTTCCAGGTTGATAGAGTTGATGACAGCCTTGCCTTGCAGGCGTTTCAGGGCTTCACCGATGACCGAAGGGTCGGTGCTGTCGATCATCACCGGTACCTTTATCTTTTTTACGAGAAGATCCAGGAATTCGGGAAGGTCGGCGAGTTCGTCTCCGTCCGGGTCCTGCAGACACACGTCAACGATCGCCGCCCCCTTTCGCACTTGCGCGCGGCCGATTTCGGCGGCTTCTTCGAAACGCCGTTCGGCGATGAGACGTTTGAAACGGCGGCTACCCAACACGTTGGTCCGCTCTCCGACTATCACTGGCCGCTTCTCGTCGCTGATCTCGTAAGCTTCTATTCCGGATACCACGGACCGAGGCGCCACAGTGATCTTCCTGGGAGACTTGTCCCCGAGCGCCGCGACGATTCGACCGATATGTTCAGGCACCGTGCCGCAACAACCGCCCGCCACGTTGACCCACCCCTGTTCGGCGAACTCACCGAGCTTGGCAGCGAGTCTTGCCGGGTTTTCGTTGTAGTTGCCGTCTTCATCAGGCAGCCCCGCGTTTGGGACGCAGGCTACGGGAAAGCGGGATATCGCGGCAAGCGTTCGAATATGGTCGGTCATGAAGTCCGGGCCAGTCGCACAGTTCAGGCCTATCCACAATAAGTCGCGGTGGGAAAGAGAAACGTAGAACGCCTCGACGTCCTGACCGGCAAGGAGGGTGCCCATCGTTTCGACGGTTCCCTGTACGGCTGTGGGCACGTCGGAGCCAAGCTCGGCGTTCGCACGGTCTATGCCCTCCAGGGCCGCCTTTACGTTCAGGGTATCTTGGCAGGTTTCAACGAGCAGCAGATCCGCGCCGCCCTCGATGAGCCCCGCCGCTTGCTGATGAAAATCGGCGGCAAGGTCGTCCCAGCTTATCCCGCCGGTTACCGAGATGCTGCGGGTAGTCGGTCCCATCGAACCGGCCACGAAACGAGGCTTCGCGGCCGTCGACACCTCATCGGCGACCCTCCTCGCCACCTCCGCCCCCAGGCGGTTGATCTCTCGTGCACGTTGAGCGAGGCCGTATTCGGCGAGTACCAGTGCGGTGGAACCGAAGGTATTGGTCTCGACGATGTCGGCCCCTGCAAGCAGAAAATCCCGATGCACCTCCGCGACCAGATCTGGGCGTGTGCGGAGGAGGTTTTCGTTGCAACCCTCGAACGCTTTTCCCCCGAAGTCCTCAGCGCTGAGTTCTCGCTGTTGCAGAGTCGTGCCCATGGCGCCATCCAGGAAGAGGATGCGCTCGGTGAGCAACTCCTTGAGTTGCAGACTTCGGCGTGACCACGGCATAGTGCTATATGAACCGACGAAACTAGCCTAAATCTGTTCGCTGCAAAAACACCGCGGGTTGGCCGGGTGCGCTTGACCCCAAGGACGGCCAGGGATTAGCTTGGCCCATGGCGTTCGTGTGTAGCGACACATGGCCGACGAAGCGGCCGCTCGGCCGAGGTCGGGCTCCGCAGCGGCTGCTGGCGGATCCGAACCTGGGTCGGTGGGCTCGAATCGGGGTCTTGCTGCTGGTCCTTCACGGTTCCGCTGTCCTGGCCTACGAGCCGCGGCCGGCTGCGCTCTCTGGACCTCCCCCGCGAGTCGGGGAGGTCGTAGACGCCGACAACGCCGATCGTTACGAATCCTATCTGGGGCCGTCGATCCGGTGGGCACTAGGGCGTGGTCTGCGGATCGAGGTAGCCGAGACGCGCCCGATACCCCTGGAGCCGGCTCGGCTGCGCGCGACGGAAAAATACTCTGCGCAGGTACGGCTTTCGTCAGATCGGCTGAGCCTCGAGAACTACGTTGCCGGGTTGCCCTTCCCCGCCGTCGACGACAATGATCCGGACGCGGCTGTTAAACTCATGTTTAACTATGAGAACCGCATCGCGGTAGACGACCTCGACGTTCGCAACTTCGACTGTGATACCGGGAGTATCGGGCCTCAACGACCGATGACGTTGGAGAGACACTTCGTATTGGGGCACTTCAGGCGTCTCTATTACGTGGGGCGCCTTTACCACGATCCCTTGCCTACGTGGGAGACCGTGGATGGGGTGAGATACCGGGAGTCGTTGTATCCGATCGTTGAACCCTTTGACCTGAAGGGGGTCGGGCTTACCTATAATCGGTATCTGGATCCGAGACGCCAGGACGACAGCTGGCTTTACTATCCTTTGTTGCGCCGGGTACGGAGGTTCTCGACGGCCCAGCGTTCGGAAGCCCTTTTTGGTCAGGATACCGACATCGACAGCTACGGGGGCTACGCAGGTAGCGTTGCGTGGATGGACTGGAGGTTGCTCGGCAGAAAAAAGATCCTTGCCGCCATGCACACTCGCCACTTCCCTGGCCGGCGTGCCTATGGCTCGGCTGACTTCATGTTCGACGACAGTTGGGAGCTTCGCGAGGTGTATCTTATCGAAGGACGGTCGAAGCTTCAGGGGTACGCCTACTCAAAGAGGGTGATCTATCTGGATCGTCACAGCTTCGTCATTCCCTACACCGAACTCTACGACCAGGACGGCCAGCTATGGAAGGCCTGGGTCAATCAGTGGAAGATCGGTCGCCGTCCTTTTCCCGAGGCCAAGCGCGCGGTATACGACCACGAGCAGCAGTTCCTGCCTGCGGTGACGATGTTCGACATGCAGCTCGAACACGCAACTTACTGCACGCTCCCCTCTCGGGATTTTCCAGGAGAGGAGGGCTGGTATTTCAACTTTGGCGACGAGGAAGGGAGTAGCGAGGAGGTGTTCTTGCTGTCGAGCATCATAGCTTCGGCGCACTGATGGCTGCGCAGGACGGGCGTTGCGTTTGCGGTTTATCGACGCTAGAGGTCTAGATTCTGCCCGTCTATCGTAGGAGGCGGGAACTGGCCTGCGCGCAGGCGAAAGGAGGGTTGTACATGGAAATGAGTAGCGAGTTGTTCCGGTGGGTGCACGTTATCGCCGGGGTAATGTGGATCGGGCTGTTATGGTTTTTTAACTTCGTCAACATTCCGTTTGCTGCCAAAATGAAAGAAGCCGGGGCGGCGGGGACGGTGGTTCCGGAACTTATGCCGCGGGCGCTGTTCTGGTTTCGTTGGGGTGCCGCCTGGACCTGGGTGACCGGTGTGCTCTTGCTCCTGCTGGTCTTCTACCACGGCGGTGTGCTCTTCGATGACGAGGCCACGAACTGGGGAACTGGCCCTTTGGTCATGATCGCCGTCACTTTCCTGGCCGTGTTCGTGTACGACTTGTTGTTCAAGAGTGGACTGGCAGCAAAGAATATCAAAGCCGCCTACACGATCGCGTTCGTCCTAGTGGCCGTGACGGCGTGCCTGATGGCGCGGTGGGCGGGTTTTGGATACAGGGGTATGTCGATCCATGTGGGGGCGATGTTTGGCACCATTATGGCGTTCAACGTCTGGTTTCGAATCTGGCCTGCGCAACAGAAGATCATCACGGCGGTGAAGGCCGGTGAGGCTCCTGACCCCGCACTGCCGGTGCTGGCCGGCGGACGCTCGAAGCACAACACCTACCTATCCGTGCCGCTTCTGTGGATGATGATCGAGACCCACACGACCGCGTTCTCCGGATGGGGAGAGATCGGCGTTCTGGTCTTCGTGTTGTTGGGCTGGCACGTCGCATGGCAGTTCTATTCGAAATCGACCAAGGTCGGAGGCTTCTAGCCTCGGTTTGGGCCAGCTGCCTGGGTCTGAGCCCTGCCCTAAGGCAAATGGGAATTCGGCGTTACGGCGCACCAAATGCTGAAGGGAAAGCCGTAGAAGCCTGCCCAAGTACCGAAGAATCGCCCTCAAGCCAAGCTGATAGTCAAGGGCTCAGACCTTGGCGTCGGAGGGTACCCGAGACGAAAGAACCCCGGATTGCTCGAGTTCCAGGCACTGCTCGGCGCTTAGCGCGAGCCACCGCTCGAGCAGGTCTCTGTTGTGCTCTCCCCGGAAAGCCGGGCGTCCCCTGACCCCCGCTTCTGCCCCCGAAAAACGATAAGGGCTGTTCAAGATCCGGCACCTTCCGCCGCTACGGTCTTCAACTTCCGGCGTCATCCCACGCTCCGCGGTCTGCGCCGAATCGAGAGCCTCGGCCATCGAAAGTACCCGAGCACCCGGAAAATCTTGTGCCACCAGTTTCGCCACCACATCGTCAGCACTGCTGTGCGACGCGACCCATCGCTGGATGTGGGCCTCGAGTTCCTCGAGTCGGTCTTGACGGCTTCGGTAGTCCCGGTAACGTGGATCTCGCAGTAGCTGCGGGCTGGCCATCACCCTGCAGTAGTCTTCCCAGTAGGCCCTCGGGTCGCTGGGAATCAATACCTGCTCGGTTCCGCAGTGGTAGATCCATGCACACAGAACATCGGTATCGCTTCCCCCGTCCCCGAAAAGGTGGAAGTTGGCGACTTCTTGGATGGACAGCAACGCATCGCTCATCGCCAGATCGATGAACTGTCCCCTACCGGTTCGTTCGCGCAACGCCAGCGCGGCCTGTATGGCTATGACCGCGTGAAGCCCGGTCACGGTGTCGCCGATGGCGAGGACCGAATCTGCCGGCGGTTGCCCGGAAAAAGCGGCCTGACGGTGGATTATTCCGCTGGTTGCGTGGGCGATGCCCGCATAGGCCGGGCGATCTCTCAGGCTGCTCGCGTGGCCGAAGCCGCTAATCGAGCAGTAAACCAACCCGGGGTTGGCCCTGATGAGGGACTCGTGCCCCAAGCCGAGTCTGTCCATCACCCCCGGCCGGAAGTTTTCCACTAGGACGTCACAAACCCGGGACAGCCGCAGCGCGAGGTCCACTCCCCCTTCGGTCTTGAGGTCGATGGAAACGTTGAGTTTCCCGCAGTTGTGCTGCATGTAGTAGCCGCTCATCCCGCTGCGACGACGGCCGAGACGGCGAGATAAATCGCCATGTGGGGCTTCTATTTTTACGACTTCGGCGCCCAGATCGCACAGGATGCGGGTACAGAAAGGGCCGGAGAGGACGTGACTGAAGTCGAGAACCCGTATTCCCTCGAGCGGCCGCGGCATCACCCCGGACTTGTATGCCATGGTCGCGGACTATTCACTTCCTGACGGCCAATGACAAGCCGGTGAGCCGGGGGACTACCGGATCAGCCAAACGCCAGGTCGGGAAGACGCGGCACGCGGTTCGGCTCTCTAGCGGCGGACAAACCGGTCGGTCGCCGCGATTGCGACGTTCTCGCGGTGAAAGGGCATGATGTCCTTCCACCCTTCGACCACTGCCCCGTCTATTTCGAAGGCCTTGATCTTCGCGTCTACGCCGCTGTTGCGTACCACGAGTATTTCCTGCCGGCCATCGAAGTCGACGTCCGCGGCGGCTACTTTCACACCCCGGTCGAAGCTCTGCTCGAACGCGAAGAATTCTAGCGGCAGGCCTGTCTCCTTGTTGGTAATACGGTTACCCTTCCCGTCGAAGACGCGAACAAGCGCGGGGCCGTGGCGGGGAACCGTTACAACTTCCGATAGTCCGTCCTCGTCGAGGTCAGCCACAGCGACCTCGACACCCTGGAACGAAAAGCCGCTGTAGGCCAACCACTCGCTCAGCTTCTTGCCGTTGCGGTCGAAGACGCGCACCAGGGGGATTCCTCTCTCGGTGCCCGCAACGATTTCCTCTCTCTTGGGTTTTCCCGCTATTACATCGCCCGCGGCGACCGTACCGCCGCCTGCGTTGACCGGCACTACCCCGGCGACGGTGTCGTTACTTCTGAATACGGTGAAGGATTCCGTGGGCGCCCACTCCTTTCCTTCGGAGTCGAGCTGCGAGAAGACAAAGGCTTTCACCTCGTGGTCCTTGGCGTAGGCTTCGATGGCTACGATTTCCTCCGGGCCCGTCGGACTGATCTGTCCAGCCGCGACGTTGACCCCACCGGTGTTTGGGCCCTCGAAGGCATGAAAACGGACGAGGCGGCGATTCCTTCTCGCGGCTTCGTAGACTTCGACGACCGAATGTCGCGCGTTGAACCCGGATCCCACCACCACCCGCAGGGCCCCGGGAACCGTAAGGCTCGCCGTCTCCAGAACGGCTAGGGAGAGCTGTCCCACCTTCCGCCCGTCGAAAATGTGGGTTCGAAGTTCGCGCTTGCGTCCGAGGTGGCCGAAGCCGAGGAGGGTGCGTACACCGGCATCGTCGCGTCCGGCAGCGAATATTCTTGTCTCCAGCCCACGGTGGCCGCGAAAAAAGGTAATTTCCTTGCCATCCGAGCCGGAGAGGATCTGCACGCGACCAGCGCCGCGTCGACCGTTTGGAGCATCTCCGGGGCTCCCGACCGCAAAATCGGGGATCCCGTCACCATCGAAGTCCGCCACGCCTTTTAGGGAATGACCGAGACGGGCGCTTGCCATCGAACCGTTGAGTGACCACAGTGGGGCGCCGTTGGTACCGGACAGAGCAACGATTCGGCCAACAGAAACGAGTCTTTCGGTTTTCGTCACCGAATCCCACAAGGGGGCGGAGGCCACGAAATCCGTCGCCGAGTCCCCGTTTACGTCGCCGATGGTCGCTACGACCGAGCCAAACTTCGCTCGCTTCTGGGGTTCCGGATCGGCAACCGCGAAGAGTCTGTCGCCCAGTGCCGAGAAAAGCGTTACGAGACCGGCGCGGCGGATACCGAGGTCATCCGAACCAGAAGAGCCGGCGATGAAATCGTCGAGTCCGTCGTTGTTCATGTCACCGGCGAAGTCCAGTCCAGAACCCAAGTGGTCGTTGCGAGCACCGCTTACCGTGACGAAGGACTTCGATAGATTCAGCGACGAAACCCCCACCAGGCGACCGCCGTTTTTCACACGCGGAACTTTGGCGAACTCGGAACCCGAGAGGATATCGCTGACCGAGTCACCGTCGAGGTCTCCGTTGGTCGCCAGAACGGTGCCAAAACGGTCGGAACGCCTGTCTCCATCGATCGAGGCGATCTCCGTGCCGTCGGCTCCGGACACCACACGCACCCTGCCGCTCCTGACACCGTCGGCTGAGAACTCTCCGGGAGCGCCGACTGCGAGATCCGGTACGTCATCGCCCGTGATGTCATCGAGCCCTGCGACAGCCGCTCCCAGTGCGCCCTGGCGCTCGGTTCCAACCAGGCGCAGCTTAAGCCTGCCGTTCTTCTTGAAAACGTCGAGCCGGCCAGCGTTCTTGCGGGTCTTGGTAGTTCCATCCTCGGTGATGACGTCGATGTCCCAGCCTGGCGAGCCTATCAGGATTTCATCTCGGCCGTCACCGTCGACGTCCGACAAGAACCCGACATCGAAACCCATGAACTGCTCCGACTGGGTCCCCTTTTTCCGGAAAATCCGGCGATGGTTCTTGCCGGATATGACGATTACCTTGCCCGTTCGCGTGGCACCGTTGGTGTATGCACAGGGCGCGCCCAGCGCGAGGTCAGGGTAACCGTCGCCGTTGATATCTCCACCGTAGGCCACGGACCAGCCCATAGCATCGCCGTCAGGGCACTCGACGGTGAATTCCACGGCTCTACCCTCGGCGGGCACGAGAAGGCAGGCGACAAGAAAAAGTCCTGCCAGGAACATGGGCATCCCCCGGGTCCGTCGATTCTCCGAGCGGGAGCTACGGGCGCGAGCATCTTCGAGGCTAGAGGACACAGCTCTATCGAAAGGATTTGTCGTCATCGTTCTTTTCGGCTTTCCCCCAAGTGGGGCCGACCGCCTACAACCCTGACGCGAACTCGGACCATCAACAATACCGAAAGCCCAGGATTAGTGCTTTTGTGCGCTTGGGCAATGGTGAAAACGGCCCTTCGGTGGCAGCAGCGGCGTCTCCGAAGCCCCACCCTTTCGGGGGTGGGGCAGCGGATCACTCGTCGGGCTAGGACCGTTCGGGTGACAAGAGGCGGGCTGCCGCGAGGTGGGACGGACCACGGCTGTACCGGACGCGTCGCCGCCAAGGAATGGAGCGGGTGATGGGATTCGAACCCACGGCCTTCTGCATGGCAAGCAGATGCTCTAGCCAGCTGAGCTACACCCGCACGGTGGACGGCTCGCCGAAGCAACGCGAATACTTAGCGGAATACCACTACTTTGCAAGCCCGGCGTTACTGGTCCTTGGCACGCAGTTCTGCCATCCCCCTGAAGACGGTAATGTGGTACGAGGCGGCCGACCACAGGCCTACCGCGGTAGCCAACACCAACATCACCATGCCCAGCAGATAGAAATTGATACCGAAATAGTTGTAGTGGAGTATGAGTGCGTGGATACCGATAGACTGGAGCACCATTTTCATCTTTCCGCTGGCTTCGGCTCCGAGAACCATGCCCTCGCTCGCAGCGATGCTACGCAGTCCGGTGACGGCGATCTCACGCCCGACGATGATCACCAGGAACCAACCCGGTATTCCGGGGCTGCGGTCCACGAGTGCTAGCATGATAAGGGAGGAAACAACCAGCAACTTGTCAGCGAGCGGATCGAGGAGTTTGCCTAGAGGGGTCTCGAGGCCATAACGGCGAGCGAGGTAGCCGTCCATTATGTCGGTCATCGACGCCAGGAAATAAACCGCGAAGGCGATGGCTGCCGAACGCTGGGACGGCTTGGAGAGCAGCCACACCAGTACCGGGATGGCTGCGATTCGGAGCATCGTGAGAAAGTTGGGAACGTTGAACGACCGCCCTTTCTCAGTGCTCCCAGCTTCGTTTGCTTCACTCATTCGCCCCGCCGTCCTAAGCGAGCATCGTTGCCGGCAGCAGGAACCTACATCGTTTACCCGTGCTCTTCCAGCCGAGAATACATCAGCAGCCCCCTTGAACCGCGAACTACGCGGATTATGATGTTTCCCACGACAATGCCGAGATATGATTTTCTCGTTATCGGTAGCGGCCTCGCCGGGCTGAGCTTTGCCATTAATGCGGCAGGTGAAGGAAGCGTGGCTCTGGTAACCAAGAGAGGACTGGAGGAGTCCAACACCGCGATGGCCCAGGGGGGCATTGCGGTGGTGTGGGGCGATGACGACACCCTGGAGAGTCATACGCGGGACACGCTAAAGGCCGGAGCGGGTCTTTGTAACGCGGAGGTCGTGACCGGAGTAGTAGAGGAGGCACCGGCGAGAATCAGAGAGCTGATTGATTCGGGGGTGAGGTTTTCGGCCAATGCTATGGACCGTGAAGCGTACGACTTGGGGCTCGAAGGTGGACATTCGCACCGCCGGGTGCTTCACGCAGCCGACCAGACCGGCCGGGAGATAGTCCGTGCGCTGATCAAGAGGGTGCGCGCGTCACCGTCGATCGACGTCTTTGAGAATCATCACGCCGTGGACCTGTTGATCGATCAGAAATTTGGGCTGGCTCAGAGCAGTCCCCAGTGTTGGGGCGCTTACGTCTTCGATCTTGAGTCACGCTGCGTCCATACCTTTGCGGCACGATGTACGGTCCTCGCTACCGGTGGCGCGGGCAAGGTCTACCTCTACACGTCGAACCCCGACGTCGCGTCGGGTGACGGCATCGCTATGGCCTACCGGGCGGGGTGCCGGGTCGCCGACTTGGAGTTCATCCAGTTCCACCCGACCTGTCTCTACCATCCGGAAGCGAAATCCTTTCTCGTTACCGAGGCGATCCGTGGTGAAGGCGCAAAACTCTGTACGCCGGATGGGGAACCGTTCATGTCGAACTATGACCCGCGCGGGGATCTCGCCCCCCGCGATATCGTCGCTCGGGCAATTGATCAGGAAATGAAGACCAGCGGCCTGGACAACGTGATCCTGGACCTATCCGAGCTGGACGAAGAATTCGTCCGAACTCGGTTCCCTAGCATCTTTGAGAGATGCCGAGATTTTGGAATCCGTCTACCCACAGACCCGATCCCGGTGGTCCCGGCTGCCCACTACATGTGCGGCGGAGTGGTCACCGACGTCCACGGTGAGACGGCCGTAGGCCGTCTCTACGCGATTGGCGAGGTCGCCATGACCGGTATGCATGGGGCGAACAGGCTCGCGTCGAATTCACTACTCGAGGCTGTGGTGTTTTCGCACCGCGCCTTCGAACACAGCCATAAGCTGTTGGCGGGGAGCCCTGATACTCCACCTTCGTTTCCGGACTGGAGGACCGGAACCGCGGTCGACAGTAGCGAGTCCATCGTGATTTCGCACAACTGGGACGAAATCAGGAGAACGATGTGGAATTACGTCGGGATAGTCCGAAGCGACCGTCGTCTCGAACGAGCAACGACCCGCATCGCCATGCTCAACGAAGAGATCGGGGAGTATTACTGGGATTTTCTCATCACCGGTGATTTGTTGGAACTCCGCAACATTGCCTTGGTAGCAGACCTGATAATACGTTCAGCACGTTCCCGGCGGGAGAGCCGCGGGCTTCACTACAACCTGGACTGTTCCGAAAAAGACGACGAGCACTGGCGTCGACACACCGTCATCTGAGGGGCTGAGTGCTACTCCTTGACCACGCGTAGGTGCTTACGGCTGCGCTCCTGCACGTTCCGGAACAGCTGTATCTGGCGGCCTTGGCTGTCACCCATCACCCCTACCGGGTAGTTCCGCGTGAAACAGGCGTCACAGAATCCATCCCGCGCGTCACTGAGGAAAGAGTACATCCCCTCCTCGCTCAAATACGCGAGCGAATCGGCCAGTATGTACTGCTGAATTTCTTCGAGGGTGTGGTTGTTGGCCACCAGCTCTCCGTGGGTAGGCGTGTCTACACCGTAGTAGCAGGGACCAACCGTCGGCGGCGCACTCACCCGAAAGTGGACCTCGCGGGCGCCGGCTGAACGCAGCATTCTCACTATCTTTCGACTCGTGGTGCCCCTGACGATAGAGTCATCGACAACGATGACCCGTTTCCCCGAAAGTATCTCCCGCTGGGCGTTGAGTTTCACCTTGACGCCAAAGTGGCGAATCGAATCCTGAGGTTCGATGAAGGTACGGCCTACATAGTGATTCCGGATTAGTCCCATTTCAAAGGGGATGGAGGATTCTTCGGCGAAGCCCAAGGCCGCTGGAACCCCGGAGTCGGGTACCGCTATGACGATGTCGGCCTTCACCCCCGATTCTTTCGCCAGCTGTCGCCCGAGCGCCTTGCGTGCGCTGTATACGTTGCGACCAAACACCTTGCTGTCTGGTCTGGCGAAGTAGATGTACTCGAAAATACACGCTCGCCTGGGCACTTCGGCAAAGGGTTTGATGCTTTGCATCGTGCCGTCCCGAAAGTGGAGAACCTCCCCGGGTTCTACCTCCCGCACGTATTCGGCCTCGATCAGGTCGAGTGAACACGTTTCGGAGGCGATGACGTATCCCCCTGATTCGAAACGCCCGAGTACCAAGGGCCGGAAGCCATACGGGTCCCGCGCGGCGATCATCTCGTGTTCGGACAAGAAAAGAACGGAGTACGCACCCTCGACCTGGCCCAGCGCGTCGATGGTCCGCTCCAGCAAAGTCGGCCTGTTGAAACTCGCTATGAGGTGGATGAGAACTTCCGTATCCACGGTCGACTGAAATATGGAACCGTGGGCTTCGAGATTCGAACGAACGACCTCGGTGTTGACGAAATTCCCGTTGTGTGCCACGGCCAGACCGCCGAGCGAGTATTCTGCCACGAAAGGCTGGGTGTCACGGAGTAGGTTCTGACCGGCCGTTGAATAGCGGTTGTGGCCTATGGCCATTTCGCCACTGAGTTGCCGGATGATCTCCTCGTCGAAGATGTCAGCTACGAGTCCCAGGCCACGATGTTGGATGAGTGTCTGCCCGTCGCTCGAGGCTATGCCGGAGCCCTCCTGCCCCCTATGCTGTAGGGAATAGAGGCCAAGATAGGCAAGGTTCGCCGCTTCGGGACGTCCGTAGATGCCGATGATGCCGCATTCTTCGTGAAAACCGTCTTGTTCGTTTCCGAAAGCCATTGATCACACCCCTGGCCGCGTGATTGCTTGGGCGTCGCCTCGGGAATCGAGCAGGGCCTCACGCGGGGGTCCCGCCCAGCATCGGACAGCCGAGCCGCTCATGCAACCGCCCGCTGCCCGGTAGTCAAACCGGCTATGGCGGGCAGCGTGGACTCGGCGGCGGATCTCAGCTCGTCGATCTCCAGGTCCACGAGGTAACGGCCGTTACGATCCCCCAGGTCGCCGATTCCCAATCTCAACCTGCTGCCACCGCTGCGACCGATCTCCAGGACCGCGACGCCGGCCTCGGTCGCGCGGGCTACGACCCGTTCGCGATTGTTAGCATCCACAGCGACGAGGATTCGACCGCCACATTCCCCGAACAACGTTGCGTCTGTACGGTCGCCCGGAACGAAGGCCTCCAGTCCAAAGCCGTCGCCGCCGAGGCACATTTCGGCCAGAGCGACGGCGATACCGCCTTCAGAGACGTCGTGAGCCGTGCCGACGGCGGCGGTCGCTATCAACTCGGCACACAAGGCAGAGCAGGCCTTCTCCAAGTCGAGGTCCAGAGGTGGAGGCGCGTTACCGCAGAGGCCGTGCTTGGAGAGCAGAAACTCGGAGGCTCTGAGCTGGGGTTCTCCCTCGCCGAGGAGGAAGATGGTCTGTCCCTGCGAACGTATGTAACTGCTGGCGAAGCGCTTGCAGTCTTCGATCAGACCCACCATAGCGATTACCGGTGTGGGCGGGATCGAACGGCCCCGGGTGTCGTTGTAGAAGCTGACGTTGCCGGAGATGACCGGGATGTCGAAGTGCCGGCAGGCGTCTGCCATCCCGTCTATCGCGCGGCTAAACTGCCACATGACTTCCGGTTTTTCGGGGTTGCCGAAGTTCAGACAATCGCTCAGCGCGAGCGGTTTCGCTCCTGCGGCCGCGAGGTTACGTACCGCCTCCGCAACCGCGTGTTGGGTGCCGAGGTAGGGGTCGAGCATCACGTAGCGGGAGTTGCAGTCGGTCGACATCGCCAAAGCTGAGCCGTTTTCCCGAACCCGCACGACAGCGGCGTCCCCACCCGGCTGCACCAAGGTATTGCCGCCGACGTACGAGTCGTACTGTTCGTAGACCCAACGCTTGCTGCAGAGATTCGGACTCGAGAGCAAGTCCAGTAGATCCCGATTGGCGTCCGAGCAGTCCGCGAGTGAGACGGGGTCAAAGAACTCGCCAGCGCAGCTTGCTTTGATCAGGGGGCGTTCGTAAACCGGAGCCGCGTCGGTGAGGGCCTCGACAGGGATGTCGGCGACCGTCTCCCCACGCCATCGGGCGCGGAAACACGGGTCGGCTGTAACTTCGCCCACCACGATACAGTCTAGACCCCAGCGCGCGAAGAACGACGCTACCGCCTCGGCCCGGGATTTCTTCGTTACCAGCAGCATCCGTTCCTGCGATTCAGACAGCAGTATCTCGTATGCGCTGGTAGTTTGGTCCCGCAGCGGAACCAGATCGAGATCGAGTTCTATCCCTACCCCGCCGCGCGAGGCCATCTCGACCGACGAGCTCGTCAGGCCCGCCGCACCCATGTCCTGAATCGCGACGACGTCATCGCCCTTAAGAACTTCCAGGCAAGCTTCGATAAGCAGATTTTCCGAGAAGGGGTCTCCTACCTGAACGGTGGGTTTCATCTGTTGTGATTCTTCGCTGAACTCCGCCGAAGCGAGCAGGCTCGCACCGTGTATGCCGTCGCGACCAGTTTTCGATCCTACGTAGAGTACGGGATTACCGATTCCTGAAGCGACCGCGCGGAACAGATCTTTGGTGCGAACCACACCAAGGCTGAAGGCGTTCACGAGTATGTTCGCGTCGTAACCCGCGTCAAAGGAGACCTGGCCCCCGATGGTTGGGACCCCCACACAGTTGCCGTAGTCGCCTATTCCGGAGACCACCCCGGAGAGCAGATAAGGGGTGCGAGGATCCTGAGGCGAACCAAAGTACAGAGAATTCATGTTAGCGACGGGACGCGCTCCCATCGTAAAGACATCCCGCAGTATTCCCCCGACACCGGTAGCCGCACCCTGGTAGGGCTCGACGAAGGACGGGTGATTGTGGCTCTCGATCTTGAACACGGCGGCCAGTCCATCACCTATATCCACCGCGCCCGCGTTTTCTCCCGGGCCCTGCAGTACACGGTCGCCGCTGGTCGGTAGCCTGCGCAGATGCGATCGAGAACTCTTGTAGCTACAGTGTTCCGACCACATTACCGAGAACACGCCGAGCTCCTCGATGGTGGGTGTTCGTCCGAGATGCTCCTGAATCTGCCGGTACTCGTCGGGCGTAAGCCCGTGTTCACCAGCGAGTTCCTCGGTTACCGATGCACTTCGGTGTTGCCACGGGGTCATTCGTGCACGCTGTGTTGTTCCAGCCACAGACGGGCGGATTCAAACAGCCCCCGGCCATCCAGCTTGCCAAGCGCAGGATCGACAGCGTGTTCCGGGTGCGGCATGAGTCCGACAACGTTGCCCGTGGGGTTGGCTATACCCGCGATGTCGTTGGCGGAACCGTTTGGTGCTCCGTCGGCGTAACGAAACACCACCCGCCCCTCCTCTTCCAGTGATCTCAGGGTAACGTCGTCGGCGACGTAGTTGCCCTGGCCGTGCTTTATCGGGATCTGCAGAAGTTCCCCCGGGGAGAGTGTCGCAGAGAACGCGGTTTCTACGCTTTCGACTTTCAGGGACTCGAGACGACAGATGAAACGCAGGCCCCGGTTGGGAAGGAGCGCGCCCGGGAGAAGTCCCGCTTCACATAGGATCTGGAACCCATTGCAGATGCCGAGGACGGTTCCTCCGCCGCGAGCATGTTCGACGACGGCTCCAACGAGTGGGGAAAAACGGGCGATCGCACCACAGCGAAGATAGTCGCCGTATGAAAACCCACCGGGGAACACGATCGCGTCGCAACCCCGCAGGTCCCGGTCTGCGTGCCACAGCAACTCCACGTCGAATCCCAAGATATCCGAAAGCGCGTAGACGGTATCCCGGTCGTCGTTGGTGCCAGGAAAGACGACGACCCCCCACTTCACGTCCGGCTCTCCTCTATTTCGAAACGAAAATCCTCAATTACATCGTTCGCCAGAAGACGGCGGCACATTTGATCGACGTGATCCTGGGCGCTGTCGTGGTCATCGTCCTCGATCATGACCTCGATATACTTGCCGAGTCTGACGTCCTCGATTCCGTCATAGCCAAGCATGCGGAGCGACGACGCCACGGCTTTGCCCTGTGGATCGAGAATCGCGGGCTTCGGCGTCACGAAGACTCTAGCAAGAAACTTCACGACTCTTGCTCCATCATTCTAGCCAACCACCCGTCTCGCTATTTCCTGGTAGGCTTCGGCGACTTCGCCGAGGTCCTGACGGAAACGGTCTTTGTCGAGCTTCTTGCGTGTCTCGGCGTCCCAGAACCGGCAGGTGTCCGGACAGATTTCGTCACCGAGAACCACACCGCCATCTCCGTCCCTGCCAAACTCGAGCTTGAAATCCACCAGCAGGATGCCTCGATCGGCGAGATAAGGCGCCAAGAAGCGATTGGCCGCGAGCGCTTGCCTGTGAATCTCGGACAGCTCCTCGCGGGTTGCCCAGCCGAAGGTCACGACGTGCTCTTCGTTGATCATGGGATCGCCGAGTTCGTCGTCTTTGTAGTAGTATTCGACGATCGGATTCGGTAGTTCCTCGCCTTCCGGATGACCACAGCGCTTTTGAAGACTTCCGGCTACCCGGTTTCTAACCACCGTCTCGACAGGGATGATATCGAGCTTCCTCACCAACATCTCACGTTCTGAGGGACAGTCGATGAAATGATTGTCGAGACCGGCGTCCCTCAGAAGCGAAAAAAAATGTGCGGAGATCCGGTTGTTCAGTATTCCCTTCGACGCGATCGTACCACGCTTCTGCGCGTTGAATGCCGTAGCGTCGTCTTTGAAATAGAACAGCAGTGTATTGGGATCCGAAGTCGAGTATACGCGTTTGGCCTTGCCCTCGGCGAGCTGCTCACCTCTCGTGATGTCCATCATGAGCCCTCCTCGATAACCCTGTCCATGATTTCATCTATGTAACTCAGCGCGTGTCGAAGGTCGAAGACAGCCGACAATTCGTCCGAGGTGAGCTTGGCGCTGATATCGGGGTCGGCCCTAACGTTGTCAGCAAAACTCCCGTCGGCCATGGCACAACGCTGGACCCAGCGATAGGCGCGGTCTCTTTCGACCCCGCTGTCCACGAGCTTGAGTAGCACCCGTTCGGAGAACAACCTGCCAGATGTCATGTCCAGGTTGCGCTGCATGTTCCCTGCGTTAACCTCGAATCCTCGGACCAGCCCAGTGAGCCGGGCGAGCATGAAATCCAGAGCGATCGTAGAGTCGGGCGCGATCACACGTTCTACCGAAGAATGACTGATATCGCGCTCGTGCCACAACGCGATGTTATCGAAAGCCGCGATAGCGTTCGATCGCACGACCCGCGCGAGACCGCATATGTTTTCCGCAAGAATCGGGTTGCGTTTGTGAGGCATCGCCGAAGAGCCTTTTTGTGACTGGCCGAAGGGCTCGAACAGCTCGGCCACCTCCGTACGTTGGAGATGACGTACTTCCGTAGCAAAACGTTCGAGGGAGCCCGCGACTATAGCCAGGGTGGAGAAAAAGTGGGCATGGCGATCTCGCGGTACCACCTGGGTCGCAACCGGCTCGACGCTCAGCCCCAGCTGGTCCAAGACTTCTTTTTCGATCTCAGGCCCGTTGACGCCGTAGGTACCGACGGCACCCGAAAGCTTGCCCGTAGCGACGTCCTCACGAGCTCTCAACAGCCTTTCGAGGTCTCGGCTGAGTTCCGAGTACCATCCGGCCAACTTGAGGCCAAAGGTTATCGGCTGGGCATGGACGCCGTGGGAGCGCCCCACCATCGGTGTCCAGCGGTGAAGCCGGGCCTGTTCAGCTATCGCCTGCATGAGCTCTCGGACGCCGGAAACCAGCAAGTCCGCCGACTCGACCAGCTGCAGAGCGAAGGCACTGTCGAGCACGTCGGAGGACGTCATGCCGAAATGGAGGTAGCGTCCGGCTGCCCCCACCGATTCGGCGGCGGCGGTGACGAAGGCTATCACGTCGTGGTGCACCTCGGCCTCGATATCCGCGACACGCTCGGCGTCCACGGAAGCCTTCTTACGGATTTCCGCAGCCGCCTCGGCGGGAACGAGTCCTCGACTGCTGAGAGCTTCGCACACGAGGGTCTCTATTTCGAGCATGAGCTCGTACCGGTGCTGATCCGACCAGACCGCGGCCATCGCGGGTCTCGTGTAGCGTGGTATCATCTAGTACGTTCAGTGAGCACCGCAGCGGCCTCAGCCTGTGTGCCCAAACCCGCCGCCGCCGCGGGGGGTCTTATCCAACTCCAAACGTTCCTCGAGTCGAACTCTGACCACGGGTGCTATCACAAGCTGGGCGACTCGCTTGCCGGGTTGGATCTCTACCTCCCCATCACCGAAATTGGCTAGTATGACGCTAACCTCTCCTCGGAAATCCGGGTCAATCGTTCCCGGAGAGTTTGGGATGAAGAGCCCTTCCCGCAGGGCGAGACCGCTCCGGGGTCTCACCTGTCCCTCGTATCCCCGGGGTATGGCAATCGCAAATCCACAAGGAACCAGCACCCGCCTGCCTGGACCCAGTAGAATCGCTTCGTCCAGTGCGGCGAACAGGTCGAGTCCCACCGCGCCGGCCGTCATGTACCTGGGCGAAACGTCGATGTCGAACCGGAGCCGTTTGATAGATACGACCAAGGGCTCGACGGTGTCCGAACTCATGAGACGGGAAGCGAAAGCATTCCTGGATCCGCGTCACCCAATAACGCGACGCCCATCCTCTCAAAGGCGAACATATCTTGCGCCAGCTCGATGATGTCGTCATTGGTGACCGCGCCAATGTCCTCGATCACCTTGGAAACCGGGATTTCTTCGCCGAAATAGAGCTGGTTCTTGGCTATACGAAACATCCTGCTGTCGGTAGACTCCAGCGACAGAGGGATGCCGCCAATCAACTGGGTTCGGGTCCGTTGGAGTTCTTCCGGCTTGAGCCCCGTGCGTCGAAGCTCCCGCAGTTCGTCGGTAATCAACCCGATCACCTCGGTTACGTCGGACCTGTTTGTCGACGCGTATATTGCGGTGTAGCCAATATCCGAGAAAGGGTTCAAAAAGGCGTACACGGAGTAGGATTTCCCCCGTTGTTCCCTCACCGATTGGAACAGCCTTGAACTCATCCCGCCGCCGAGGGCGGCTATCATCAGCTCCGCGGTTTCCCGCCGCGGGTCCGTAACAGAGAGTCCCGGCAGGCCGGCTAGAATGTGAACCTGTTCTATATCGCGGCTACATACGAAAAGCCCCGGGTTGAAGTCCGGTTTGTCTCGTTTGAGGGTAGAGTGGCCCACGGGAAGGGACTGGAAGGCCTCCCGGCACATATCGAGCAGCTCTTCATGGCCCACGGCACCGGCCGCAGCGATGACGACACGATCGGCGCGGAAAGCGTCGCGCACGCAGGCCAGCAAATCGTCCCTGACGATGGACGAGACACTATCCACCGTCCCGGCCACCGGCCATCCGAGAGGATGGCCCGGCCACCAGGATTTCATGTAGTAGTCGTGAATGCTGTCCTCGGGCACAGCGTCGGCATCGAGGATCTCGTGGATGATGACGTCGCGCTCGAGTTCCAGGTCGTCCGGCCGAAAACATGAGTTCAGGAAAATATCGGCGAGAAGATCCAGCGACAGACCGAGGTGGGCGGCAAGAGAACGGGTGTGAAAGCAAGTGTACTCTTTGGTGGTGAAGGCGTCGATGCTGCCGCCCACGCCTTCGATCTGTTCCGCGATAGCGAAGGCCGAGCGCGTCGGGGTGCCTTTGAAGAGAAGGTGTTCGATGAAGTGAGACACCCCGTTCAACTCCTGGCTCTCGTAGCGGGATCCGTTTTCGACCCACAGTCCCAGTGCGACCGACGAAACGTCGCGTACTGATTCGGTGACTACACGCAGACCGTTATCGAGCCGGGATGCCCGGACCGTCGGCTCCAAATCAGGCTCCAGCCTCCGCCTGCTCTTTGAGTGCCTCCTTCAGGCTCAGGCGTATCTTGCCCTGGCGATCCACTTCAAGCACCTTCACCGGAATGCTCTGGCCTTCCTTGAGGACATCGGTAACGTTTTCTACCCGTTCGTCGGCGAGCTGGGAAATATGAACGAGCCCATCCGTACCCGGTAGGATCTCGACGAAAGCCCCAAAGGCCATTATCTTGCGCACCGTTCCGTCATAGATCTTACCGATGCGGGGCGACGCCGTCAGTCCGTCCACGATCTCCATCGCCTTGGCGAGCGATTCTCCGTCACTTGAGGCGATGTGAACGGACCCGTCGTCTTCAACGTCAATCTTGCAACCCGTTTGCTCTACTATGCCCCGAATCACCTTCCCGCCGGGCCCGATTACGTTCCGTATCTTGTCCGGATCGATCTTGATGGTCTCTATTCGGGGAGCGTGCACCGAAAGAGCCGCTCGCGGTCGTTCGAGCGCTTTCGCCATCTCAGCGAGAATATGGAGTCGTCCCTCGCGGGCCTGGTAGAGGGCTTCTTTCATTACCTCCCGTGGAATTCCGTCGATCTTGACGTCCATCTGCAAAGCGGTGATACCATTTCCGGAACCGGCTACCTTGAAATCCATGTCGCCCAGGTGGTCCTCGTCGCCGAGGATGTCGGAAAGCACCACGTATCGGTCGCCTTCGCGTATGAGCCCCATCGCGATACCCGCGACCGCGGTGCTTATGGGAACACCGGCGTCCATGAGAGACAGAGATCCCCCACAGACGGTAGCCATTGAAGAGGACCCATTGGATTCGGTGATCTCCGAGACGATTCGTATCGTGTAAGGAAAGTCATCCTTGGACGGAAGTACCTGGGTCAGCGCACGTTCTGCCAGCATCCCATGGCCGATTTCGCGACGGCCGGCGCTGCGCAGCATGCGCGCCTCGCCCACACTGTAGGGAGGGAAGTTGTAGTGGAGCATGAAGCGCCGGAAGACGTCGCCAGCGAGCGAATCGATACGCTGTTCATCCGATGAAGTTCCCAGGGTCGTTACCACCGCGGCCTGTGTTTCTCCCCGTGTGAATAGAGCACTGCCGTGGGTTCGCGGCAAGAACCCCGTTTCGATCGAGATCGGCCGGACGTCCTTTAGGCCGCGGCCGTCGAGTCGCTTGGAATGCTCGGTGATGTCGCCGCGAACGATTTCCTGCTTGACCGTCGACAGCGCCTGCTTCACCTCACCGCTACGTTCCTGGAGATCCTCCGGGAGGGCTTCGAGGAAGTCGTGTTTGAACCTGTCCAGGGCCGCGTAGCGCTCGAGCTTGTCGGTATGGGCGTAGGCCTCCCGTACTCCCGGAGTCGCCATTTCCCTGATCCTAGCGACCAACTCTCCGTCGGCCGAAGGGGGCTCGAAAGTGCGTTTTGCCTTACCCGCGACGCGGGCCAACTCTTCCTGCATATCGAGCACGGGGAGGATAGCTTCGTGACCGAAGTAGAGGGCTTCGAGAACCTCATCTTCTGGAACCTCCCGTGCGCCACCTTCGACCATGACGATGGCATCGCGGCGAGCCGCCATGACGATGTTCAGGTCGCTGTCGAGGATGGCCTCGGCACCGGGGTTCACGACCAACCGCCCGTCGATCCGCCCTACCCTTACAGCAGCCAGAGGACCAGCGAAGGGGATGTTCGATATTCCCAATGCCGCCGACGCGCCGATGAGGCTCGTGACGTCCGGTCCACACTCATTGTCATAAGAGAGCACCGTCGCGATGATCTGCGTTTCGAAAGCGTATCCCTTCGGGAAGAGTGGCCGTATTGGGCGATCTATGATTCTGCAGGTGAGAATTTCGTCGGCTCCCGGCCGACCTTCTCGCTTGAAAAACCCCCCGGGGATCTTGCCTGCAGCAAAGGCTTTTTCTTGATATTCTACCGTAAGCGGGAAGAAATCTATCCCCTCCCTTTCGTCCTGCGAAGAGACCGCGGTGACCAGTACCACCGTGCCGCCGTAGGACACCATGACGGCCCCGTCCGCTTGCCTGGCGACCCTTCCGGTTTCCAGACAAAAGGGCTTGCCCCCGAGTGCGAGTTCAACTTTGTGTGCCATTAACCTAAACCTCTCTCTTGGATAAAGATCTGTCTAGAGATGAGGGAGTGACGCAGTCCGGCTGTTACTTACGAAGGCCCAGTCTCGCGAGCACTTCAACGTAACGGTCGTAGCCAGTACGTCTGAGATAGTCCAGAAGTTTGCGCCGTTGGCTGACCATCTTGAGCAGGCCCCGTCGCGAATGCTTGTCCTTAGGGTGAGTCTTGAAGTGCTCGGTAAGGTGGGTGATCCTCGCGGTTAGCAGCGCTATCTGGATCTCGGGAGATCCCGTGTCGGTTTCGTGAACCCTGAACTGTTCGATGACTTCTTGCTTGTTGGCTGTAACGGTATCCACGGGATCTTCGTCGTCTTCTTCCTACTTTAATTTCCTCGTCTCAGTTAATCAAAACCATTAACACTAACCCGCACGAGTGGCAAGCTGCGGGTTGAACACTCGCTCGAGCGACCAGCGGCCGAGTTTTTCCGATACCACTGCGACGAAATCGCTCCCGCAGGTAACGCAGGCGGTTTCGGAGCTTTCAGGGCCGGTGAGCTTCACGCAAGCCGCCTGCCTACCCATCCTGAGCTCGGCGGCAGTGCCGGAATCGGTGTCGATCATGCGCAAGTGCCCGAGTGCCCTGGACAGTGGAATGATCCCATCCCCAAGCTCCAGCGGGGTCGCGCCGCCTTCCAGGGCTTCGAGGTCGATGGCATCGGCCAAGCGGAAGCGGCCGAATGCGGTGCGAACCAGCGAATCGAGGCAGGCCCCACAGCCCAAGCTGTCCCCTATGTCTCTGGCGAGGCTTCGTATGTAAGTGCCCTTGGAGCAATGCACCGAAAACCCCAAGGACGACTCGGAGAGGACGGACAGCTCAAGTTCGTATATGGTGACGGGTCGCGGTTCCAGTTCGGGGGTTTCCCCCCGTCTGGCGCGCTTGTACATCGGCACGCCGTCCTTCTTGATCGCCGAAAACGCCGGCGGCAGTTGCTGCATCGGCCCGCTGAAGTTCTGCTCAAGAGCGCGCAGCGCCTCCGGGCCGAACTCGGGGACCGGCGCGACCTCCGTCACGGTGCCCGTGCGGTCAAGGGTGTCGGTGCGCTTCCCCAACGCTATGGTTCCCTTGTAACGTTTCGACGCAAGATTCAGCCAGGGCGCGGCCTTGGTTGCCTCCCCCAAGCAGAGGGGCAAGAGACCCGAGGCGAAGGGGTCGAGTGTGCCGAGGTGCCCTATCTTAGGCCCCCCGAGGGATTTCTTGACGTGACTCACGACGCGAGCGGAACTCATGCCGACCGGCTTGTTGACCAGAAGAACGCCGTGCAACCCTCGGGAGTTCACGTCATTTCTCATCGAGATCTACGGTTTTGGTGAGCAGCCGACTTATTCGCTCAGCGGTTTCGAGCGTGTCATCGAACTGAAACACGAGTTCAGGAGTGTGGCGCAGCCTCGCCCGGTGGGCGAGTTCCCTGCGTAGGAAACCCGCGGCTCGCTGCAAGCCCTTGCGGCACTGCTCTTGTTCCTCCTCCGTGCCGAGCCGGGAGAAGTAAACCCGCGCGTGGCTGAGATCGCCGCTCACCCGGACCGAGGTGAAAGTGACCATGCCAACCGACGGATCGTAGAGATCATGTTCCACGATATTGGCGAGTTCCTCGAGTAACTGGCGCTCAACTCTCTCGGTTCTGTGGCCGCTCATATCCGATAATCAGTAGTTGTCGAAACAGTAGCTCTCTTCGCCACTACGGGCGAGGTGCAAGTCCCGAATGAAGCGCGCGACCTCTCTCAAACTACGGTCTACGTGGCTCCGATCGTTTCCCGCTTGAACCACGCCGAGTGATATCTTGTGGAGGCTGTCGAGGTCGGCCGCCTCGACCACCGAAACGTTGAAGCGGTGTGCGATTCGGCTCTTGATCGAGTTAACAACCGAACGTTTGCCCTTGAGGCTTCGGTTCGCCGGCAGCAACAGCACGAGTTTCAGCACTCCGACGACCATCAGGCCACCGACGGAGAGGGCCTGCTTTCACGGAGACCGCTCTGCCGGTGGGGCCTCCGTGCCCCTGTCCTCGAGTTTCTTCTTGACCTGGTCGATTCTAAAGGCCTCAATGACATCACCCACTTTAATATCGTTGTAGCGCTCGATCCCTATGCCGCACTCGTAACCGGCCGACACCTCTCGCACGTCTTCCTTGAACCGACGCAGGCTACTCGTTTTGCCGGTGAAAATCACGACGTTATCGCGCAGCAGTCTGCAGTCACTTCCGCGGCTGATCGTGCCTTCCGTAACGTAAGAACCGGCGATCACGGTTCCTCCGGGGATCGAGAAGGTGTCCCGCACTTCAGCGCGACCGGTTGGCACCTCTACGAGATCTGGCTGGAGCAGGCCTTCGAGCGCAGCCCTGATCTCGTCTATCGCCTCGTATATGACTTCGTGAAGCCTGATGTCGACGTTTTCGCTCTCAGCCAGGGCGCGGGCCTTCCCTTCAGGACGGACGTGGAATCCGATGACGACCGCCCCCGACGCCATCGCCAGCCTGACGTCGGATTCCGTGATCGCGCCTACGGCCCGGTGAATGACGTTGAGTGAAACCTCTTCGTTGCCCAGTTTTTCAATCGCGGTCGCGAGCGCCTCTGCGGAGCCTCGGACGTCGGCCTTAATGATTACCTTGAGCTCCCCGACATTGCCCTCGGCCACCTGTTGCTGCAGGTCTTCCAGCGACATGCGGGTTGAACTGACAGCCTCTCGCTTTTTCGCACTATCCCGCCTGAGTTCCGCTACGCGTTCGGCTCGCGACGCATCGTCGACGACCACGAAAGAGTCCCCAGCTTCCGGCACCCGCTCCAAACCAATGATCTCTACCGGGGTCGACGGTCCCGCCGTCGAGATTTTCTTGCCACTGAAATCCGATATGGCGCGGACGCGTCCGGCCACGTCTCCACAGACGAAGTGGTCCGAGCGCTTCAACAGCCCCCGCTGAACGAGTACGGTTGCCACCGGCCCGCGCCCCTTGTCGAGCCGTGCTTCGACGACCGTCCCCTGCGCCCTGCCAGTCGCCGGCGCCTTGAGTTCGAGCATTTCCGCCTGCAGGTTGATCGCCTCGAGTAGAGTATCAATGCCGGTCTTGTTGATCGCTGACACTTCGACAAACTGTGTGTCTCCCCCCCAGTCCTCCGGCTGGATGCCCTGCTCGGCGAGTTGTTGCTTGACCCGGTCCGGATTGGCCTCGGGCTTGTCCACCTTGTTGATGGCTACGACGATGGGAATACCCGCGTCGGTGGCGTGGCTGACGGCCTCTACGGTCTGTGGCATCACGCCATCGTCAGCGGCGGTTACCAATACAACGATGTCGGTTATGCTCGCTCCGCGGGCGCGCATCGCGGTGAACGCCGCGTGGCCGGGGGTATCGAGGAAGCAGATGCGGTCGGCGCCTTTGCCGACGAGATAGGCGCCGATGTGTTGGGTAATGCCTCCGGACTCGCCTGATACGACGTCGCTCGAGCGAATCACGTCCAACAGCGAGGTCTTACCGTGATCGACGTGCCCCATGACCGTTACCACCGGCGGACGGCGCTCGAGTTCTTGCCCCTCGTCGGTCTGGCTCGCCGGATCTTCGAGGAGCTGGTCTACGTTGAGGGCTGTGTTTTCGACGGTGTAGCCGAAATCATCCGCGACCAGCGTCACGGTTTCGAAGTCGAGCATGTCGTTGATGTTGACCATGACCCCCTGCTTCATGAGAGAGCCCAACACCTCACCGGATTTGATTCCCATGGCTTTCGCCAGCTCCCCAGGGCTGGTCGCTTCGTGGATTCTTACCACGCGCTTGATCGCTTTGGGGGTGGTGACTGCGGTCTGCATTACCTTCTGTCCGGGAACCGGTCGCTTCTTGCGCGGCCTTACTTGGTAGGCGCGCTCGAAAGCGTCAAAGAGATCTTCTTTCTTGACGACCTTGCGTTTTCGTTTGCGACCCGGCGCTTTCTGTTCATCGGGTGCCGGTGGCTTCTCGACCGCCGCCGGCGTGGTTGGCGCGACGGCCGTCCGTTTTGATAGGTCAATGCGTCCGAGCACTCGCGGACCGACCTTCGTGGTGGGCTTTTCTTCCTCAGCCGCGGGCTGTTCCTCGCTTGCCCGCGCGGCGCTGAGCAGCTCCTCAGCAATAGAATCACCGCCCACGGCCAGTGGGCGGCCGTTCTCCACGGCTGCGACCGGTTCCGGCGTTTCGGAAGACCTTTCGTCCTCCGCCTGCTCGCCCGCGATCTCATCAGGGCGCTTGTCCGCCGAAGGCGTAGCGTCGTCGACGGCACCGCCGGGTTGGCTCGGTGCTTCAGCCTCGGCAGACGGTTCGGGAATGACCGCGGCGACGGTTTCTTCGGCCGGGGAGGTCTCGGTGGCGAGGTCGTCGAAACGCAGAGCCAACGCGGAATGGGCTGACGCGAACGGACTGTTGTCGAAATACAGGAGCCGATCCGGTGCTACCGAGAGAGCCGTCGTGGCGTGAAGACCGGTAGGCAAGGCGGGACGCCACACCCCCTGGCCAGGCTCCGCCATTTCCGTGCGCCTCGTGCGCCTAAGCAACACGCCCTTCTTGACCCGTTTGCTGGTAACCGTCCGAATAGCGGTTACCATTGCAGCATCGTCCGACTCGTGAAGCTCTGTGACCTCTTCTTCGACGCCACCTTCTTCCGCAGCTTCGGAAAACGCTCCATCGAGGCCCATTTCCTTCTTGACGCTTGCGGCCTCCGCGTCGTCAAGAACGCTCTGGGCCTTCTTGCCGCTGATTCCCATTTTTTCCAGGCGGGCGATGATGTCTTTTGACTTCACCTCCCATTGTTTGGCCAGCTCGTGTATGCGCGTGCGTCCCATAACAGATGCCTACGATCCTCGTTGTTCTCCCGCCTCGCCCTTACCGAACAACACCAGTACGGTAGCGGTGAAACGCAGTCTCTCGTCCTTCATGATCTTCTTTTTTAGGGAACGTTCAAGGTGCCGCCGCGACGAGAACAGTTCCACACAGGTACGCGAGCGGTGCAGATAGGCGCTCCGTCCGCACCGAGTCGGGCTCGCAAAGACAAGCTTTCCGTTTTGTTCGGCTCCGAAACGGAACATCGTCGACGCGTCGGACCGGCCTCCGCAGCCTACGCAACTACGGGTGGGAGCGTGCCGCCTCTTGTGACTCAAGCGTCCGTGGCCTCCGTGTCGCTCGCTTCTCCTCCCGCGGCCTCTACCGTTGCTCTGTCTGGTTCGTCGCTGGCGGTCCCGGCTTCGGGCTCCGCCGTGTCTTCAGCGGCCTTCTTCTCAGCCTCGGCTCGCTCTTCGCGCGCGGTTCTGATGGCCACGGCCGCGTCGCTGATGCCCATAGACACCTGAGATACAAAACTCACGAGCCGCTGGATTTCGGCCGCTGCCGTGGCCGCACCGACCAGAGCCCCGGCCTCGTCCTTGGAGATCGCGAATATCTCAGCCACCTCGTCCGGCGCTGTTGCCGCGAGTTCGGCTGCGGACTTGAACCCGTCGGCCAGCAACATCTCGGCGCGCATTTCGCCGAGACCTTCAACGGCCTGTAACGAGCCACGCGCCTCCCTTTGCTTGCGTTCGTAGTCTGCTTCTCCCTGGACGTCGAGCTTCCATTTCGAAAGCTTCGCCGCGAGGCGCACGTTCTGGCCCTTGCGCCCAATGGCCAAGGACAACTCGCTGTCGGGAACAATGACCTCCATGGCGCGGGCCTCTTCGTCTATGACGATACGGGAGACCTTGGCCGGTGATAACGCTCGGCACACGAACTCGGTTTCATCGGTTGTCCACGGAACTATGTCGATGCGCTCGCCCCTGAGTTCTTGAACGACGGCCTGGACGCGGCTACCCCTCATGCCTACGCAAGCGCCCACCGGGTCAACGTCGCTGTCACGCGACGACACCGATATCTTCGCCCTGCCGCCCGGTTCTCTCACTACGTCTCGAATTTCGACGATTCCCTCGTAAACTTCCGGCACCTCTTGTTCGAACAGTTTCTTCACCAGCTCCGGCGAGGTTCGAGACAGAACGATTTGGGGGCCGCGGGCGGTTTCGTTCACTGCTACGATCATCGCCCGGATACGGTCCCCCTGACGATACCGTTCTCGAGGAATCTGTTCCTTTTCCGGAAGGATCGCATCAACGTTGGGCCTCAACTGTACGATGATGTTGCGCCGCTCGAAGCGCATCACTATCCCGGATTGTACGCTTCCCTCGTGTTCCTTGAACTCGGCGTAAACCATCGACCGTTCGTAATCGCGAACCTTCTGAACGATGTTCTGCTTGGCCGCCTGCGCCGCGATGCGCCCGAGGGGCGCCGTGTCTAGCTTGATCATGACCTCGTCGCCGATCTCCGCGTCAGGATCCAGTTCCGCGCGCGCAGCTTCTATCGCGATTTCTGTGCCTGCGTCCTCGACCTCGGCCACGACCCTCTGGATCTTGTATACTTCCACGGCTCCGGTATCGGCGTCATAACTCGCTTCGAGATTCAGTTCAGGTCCGTAGGTCTTGAGGGCTGCAGATATCATCGCTTCTTCAACGGCTTCGATTATCAGAGCGCGGTCGATACCCTTTTCCTTACTGATCTGGTCTATGGCTCTTTTTAGTTCGAGTTCCATAATCGGCTACCTTCGCCCCTTACGTCTTCCACCGCGATGTTCGGGCTGCTCAAATTCGTACTGATAATTCGCTTTTTCGACTCCGTCCAGATCGAGTTCCCACAACTTTCCGGTATCATCGCGCAGGGTCAGCCTTCCCTCAGCGACCCGCTCGAGCCTGCCGCGAAAATTCCGGCGCCCCTCCAGCGCTGAAGACAAGCGCAGCTTCACCAGACCTCCTACGACCCGCTCAAAGTGCGCAGCCGTGCGAAGCGGCCTGTTGAGGCCCGGTGACGATATCTCAAGCATGAACTGGCCCCAGATCACGTCGTCGTAAACGTCGAGCAGGTCCGCGAGGCCGCGGCTAACGACCTCGCAATCCTCCAGGGTAACCGAACCGTCAATACCGGGTTTCTCCAGGTAAACCCGGACCACCCGGTTGGCGGAGCTGCCGCCGAACTCTATTTCTAGAACTTCAAGCCCCCGCTCTGCGGCCAGCGGCTCCGCCAGACTCCACAATCTGGACCTGGTGGTGTCCACTGCAACTTTCACCGACTGGAAGCCATTCCCGCGGGTGGCAAAAAAAAAGCAGGCGAAGTGCCCACCACTCCCTCGGCCGCCCTGGCGTCAGCCAACGTTTAACACAAGACCAAATGGGCCGCAACAAACGGTGCGTTGGCCGATCAGCGACTGACCATTGACGAAATTTCCTTGCTGTAGCGCTCGGTCACGACCTTGCGTTTGACTTTCAGACTAGGCGTTAACTCACCGGATTCGATAGAGAAATCGCGCTGAAGGATGTGGAAGTACTTGACGCTTTCGAATGAGGCGAGCCGGGCGTTTACGCTCTGAACCCCACGGTCGATCTCGGCTCGGAGATCGGCGTTGGCGGCGTAGCCCTCGGCCGTCGATGGCTCGGTGCCGCGCTTCTTCGACCAGAGCTGGCAGGCTTCAATATCGAGTGTCAACAGCGCGACGCAGTATTTCAGGCGGTCGCCTATCAGCACGGCCTGACTCACGCAGGGAATGCCCTTGAGCATGTTTTCGATCTTCTGCGGAGCGACGTACTTGCCGCCCGCGGTTTTTATCAGTTCTTTTTTGCGGTCGGTAATGCGTAGGTAGTCGTCCTCGATTAGGCCGATATCTCCGGTGTGAAACCAGCCCTCACCGTCCCAAGCCTCGGCGGTAGCCTCGGGCTTGTTGTAGTAGCCGTAGGCGATGTTGGGTCCTCGGGCCAGGATTTCACCGTCTTCGGCAATTCTCAGGGTCACCCCGGCTATGGGTTTGCCGACCGTGCCGATACGGGTTTGTTGAGGAAGGTTGCAAGTGAGAATCGGGGTGGTTTCGGTGAGGCCGTAGCCCTCGAGAATAGGCAAGCCAACGGCATGAAAGAACGCGATGATGTGGGCAGAAAGGGGGGCCCCACCCGAAATCATGTAGCGCATGCGGCCTCCGAGCAGGTCGTGCACCCTGCGAAATATCAGCGCGTGCGCCAGCCTGTCCTGTATGCCGAGGTACGTTGGCACAGCCTCACCACGGTTGACGTAGGCCGCCCGACGTTCCCCGACGCCGACCGCCCAGTCAAAGAGACGGCGTTTGATCGTGCCACCCGAGTCCCGGGCCTGCATGATTCCACTGTAGGCCTTCTCGTATATCCTCGGCACCGACGGAAGGAAGTGGGGTTTTACCTCCATGATATCGGCCATCAAGGTTTCGATCTTTTCGGCGTATGCCGTTACCGTGCTGACATAGAGACCGAAGTACTCCATCATTCGGCCAAAAGAATGCGCGAGTGGCAGAAAGGAAAAGTCGACGTCACCGGGCCTCGCGATCCCTATCTGTGCGACGGCCCTCAACGCTGAAAGGTGGTTACCGTGACTCTGCATTACCCCTTTCGGTTGACCTGTAGTGCCCGACGTATAGACGATCGTTGCCAGTTTTTCAGGGTGTATTTCCTCGGTCCTTTGGCGAATCTCCTGTCGAGATTCCTCCAGGCGCGCTCGGCCTTGAGCTCTCAGAACGTCGAGAGGCATGCAGCCATCGCAGTCGCCTTCAATAACTATCAGGGTGTCGATCCGGACCGCGATCAGGCTACCGGACAGCTCTATACCGCTCTTGGCGACTCCCAATATTTTCTTCGCCTGAGACGGGTTCTCCGCGAATACCACTCTGGCGCCCGAATCATTCAGGATGTAGCCACATTCCTCGGGGAGACTCGAGGAATAGATCGGAACGGTAACACAGCCGATCGACAGAGCCGCGAGATCAACTTCCAGCCATTCTGGCCGTGTGGCGGCCAAGATGGCCACCCTGTCGTCGTGCTCGAGCCCCAGATTCAGGAGGCCCGCGGCGATCTCCTCCACGTTCTGGAGACACCGTTTCCAGGAAACCGTTTCCCATCGCCCCGAGCGTTTCACCATGTAGCGCGGCGAGTCGCCACCGCGAGCCGCGCTGGCGAAGAATACGGCCGGTATGCTATTGAAGTCACTCATAGGTCCCACCTCCCGTAGCAGTGGCGGATTCAGGTATCCTCACTGAGATCGTGAAAGGTCTCGAGACTCACGACGACGTAGCTCCGCTTTCCGGACGGGGTGTGCACCGTAACTTCGTCCCCGGTACCGCGTTTCAACAAAGCTTGACCGATGGGGGACTGCAATGAAACCATTCCGCGGTCGGGATCCGTTTCTTCCGGAAAGACGAGACTGTACACGACCTCGTCTCCCGTATCGAGATCCTCGAGAACAACGCGACTGCCGTAGCCAATCTGGTCTCGAGAAATCGACGCGGTGTTATAGAGAGAAAGCTCCCGTATGCGCGCCTGCAGCCTGGAGACACGAGCCTGCAAGATCCCCTGCCTTTCCTTGGCGGCATCGTACTCGGCGTTCTCACTGAGGTCTCCGTGAGCGCGTGCTTCCTCTATCTGTCGAGGCAGGTCGACGGTAAGCTCACGGTCGAGCGCCGTTAGCTCGGCTTTGAGTCTGGTTATGACCGGCAGCATTTGCCCCATAGGATGCGAGCAATTACTACCCCCAACGCAAGCTGTCAACACTACCGCGGCAACGAAACGGGACCGGCTATCGCTCTTTGAGAATAGCCGCCGCGATACCGCTGGCCAGCTTGCCGTCGTAAGCGCCAGGGTGGCGTTCGGCGAGTTCCTTCATCAGGGGTCCCACCGATCCGATCTGCTGCTCATCAATCAGACCCCTGATTATTGTCCCGAGCTGCTCCTTGTCGAGCTGAACCGGCAGGAAGCTCTTGATCACCTCGAGTCGTGCTGAGGTTTCTGCGACCGTGGCATCCCGGCCCGCTTTGCGGGCATAATCCAGTGTTTCGGCGGTTTGCTTGGCTTCTCTTTTTATCACCGCCAGGACCTCTCGTTCGTCAAGGTTCGTCGACTTGTTCTCGATCGCCTTGTTTTTCAACGCCGCGAGTATCTCTCTGATTACTCCCGTGCGTAACGCGTCCTTTGCCTTCATGGCGGCTCTTAGCTCGTTGCGCAGCGTCGTTTCATCTACGGCAGCCATCCGTCACCTCGAAGCTCTCAGTTGCGCAATCGCCTTACCCAGGGTGTCCACGACTTCTGCGAGCGCAGGAAAATCCGCTCCTCGCACGTAGCGTTTCTCGCGGCCACTACGTCCCCGTTCCTCGGTCGCCACGAATTTGAGTTCTCGATAGCGGTTGATCGCGTTACGAAACGTGACGAGGGACGCCCCTTCCGGTCTGAGCAACTCGCCGAGTAGTAGACCGGTCTTATAGTTTCGACGTATTTCCTCGAGCAAGGGCTTTTCCTGCAATCCTTCCGTAGTTACTTCCTCCACGATGGTACGTGCGACGATCCAGTAAGCTTCTTTGAAATTCTCTAGGACCCCCACCGTTGCCAGGCAAAGCGGGTGGTCGGATCGGATCGCGTCATCGACCTCCAGCGCACCCTCCGATCGATAGTATTCGAGGAGGTCCTCGACCATCTCAGGAAGTTGCTCTCGTTCCGGCAGCGGAAACTCGAATCGAAACAAGTTGAGCCACCATTCGACCTTTCCGACCAGTGCCTCGGCGCGGTCTCCGGCGAGCAGCCCGAAGGTCACCAGCGAAGGGAGGAGAAAGGCGTGAATGAGGTTGTTCTTGTAGAAGTCCAGCGTTTGTCGCCGTCCATCCGGAACAACGAGCACCTCTGAATTGCCCCTCTTCAACACCTCGATCAAACCGCTGTTCCCCAGGAAGGTCAGACTTTCCCTGAAATCCCCCACGTTTCTTTTCAGGGAAGCCGTTTCTCGGATCCCCTGTTTCGCGATCAACTTGGCGAGGGCGTTCGCCTGTTGCCGGAAATCTTCGTAACGTTTTCCTGCGTGACTGGCGCCAAGGAGTACGGTGCAGGATATGGACGTCGCTCCCGCGACGGTCGCGTCGTTGACGCCGAGAAGAATCCGAAAGCCGATCTTCTGTATGAAACGCCTCTTCTCTTCTTCAATTTCAGGCACACCCGCGCCTTCGATGAAGCGTTGTTTGTTCTCGCCGAGGGCTTCGTCTAGCGACAGCGGTTCGCCGAAGGAAACGTAGACGTTACCGTACTTCTGTGACAGGAACTGCCTGGCCCTAAGAAGGCCAAGAAAACTTTCCGATTGTTTTTCCGCCCCGGCCAGTTCGCGCTGAAATGATTCTTCTTCTACTATCCTGCCGTAGTGAATCGCGACAGGTACGAGGTAGAGGTCGCGACGTACACCACCGAGATAGGCGTTGATCGTGGCCGACAGCATGCCGAGCTTGGGGGTGAGCATCTTGCCGGTACGACTCCGGCCTCCCTCGATGAAAAACTCCTGCGTGTATCCCTCACGGATCAAGAAGGTGAGATACTGCTTGAAGACCAACTTGTAGAGTTCGTTGTCACTAAAGGTACGGCGCACGAAGTAAGCCCCCGCGGCCCGGAAAAAAGCGCCCATGGGCCAGAACGCCATGTTGATTCCAGCGAATATGTGCGGAGGACTTACGAAATTGAGGTGGAACAGGTAGGTGATGACCAAGTAGTCGAAATGGCTGCGATGGCAGGGTACCAAAACCACGGGGTGGTGCCTGACCTTTTCGATGACGGTTTCGAAATTGATGGGTTCTAGACCCGTAAACATTCTGTTCCAGATCTTCTTGAAAAAGTAGGCCAGTATACCGAACAGTATGCCGTTGAAATTGGCCGCCATCTCTTCGAAGTACCCGTCGGCTTCTTTGCGGAGCTTGCTCACGGATACGTGGTTTTCTTCGGCGAGCCGGCGGATACCGGCCGCCATTTCCTCGTTCTCCAGGACCATCGCCTTGATCTTGCGTTTCGGTTGCAGGGCGGGTCCCAGCACCACCCGCTCCTCTCGCTGAAGGAATATCTGGACTGCACGACTCAGCCTCCGGACGAGACGTTCCTCGGAATCGGCGTGGTACCGACTCATGAAGTCGCTGATTCCCAGTTCTTTGCCGACGGTGATGAACAGGTCCATTCTATTCCACCAGTAGGCCACGAACTTGCGGGAGTCACTCGGCACGTCTTGTACGCTGTAGACCACCGCCGAGAGGCCCGTCTCACGGCGTCTGAAGCTATGTCCACGGAACAAGGCGAGAGGCACGATGTATTTCTCGTCCGATCCCTTGCTGTTCCACTGTCCGTGGACAATCTCGCGCAGGTAATCACTGCCGACGCGGGACCCCCGTTGCCTGCGCATTCCCCGGCGGAAGATGGACCCCGATCGCCTTCCCCGCATGAAGATCAGAACCGGTTTTCCGTCGGCCACCGCGCGGGCACAGTAGTCATGGGCCTGCATGCGTTTGAGATCTTTCGAGATCAGTGACCAACCGACGATTTTCTCTCTCGCGCGCTGGGCGAGTACCCGCAACGGGGCGAAGGGACTAGCCGACACTCCGTTAGCAAATACGGGAAGTGGTAGGCCCTCGCGCCGAAGAACGACGTTGACAAGAAAGTAATCGACCAAGGAGCGGTAACGCAACACATAGACGACGGTCCCACTCTGCGACAGCTCGCGGATCTTCTTGACCGCACGCTCGTTCATGACGACGTCTCCAAAGACGCGACGAGCGACGAACTCTGCGACGATGCCGAAGTCCGTCCGCATTGCAGAAGGGTGGTCGTAGGCGACTGCCTGGTCCTGCTCGGCCATTTCTTCGTTTCCCGTCGAGAGGTCGCTCATGATTCAAGCGTGACGCCGACCGGGCATGCGGGAATCATAGCAGCTTCTTGTTCCCCGTGCTCTTCAAACGCGACACGACCTCACGAACTTCTTGGCTACGGTCCCGCCTGCAGACGAGCAGGGCATCGCCACTGTCGACAACCACGAGTCCCTCAACTCCTACCAGCGCGACAGGTTTGCCGCCACTGAAGACGAGATTGCCGGTTGAATCCAGAGCCGTCATGGGATCTCGTGAATGGTTGCCGTTTCCGTCATCGGGCAGAAGGTCGTGGAGGGCATCCCAGCTGCCCACGTCGCTCCACTCGAACGACGCCGTCAGTACGGCGACCCTGCGTGAACTCTCCATCACCCCGTGATCCACCGAGATCGAGGGCAACGCCGGATACCCTCGCGCCAGGACGGCCGCTGGGATACGTCCTCGGGTGCGAGATTTTTCGAGTGCCATCAGGCCGTCGTAGAGTGCCGGGAGGCTGGCTTGGATTTCCCGAAGGATGGTATCGGCTCTCCAGGCAAACATCCCACTGTTCCAGAAGAAATCCGGGTCGGCAACGTAACGCTTGGCTACTTTCGCAGCGGGCTTTTCGTGAAAGGCTACGGCCTCACGGGCGCCCTGGCCAAACACCTTGCCGGCCCGGATGTAACCGTAGCCGGTGGACGGCTCGGTCGGGACTATGCCGAAGGTTACCAAGCGTTTTTCGTGCCACGCGACGCTGAGCGCGCGTCGTAGGTCGGCGAGAAAACGTGCCTGCGGAGATACCAGGTGGTCCGCAGCGAGCACCACCATCACCCCGTCAGACTCCCTGCACCGCACTTCCAGCGCGGCCCAACCCACACAGGGTGCCGTATTGCGACCCTCCGGTTCCGCGAAGACGCAGGTTTTCGGCAACCAGGGCAGGTCGGCGATCACGGCCTTGCGCAGCCGCACCGAGGTGACGACGAGGAGGTTCTCAATAGGAACGAGGCGCCGAACCCGTTGCGCCGCCTGCTGGAGCATGCTCTTTGAACCGACGAGTCTGAGCAGCTGTTTGGGCCGATCTTCGCGACTGAGCGGCCAAAAACGGCTACCTACCCCGCCCGCCATGATGACCACGAAGCGCTTCTTGAATGGTACAGGGGAAAAACGCATGACACAGTGCCTGTCAGACTGGGAATAATCAGCGCCCGCCTCCGCAAAATCAAGTTGTCGCGGGGCTGGACCTTTTTGCCTTGCGCGTTTCGCACGTCTAGTTTCACGCTGCATGCTGAGCAACGTTTTGTGGCTGATCGTCTTCTTGGCTCTCGTTTTCCACGGGGGGACCTACTTGATTTTCATCTATGACTCGCGCTCGCGCCGGCAAACCCGACTAGGCGAGGAATCCGCCGTTGTTCTTTTCATGGCCTGGGTGGGGGAGTTTCTGGTCATCCTGCTTGGACTCAGCGCCTTTCCATTTGGCCTCTTCTCGACGGGACCTAAGGGTGGAGGCAATTCCAAGGCGAGGCCGGTACTTCTCGTCCACGGTTGGGCCCAAAACCGGGCGAGCATGGCCTTGCTCGCCGCTAGGTTGCGGCGCGACGGCCGCCGTACTTGGTCGATCAACTATCCGAGTCTGGCCGAATCAAACGAAAACAAGACCGTCCAGATTGCCCGATGTCTTGAGGAGTTGGCGCGCGAAAGTCCCTCTGGTCGGGTAGACGTCGTCGCACACAGCCTGGGGGGTGTGCTCGTCCGTGACCTCGCGCGGGACAGGAACAGCCTGCTGCGGTTGGGGAACGTCGTAACGCTGGGGTCTCCGCACAAAGGAACCAACCTCGCGATGCTCAGCCGGTCTCGGGGGATGACCGGGCTCAGGCCGGGGTCTCGTTACCTGCAGCGGCTGGAGGCAGACGACGCCCTTGCAGACAGGGTTCGGGTGACCTCGATCGGATCGACCTTTGACGCGATCGTCTTCCCGGTCGACCGTTCCTATTACGCGCCGGCCATGAACGTCACGGTCTCAGCTCTCGGGCACAACAGCCTGTTGATTTCATCCAGGATCTACCAGATCGTCTACGAGAACCTGGAAGTCGAGGTCGGCGAAGAGTAACGATGTCCGAGCTGGTTCAGGGCGGGTCGTTCCGGGTAAGCGGCGGCCGACACCGGCTCGACCGGCTCTTGGCCGACCACCTGGCCTGTGGAAGACGTTGCGCTCGGAAACTCATTTCGGAGGGCGCGATTCTGGTCGACGGCCGGCGGCGTCCTGGTTCATTCGTACCAGGGGCTGGTTCGATGGTGACCGTAGCCCTGCCAGAGGGCTCGTTGGTCGCGAGCGGGCAACCGGAACTCGCGACCGCGCAGGTCATCCTGGAACGTACGGACCTCGCCGTGCTCCAAAAGCCGGCCGGACTTCATTCGCACAGCGGTCGGCGAAGACCCAGCGTTACCGCATTTACGGCTTCCCGTTATCCGGAAACGCTCGCGGCGGGCACGCGACCCGAAGAAGGCGGAATCGTCCATCGCCTCGACCTCGATACTTCAGGCGTTCTCGTTGTGGCCCGTAGCCGGCGCCGCTTTCTTGACCTTCGACGAGCGTTTCACGAACATCGGGTCGTCAAGCACTACCTCGCGATTGTAGCCGGGGAACTCGATCGGGGGTTCGAGTCCGATACCCCGATAGTGCGGCGTCGCACGGGCGTTCGCCCGCCGCGGCCAGGCGAGCAAGGGCTACCGGCTCACACTTCGATTCGTCCTCTGGAGACTGGCAGGGGGTGGACCTTGGTAACCGCTCTGATTCGGACTGGCGCGCCGCACCAGATACGCGCCCACCTGGCTTGGTCAGGCTACCCCATCATTGGCGACTTGGTTTACGGAGACCTCCCTGCCCCCGCGCATACGCGATCCGGGCAGCTTCTCCACGCCATGCGCGTCGTGTTACCCCGGGGGCCCGACGTCAGCGCGGCCGTTCCGTCAGATTTCGTTCGTGCGCTTGCGCTGCTCCGCCACTACGGTGTTCCATGTCTGTCTACCGCTGAGAACTCCTAACGGCTTCGCTTCTTGTTGGTGCTTTTCGACGCCTTGCGGTGGCTGCGGCCATCCGCCTTGGAGAGCTGCTTGGTCGGAGACTTGGCCGCTTTGTCGCAGGCGACACAGACATTCTTCTCGTTGTTCTCGTCTTCGACGAGCCCTTCATCGAGGTTGTGGCAAATCTGCTCGCAGGACACGCAGATGAAGTATATCCCTTCTACTTCCTTGTTGATTCGTTCGCGGTTGAGGATGCGGCCCTTGAGTTTCTCCTTACGGATCCCGAGCAACTCGACGTACTGTTTCTTGATCTTCTGACGGCCAGCTTCACCCAGGGGGCGGTCATCGTCGATCTGCGGGCTGACGGGGGGGTCGTCGAAGAGACTGAAACCCGTGGCCCGGGTGGACGGCCCCTTTTTCCTGCCGCTCGCCATCAGGCGCTATTGTCGGGTTCGGCGACGAAAGCCACAAGTATTGTCACATAGCCAGAATAGACCGGTTACTCCATCCCCAGCGCAACGCGCTACCCGAACCTCAGCACCACAATCCGGAAACCGCGGTTCGTCGCCGGTCTGAGTCCTCGCCCTTGTCGCCGCCATTTCGATCAGCCCTCCGAATCGTATTTCCCTTACACGCCGGCGGGCGCGCAAGACCGCATACTGTAGGGGTAGTCGAGTCGCCTTGCAAGTTACGTCGACGCGGGCCCGCTTTGCAAATCCCCAGCAATTCGATCACCTTCGGGCTCTTCATGGAATCGGGCGTGCTAAGGGCCGGCGAAGCCATCGCATTGGTCGATCGCCAGGGCCGGCGTTACATTAAGATCCTGAGGACCGGCCATCGCATTACCATTCGGGGATCCGTGATCAAGGCCGACAGCCTGATCGGAAGATCCGAGGGGTCGCTGATCGGATCGAAAAAGGAGTATTTCCGCGTCTTCCGGCCCACGCTGGCGGAGCTCCTGCCCCAGATTCCGCGTTCGGCGGAACCCCTGTTCTCCAAAGACATCGGCGTGGTTCTCACCCGCGGCGATATAATGTCGGGTCAACGGCTTCTGGAGCTGGGCGTGGGCGCCGGCGCGCTCTCGATGGCTTTGCTGCGGGTTATCGGGCCGAGCGGTTCTCTCGTCAGCTACGAAGCCCGCGCCGATCTCGCACAGCACGCCTGCAGCAACGTCGAGCGATTCTGGGGCGAAACCCCGAACTGGACCGTCAAGGTTCGAAACGCAGACGATGGCTTCGACGAGCGCGATGTGGACCGAGTCATCACCGACATTCCCGAACCCCAGCGGCTACTCGGTTGCATCGCCCAAGCGCTGCGTCCCGGGGGAATCCTGATCTGTTACTTGCCCACGGTGCTGCAGATACGTGACCTCCACGAGGCGCTGCGAGTTCACCCGCTTTGGGGCTCTGCCCAAACATGGGAGCTGTTGGAACGTAGCTGGCACGTCGATCCGCCCAGTGTCAGGCCTGACCAACGCATGGTGGGGCACACCGGCTTTGTTACTGTCGTGCGCCGCTTGGCGCCGTGAGGCCAGCCTCGTAATGGTCGTTGAGCCAGGCGACGAGTTCTGCCGCGTCGGCGAGCACCCCTAGCGCGGAATGGCCAGGCGTGGCGTCGGCGCTGATCCACAGCGCGCGCATGCCCGAGGCTACCGCACCCTCCACGTCTGTCACCAGCGAGTCCCCGATGTAGAGGCAGTCCTGCGCCCTCAGGCCGAGCTTCTGCGATGCCAACCGAAAGATCCGTCTGGATGGCTTGCGCGTGCCGACCGCGTCCGAGATGAGCACCACCTCGAGAAGATCGGCGAGTCCCCAGCGATGGAGAATCGCAAGGGCGGTCGGAGCGTGGTCAAAATTCGAGATCAGGCCGGTGCGGTAACGACTGGCTACGCGCTCGAGCATCGCGCGGCGCAAAGGGGGGCAATAAACGGCGGTTTCCAAACCTCGCATGTGTCGACGGGTGAACTCCCGTGCAGCCGCGTCAACATCGCCCCCTACTCCCAGCGCGACCAGGGTCCGCCTAAAACGGTGTACGGAACTCACTTCGCGGTTATCGACCGCGGCTTGGTTCCGTATGTCTTCCGAGACTTTGGCAAGTCCGTGGAGGAATTCGGAGAGGGCCAGTGGCGGGCGCAGCGAGTCCAGTAGGGACGAGAGTCCCGGTATCGTGACGACCTGGGTTCGTCCGTCGACCTCGACGCTAGGGAGACGCGAAAGATCGAAACAAACCAGGGTGCCGAAGAGATCGAAAAGCAGCGCCCTGGGTTCCTCATCAGTGCTTGGCAAGAAGCAAGCCTCCGCACAGCACAAGAACCGTACCACCCGACACGACGAATCCGTTAAGTAGTACGGCACGGTGGTGCACCCGCGCAAAGTTCTGCCGATACTCAGGCTTTCCTCTCATCGCGGCGGCTCGAGGCTGGAGAACAAGTGTTGCCCAAGCCTGACAGACGAACATCATCGCGACCGTAGCCGTGGCGAGTTTCCAAGCGAAACTTGTTCGGGCCCTTGTCGCCAGCATCAACGAGGCCACGAGCACCAGCAGTCCCGCTATCAGACCCAACCAGTAGTATGAGGGGAACAGCAAGGCCGCCACGCGGCCGGCTTCCGGCCGGTCGAGATTGGCAAAGAGCTGAGGTAGCACCAGTAACGAGAAGAACCAGGCGGATCCCACCCATCCCACCAGTCCAAAGAGGAAGAGGCTCTTCGCGAAAGTATTGCCGCCGGGATTTTGATCAAGGTTTGCCAACTTCCCCTCCTGGCCGAACTCCACGATTGCGCAACCCGCCAGTACAGATTATCGGTCCCGAGCCGTGGTGTCGATTACTGCACATCTTCGGCGTGTATCTCAGCATAGAGGCGTGTATCATTAATCGTTCTTGGAACGCTCGATGGGACTCTACGGGAGGCGGTGAAGTGGGCGAGGAGCGGGAATGGCGCCTTGACGGTGCCGACGAGGGCTCACAGAGCAAAGGCCAGTGGTTCGGCTTCGAAGAAGAAGTCGATGACATCGCGGTAGCCCGCGAGCTTCCGGTATTGCCGCTGCGCGGCGTGGCCGTATTTCCGTCGGCCGTCGTTCCACTGCTCATTTCACGCGATTCGTCACTCGCCCTGGTCGAAGAGGCTCTACTCGGAGACCGGGTGATAGCGCTCAACGCCCAGCGCGCGGCCGAAATTGACGATCCCGGCCCTAGCGACGTTTACCCGCGAGGGTGCGCCGGAAGAATTCTCAAGATGCTCAAATACCCCGACGGCAGCATCCGTATCCTCGTGCAGGGGGTCAGGCGGCTTGAGCTGGGGGAGTTCTTGCAGGTCAAACCCTACCTGAGAGCAACAGTAACCTTACTCCAGGACCGCGATGATTCGGGCGTCGAGGTAGCGGCGATGAAGACCAGGGCGCTTCAGTCGTTCGCTCGGTTGGTAGAACTCACTCCGTATATTCCAGATGAGCTCCAGGTCGTGGCGGTCAACATTCGCAGCCCGGGAAAGGTCGCCGATCTGATTGCCGCCAACTTGAACCTCCCGGTAGAGGAAAAACAGGCGATTCTCGAGACCTTGGAGGTCCGCCCGAGACTCACTCAGCTGACGTCGATACTGGAGCGGGAAGTCGAGCTGCTAGAACTGGGGCAGCAGATTCATGGCCAGGTTCAGTCGGAGCTGCATCGAAATCAAAAGGAATTCTATCTCCGGCAGCAACTCAAAGCGATACGCAAGGAGCTAGGGGAAAGCGAGGGGCTGAGCAGCGAGACCGAGATGCTCGCGCAAAGGATCTTCGAGGCCAGATTGCCCGAAGAAGCGCGCAAGGTCGCGGAGGCCGAACTTGACCGCCTCGCCCTCATTCCTCCCGAGTCGGCCGAACACAGCGTGGTGCGTACCTACGTGGAGTGGCTAGCCGATATTCCCTGGTCGGTCACAACCCAGGACAACCTTGAGATCGCGCACGCCAAAGGAATACTCGACGAAGACCACTACGGTCTTGAAAAAATCAAGGAACGTATACTCGAGTTTCTCGCCGTGCGTCAACTGCGCAGCCACTCGCGTGGTCCGATCCTCTGTTTCGCCGGTCCACCCGGCGTGGGCAAAACGTCGCTGGGTCGTTCGATCGCGCGAGCGATGGGGAGAAAATTTCACAGGGTGTCCCTTGGCGGCGTGCGCGACGAAGCGGAAATACGTGGCCACCGGCGAACCTACGTAGGCTCCATGCCGGGTCGTGTCGTTCAGGCCCTCAAGCTAGCCGGTTCGATCAACCCGGTATTCATGTTGGATGAAATAGACAAGATGGGTAGTGACGTCCGGGGGGATCCCTCTTCGGCCCTTTTGGAAGTGCTCGATCCCGAGCAGAACAACAGTTTCAGGGACCACTACCTCGACGTTCCGCTCGATCTCTCGAAGGTCCTATTTCTCACCACGGCCAACTATCTCGACCCCATACCGCCTGCACTCAGGGACCGCATGGAGGTGCTGGAGCTGTCCGGATACTGTGAAGAAGAAAAACTCGAGATAGCCCGCCGACACCTGGTGCCCAAGCAGATCGAAGAAAATGGCCTCAACCCGAAAATGCTGGGGTTCTCCGACGAGGCAATCCTCGCGATCGTTCGCGACTACACTAGGGAGGCGGGCCTTCGCAACCTCGAGAGGGAACTCGGGGCCGTCTGCCGCAAGGTTGCCCGCGCGGTTACCGAAGGCCGTAAGGAACCGGTCTCGGTCACCGATGAGACACTTTCAGGCTACCTGGGCGCTGCCCGTTTCACGGCCGAGATTGCCGATGGACAGCAGAGACCTGGAGTTGCCGTCGGGTTGGCCTGGACTCCGCTTGGAGGGGAAATCCTCTTCGTGGAAGCGTCGCTCATGGAAGGAAAGAAGGGGCTTTCCCTCACCGGTCAACTTGGCGACGTCATGAAAGAATCGGCACAGGCGGCGCTCAGTTTTCTCCGTAGCAACGCGGAACGCTACAGCCTGCGTTCCGACTTCTTCGAGAGGTCGGATCTGCACATCCACGTTCCTTCCGGTGCGATTCCCAAGGACGGCCCGTCCGCGGGATGCACCATGCTCGCTGCGATGGCGTCGGTTCTCACCGCCAGAACCCTGCGGGAGGGCCTCGCCATGACGGGGGAAATTACGCTTAGAGGAGCAATCCTCCCGGTCGGGGGAATCAAAGAGAAGGTGTTGGCCGCACGCCGCGCTGGGATTCGCACGGTGGTCATTCCTCAGCGGAACGCCAAGGACGTTGGTGAGATAGAGGAGCACCTCAAGCACGGCCTTGAGTTCCGCTACGTTGACAGCATGCATGATCTTCTCGACTTTGTTCTCGAAACCCCCCGGCGAGAGAACATGCTGTCCGGAGCCGGACGCGCTTAGACCTGATCTGGTTCGGCCGCCCGCTTCAGGAATGCATCGAGGAGACTCGCCGCACGGGCCCCGCCTGCGCCCGGCTCCGGTGCTGGTGGGGAAGCTTCAAGCAGTGCATACAGGTCTTCCCGCCAGCGGCCCGTTTCGAGTTGCTGGGCACTGATTTCGGAGCAGCCGGGACGTTTACGCAGCCATGCGTGAAGAACTCTGTGTTCGGGAAAACCATCCGGTAAGGCGTAGAGCATTCGCACGCCGTTTGCCGAACAGTCTCCTATGATTCCGTAACCTGGTTTTGTCACCACGGCGTCGCTAGCTCCGACCACGTCGACGTAGCGCCAGCCGTCCGGAACCATGCGAGCACAAGGATGATCGGGGTGCTCGCCGTCGAAAAGGTACAACACCTCGTCGCCGGTCGCGGGAAAGCTAAAGGACCGTGTCCAGCTCGACCGAAGGCTTACCAGGATAACCGCTTGCGAGGGTTTGGCGCCAACGGCCTGCCCCAAAGCCGCTCGCGAGGCGGAAGCCCGGCGTCCCAGCAATCCCCCGTCAACGCGGTGGGCAAAAGCCCGCATCGGGGCGCCTGGGGAAAGTTCTATGAGCATGTCGGCGCAGGCGTAAGCTCGGGCCGCAGCGTTGGCGTCCTCAAAGAAGCCCATCTGTTCGTAGATCCAGTCCCACGAGAAATTGGCCATTCCTACCGAGGGGATCTGGGCCAGAGCGGCGGCGTCAAAAGCGAGTGGCGGCAGATCGCCGAAGACGACGTCAGCGTGAGAACGGAGCCGCGCCGCCTCGGCTTCTACCAGATCCCGGTAACGGTGGCGCCAGCGACGCAAACGCTCGAAGGTCGCCTGCCGGTCCACGCTGAACTCGCCCTTCTGAACGACGCCGACGTCGCAGGGCTGCTCACGCCAGGAAGAGATGGGGCGGAGCTCCCTCGGCCACAGTTTCCACGGACCGTCGGTAACGACCTCCAAGGTAAGCGCTTGTCGCGAAGCGAGTTCGCTAAACAGTTCCCCACTACGCACCAGATGGCCGTAACCGTGCCCGGAAATGTACGCGGAGATCCTGAAATTCGAGGTGGACAGCTTACTTCGTAGAGAAGGAGGTTCCGCAGCCACAGGTGTTGACGGCTTGAGGATTGGAAAACCGCAGGCCCGCACCATGGAGTCCATCGATGTAGTCAATGACGGTTCCCGCGATCTTTTCGATAGCCTCCGCATCGACGAAAAGCCGGAAACCGTCGAGTTGGTATACCCGGTCCGTCTCGGTGGGTTCCTCGACGAACTTCACGGAATATTCGTATCCCGAGCAACCGCCCGCGACGACGCCCACACGGAGGCCGTAGCCCTCGAGGCCCTTGTCGTTGAGGATTTCTACTATGCGATCGATCGCGCGAGGAGTGAGTTCGATCAATGGGTTATCCATGTCCTCTAAGCGCCAACGGGCGGTAGCGCTCAACAAAGAGTGTTGCCTGTGTATCCTTCTCGTGCAAGCTCCCCGTAGCGGACCATGACCAGACTGCAACTCAGAGAGCGAATTCGCGATTCCGCCATGGCCTTGGGCTTTTCCCACTGCCGTTTCACCTCGGCGCAACCTCTCGCGAGACGGCTTGTCCTTCAACGCTGGCTCGCGGCGGGACGGCAGGGCTACATGGCCTACCTGGGACGTGACATCGAGCGCCGCCTCGATCCCCGCTTGTCGCTGGAAGGGGCAGCGAGCGTCGTCGTTGTGAGCTGGCCCTATCCCGCGCCTCCTTCGTCTGGGCCTTCTTCTAAGGACGGGCTCAGGGGGCGAATCGCCGCCTATGCCGCCGGAGAGGATTATCACCGCGCCATGGAGCGGCGGCTGGGCGTTCTCGCCGAGTCGGTGGCGCGCTGGTCCGCGTCTCCCTGCGCTATTCAGGTTGACGCAGGACCGTTGATGGAAAAGGACTTGGCACAGCGCGCGGGCCTGGGGTGGTTCGGTTACAACACCAATATCTTGACTAAGGATCAGGGGTCGTGGTTGCTGTTGGGGGCTCTGATCACGCAGGTGCAACTGCCGGCCGACCCTCCTTTCGAGCAGCGGCACTGTGGCGATTGCCGGGCCTGTCTCCCGGCTTGCCCTACCTCGGCTCTCGATCATGGGCCGACGTTGGATGCCAAGCGCTGTATTTCTTACCTCACCATAGAGCTACGTGGCCCGATTCCACGAGAACTTCGCGGACGGCTCGGCGCCTGGGTTTTCGGATGTGATATCTGCCAAGAAGTCTGTCCCTGGAACGACAAAGTCGATTACACGGCAGACAATGACTTCCTCAACCCCTTTTTGCCTGAGCTACTCTCCCTCAGCCAGGAAGAATTCTTACAACGCTATGGATCCACCGCCGTCTCGCGTGCTCGCAGGCGGGGCCTCGCACGCAACGCCGCGGTGGCGCTCGGCAACACCGGTGACGCGGAGGCTGTGCCCTGGCTCGAAGAGACACTATTCAAGCACGACGAGGCTCTGGTGCGGGCGCACGCGGCCTGGGCGCTGGGTGCGCTGGGAGGGGTGGCTGCGCGAGCCGCCCTCTCGCGAGCCGCAGGCCGCGACGTCTTACCGGTGCGCCTCGAGATCGAGCAAGCGTTGATCGAGTGCAAGAGCTGAATCCCGAACCCCGGCGTCGAGCGGTCAGTCCTCGACTCCGCCCCTCGCTCTTCTTCGTGCCGCAGCGAGAGCGCTTCTGAGACCAGCACAGACGCCATCTTCAAAGGAAAACGCTGTGTTGTCTCTGAGTTCGACGTAGTCCTGCGGATTCAGGACGTCTTCCGCGGTAAGGCCCGGCCTGAGACGGCGAGCGAGATCGAGTACCTTGTCCTGCTGCTGTTTGACCATCTGCTCGAGATCCGCGATGAACCGCTCGTTGAACGATGATTCCCCTTCCATGCCGGAACTACCCCCTACGAAAACCGCTTGCCACGGGCGTTTGACCCAACGCCGGGACTGGCGCAGCATTAATTGACACTTCGGTGTCCGGACACCTTCGTATGCCAGTCGCAGCGGCTCACAGCAAAGACGCCGAGACCCTGTTTGAACAGTTCAAGGTCCTCGACGCGCCGGACGAATACTCTTTCGAAGAGTGCGGTCGCATTCGGACCTTGGTCGGGGAGATTCTCGAGCTGAAACGCCAACAGGACGCGGTGATTCTGGCGCACAACTACCAGCGCCCGGAAATTTTCGAGGTAGCTGATTTTGTTGGAGATTCTCTCGAATTGGCCAGGAAGGCGACCGACGTCGACCGCTCTACCATCGTTTTCTGTGGCGTTCACTTCATGGCGGAAACCGCCAAGATCCTCTCGCCTGGCAAACGGGTACTCATCCCCGACGCCCGTGCCGGGTGTTCGCTCGCTGAGAGCGTCGACGCCGAGGCCCTTGTCGAACGCCGAGACGAACTGCGCAGGGTTTACCCGGATCTGATGGTGGTATCCTACGTCAACACGACGGCAGAGGTTAAGGCGGTAACCGACGTCTGCTGTACCTCATCGAACGCCGTGAGGATCGTTGGCAATTTGGAAAGCGAGAACATCCTCTTCGTTCCCGATGAAAATCTTGCGGCTTACGTTGCCAAGAACACGAGCAAGAATATCATTCCGTGGAACGGCAACTGCTACGTACACCATCAGATTCGGCCCGAGCAGGTCGAAAGCGTTCGCCGGGCTCGGCCGCAGATTCGGGTCCTCGCGCACCCAGAATGCCGAGAGGACGTTCTGCAGTCTGCGGACGCGGTGCTCAGCACCAGTGGCATGGTGAAGTACGCTACCGAGAGCGAAGCCAGGGATTTTCTGATCGTCACGGAGTGCGGTCTGTCGGACCGACTGATGCTGGAGGTTCCCGATAAGCGGTTCTTCAAGTCATGCCAGCTCTGCAAGTACATGAAGATGATCTCGCTTGAAGGAACAAGAGACGCCCTCGTTACGGGGCGCGACGAGATATTACTCGCACCCGAGATATGTGAAGCTGCACGTATATCGCTCGAGAGGATGATCGAGCTGAGTTGAAGCGCGTCGCCCTGCGGCGATAGCCTGTAATGGGTCTCCTATTCATCGCCGTCTCGCTTCCTTTCGCCGGTGCGCTGATCGTGGCGACGGCGAGTTCCCGGCACTCCCGTCGTGCCGGAGTCATCGCCTCGCTGACCGCGCTGCTCAGCTTTGTCGCTTGCGTGTGGGCTTTCCTATCCCTAAAAGGCGGCACCGGATTCGCCAGCTTTGGCTGGATTCCCGAGCTCGGTCTAGCCTTCTCGCTGCTTGCTGACGGGCTGAGTCTCACCTTCGCTCTACTGGTGAGTTCTCTCGGCGCGATAATCTGTGCTTACGCCACGGTCTACCTCGACGGTAGTGAGAACATACGGCGGTTCTTCGTGTTCTTGCTCCTCTTCATGGGGGCGATGATGGGGACGGTGCTGTCGGCGAACCTGATCTCTCTGTTTGTATTCTGGGAGATGACCAGCGTGACATCGTTCTTGCTCATCGGTTACTGGCACGAGAGGGATCGATCCCGTTACGGAGCTCTCAAGGCCCTGGTCGTTACAGGGAGCGGAGGCCTCGCCCTTCTCGTTGCTTTCGTGATGCTGGGACTGGCTTGTGGCAGCTTCGAAATCCCGGTGGTCTTGCAACGTTCGGAGGCTTTGCTCGATAGCCCCTGGGCGGTCCCTGCGGCGGCGCTGATCATCGTCGGAGCGATCACAAAATCCGCCCAGTTCCCCTTCCACCTCTGGCTCCCCAGTGCGATGGAAGCCCCCACGCCGGTAAGCGCTTACCTTCACGCCGCGACGATGGTCAAAGCCGGACTCTATCTCGTCGCACGACTCGGTCCGTTGATGGCGGCGGTGAGTTTCTGGACGCCGGTTCTAGCGACCCTGGGAATCGTGACGATGTTCTGGGGCGGCCTCATGGCGCTCCGCCAAAGGGATCTCAAAGCGCTGCTGGCGTTTTCCACGGTCAGCCAGCTCGGGCTCATCATGGCACTGCTGGCGCCGGCCGATACCGCCTCGGCTGCGGTGGGAGTTTTTCATCTCATCAACCACGCGAGCTTCAAGGGCGCCCTCTTTCTTCTCGTTGGCGTGATCGAGCATTCACTGCACACCCGCGACCTCATGAGCATGGGGCCGCTGCGACGTTCCATGCCACGGAGCTGGGTCCTGCTCGCCGTGGCTGCCTTGGCTATGGCGGGGGTTCCGCCGCTCAGCGGGTTCGTCTCGAAGGAGATGTTCCTCGAAACGATGATGGGTGGGCCGTTCCTCATGGCGTTGGTCGCGGTAGTGGGATCGGTTCTCACGGCGGGCTATTCGCTCGCCCTGGTGGCGGGCCTCGCCCGCGGCCGCCGCGGCGACGCGAGCGTCGGGCGCGATCCTGGTCTTGGGCTGCTCTGGGGTCCGGCCTTGTTGGTGGTTGTCACGGTGTTGCTCGGGCTGTTTCCTGAAGCGTTGGTCGGCGATCTTGTGACCGCCGCTTCTCGGGCCGCTTCATCGGCTTCCTCAGCAGCCGATATCCATCTCGCGCTCTGGCACGGGTTTACGCCCAACCTGCTACTCAGTGCGTCGATTATCGCTTGCGGAGCGCTATTGTACCGCTGCTGGTGGATCACGAGGGTGCCAGTGGCTCCGCGGCTTATCTCCGATCGTCTGTACGATCGTTTCCTTGCCGAACTCGAGCGGCGCTCGAAACAGCTCACCTCTCTTTACATGAGCGGCTTGCTGTGGCGTTACTGCGCGACGGTACTATGGGTTCTGTGCGCAAGCGTCGCGGCGTTCTTGCTCAGTGCCGGTCTTCCGGCAGTCGGCCCCTGGGCCGATCGAGCTGCCTTGCCTTTCGAGTATCTGGTATGCGGTGTCGCGCTCGCGGCTGCGATCGGTACCGCGGTGGCCACCACACGGCTTGCCGCCATTCTAGCGCTGGGGGCCAGCGGCTTCAGCATAGCCCTCCTCTTCGCGCTATTGAGCGCCCCTGATCTGGCGTTGACCCAGATAATGGTCGAAACCGTTTCAGTGGCCCTGTTTCTCGCCGCTTTCGCGTATCTGCCCCCCTACGCTGCTGTTCGCAAGAGGCGTCCACGTTTCGGGCACATGTTGCTTTCTTGCCTGGTGGGGTTTGGATCTACGGTGCTGTTGGCCTCGGCCCGTTCGCAACGGGGCGCTAGCCGGCTCGCCGAATTTTTCCGCGACAGCAGTGTCGAGGCGGCTGGTGGTCACAACATCGTCAACGTCATTCTCGTGGATTTCAGGGGCCTGGACACCTTCGGCGAAATTACCGTGCTTGGGATAGCAGCACTGGCCTGTTTCGCGATCATCAAGCTCAGGGGCTCTAAGGAGGTGAACCGGTGACGCGGTCCTTGATCCTCAGTACCGTGGTTCGCCTGCTGTGGCCGCTGCTACTGCTGTTTGCAGCTTTCCTTTTCCTCAAGGGACACAACGCTCCCGGTGGGGGGTTCATCGCGGGCCTGTTGACGGCGGTCGCCGTGGTGCTGAGGTACCTCAGCGATGGGCGGGATCCGCTTACCGTCGACAGTCCGGTCTTCACATACGTAATCGCGGGTGGCCTCGGGATAGCGGCGCTGACGGCCTTTGCTCCCACCGTTCTCGGTTACGAGTTCTTCACCCACACCTTCGGATTTGTGGACGTCCCGCTTCTGGGCAAGATCGAACTTGCCACCGCCTCTCTCTTCGACCTCGGTGTCTACGTCGTGGTCGTCGGCAACGTGGTCACGGTCATCAGAGCCATGACGGATCAGCGCTGATGCAAATTCCGATCTTGCTGGTCGTCGCCGTCTTCATGAGTTGCGGCCTATATCTGCTACTCGATCGCACTCTGCTGAGGGTCGTACTGGGCCTGGGGCTGCTCTCGAACGGAATCAACCTGATGTTACTAGCCGCTGGGGGGCTCGAATCCGGTTCGGCACCGATCATGACGGAAGGCGCCGCGGTTACCGTGGACCCCCTGCCCCAGGCCCTCATACTGACGGCGATAGTCATCGGCTTTGGAGTTACCGCTCTGCTTCTGTCCCTGGCCTACAAGACTTATCTTTTTCATCATACCGATGACCTCGGGGATCTTCACGGTGTAGTCGATGGTGAGTAATCTACCCGTCGTTCCGGTAGCTCTTCCGATGGCTGCGGGGGCGCTACTCATAACGATGCACCGTTCGCCGCGACTATCCCGATGGGTCGCCGTGGCGGCTAATCTGCTGACCCTCGCCTCCTCGGTGATCTTGGTTCACAAAGTCAGAGAAGCCGGGGTGCTCGTGCTGACTTTCGGGGGCTGGGAGGCTCCCTTTGGGATCGTTTTCGCGGTGGACATGTTTTCGGCGCTGATGGTGCTGGTAACCATGATAGTTTCCACCGCCACGCTCCTTTTCGCGTGCTGTTCCCTGGACGGGGCGAGGGAGGAGATGTTCTTTTACCCGCTGTTCCAGTTTCTCCTGATGGGTGTCAATGGCTCTTTTCTCACTGGTGACCTCTTCAACCTCTTTGTATGGTTTGAGGTGTTACTGATCAGCTCGTACGCGTTGATGGCGCTGGGAAGTGAGGGCTACCAGCTTCAGGAGACATTCAAGTACTTGGTTCTGAACGCGCTTTCATCGTCGCTCTTTCTCGTGGGCATCGCCCTTGTCTACGGCGCCACCGGGACGCTCAACATGGCGGACATCGCCACAAAATTTTCGAGCTTGTCGGATACGGGGCTCGGTGGAGTAGTGGCTCTCATATTCATGGTCGTGTTCGGGCTGAAAGGAGGGTTATTCCCTCTCTACATGTGGCTTCCGCGTTCGTACTTTGGCCCGCCCACGGTGATCAGCGCCCTCTTCGGTGGACTGCTCACCAAGGTCGGTGTGTACGCGCTTTTCCGGCTTGTATCGTTGATGTTTGCGGCCCACCTGGACTTCGTGTTACCGCTGTTGTCCTTCGTGGCCGGTGCTACGATGTTCCTCGGAGTTCTGGGCGCGCTGTCCCAGTGGGATTTCAAACGCGTCCTTTCGTACCACATCGTGAGCCAGATCGGATACATGATCATGGGACTCGCGCTCTTCACCCCGGTCGCGCTCGCCGGAGCTATCTTCTATATCGTCCATCATATTCTCGTAAAGACGTCATTGTTCCTCGTCGCCGCTGCGGTCGAGAAACGCAGGGGCACTACCCACCTCACCTCTCTCGGCGGGGTGATGGAAACCGCTCCAGTACTCACCGGGCTCTTCTTGTTGGCCGGGCTGGCCTTGGCGGGGGTACCTCCACTGAGCGGATTTGTCGCAAAGTTCATGCTCGTGCAGGCTGGCCTCGACCAGGCCGCGTTCACGATCGTTACCGTCAGCGTCGTCGTGAGTTTTCTGACGCTGTTTTCTATGATGAAAATTTTCCGTTACGCTTTTTGGAGCCCCGTACCGGAGCGGGAAGAGATAACGACCGGAGCGACGGCCCGACTCGTTCCTGTAACGTTGCTCGTGGCGGCGTTCGTGATTCTCGGGCTCGGTGGGGGCGGTTTCATGCCGTACGTCGACATGGCCGCGGAACAGCTTCTCGATCCCTCCATCTACATTGCCGCCGTCTTGCGGGGAGCCCGATGATAATCAAGCCGTACTACGCGATGCGCCTCGTGATCAAGTTCCTCTGGGAGCTGGTGCTGTCCAACCTCCAGGTCGCGCGGATCGTACTGAGTCCAACCATATCTATTCGCCCGGGCATAGTTGCGTACACGACTCAGCTGCGTAGCGATCTCGGGGTTACCATGCTGGCGAACCTGATAACCCTCACCCCCGGCACCTTGACCCTTGAGGTATCGGAAGACCGATCGACGCTGTTCGTGCACACGCTGAACATTGGCGATCCAGAGGAAGTCGTACGGTCGATTCGCGAAGCGTTCGAGAAAGAACTGGCGGTGCTGGAACGATGATCGGTTTTGTGAGTTCGATATCCCTCGCGGTCCTGGCGCTTTCCATGCTGCCGCCGCTTTACCGAATCGCCAGGGGGCCGAGCGTGGCGGATCGTGTCGTTGCCGCCGACGCTCTTAGCACCTGCATTCTAGCGATCGTGGTGGTTTCAGGAATCTTGTCGGATACACGTGACTACACCGACGCGGTGATGGCGATAGCTGTGGTCGGGTTTTTCGGTACGGTCGCTTACGCCAAGTACCTGATACGGGGACGAGTCATTGATTGAGGTCATCTCCAGCGTGGCGCTCCTCATCGGCACATTCTTCGTGGCCGTGAGTTCCCTGGGGCTTCTGCGCTTGCCGGACGTGTACGCGCGGCTACACGCCGTAACGAAGGCGAGCACCTTGGGCGTGGCGGGCTTGTTGATCGCGTCCTCGCTGGTCTTTGCTTCGCGCCCAGGCGCGCCGATGTCCGAGTTGTTGACGGTCCTCTTCGTCTTCCTCACGGCTCCCGTCGGCGGTCACATGATCGGTCGGAGCGCCTATCTGATCGGGATTCGCATGACGGACAAGTCGATCATCGACGAGATGAAGCGGGCCGGCGAGCACGCGGACGTCGCTCACGATACCGACTGAGCGATCTGCTAAACGAAGCGGCTCCGTAGACCTCGTCCCACCCGCCGTGATACCATTTTGGCTTGAGCGGCGTGTACGCCCTGCCCCGATCGGATGCAGAGTTCTGTTGCCATCATGGGAGAGATGACCTTGCTTTTCGGGCGGGCTCTACGGGCCATGTGCTCGCGCCGGCCGAGTCGAGGAACGCTCGCGGTCCAACTGCACGAAGTAGGAGTACGCTCCCTTTCCATCGTGAACCTCACGGCGGTGTTCACCGGTATGGTCATGGCCTTGCAGCTCGGCTCTTTCCTTAGCACCTTTGGTGCCAAAATATTCGTCAGCCGGGTGGTCGGCATCGCGATCGTCACAGAACTGGGTCCGGTCCTCACGGCGCTCATGATAGGGGGGCGCGTCGGGGCAGGCATGGCGGCAGAGCTTGGCACGATGAAGGTAACCGAGCAGATCGACGCCCTGCGTGCGCTGGGAACCGATCCGGTCGCATACCTCGTGGTTCCTAGACTAATCGCCATCGTGATCATGCTGCCACTTCTGACCGCGATGGCGAACATGATCGGAATTCTCGGTGGCATGCTGATTGCGTGGGGCGAGCTTTCGGTTCCACCTTCGTTCTACATGAACAGCCTCTTACAGTACCTCGTTCTCGGCGACCTGTGGAAGAGCTTGAGCAAGGCCGTCGTGTTTGCCGTCATCATCGGCGTCATCGCCTGCTACAACGGAATGAACGCGTATGGTGGGGCCGACGGTGTCGGCAAAGCCACAACCGCTTCGGTAGTTCAGGCGTCGGTGACCGTGCTCGTAGCCAACTTTTTTCTCAGTAAGCTGTTGATGCCGTTGTGAACACTCCATCACTTGTATCATGCCGCGAGCTCTATTGCGGTTTTGGCGATAACGATGTGCTCAAAGGGGTAAATCTCGAGGTCTACCGTGGCGAGACCCTCGTGGTGATGGGGCGTTCGGGATGCGGTAAGAGCGTGCTCCTCAAGCACATAAATGGGTTGATTCACCCCGATCGTGGAACGCTGACCTTCGACGGGGTCGACGTCACCGCGATGACCGAACGAGCGGTAACGGATCTACGTCGACGCGTGGGAATGCTCTTCCAAGCGGGGGCTCTTTTCGATTCTCTCACGGTGGCGGAGAACGTCGCCTTTCCCCTGATTCAGCACGGCGCCGAGGATGCCCCCATAGCCGATCGGGTTGCCGAGCTCCTCGGTCTCGTCGGACTCGAGGGCACTGAAGACCAGATGCCGTCTGAACTCAGCGGTGGAATGCGCAAGCGCGCCGCTCTGGCCCGGGCCCTCGCCCTGCAGCCGGAGCTAATGCTCTACGACGAGCCCACCACGGGGCTCGACCCGGTAACCGCGGCGCAGATAAACGTACTGATCCGTGACCTTCAAGGCCGTCTTGGAATCAGCGGGGTTCTGGTAACCCACGACATCGCTTCCGCGAAATATGTCGCGGACCGCATCGCCTTCCTGTACAATGGACAGATAATCGGCCTGGGTACGGTGGAGCAGATGTTTCGTAGCTCGGACCCGATCGTTCATGAATTCCTCAGCGCAGATCCAGGCCGGGCCGGGGGACCGTGAAGCGTAGTGAGAGCAGACCCCTAGCCGTCGGTGCGGTTTTTCTAATCACCCTGGCGATCATCGGCGTGTCTGTGTTTTTTGTCGGCGAGGAGCACCGCGTCTGGCAGGGCCGCGAACTCTACAGGATAGAGTTCTCCCATACCAATGGTCTGCAGGAAAGCGCACCGGTGGCCCTAAACGGGGTAACCGTTGGCTCGGTTTCAAGAATGCGCTTTCCGCCCGACCCTCGCGCTCAGTTCGTGTCCGTTACACTGAGCATCTCGAGCTCAGTTGCTCCCCGGATTCGACGCGATACGGTGGGGAGAATACAAACCCTCGGAATGCTGGGTGACAAGTACATCGAGCTAACCTCCGGGTCTCTGGATTCCGAAGTATTGCCCCCTGGCGGGCTCATCCGGTCCATCGATCCGGTAGACTATGAAGCGTTGCTAGGTCAGAGCGGCGACGTCGTAAGCAACGCCATCGAGGTAACCGCCCTGCTGCGGCAGGTGTTGAACGACATCCTCACCGGCGAAGGGATCATCGGCCGACTCATCAACGACAAGGAATTCGGTGGTGAATTCGTGGCCGGGCTCAACCGGACTGCAGCCAGCCTCGATCTCGCGGCGGCCCGCATAGAAAGAATGACCGCCCGAATGGAAGCCGGGGAAGGCGCGCTCGGCGCGCTGGTTGCCGAGGACGGCAGTGGAGAACGCATACTCGAGAACCTCGAGGAGGCGTCGGTCGATGCGGCAGAGTTTGCGCACAAACTCAACCACGGCAGCGGTACGATTTCTAGGCTCGTCGAAGACGAGGAACTCGCGACTGCGACACTCGCTCGTCTCAGCGACGCCACCACGAGCATCGCCAACGTTACCGGCAAGATCAACCGGGGTGAAGGTACCCTCGGAAAGCTGGTCAACGACCCATCTCTCTATGACAACGCCAACGCCTGGGTGGGCGCCGGCACGAGGGGTGGATTTTGGCGTCTGCTAGGTGGTGGTCTCTCATTCTTCTTGCCGGCTCCGGACGATCCGGGCGAATCGGACGTGGACCCGCTGGATTGACTCCACGCGTCAACCCAGGGCTCCCCGCCAGAGTTTGACTAGTTGCCAAATCCCGCCGCGAACGACGTGCGTACCCGCACAGCGGTTGGCGTTTTCGGTGAGATTGGTGTTGGCAAACGGCCCGAGTCTGCTTAGTCTATAGTGGTGTGGAACGTCGTCGAAAACGGAGGACCCCCGAGGAGTTGAGCTTGGGCGATACCCCGCCAAGACTGGTCGAAGAATCGATCGGCGGACTTTTTCACGACCTCGTCAGAGACGCACTCGCCGCCGAGTCGGTAACAACCTCTGACGCGACCGAATACTATCTCGCCGGCCTCCTCAACAACTTCGTCCGTGCTGAGCCGAACCGATTCTTGCGTGTCTTCGGCATGGAACTACTCGGGGCGGGTCTACTAAAGCCCGCGGAACGGTACGTGATTCTGAAAGGTCTGGCCGACGCCTCGCTTTTCATGTCCGGTATCTTTCTCGATCATCTCGAAGCGAGCCTGCCAGCCACCGAATACTTCTTCGATATTGGAAGTCGAGCGTACCTTGATCTCGGCGCGCTCGACGAAAATTACGGAACCGCCAGCGCCGAGATCGCGGATACGTACGTGGACCTCGGCGAGCGTTTCCCCGATTTCGTTCGAGTTCTTTCTGAAATATCGGACAGTCGGCTGTTCATGGGCAAGGCCGCGGAACTAAGGCTTTACGAACGTTGGCTCGAACACGGCGGTAGTCGCGACACCCATCGCTTGATACGCTTAGGGATCATCCCCGCTGACAGCGACAGCAAGATAAAGCACTAAACTAGAACGCGTGATTTCGTTCTCGGTGGACGGTACCCTGCCCGTTAGACTGGGACGCGCGCTCGCCTGAACCGTTGGTGGTCGGCTGGACGGGGAAACCGTCGACGCCAGACTTCGGATCCTTCGTCGCCCGTACGACCGTAAACAAGGACCAGGGGGAAGTCTTGTAGCGAGTCTCTACGTTGAGCTTGCGTTTGTCTACGACCTCATCGAGTCCCAATCTGGTGCTCCATCCCAGCCGCCGGGTAAGCGGATCGACCAGATCCACGAGGGCTCTGACGGCCGGTCTCTCGCTGCTGAAGTGATTGATGATTACTAGCTCCCCCGCCGGTTTGCAGATCCGGGTCATTTCCTCGACCAAGCGGGCCGGATCGGGAACCACGGTGACAACGTGAAAAGCCGTGACAAAGTCGAAGGTGTCGTCGGGGTAGTCCGTACGCATCGCGTCCAGCTGCCGTAATTCGATGTGGCCGTGTCGCGTTGGGTCCCACTTGTCCCGAGCCCGGAGCAACATCGCCTCCGAGATGTCGACCCCAGTAACCTCGCAGTGCGGCGGATAAGCGTCGAGGGAAAGGCCGGTGCCGATTCCCACTTCAAGGATACGCGCCCCAGGCCGGATGTCGAGACCCCGCACCACTGATTCGATGCGGGTCGTGAACACCCGGGTGAAGATGCGGTCATAGACACCCGACAGATCCGAATAGATCCGGCTCTTGTGCGGCAATCGCGCGGTCCGCGAATTGGTGCTAGTAGTCTGCATACCTGTTAGGGCACAGTTGCGTCTGGAGCCCTCTACCCGCATTCAAGGCGCCGGCCGCCGGCCTCGCCGACCTGCTCCGGGTTGCTATTATCACGGCAGCCATTCGTAGGTCAACGCGCGGCACCGAAACCATCACCGCCCCGCATTCATGTACTCGACGACCGGGCTGGCGATGAAGATAGAAGAATAGGTCCCAGCAGTAAGGCCTACGATTAAGGTAAAGGCAAAACCGTGGATAACTCCGCCACCTAGGAAAAAGAGCGCGAAAAGAACCAGAAGAGAGGTTCCCGTCGTCAGGACCGTGCGCGAAAGAGTTTCATTGACGCTGGTGTTGATCAAGGGGCCGATGTCCTGGGAGCTGAAGCGCTTCATGTTTTCCCGGATACGGTCTGCCACCACCACCGTATCGTTGACAGAGTAACCGACAACGGTGAGCAGGCCAGCGACCACGCTAAGGTCTACTTCGATGTTGGCAAGTGACAACGCTCCCACGGTGATGAGCACGTCGTGAAGGAGGGCCACACCGGCACCCACGCCAAAACGCAGTTGGAAGCGCACCGCGATGTACAGGCCCATCATAAGCGTTGCGAACAAGACCGAAAGAATTCCGCGGCGGCGAAGTTCCTTGCCCACCCGAGGACCCACGATTTCGGTGCGTTTCTCGACGAGTCCACTGTCCGGGAGCGCCTCCCTCAGCGCCTCCTTGATCGCGGCCGCGCGCCCGCCACCGACGCTGGTATCGGCCGTCGGCACCCTGAGAAGGAACTCGCTGCCCGTGGCCCCGAACTCCTGCACCGATATCTCGCCTTCGCCCAGACCATCCACCGCCGCGCGTACCTCGCCGATCGAAACGCCCTCGTCGAAGCCAACGTGGACCATGAGTCCGCCGGTGAAATCGATGCCGTAGTCAGGTCCCCCTTTGATAAAAAGTGAAACGAGCCCACCAATAATTAGAAGAGCCGAAAAAATAAATGCGGCTTTACGTATCTTTATAAAATCGATGCTTACGCTAGGATTTATAACCTGAAGCATTAACTTCTCCTAGATGCTTAAAGTCTTACGCGAGCCGAACCCGAGCAGGAAGTCGTGCAGTACGCGGCTGGCGAAAACAGCGCTGAAGATCGTGCTGCCTATGCCCACACACAGCGTGAGGGCAAAACCCTTGATCGGACCCGATCCAAACTGAAAGAGGATGATGCCGGCCAGGAAAGTCGTGACGTTGGAATCGAGGATCGCCGGCAGCGCCTTGCTGTACCCCTCGTCGAGTGCGGCAACCGCGGTCTGGCCTTGACGCAGCTCCTCGCGAATGCGCTCGTTGATAAGCACGTTCGCGTCAACTGCCATTCCCAGCGTCAACACCATGCCGGCGATGCCGGGGAGCGTCAGCGTCGCGTTGAAACCCGCCAAGGCGCCGAGAAGAAGGGTCACGTTGATCAACAGCGCTACGTCGGCCACCACTCCCGCGGCCCTGTAGTAAAGCACCATGAACAGCACGACGAGGCCGCCGCCTACAAGAAACGACTGGGTGCCGCTCTCTATCGAGTCGCGCCCCAGGGAGGGACCGACCGTTCGTTCCTCGGCTATCGTCACCGGCGCTGGTAGAGCCCCCGCTCGCAGGACGATGGCGAGATCCCTCGCCTCATCGAGCGAAAAGTCGCCGGTGATCTGCGCGACTCCCCCACCTATCCGTTCGCGGATAACAGGGGCACTCTGCACCTTTTCATCGAGGACGATTGCAAGGCGGCGGCCGACGTTCTCTCGTGTAAGGCGCTCGAACACTCTCGCGCCTTGTCCGTTGAGGGTCAACAGCACGTAAGGCGCGTCCCCCTGCAGACCCGGCCTGTGGCGGGCATCGGAAACCACCTCGCCAGTCATCAGCACCGTTGGTTCCAAGGCATAAGTCGTTTCTGACCTCATCCCCGTAAGGGAGTCCACCGTCGAACCGCTGAGGATTTCGAGACCCGGTGCCGTTGAATCCTCGGCGACGAGCTGGAACTCGAGCTGGGCGGTTCTTCCGATAAGTTTCTTAGCCCTTCCCGGGTCCTGTATTCCAGGCAGCTGGATGAGTATACTGTCCTTGCCCGTCCTCTGTATCGTCGGTTCCGAGACACCAAACTCGTCAACCCGGTTTCTAATGGTCTCGAGTGCCTGATCGACCGCGAGCTGGCGTATGCCGTCGACTTCCGGAGCGATCAACCGGAAGCTCAGGCGTCGTGCCTGGTTGTCGGCTGCTGGCTCCAGATTACCGTAGTTGTCGGCGATGATACGGTTGAGTTCCTCTCGTTTGGACCGACTGATCAGATCGAACGAGAGCGTATCCAGCCCCTCCCGTTTCCAATCGCGGGTCGCGATTTCCGCATCGCGCAGCTCGCTCTTCAATCGTTCACCGAGAAAATCAACCTGGTTCTCTATCGCCTTGTCCGTGTCGACCTCGAGCACCATGTGGATGCCGCCCTGCAGATCGAGACCCAGGCGAATCGCCTCAGTTGAAAACGCCTTCCCCCACCAGTCCGGAAGTTCGGCAACCAGATTGGGGAGCAAGAAAAAAAACGCCAAGAACACGCTGCCGAGAACGGTCGCCCCTCGCCACGCCAATCGCCGATCCACCCCTAGCCCTCCTTGCCGTTCTTCTGTAGCTCTCCAATCTGATCTCGCTGGTAGCGCACCTTCACATTGGGGGCTATTTCAAGAGTAACGACCTTCTCGCTGAGTTCAACTATTCTTCCGTACAGGCCGCCGGAGGTTACCACGGCGTCGTTGCGCTTGAGACCTTCGATGAGATTGCGGTGCTCTTTGGCCCGCTTCTGCTGCGGTCGGACCAATAGAAAATAGAACACCCCCAGTATGAGAAAAAGCGGTAGAAACGCCTGTATTCCCCCTTGGGGCGCCGCCTGCGCGAGCTGCAAGTGCTCTAACGCTAATCCGTTCATTAGTCATCTCCCTTGTACCGCCGCATGAACTCGCGGGAAAAATTGACGTAGTCGTCGTCCTCGATCGCCTTGCGGATGTCCGCCATGAGCCTCTGATAAAAATAAACGTTGTGTATCGTAGCAAGCGTGCTCCCCAAGATCTCCTTGCGCCGAGCAAGGTGATTCAAGTACGCACGTGAAAAATGTCTACACGTATAGCAGTCGCAGCCTTCCTCCACCGGCTCCGCATCGTTCGCGAACCGCGCGTTACGTATCGCAATCTTGCCGCCGCGCGAATAAAGCGTCGCGTTACGGCCGTTCCTTGTCGGAATGACGCAATCAAAGAGATCGTAGCCCCATCCGCATAAACGCACGAGATCCGGAGGCGTGCCCATTCCCATCATGTACCGAGGCTTTTCCCAGGGCAAAAGGCCCACGCTGAACTCGGCGACCCGCATCGTCGCCTCCTTTTCTTCGCCCACGGAGAGCCCGCCGACAGCGTAGCCGGGAAAATCCAGCTCGACGAGCCGCTCGGCGCATTCGCGACGCAGATCTTCGAACAACCCCCCCTGCATTATAGCAAAGGTGCGGTCCACTTCTGTGTGTGGGCTTTCCCGCGTACGCCCGGCCCAGCGAAGCGTCCGGCCCATCGCAGCTGCTACCGTAGAACGCTCGTCCTTGCCCCCGCACAGGACGTCAAAGGCCATCGCGATGTCGACACCGAGGTCCCTCTGGAGCTTGGCCACACCTTCGGGCGTGAGTTCGATAGCGGAGCCGTCTATGTGCGAGCGAAACCGCGCGCCCCGCTCGGAGATCGTGACGTTGGAAGCCAGGCTGAAGATCTGGTATCCCCCGCTGTCGGTGAGGATCGGACCTTCCCAAGCCATGAAACGATGCAGGCCCCCTAGTGCGGCTATGCCTTTCACACCGGGCCCCACGTGGAGATGATAGGTGTTCGCCAAGACTATCTCAGTACCGGCTTCGACTAGCTGCCGGGGGGTGACGGCCTTCACGGTGGCGGCGGTTCCGACCGGCATGAAGGCGGGTGTTTGGACTTCTCCGTGCGCCGTAAGCAGCCTCGCCCTGCGTGCGCCATCCGCCGTTCGCGCCGTTATCCGAAGTCTGACCACGAGCGCTCGTTAGACCACCAGCATCGCGTCACCGTAAGAGTAGAAGCGGTACCGTTCGCGCACCGCCTCATCGTAGGCACGCCGCAGAAGCTCGGGGCCAGCGAAGGCGAGCAGCAAGCAAATCGGCGTGGTGCGAGGAAGATGGAAATTGGTCACGAGGGCGTCGACAACCCGGAAGGCGTAGCCTGGCCGGATGAACAGAGACGACGGCGCTTGGAAGGACCCGAGGCGACCGTCCGAGCGACAGGCCGACTCAAGGGTCCGGACGCTGGTCGTCCCGACGGCGACGATGCGTCTACCCTGGTTACGCACCTCCTGCAGTTCGTCCGCGACCGTGGCGCCAACACGGCAGAGTTCGGCTTCCATTTCGTGGCCGTCGAGATCGCCGCGCACTGGCACGAAGGTTCCAGGACCGACGTGGAGGGTCACCGTGCGAACCAACACGCCCTTTCGTTTCAACTTCGTCAGCAGGCGATCGGAGAAGTGCAGCCCGGCCGTGGGGGCAGCAACGGAACCGTCTCGCCGGGCAAAGACCGTTTGGTAGCGCTCTTCGTCCAGTGGTTCGGGAGGCCTCTTGATGTACGGCGGGAGCGGTACGCGGCCCAGCTCGGCGAGGAGCCGAGCGACATCGACGCCACCCAGATCCAAGCGGCAGCGACCGTTCTGTACCGGCGCGATAACCAGCGCGGGCGTTCCATCGTCAAGAGCGAGCTGAGTGGCGGGCCGGAGTCCGCCGCGGGACCGGAACATCACCGATACGGTGCCATCGGCATCGGTTCCGAGAACCAGTAGTTCGACCGCCCCACCCCCTTCCTTGTGGGCTTGTAGACGAGCCGGCACTACCCGCGAGTCGTTGATGACCAACGCGTCCCCCTCGTTCAGCCAACCGTCGATTTCGCTGAACCTCCTATGGTGAATCTCGCCGTGCGTCCGCTCGACCACCATAAGCCTGGCCTGATCGCGCTCTCGAGCCGGATACTGGGCTATTAGTTCCCTGGGGAAATCGAAATCAAACACCGCTAGACCGTCGACTTCCACGTGGGCGGTCGCCGCTGAGTTCCCCACGGCGCGGCCAACTGGGCTCAGCTGTCCTTCGGTACATCCCGGTTTATCATCAAGGAGAGAAGATCTACCGGAATCGGGAGCACTACCGTCGCGTGATGCTCGTTGGACATCTCGTTGAGGGTCTGCATGAACCGCAACTGCATGGCGCCGGGTTCCACGGCCATGTTACGAGCCGCTTCGGCCAAACGCTGCGAGGCTTGAAACTCGCCCTCGGCCGAGATCACCTTGGCTCGCCTTTCACGTTCAGCCTCGGCCTGCTTCGCCATCGCGCGCTGCATTTCCTGAGGCAAATCGATGTGCTTGACTTCGACCGACACCACCTTGATCCCCCAGGGATCCGTCTGCTCGTCCAGTATTTCCTGGATCTGCTGATTTATCCGCTCACGTTCCGAGAGCAGATCGTCCAGTTCGCCCTGGCCACAGACACTACGAAGCGTGGTCTGCGAGAGTTGAGACGTCGCGTAGAGGTAGTTCTCAACCTCGATAAGTGCCTTACTCGGATCCATAACCCGAAAATACAAAACCGCGTTGACCTTCACCGAGACGTTGTCTCGAGTTATGACGTCCTGGGAAGGAATGTCCATCGTGATCGTTCTCAGATCGATTCGGGACATACGCTCGATCCCTGGAATCACGTAGATGATTCCAGGGCCCCGGTGACCGACGAGGCGTCCGAACCTAAGCACCACGCCACGCTCGTATTCCTTCATAATCTTGAAGCCGCTGAGCAGAGCCGCGACGACCGCGGCCAGCAGATAGATTCCTGTACCAAACATAGCCTACACCTGTATCTCTTCGATTCTTACGCACAAACCATCTACAGCCACCACCCGGATCGGACGGTTCGCCGCTACCGGTAACGCGCTAGTGGCTTTCCAGAATTCGCCGTGAACCTTGACTGTCCCCGAATGGTGAACGGTGCTGACCGATACCCCCCGCTCACCCACCAGCCCTTCTACGCCTACTACCGAGGGCTTTTTCCTATCGCGAACGAGCAGGAACAGCACGGCCGCCATGACCGCTCCGAAGGTTCCAACCGTTCCCCAGACCAAGCCGCGAGCCACGAAAAGCTCAGACTCGGGCGTGTAGAGGAAAAGGGAACCCAGTGTCAGTGCAACTATTCCGCCAAAGCCGAGTACTCCAAAACTCGGCAGGAACAACTCGGCGAGCAAGAACGCCATGCCCAACACCAGCAACAGCACGCCTGTAGAATTGATCGGAAGAACCTGCGAAGCGAGTAGCGCGAGAAGCAGGCAGATCGCCCCGGCGACGCCAGGAAAAATCGCACCCGGATGGGAGAATTCCATGTACAGCCCCAACATCCCTGCCATCATCAACAGGTAGGCGATGTTCGGATCGGTGATTACGCCCAGTACTTTTTGCCTAAGGGTCTGTTCGATTTCCTCCACGACCGGTCCCCCCGACGCCGACAGGAGCGACTCGAAGTCCAGTCTGACCGTCTCGCCGTCGAGGTTGACCTCCAGCCCCTGGGCTTTATGCAGAATCTCCTCCACGCTCGACGCCACGAAGTCCACCACCCTCAGTTCTACGGCTTCGACCTCGGTCACCGCGACACTCTCTCTCACCGCTTGCGCCGCCCACTCGACGTTGCGTCCCCGTCTCCCCGCGAGTGACTGGACGAACGAGACTGCGTAGTTCTCGACCTTGTCTCGCATATCGCCCTCGATGTCTTGTCCCTGACCGCTGACAGGGTGCGCAGCGCCTATGGTAGTCCCCGGAGCCATGGCCGCAACGTGGGCGGCAAGTGTGACAAACACACCGGCCGAAATCGCTCCCGCCCCCGGCGGTCCGACCCATACGACGATCGGAACGGGCGAAGCCAGTAGCTCCTTGGCGATGGTCTTCGTCGAACTCAGTAGGCCGCCGGGGGTGTCGAGCTGTATGACGAGGGCCGCGCCGCCTCTTTCGTGGGCGTAGAGGATAGACGAGGAAATAAAGTCCGCCACGGCTGGGCTGATGGGTCCGTTCACGACGATCTTGTAAACCGCAGGTCCGGTGGCATAGCAGGGCGTCCACTGTGTCCCGAGTTGTAGCGCCACAATCACCGTCAACAGCAGACAACGGTGACGACCGCTCACGCCACGGTCCACCGATCAACCACGCTCCATGCCGAGTCTGGCCATCACGTTCTTGATGTCTTCCCATACGACGCGTTTTTCCCCCGGGCTTCGCAAGAGGTAGGCTGGATGAAAGGTCGGCATGACCGCGACCCCGCCGTATTCGTACCAGTGGCCGCGCAGCTTGGAAATGGGTAACCTGTTACGCAACAGAGCCTGGGTAGCAAAGGTGCCGAGCGTGATGATCACTTCGGGAGCGATGATATCGATCTGCCGAGCAAGAAAGGGTTCGCAGGCCACTATCTCATCGGGCTGTGGGTTACGGTTGCCCGGCGGACGACACTTGACGACGTTGGCGATGTAGACCTGCTTGCGGCTGAGACCCATACCCTTGGTAATGATGCTGTCGAGCAGGCGTCCGGCTCTGCCGACAAAAGGTTCTCCTCTCTGGTCCTCTTCCGCTCCGGGTCCTTCACCAACAAACATCAATCTCGCCTGCGGGTTCCCCACGCCGAAGACTATATTGCTGCGACCGCTGCAGAGCTTGCAGCGTTGGCAATCCCCCAGCACCCGTGCGAGCGCTTCGAGTGTACTGGCCGCTGCAACGCCGGGTTCGGCGAACAGGCCGGCGAGGGCGCCGGAGCCGGGTCGCGCCGATTCCGCGGGACTCCGCTGAGGGCTGGACGCTGCCCCTGCGTCGCGCTCTTCGGCTTCATCCGTCGTGACCCGAGGAATCGCCCGAGGAATCAGCTCCAGACCGAGATCGATCTCGCGCTCGAGGTAGAGGCGGGCCGAAGAGAGGCCAGTTGCTGCCGCGGAGGGCGGCGCGACTTTCGGGGATTGTGGCCTATCCTTTACCACTATAGACTTGACCGGAGGGGGCCCGTCGCGCCACGTGAACGAACCGCCCTGACGCGTTCTATGATATTCTTTTCGCTTTGCGTCGTAGTGCTGATCACGGTCTTGTATCCGCACTGGGCGTTGGCCTGGGGACCGGTCACACACATTGTGCACGGTTCCGAGGTATTTTCGCACCTTACCAGCCTCCCTGCAGCCCTTCAAGCAATTGTGGGCGCCCATCAAAACCGCTACCTGTATGGCTGCATCGGCGCCGACATCGTCCAGGCCAAGGCCTACACCCGCAGCCTTGCCTCCCATTGCCACAGCTGGACCGTGGCCTGGACCCTTCTCAGGAACGCGCGCGACGATGGCCAGAAAGCCTTTGCCTGGGGCTACATGACTCATCTCGCCGCTGACATTGTTTCTCATAACCACTTCGTCCCCACTTATTTGCTCAGGAGTTTCGCTTCCCGGACTTCGGGGCACGCGTACTGGGAGGCCAGAGCCGACGGGTTACAGAGGAAACGTTATTGGCGGACGGCACGCCGGGTGCTGGAGAATTCGTACGAAGACTGCGATGATCTCGTCGAGCGTTCGATTGATCACACGCTGTTCTCGTTCAAGACTAACAAACGGATCTTCGATTCGCTGATGGGCATCAGCAAGCTCGAGCAGTGGCAGACGATGGTGAACGCCGTTAACCGCAGGTCAAGGTACGCCCTGACACGAAGCACCGTGGATCGATATAACGAAGCCTGCCTTCGCTCGGTCATGGACCTTCTTAACAACAAGCGGCATTCCTACACGCAGAATCAAGACGCTACCGGCCGCGAGGTGCTGCAACGCAGCACGGCCTTGCGCCGTCGGCTCAGACAGCTCAAGCGCAAGCGCAAGTTGCCGCCGGGCACTGAGCACGAAGTTATACGACAGATGCTTGAGGAACTTCCTCAGTTGATACCACCCGGCTAAACATCGACGCCCGTCCCGGTCTACCGTGGTCGCTAGTGCAACCGGACGATTCGGTCCAGAATGCGGTCGGCGAGTTCGGCTTTGGGCAACAGCCCCGTGTCTTCTTCCGTGCCCTCCCTGTCGATGATGATGGCGGCGTTGCAGCCGACGTCGAAGCCCCCGTCTCCCGACGAGACGTCGTTGGCGACGACAATATCCAGGCCTTTGCGCTCCAGCTTGGCGATCGCGTTGGATCTCAGGTTGTCGGTCTCCGCGGCAAAGCCAACCAGCAAGGGCCGGTTCCCCTCACGGCCGGAGCCAAGTACGGTGAGTACGTCCTCGGTTTTTTCGAGCTCTAGCGCTAGGGCGGTCTTGGTCTTCTTGATCTTTCTTGGAACCAGAAGATACGGTTTTACTTGCATCTCCTCCTTTA
>JBHHVL010000005.1:0-80051 GCA_046754245.1 Binatia bacterium | reverse complement strand
GCCAGCGAAAAGACCGTTTGTTGCAACCTAAGGACCATCGACGCGATTCAAGGCTGCGGCTTTGGGTGCAGCTACTGCAGCGTCCAGACCTTTTATGAACCCAAGAGCATCTCCGTCGAGACGAATCTCGCCGAAAAGCTGAAGAGGGTCAGACTCGACCCGCACAAGAAGTATCACGTCGGGTCGGGCCAATCTGCCGACTCGCTGTTTCTCGGTAACCGCTCTGGCATATTGACGGCCCAGCTCGAATTCGCGGCACGCAACCCCAATGTTTTGCTAGAATTCAAGACCAAGTCGAAGAACATGGGCGCGATCCTCGAAGCCGATGTCCCTGCGAACGTCTTCGTCAGCTGGTCGCTGAATCCTAAGATCATCATCGACAACGAAGAACGCCTCACCGCTTCGCTCGAAGACCGACTGGCGGCGGCTCGCAGGGTGGCGAACAAGGGCGTCCTCGTCGGATTCCACTTCCACCCGATGATTCATTACCGTGGCTGGAAGGAAGACTACACCGACTTGATCCAGGCGGTGACGTCCACTTTCTCCCCCCAAGAAGTGGCGCTTGTGTCCTTCGGAACGCTGACCTTCATCAAGCCGGCCATCAAGAGCCTGAGGCTGAAAGGGCTCCCCAGCAAGGTCCTGCAGATCCCGATGGAAGAAACGGCGGGGAAGCTCTCCTACCCCACGCGACTGAAGGAAGAAATGTTCGGGGTCGCCTGGGAAGCGTTTCGTGGCTGGCACGACGGAGTTTTCTTCTACCTCTGCATGGAAAGCCGGGAGTTGTGGGAGTCGGTCTTCGGGTTCTGCTACGAGGACAACGAGGCCTTCGAAATAGCCCTACTCGATCAGGTCTGCGGAAAGATCGAGTCCTAGCCAACAGGGTCAGGGCAAGACGTTGGCCAGCGCGTTGATCATCCTGCTTTGTAACGCGGGCCCAGCCTCTTCGGGAGAGAGGTTGAGCTTGCGGGCGGAAACCACCAGGCGGTTCTGCGAGTAGAGAAAATCCTCCTCCACGTAGGCCGCCTGGGTGTCGTCGCTACCGCCGCTCGCCCAGCCGGAGTCGGTGCCGCCCTTGTCCGAACGGCCGGAGTGACGCACCGTCGCGTGGTCGCCGCTCCTGCGCGTGGTCTCGACGCCCCCCTTCACCCGCTCGCCCACTCGGATGTCGACCACCACGTCGAACTCACGCACCTTGTTGCGCTGGGCAAGGGTGTCGAACAGGAGCCCCGTGGCCGCGGCTCCCACGCCGGCTCCCTCCAGTCCGCTCTTGGACTGGTGGCCGATGATGCCTCCGACGACAGCCCCTCCCACGCCCGCCGCCACCGTAGCACGACCGCCGTCGGCCCGAGCGTTTTCACCGTAGTAGCGAATGTCGAGCCTGTAGATGTACTGGGCGTCGTCGACGTTCCGGGTCAACCGGTAGCCCAGGTCTTCCAGCGCCATGCGCACCTCTCGGCTGACGTCCAGCTGCGAACCCGAGCTGTTGCGGATCCGCACGAAGACCACCATCTGGTCCTGGTTCACCAAACGAAAGTTCGGATGCGGGTTGAGCCAGCGCGCCTCCTCCTTGAGACGCAGCTGATCCGGGTCGACGGCTCTGACCGTACCCACGTAAGCTCGATCGAGAGTGGCGCAGCCGCCCGCCACAAACAACAGGGCGAATACCGGCAAGACGTAGCGTGATCCCTTGTTCAACATGGACTGCTCCCTCCCCCTGTCGCCCGGCCCACGGCCGAAACGCCCGCGTCTCGCCTTGGGGCCCCGAGACCCACTGGCCTTATACGCAAGGCGCAGAGCATTGCAAAGCTTCTTCTGGCGGCGTTATTTTCGATAGCGGCGCTCTGATAACCTCGCCGCAGGGCCGCGGGCGACCACGCCCGCGGCGACAGGAGGTAGTTTCTTGAAGAAAGTTATCGTGCTCGGCGGCTGTGGGGCCGTGGGCAGCGTGGCGGTGCGAACCCTGGCGGCCGACGAGGCCTTCTCCGCCGTGACAATCGCCGACGTCAACGAAACCAGGGCACGAGAGATCATCGGCGAGGTCGGCTCGAGCAACCTCGGCTTCACACCCGTCGACGCCAGCGACGAGGGAAGCATCCGCCAGGCGATCGCCGGCCACGACATCGTCCTCAACTGCGTCGGCCCCTTCTACAAGACCGTCAAGACGGTTCTGTCTACGGTCATCTCCGCCGGCATCGACTACGTGGACATCAACGACGACGTCGACGTCACGCTCGAGATACTCGAGTGGGACCAGCGCGCCAAGTCGGCCGGCGTCACCGCCCTCGTCGGGATGGGCGCCTCTCCGGGTGCCACCAACCTACTGGCCAAGTTCGCCTACGACGTGCTTCTAGACACCACCGAATCGATAGACATCTTTCACACCCACGGCGGCGAGCCCACCGAGGGACCAGGCGTGATCGGTCATCGTTTCCACTGCATGAGCATCGACATTCCCATGTTCCTCGACGGCAAGTTGAGTTACGTCGGCTACTTCGAGGAAGACGGAATCGCGCTGCGACAGACCTTTGACTTTCCCCGGATCGGCAAAGACATTCCGATTTTCCCATACCCCCATCCCGAGCAAATCACCCTGCCGCGCTACCTTGACGTCCGGCGCGTGACCAACAAGGGCAGCGTGCTGCCGATCGAGTACTATCGGCTCACCTCCGAGCTGTGCCGCCTGGGGCTGGCCGACAAGGAGCCAGTTGACGTGGCCGGCACCAAGATAGACCCCTACGACTTCGCCGTGGCCTATCTCATCCGTGAACGGGAACGGATCCTCGAGGAAGTAGCATTCGGTCGACAACGAGGCTGCATCTCCGTCATCGTCGCCGGCACCAAGGACGACGAGCCTCTCAAGTACCGAATTCACATGGTCTCGGAGAGCCGCGCCCTCGGAGAGGGTACCGGCATCCCGGCCGCCCTCGGCGTGATGCTTCTCGAACGGGGAAAGATCGACGCCCAAGGGGTCATGCCCCCGGAGGCCTGCATCCGACCGGCCGACTTCATCGAGATGTCGAGGTCTGTGCTCGACGGCGGCCAGAGCGGCGGCGCGGAAAAAGAGCAGACCATCTTCATGGAAAGAATCGACGGCGACGGAAAGATAACGACCATCAGCCTCTGAGACGGAGAGCCAGTCGCGGAGTCGATGGCTGTGAACACCCAAGGCAAGAAATTCCTCCTCGCGATCGACCACGGCACCTCGGGTCTGAAGACCGCGCTGGTCTCGACCAGCGGTGAGGTAGCGGGGTTCGAGTTCGAGGCGACGCCCGTCGAGTTCTTGCCGGGTGGAGGCGCCGAGCAGAACCCGGAGCGTTGGTGGCAAGCCCTGCTGCGAACCTCGAAAAAGTTGGTCACGAGCGGCGTCGTAGCGGTTCCTGACATCGTCGGCGTATGCGTTTCGAGCACCTTCTCGACAACCGTGGCCGTGGACGAGAACGGCAACCACCTGATGAACGCGCTGACCTGGATGGACTCGCGTGGCGCCCCCTACGTCAAGGCTCTCGTGGGAGGCTTTCCGAGCCTGCGGGGTTACGGCCTGGCCAAGGCGATGCGCTGGATCACCAAGACTGGCGGCGGACCGGCGCTATCCGGCAAGGACGACCTCGCACACGCGCTACTCGTCAAGCACGACTTTCCGCGGGTCTACGAAAAAACCCACGTGTTTCTCCCTAGCAAGGACTATCTAAACGCCCGCCTCACCGGCAATATCGCGGCATCCTACGACTCGATCCACTTGTTCTGGGTCACCGACATCCGCGATACCGCCAACATCCGCTACGACGCTGACCTGGTGGCGGCAACGGGAATCGATCGGGCCAAGCTTCCTCCGTTACGCGCCTCTACGGACCGTCTCGCGACGCTCAAAGCCGAGGTCGCCGACGAGATCGGCCTCGCGCGTGACACCCCGGTCATGATGGGCTCGCCGGATCACCAGTGCGCGTGCATCGGTTCAGGAGCACTGGGGGACTTCGAGGGACACCTCTACATAGGGACTTCATCGTGGATCGAGTGCCTAGTCCCCTTCAAACGGACCGACCTTCTCCACTCGATAGCGTCTTTCCCGAGCTCGATCGCAGACCGCTACCAATGCGTCAACGAACAGGACCTTGCCGGCGGCTGTCTTTCCTTCCTCTCCGCCAGCCTCCTCTCACAAGACAAGCGCCTGGACGCCGCGGGCTCGCCGTCAGAGCGCTACGCGCTGCTCGATTCGATCGCCGGCGGCGTTGAAGCCGGCAGTGCCAAGGTCATCTTCACTCCCTGGCTAAACGGCGAGCGTACCCCGGTTGACGACACCAGCCTACGCGGTGGCATTCACAACATCTCCATGACCACCAACATCGATCACATCGTGCGCGCGGTGATGGAAGGCGTCGCCTTCAATACCCGCTGGAGCCTCGGCTACGTGGAGCGTTTCTTGCGCCGACGCCTGGACAGCCTTCGGGTGGTCGGCGGTGGCGCGCGCTCCGCGCTGTGGTGCCAGATATTCGCCGACGTCTTGGACCGCGAAATCCAGGTCGTACGCGATCCTCTTCAGACCAACGCGCGCGGCGCCGCCCTGATCGGCGCGGTCGGCCTCGGTCACGCTTCTTTCGATAAGATTCCTCTCTCGCTCCCCGTCGAGCAAAGCCATAGGCCCGATCCGGCAAACCGCGCGACCTACGACCAACTCTACAGCGCCTTCCTCGCGATCCATAGGAGCAACCGATCGATCTATCGCCGCCTCAACCCTTCGGGCCTAGCTCGGTGAGAATACCCGTTGCGTTTCCCGTCCCAAGACCGTACGGGTCAAGCAGCGGGAGCGCTGGGGCGTCTCCGATCGCGTCAGAGGTCGACGTCGAGAACGATCTTGCCGAAGTTGGCGTTGGTCTCCATGTAACGATGCGCCTCGGCGACTTCTGTAAGCGGAAACACCCGGTCGATGACGGGTCGTATTCGGCCGGCTGCTAGATGTGGGAGGACCGACTTTTCGAAGGCCCGCGTCGCCATCGCTTTTTCCTCGAGTGAACGCGAACGCAGCATCGCTCCACGGAGCTGGAGGCGCTTGGCCAGCAAAACGCCCAGATCGAGCTCGGCGCGGGATCCACCGAGCAGGCCGATAACGATCAGGCGTCCCTTCAACGCGAGGGCTCGCAGGTTGCCTGCCAGATGGGCGGCTCCCACAAAATCTACCACCACGTCGACGCCGCAACCTTGGGTAGCGGCGAGCGTCGCCTCGGCAAAATCGCTTTGCTTGTAGGCGACGGCCACGTCGAGGCCGAGCTCGCAGGCGGCATCGAGCTTCTGCTCGGACCCGGCTGTACCGATTATCGGCGTGGCGCCCATCACCCTGGCCACCTGCAGCGCCGCGACGCCCACGCCCGACCCGACGGCGTGGATGAGCACCGACTCACCGGCCTCGAGGCGGCACTGCATGAGAGCGTCGTGGGCGGTCAAGAAGGCCTCGGGAACGGCTGCGGCCTCTCGCCAGTCCGTCCCCTCCGGCACGGTTGTCACCAAGCGATGGTGAACCGATATCTTCTCGCCGTAGGAACCACCGGCCAGAATCCCCATGACCCGGTTGCCGCGAGAGAAGCCCTCGACCCGGGGGCCCAGTTCGATGACCTCCCCCGCGAACTCGAGACCCGGAATGTCGAACTCCGGTTTCGGCCCCGGCTGGGGATAAAAGCCCATGCGCTGGAGAATGTCGGCACGGTTGAGCGCCGTCGCACGGATCGCGACCAGGAGATCCTCCGGTCCGCACTTCGGATCCGGAACCTCACGCAGCTCCAGAACCTCGGGACCCCCGTACTCTCGAATAACCACGGCCTTCAAATCGAAATCCCTCCTTCTGCCGCTAGAACCCTAGCCAATGATGCGCGCAACTTACCGCGTCCGTCGGTATCTTGATAGTACCTACGGGACCTCCGGCTTGTACCGTTGTCCGAGGCGGCTGCTCGGGCTACCGCGAACATACACGGACATCAATTACTGGACGCTGCACCCACCGAGTGGTGAAGATTCGAGATCTGGGTAGAGGGGAAAGCGGTCACCGCTGATCTTCACCCTTCCCCGCTCGCTTGACTAGACGAGCGCCTGCTTTATCATGGTACACACCCCACCCCCCGGGGGGTGGGGTGTGGAGGAAGTCATGATCACGTTGAAGGTTGAAGGCATGACCTGCGGTCACTGCGAACAGGCCGTGAAAAAGGCCCTCGCCGCGGTGCCTGGAGTCGAGCGGGTGGTCGAGGTCAACCACGAGACCCAGCGCGCGGTAGTCGACGGTCGTAGCGACGCAGAGGCTCTGATCGCCGCCGTTCGGGAAGAGGGATTCACCGCCGAGGTGGTCGAGTGACGCGGCTCGGACCGGCGCCGCGTGGGTCGCTGTCGTGAGTCGCGCTTGTGGGCACGGCCTCGTACTAGATCCGGAGGCCCGGGCCAAAGCTCGGCAACGCCTGCTCTCGGTACGGGGCCACGTGGACGGCATACTGCGGATGCTGGACGACGACTCCATCTACTGCGTAGATGTACTCAAACAGATCAAGGCCGTAACCGGTGCCTTGGACAAGGTAGGCGGTCTGGTCATGCGCAGCCACCTAAAGGACCACGTCGTGACCGCCGCCCAGCGCGGCGACGCGGACACCATCGTGGGCGAACTGGTGGAACTGCTCAAGTACAGGTGAAGCGCTGAGCAAGCTGCTGACAGCTCGGGTCGAGGGCATGACCTGCGCCAACTGCGTCGGGCGCGTGGAACGGGCTCTGTCCAAAGTGCCGGGCGTGCTGGAGGTCAGCGTCAACCTCGCCCTCGAGCGGGCCAGCGTTCGCTACGAGCCCGAAGCCCTGGACTCCGCCGGCGTGCTCGCGGCCATAGAAGAGGCCGGCTACGCCGCCGTTGATCTTGCCACCGCAGAGGAGCAGCTCGGCGAGGATGAGCAGCGGCAACTGCAGGGCTCTCTGCGACTCGCCCTGATCTTTACCCTTCCCCTGGTGCTCGTGTCCATGGGCCCGATGCTCTGGCCCGGCCTCATGGAATGGAAAGGCGAGTTGGCCCCCACCCTCTTCTGGAGTTTCCTGGAACTGTCGCTTGCGTCGTTGGTGTTGTTCGGGCCCGGGCGCCGTTTCCTGCGTCCGGCCATCGCCGAGCTACGCCACAAGAGCCCGGGCATGAACACGCTGATCATGATGGGCAGCATGTCGGCCTGGATCTACTCCACCCTCGTGGTGATCCTCCCAGACATCTTCCCCGCGGGCACCGCTAACCTCTACTTCGAGGCGGCCGCGGTCATCATAACCCTCATCCTGCTGGGCAAGCTGATGGAGGCCCGCGCCAAGGGCCGGACCTCCGAGGCCATCAAGAGGCTGCTCCAACTCCGGCCCGCGACCGCACGGGTGGCGCGCGACGGCGTCTTTGTCGAAGTGGCGATCGAGGAGGTGGTCGCCGGTGACCGCGTCCAGCTGCGACCCGGCGATCGCATCCCGGTCGACGGCGTGGTGGAAGAAGGGTCGTCGTGGGTCGACGAGTCCATGATCAGTGGCGAGGCCCTGCCGGTAGCAAAGGAGAAGGGGTCGGAACTCGTGGGCGGTACCATCAACCAAAACGGCGCCCTCGTGTTCCAGGCCACCCGTGTGGGCGCCGACACCGTGCTGGCGCGCATCATCCAGATGGTCGAGGACGCCCAGGCCGGCAAACCGCCGATCCAGGAGCTGGCCGATCGCATCGCGAGCGTCTTCGTACCGCTGGTGCTGGTAGCCGCGGTTGTTACCTTCGCGACCTGGCTGCTGGTGGGGCCGGCCCCCGCCCTCAATCACGCCTTCGTGGCGGCCGTGAGCGTCTTGGTCATCGCCTGTCCCTGCGCCATGGGCCTGGCGACCCCGACCGCGATCATGGTGGGCACCGGCAAGGCGGCCGAGATGGGGGCGCTGTTTCGCAAAGGCGTTGCCATCGAATCCTTGGGCAGGGTGAGACGGGTGGTGCTCGACAAGACGGGAACCCTGACCAAGGGACAACCGGAGCTCACCGACCTGCTGGTGCTAGAGGGCGACGAGCGAGAGCTGCTGGCCCTTGCCGCGGCCGCCGAGGACCAAAGCGAACACCCCATAGCACGGGCCATCGTCCGTGCCGCCAGGGAACGCGGTCTGTCCTGGACGAGGCACCAGTCCTTCGAGGCCCTGCCCGGTTATGGCCTGAGCGCGACCGTCGGCGGTCAAGAGCTGCACATCGGAGCGGATCGCTACATGAAGCGCTTGGGCGTGGACGTTTCCCGGCTGAAAGAGCGTGCGGAAGAACTCGCCGACCAGGCCCGTACCACCGTGTTCATGGCGCGCGACGGTCGCCTGGCAGCTCTGTTGGGCGTTGCCGATCCCATCAAGGACGGCTCCGTCGAAGCCCTGAGTCGGCTGCGCAAACTGGGAATACGAATGACCATGCTCAGCGGTGACAACCGGCGCACGGCCGAGGCCGTCGCCAGGGAGCTGGGCATCGACGAGGTGGTAGCCGAGTTGTTGCCGGACCAGAAGGCCGAGCAGGTCGCGAGCTTCCAGAGCAGCGGTGAGCAGGTGGCGTTCGTAGGCGACGGCATCAACGACGCGCCGGCGCTGGCGCGGGCCCAGGTCGGCATCGCCATAGGAACCGGAACCGACATCGCCATCGAGTCGGCCGATCTCATCCTCATGTCGGGAGACCTGCGGGTGCTCGCCGACGCCCTGGCACTCAGCCGCCGTACCTTGCGTACCATCCGCGGCAACTTCCTCTGGGCCTACGCCTACAACGTGGCCCTTATCCCGGTAGCGGCGGGTCTTCTCTACCCGGTGTTTGAGCTCCTGCTAAACCCCATGCTGGCGGCCGCGGCCATGAGCTTCTCGAGCGTTTTCGTCGTTACCAACAGCCTGCGCCTGCGCCGATTCCAGCGACCAGCGAGAAATTGACACTGGCGGTAACCGGCGATTCCGGTTAAGAAATCCGGATGGTGGATTCCCTGCGTTTTCAAGACCGCGTCGCGCTGGTCACCGGTGCGGCCAGTGGTATCGGCAGGGCAACGGCTTCGCGGCTGGCCGACGAAGGCGCGCTCGTCGCGGTTGTAGACGTCGACCCGGAGGGATCGGCTTTGACGGTGGCCGCGATCATGGATGCCGGAAAGGTGGCGCGATCCTTCGTCTGCGACGTCACCGACGGCGACGCGATCGAGGACTGCGTCGGCGCGATCGAAGAGAGGCTGGGGCCCATCGACGTTCTCGCCAACGTCGCCGGGGTGGGCGATACCGCCGACGCCCGCAGCCTGGAGGTCATGACCAACGAACGCTGGGACTACGTGCTTGCGGTGAACCTCGGCGGCCCCTTCCGTCTCTGCCGCGCGGTCGTCCCGGGGATGGCACAGCGCGGGCGCGGCGCCGTCGTCAACGTCTCTTCACTGGCGGGCCGCTCCAAGAGCGCTAACGGAGGCGTGGCCTATACCTCGAGCAAGGCCGGGCTGCTCGGCCTCACCCGCCATCTCGCCTTCGACTACGGGCCCTACGGAGTTCGGGTCAACGCGATCTGTCCCGGGGGCGTCGACACGCCCATGATTCGAGCGGCCGCCGCCTCGCAGGCCGCCACACCAGAGGAAGCCGAAGCGCGGGCCCTACTCGTCAGCGCCTACACCTACTTCATGCCGATCAAACGCCTCTCCTCCCCCGAGGAGCAGGCGGCGGCCATAACGTTCTTGGCCTCTGACGACGCGTCCTACATCAACGGAGCGTCGCTGGACGTAAACGGCGGGCTTTTCATGGCGTGAAAGGGCCCGGCTGCCCACGCCGCAGTGGACCAATCACCGCCGCGAAGTCCACCGGGGCGCGATGCCCTCACGGCGGCTGTCCGCCCAGCTCAGATCCCAGAGACCAACCAGGGAGATCTCCATGACGAAAGAAGAGTACGCGGGTTACGACGCCTTGGGACTGGCGGAGCTCGTACGCGACGGCGAGGTAACGGCGGTCGAGCTCATCGACACAGCCATCGAGCTCCTGGAGAGCCACAACGGAGTTCTCAACGCGGTGGTCTTCGAGGATTACCAGAGGGCACGAGAGCAAGCCGCCGAACAACCGGCGCCCGAGAGCCGCGGCCCGCTCCAGGGGGCCCCGCTTCTCTTGAAGGACGCCTCCGGGGACTGCGTGGGCATGCCGACGAGGCTTGCTTGTCGTGCTCTCGTCGAGGTTCCGCCCTCGGACCACGACAGCGTACAAGTGGCGCGCTTCAAGGCCGCGGGACTCATCCCCCTTGGCAAGACCAACGTTCCCGAGTGGGGGCTGCTCGGCACCACCGAGTCCCAGCTTTACGGCCCCGCCAACAACCCATGGAACCTTGAGCGCTCGCCGGGTGGCTCCAGCGGCGGTTCGGCGGCCGCGGTCGCGGCGCGCCTGGTGCCGGTGGCCCACGCCAACGACGGCGGGGGGTCCATCCGGATTCCCGCCTCGGCCTGCGGTCTGGTCGGGCTCAAGCCCTCGCGTGGCCGGGTATCGCTAGGACCGGTCCTGGGAGAATGGATCGACGGCTTTACCTGCGAGCACGTTCTCACGCGAACCGTACGCGACTGTGCCGCGCTACTCGACCTGACGGCGGGCCCGGCCCCGGGAGAACCCTACGGGTTCGAAGCCCCCGCCGGGAGCTACCTCGCTGAGATCTCGAAAGCGCCAGGCAAGTTGCGCATCGCTTACTACACCGGCAGTCCTTCGGGCCGACCGTTACACGAGGACTGCAAGGAAGCCGTACTGGCCGCGGCCCGGCTCTGCGAGGAACTCGGCCACGAGGTCGAGGAAGCCGCGCCCGCGGCCGACCTGGGAGCCATGCTCGAATCCTGGAAGGTGACCTACTTCGCGTCCGCCCAGCTGATGGTCGACATGGCCGTCGAGTTGCTCACAGGCGAGAAGCCCCGGCCAGAGGATTTCGAACCGCTCACGCTGGCGATGGCCGAACGCGCGCGTGGGATCTCCGCCTTCGATTATCAGGTCGCGGCCGTGAACCGCCAGATGCAGGCGCGGGTGATCGGCGAGTTTCACGAAAGCTACGACCTGTGGTTGACCCCCTCGATGGCCTTGCCCCCGGTGCCGACGGGAACATACTGCGGCAACACCACCGATCTCGACGCGGTATGGGACGAGTACCATCCCTACAGCCCGATCCAGAACGCGACCGGTCAGCCCTCGGTCTCGCTCCCCTTGTACTGGAACGCCGACGGCTTGCCCATCGGTACGATGTTCACGGCGGCGCTGGGGAACGAGGCCCTTCTGTTCCGGATCGGGGCGCAGCTCGAGCAAGCGAGGCCTTGGATCGGCCGGACGCCGCCGGTTGTCGCAGGCTAGAAGACGGTACCGCCTTCATAACAAGGCTGTAGCCGTCAGCCGCGAGGAGGGACCCACGGCTCCAGCGACAGGCCGCCGCTCGCCTCGATCGCCAACAGGCGGTTGTACTTGGCCAGTCTTTCCGACTGGGTGATCGAACCTACCTTGATGTAGTCTCCCGCCCAGCCGACCGCGAGGTCTGCCAGCCAGTCATCCTCGGTCTCACCGCTGCGCGCACTCACGATCACCCGCCAGCCCGCCGATCTAGCCAGCCTACAGGCCTCGGCCGCCTCCCAGAGGGTCCCTATCTGGTCGACCTTGAGCAACAGGGCGTCCGCCGCCCCGGTCGCGATCGCCCGCCGGATGCGCCGCGGGTTGGTGCAGAGGAGATCGTCACCGACTATGAGCGCTCGGCCCGCGGTTCGCTCACGGAGCTTTGGCCAGTTGTCCCAGTCGTCTTCCGCAAGTCCGTCCTCCACGCTTACGATGGGGTAGCGCTCCATCCAGCCCATCAGCTTCCCGATCATCGCCTCGCCGTCGATGAGCTCGCCCTGCCAGCTGTAGGCATCGCCGGCGCGGAAGTGGCTCGCCGCGACGTCGATGGCCAGGCCGACGTCCTCGCCGAGCCTCAGTCCGGCCCCGCCAACCGCCTCCGCCGCGTCGGTAAACATCGCCTCCTGACTCGGAAATGCGGGCGCCAGCCCCCCCTCGTCGGCGGTCAGGTTGCGCATCCCGTACTTGTCGTGGACGAGTTCCACCGCCCGTCGATACAGCTCGGCGGTCATAGCCAGAGCCTCGTCGATCGTACTCGCCGCCAAGGGCACCACCAGCAGGTCTTGCACCGGGACCTGCTGTCCCGCGTGCTTGCCTCCGCTGAACAAGTTGATCATCGGACGCGGCAGCTTGGGAAGCGTGCCGAGCATCGCCGCAAAGTAATCCCTCAAGCACACAGCGCTCTCGGCCGCGTTCGCCCGCGCGAACGCGATCGACACCGCGAGCAAGGCGTTGGCGCCCAGACGCGACTTGTCTTCGGTGCCGTCGGTATCGATCAGCGCCTGATCGAGATCGCGCTGGTCTGCGAAGCTCCGACCGGTCAGTTCCCCGTCGAGGACCTCGCGGACCGCCCGGACCGCCTCGCGGCAGCCAAGACCACGATAGCGCCCTGGATCGCCGTCACGCAGTTCAGCGGCTTCAGCCCTTCCCCTTGATGCCCCCGAAGGCACCGACGACGCCGCGAGAGCCCCGGTGGCGAGCTCACAGCTGGCCCGTACCGTGGGTCGCCCACGACTGTCCAGGATCTCGAGGGCGTCGAGTTTCCTAATCGTCGGCATCGTTCAGGCCTCGCGTGAAGCCGGCTATCAGTGCTTCGACGCTGTCGGGGGCGTCCTCGATGAGCGCCGTCACGATCCGCCGCTGTTTCGTGCGCTGGCCGCGGTCGAGGTACTCCAGCGGCGAGCGGCCACAGACCCGCGCCAGGCAGCAGCCCAGCGTGTGCTCTACGGCACGCTGCTCGAGATCCCCACTCCAGGGAAACTCTCCGAGCGTCTCTACGTAGGTCTTCCAAAAAACCCTCGCAGCCTCCAGGAACGCCGGTCGCTGGGCTCGCAGAAAATGGGCCTTGCTCAGCAGGTGGGTCATGGCGAAGCCCAGGTCGAACGCGGGATCGCCGAAATGCATTACCTCGTGGTCCAGCAAGATCAGCTCACCGTCGCGGACGAGAACGTTCTTCGGGCTGAAGTCCCCGTGCACGAGCGTGAGGCGGCGGCTACGGGTTTTCTCGATCAAGGCCCCGAGAAACGCTGCCGCCTCCTCGACCCGGGTCGCGCTGTAGCCGTAGTAAGCCTCGAGACGCAGGGTCTCGAAGAACGACCGGTCTTCGAACTCACGCGCGATCTCGTCGTGCCACGCATGAGCGCCGCCGTGGATGCGGGCCAGCAGGCGGGCGAACTTCTCGACGTGGTCGGTCACCAGAGCCCCGGCGAGCAGAAGTGTCTTCCAGTTGTCATGGGGTTTCGGGACCGCGCCCATCGCCAGCAGATGGTGTTCGAAGTCTTCGAAGATAAGCGGCGGCGTCGCGCCCTCGGGAACCAGTCGGGCGAGCCAGCGCAAACCCTGCGCCTCGCGATGAACACGCATTGGACTACTGAACCAGTCGAGCTCTACCCGCAGCTTCTCCAGGGCCTGCTTGATCACCCAGTCCCGCCCCCCGGATCGGCCCAACCACACCGTGCGGTTCGACACCCCGCCGGAGAGGATCGTAACGGTGGGCGTTTCGTCCGCCCCGATACGGCCACCGCGCCTGAGATAGGCGATCAAAGCCTCCGGGTCTTCGATGTCCAGGCTCGACACGAGCCTACCCCTCCTTCCGGTACAAACCGCGCTCTCCGAAGAAAACGACTAGACCTGCTCCAGCATGGAGTCGTAGAAGTCGACGATGCTCTTGCGCGCGTCTCTCGGCTGGTCGAGATAGCCCATCGCGGCCCTCGGGTGCTGGTTCATCAAACCGGTGAGCATGTAGGGAAGATCGAAGCCCCAGGACATGGTCGCGCGAAGCGGTTCGATGTGTTGTTCGATGCACTCGAGGATCGGACGCAGTCTGTAGCTCGGGTTTTTCAGGAAACCGATGAGCAGTTCCAGCTGGCAGTTGCCCGCCCCGCGCCCTAGGCCGGCAATCGTGGCGTCGAGACGATTGGCGCCCTGGACTATCGCTTCGATGGTGTTCGCGTAGGCCAGCTGCTGATTGTTGTGCGCGTGGATGCCCACCTGTTTGCCTGCGTCGTCGCATACCTTCAGGTACTTCTTCATCAGCGTTTGGATCTCTTCCGAGTAGAAGGACCCGAAACTATCGACGACATAGATCGTACTGACGGGCGTCGCCGAGAGCAGTCGCAGCCCTTCGTCCAGGTCCGTGGCGTTCACGGTCGATACGGCCATCACGTTGACCGTAACCTCGTAACCCTTGTCGTGGGCGTCGTTGATCATGTCGATCGCCACCGGAATCTGATGGATGTAGGTAGCGACACGGATTAGGTCCAGCACACTCTCGTCTGACCTGAGGATGTCTTCTTGGTAATCGCTCTTCTCGGCATCTGCCATCGCAGAGAGCTTGAGCTCGCTGTCGTTGTCTCCCACTATACGACGCAGATCCTCCTCGTCGCAGTGCTTCCAGGGACCGAATCGCTCCTTGGGAAACTGGCTCTTGGAGTTCTTGTAGCCGAACTCCATGTAGTCGATTCCTGCCGCAACGCAGGTCTCGTAGACGGCACGCACGACTTCGTCAGAGAACCGGTGGTCGTTCATCAATCCACCGTCGCGGATCGTGCAGTCGAGGACCTTGATCTCCGAGCGATAGGTCAGCTTGGTTCCTTTCTCGCTCTCTGGTTTCTGCTTGGTGGTCTTGCTCATGTTTTCGAAACCTACTCCTTCACTCTATTGTTTGCTCGAGCGACTCTGTGCCTCGGCCGCCGGTTGCCACGAGCCGCGCTTGGTTCACCAGCCGCCTCAGGATTCATTGTCCCGCAGCCCGGGACAGTCGGCCGAAGGCACGGACCAGCGCGCGTAGCTCTGCTTCGATGAGGGAGAATTCCCCCGTAGCGAGTCTCTCCTCTTGAAACACACTCGCTCCAAACGCCACCGCGGACGCTCCGCTCGCAAAGAACGCGCCCATATTGTCCAACCTAACGCCACCACAAGCCAGCAGTTCAACCTCCCCGAAGGGCCCCTTGATCTCTCGTAGATAGTCCGGACCAAAGGCCCCGGCGGGAAAAACCTTGACCATGGTCGCACCGGCGCACCACGCGTCAAAGATCTCGCGCGGCGTCAGAGCACCGGGAAATACGGGGACGCCCCGATCGCGGCACCGGGCCACGACCTCGGCTACCAGGGTCGGCAGAACGATGAAGGTCGCGCCCGCCTCGAGGGCCGACAGCAGGAGATCCGTCGTCAGCACCGTTCCCGCGCCAATCGTCAGGCGACCCGCGGACACCTCGACGGCTCGCCTTATCAACCCCGTCGCGTCGGGCGTGTTCATGGCGACTTCGAGCGTCTCCAGACCAGCCGCGGCCACGGCCTCCACCAAGGGCTCGATGGTATCCACCTCCCCCCCGCGGAGTATCCCCATCAGGGGTAGTTGTCTGAAAGCATCGACGTTCACGATCGAAGTGGCCCACCCGTCGTCGGCCTTGGCTAACCGGGGAACCCGCTCAGATCATCTTCTGGATATAGTTCTGAAGACCGACTTTCTCGATCAGCTCGAGCTGTGCTTCCAACCAGTCCACGTGCTCTTCCTCGGATTCGAGGATGTCAGCGAGGAGTTCACGGCTACCGTAGTCAGCCGACTCCTCGCAACACGCGATGGCCTTCCGCAAATCAGGAAGGGCCTTTTCTTCGAGTCCGAGATCGTTGTTGAGAATTCTCGCCACGTCTGCACCGATCTGAAGCTTGCCGAGACCCTGAATATTTGGAGATCCTTCGAGAAAGATGATCCGTTCGATCAATACGTCGGCGTGCTTCATCTCGTCAATCGATTCGCTCCTGATGTGCTCCGCGAGCTTCTCGATACCCCAGTTCTCACACAACTTGGCGTGAAGGAAGTACTGATTGATCGCGGTCAGCTCGTTCTTGAGTATCTCGTTCAGGCTAGCGACGACTTTCTTGTTGCCCTGCATGTTCAGCCCCCATCTTTTCTATCCGCTATTTGTACCCCTAGCGCGCTGATTTTCTAAGCTGCTCACCGAGGCGTCGACGGACGAACCCGCACTATGCGTGAACAGCCGCGGCGAGAACGCCAGGCCAGCACCAGATAGGACCAGCGCAGCAGGGCTCGCAACCAAAAGGCCGTAGGGATATAGGGCGGATCATGAGTACGACGATACTGAGGGTGGATTCCCAAGAGAACAAACAGTGCATAGAGATAACCAGCGAGGTAAGACGAGTCGTCCGTGATTCCGGGGTGCGCCATGGTCTGTGTCACGTGATGGCGTTGCACGCCACGGCGGCGATCATAGTTAACGAAAACGACGACCCCAACATCGGCGTGGACCTTCTCACGGCGCTCGACCGGGCCATACCCGATCACGCCGGTTGGCTTCACGACAGGGTGGACAACAACGCCCAGGCCCACATAAAGGCGGCTATTCTAGGCCCGTCGGAGACCCTGCCCATCGCCGACGGTGATCTGCTGCTCGGCACCTGGCAGGGCGTGATCGTCGTCGAGCTCGACGGGCCGCGCGCCAACCGTCGAATCTCGATACGAATCGTTCCCACGGAAGACTAGCCCGCAAGACATTTCCCTTCGGACCACCTACACTCTGCCTACCGCCGACTTGCGCCAAGAGCAGAAGGAGAACAGCCGTTGTCGACCGAACAGCCGACGGGCCCGCGCGATTTCATTCGTAGCATCGTCGCCCGAGACCTCGAGACCGGGAAGAACGCCGGGCGGGTGGTCACCCGTTTTCCGCCCGAACCCAACGGCTACCTGCACATCGGCCACGCGAAGTCGATCTGCCTCAATTTTGGCGTAGCGATCGAGAACCCGGGGGGGGTTTGCCACCTTCGTTTCGACGACACCAACCCCAGCGCAGAGGACGTCGAGTACGTCGACGCCATCCAGGAGGACATACGCTGGCTGGGTTTCGATTGGGGCGAGCATCTCTACTACGCGTCCGATTACTACGGACGTCTCTACGACTACGCCCGCGAGCTCATCAGCCGTGGTAAAGCCTACGTCTGCGACCTGAGCCCCGACGAGGTGCGCGAGTATCGGGGGACCCTTACCGAACCAGGGCGCAACAGCCCCTTCAGGGATCGGGGCGTCGACGAGAATCTCGAACTGTTCGAGCGCATGCGGGCGGGTGAGTTCGAAGCCGGCTCACGTACTCTTCGCGCCAAGATCGACATGGCGTCGCCGGTCATCGTCATGCGCGACCCTGTTCTCTACCGCATCCAGAAAGCCACCCACCACAGAACCGGAGACCAGTGGTGCATCTACCCCATGTACGACTTCGCCCACTGCCTCTCGGACTCCGTCGAAGGCATTACCCACTCGTTGTGCACGCTCGAGTTCGCGGACAACCGTACCGTGTACAATTGGATCCTCGATCAACTCGACGTCGAGTGCCACCCCCAGCAAATCGAATTCGCCCGCCTCAACCTCGGTCACACCGTGATGAGCAAGCGGGTGCTGCGGCGTCTGGTGAAAGAGGGACACGTGAGCGCGTGGGATGACCCGCGTATGCCGACGATCTGCGGCATGCGCCGACGCGGGTACACCGCGGCTGCGATCAGGGAATTTTGTGAAGGCGTGGGCGTGGCCCGCAGCGACAACACGGTGGCTCTGGCACAGCTCGAGGCGGCGATTCGCAAGGACCTCAACCTGCGGGCCCCCAGGGTCATGGCCGTCCTCGATCCGTTGCGCGTGGTCATCGAAAACTTCCCGGAGGGCCTGGTCGAGGAGCTCGACGCGGTCAACAACCCGGAAGACGAGAGCGCGGGGACCCGCAAGGTCCCCTTCTCGGGAGTTCTCTACATAGAACGAGAAGACTTCATGGAAGACCCTCCGCGCAAGTATTTCCGGCTCGCGCCGGGCCGCGAGGTGCGCCTGCGCTACGCCTACTTCATCAAGTGCACCGATGTCATCAAGGACAGCGACGGTGAGGTGGTCGAGCTTCGCTGCAGCTACGACCCCGCAACACGGGGCGGGGACTCGCCGGACGGCCGGAAGGTAAAGGCCACTCTCCACTGGGTATCGGCGGCCCACTGCCTCAGCGCCGAAGTGCGCCTGTACAGCGAGTTGTTCGCCAAGGAGAACCCCATGCAGGTCGAGGGGGACGGCGACGTGATGGACAATCTCAACCCCCACTCGCTGGAGCTACTCGAGTCATGCCGGGTCGAACCCTCGCTGGCCGACGCCGAACCCGGGGCCCACTACCAGTTCGAAAGGAAGGGCTATTTCTGCGTCGACCCCGACTCGTCGAAGCATGCCCTGGTCTTCAATCGCACGGTGACGCTGCGCGACGCGTGGGCTCGAATCACCAAGAAGTCGGGCGGATAGGATACCGCCTGCCCCGCCTTCCCAGGAGTCGCTAGCGCGCCTCGACGAGCTCGGTCCACAGCGCTTCGACCCGCTCGAAAACGGCCCGCCAACCGAAGGGTCGCAGCCTTTGCCTGGCCGCTGTGCCGCCAAGGTCCAGGGGAGGAGCCTCGGTGGCCCGCCTGATCGCGGCCGCGAGACCGCGTACAAAAGCCGGTAGGTCCTCGCGCCGCGGCTGGTCCACGGTTTCAAGCCGCGGCGCGGCCACGAGCTCCAGCGCCTCTCCGAGGCCCGGACCGAATACCTCGCGTATTCCCGGTAGATCGGTGCTGACGAGCCGGCATCCGCTCGCGAATGCCTCCACCAAAACCAGCGGCAGGCCTTCGTAGAAGGACGGCAGCACCAGTACCGCGCAGCGCCTCATCAGCTCGGCCAGCGCTGGCTGATCGAGAAGTCCGTGCAGCACTACAGAGCCGCCCATGGCGGCCATCCGGGCGCGCAGGGCCTCGGCCTCCTCACCGCGGCCGTCGCCGGCGACGTGCAGGACCAGACCCGGCGAGTCGCCGCAGAGCAACTCGACGGCGTCGAGCAGGCAGGCGAGCCCCTTCGACTCGCTGAACTTACCCGCGTACAGAATCGATCCCGAGCGGCGACGGGCTCCCGCTTCGAAGTGAAAAATGTCGTCACGGTAGCCAGCGCCAACCACGTGAACGCGTCGTTCATCGAGCCCGAGTTCGCGCGTGTAGGCAGCCGCGTGATCGGCGTGCAAGACCACGAACGCGTCGTTGCGACGACAGCCGTCGCGTACTTCGCCGGCCAGATGGGGGCAAAGCGCCATCTGCCTCAGGCAGGTACCGTGGCAGTGGATCACTACCGGAATATCTGGCGCGAGGTCTTTGAGCATCGCCCCGACGATCCAGGCGTGATGGGCGTGTATGAGCTCCGGCCGGAAGCTCCCTACCACTTCGCGAAGACGCAAACGCCACACGCGCCGGTAGGCCTCGAGCTGCCGTTGGGTCATCGCGCAAAAGCGGCTGCTGGTGTAGGGCATCACGTCGCTCATGCCCGGCACAGCGAAGTGTAGCGCGGCTGTTTGCGAAGATTTGCCCGCGAAGGTAACGGCGTGAAGGGCTTGCGGCCCCAGACCACCCACGGCCGCGGGAACGGCGTCCACCGGGACGCCGACGACCACCTGCTGATCCCAACCGGCCCTCGCGGCCTGGCCCACGAGGGCCTCCAGCGTTATGCCGCTGCCCGTCAGCGCGGGCCGCTGGGAGAGTATGTGGAGAACGCGCCTATCCCTCATCGTTGATGAACCGCCGTCGTGAGGGCGCCGAGGCGGCCTCCAGTCGAGAGACTAACGCCCTTTGAATTCGGGAGGCCGTTTCTCGGCGAAAGCACGCGGGCCTTCCCTCGCGTCTTCCGAGTCCATCACGCGCTGGCCCAAGGCCTTCTCCAGCACGAAGCCGGACTCGAGGCCCAGCGAACGTACGGCGATTTCCTTGGCCGTCTTCACCGCCAAGGGCCCGTTCTTGCAGATCGTATCGGCCAGCCTCATCGCCGCCGGCATGAGTTCTGCGGCGGGAACGACCTCGTTGACAAGGCCAATGTCGTAGGCCCGGCCCGCGCTGATCGGCCGGCCCGTGAGCAGCATCTCCATGGCCACCGCCCAGGGGATCTGTCGGGGCAGCCGTACGTGGGACCCACCGGTAGGAATGATGCCCCACCTCACCTCGCCGAGGCCGAAGGTCGCGTGCTCGGCTGCTATTCGAAGGTCGGTTCCCTGCAGGAACTCCATACCCCCGGCAATGCAATAGCCGTTCACCGCCGCGATGATGGGCTTGAAGACGTCGGAAAACGGACGCTTGGTGTGGTCCTCGTACCCGAGCTCGTCGCCGCTCTGCAGTAGCGGAATCGCTTCCTTGAGATCCATTCCCGAAGAGAAGGCCTTGTCTCCCTCGGCCGTCAGTATCGCTACCCACAGCTCGTCGTCGTTGTTGAAGTCCGCGAAGGCCGCGTCCATGGCCCGCAGCATCTCGGCCGTGAAGGCGTTGTGCGCCTCCGGCCTGTTGATGGTCATCACCGCGATCCGCCGCTTCTTCTCATAGACAAAGGTGGGTGGCAACTTCAACGACTCGCTCATCTTTCCGTCCCTCCGCCCTGTAGCGCCCTCAGGTACACGGCGCGGTTTCAACCTTTGACACGCCGAAACCTGGGCAGCGTGACCTCGGCAGTGACCTCGTCAAAGACGACTTCGACTTCCATGCCGATTTCGAGCTCAGGCGGCCCACAGTCTTTCACCTCGCTGAGCAAACGAGGCCCCTCCTCCATCTCTACCACCACGGGGGCGTAAGGAGTGTGGTCCTTAAAGCCAGGATGAAGCGCTCGCTCGGCTATCGTCCAGGTGAACACCCTACCCCGTCCGCCGGACTTCTCCCAGCTCCAGGCCCAGGAGCCGCAGGCGGCGCAGATCTCGCGCGGTACGTGTCGCCAGACTCCGCAGTTCGAGCAGCGCTGGAAACGCAGCTCGCCCTTCTGGCACCACCCGTAGAACTCCTTGGTGAAGCCCCGCATCAAGGGAAGAGGTCTGGCGACTGGCTTGCCTTCCATTTTCTTCAACGCCTCAGTATCGCGATGCTGCCGTCGCCGAAGTCCCCCCAACCGGTGACGATCCCAATCTCGGCGCCGCCGACCTGACGCTCGCCGGCCTGCCCGCGAAGCTGGCGCACCGCCTCGACCAGGTGGTTCATCCCCAGCACGTGGGCCTCGGAGAGCAGACCACCGTGGGTGTTGACCGGCAGCTCTCCACCGAGTTCGATACGACCCCCTTCGACGAAAGCCCCGCCTTCGCCCCTAGCGCAGAAGCCGGCCTCCTCGATCTGCTGCAGCACCTCGAAGGTGAAGCAGTCGTAGATCTCGGCAAAGTCCACGTCGGCAGGCCCGACGCCGGCCATGGCGAAGGCCTCGGGAGCCGCCACGCTCAAACCGGTCCTGAAGAAATCCTCGCGGTTGGTGATCTCGTCGGCCGGGTAAGGCTGCCCCGCGGCCACCCCCATGATGTAGACCGGATCCTGACGCAGGTCCCGCGCCCTCTCGGCCGTGGTCACCACCACCGCCGCGGCGCCGTCGGTCTCGAGACAACAGTCGAACAGACGGTATGGATAGCTGATCAGCGGTGAGGCGAGGTATTCGTCCATGCTGAGCGTGCGCCCGCACATGAGGGCGCGATCGTTTAGCTGCGCGTGCTTGCGCATGGCGACGGCTATCGCCCCGAGTTGCTCATGGGTGGTTCCGAATTCGTGCATGTGCCGTCGTGCGATCAAGGCGTACCACTGGGCTGGCGCGACCAGGCCGTGGGGCAGGTAGTAGTCTCTGGCGATCCCCCCGCCCGGGATGGAGAAGGCCTGCTCTTGTATGGTCTGGGCCGCGCGCCGGCCCGAGTAGCCGTTCCAGCCGGCCGGGATGAGCACGTAATCGGCGATGCCCGTGACCACGGCCGCGGCCGCCGCTCGCAAGGACGCCACCGGTGCGGCGCCACCCATGTGAACGGTCGCCGCGTAACGGAGGTTGGCGCATCCCAGGTTCGCTGCGAACTCCTCCGCGCTACCGATCTGAGGAAAAGGCATCAGGCCGTCAAGCTCGGCCCTGGCGACGCCCGCGTCCTCGAGAGCGCTTAGCGCGGCCTGAAGCTGCAGCCCCAGCGGACTCCGCCCCGACCCTTTGCCGCGGCTGTACTCGCTCTCGCCTACGCCTACGATGCAGGCTAGATCCTTCACCGCTCTTCACACCCTCTTGTTGGGTTCTATGCCGGCGAGCCGGGCGAGGTTGAGCCCCAGTATCTTCGCCTTGGTCTGTTCCGTGATCGGCGCGTAGCCCCAGCGCTCCTGTAGTTCCTCGGGCATCTCCAACCCACGTATGTAGTCGACAGCCCGGCCCATGTCGTCGAAGGCGAGGTCGAGGCCCATGACGATCCTGTCGTCGCTCACCCACTGAAGCGCCTCGCCTATCATGTGGTAGCCCCGGTAAGGCGCGTTCGCCAGCCAGCCGATGATACCCGAAAGGCTGAGGTAAAGGTTTTGGTGCTTGCCGGCCAGACCCATGAGCTCCTCGTGGTAGGGCCAGCCCATGTGGTAAGCGATGATCTTGAGCTCCGGAAAGTCCAGGAGCACGTCGTCCAGTAGTATGGGCAAGGTGTACTTGGTGGGCTGCGGACAAACGTAGGACATGCCGGTGTGGACGGTCAGCGGAACGTCCAGTTCACAGGCCTTTTCGTAGAATGGCCACATGCGCTTGTCGTTGAGCGGCCCGTCCTCGGGGGCGTAGACCTTGCAGAGTTTCGCGCCGCGTTCTCTGACCAGATACTCCAGTTCCCAGACCGCGTTCTCCACTCCTCGCCGCAGTATCGGCCCACAGTTGGCCTCCAGGTACATGCGCTCGGGGTAGGGCTCGATCTCCTTGAGTATGAAGCCGTTGGTAGACATGCAGGTCGAGAAGCCGCTTACGTCCATCATCGATTCGCGCAGCGCAAAACACACGTCGACCTTGAACTCATCCATGTACTCGATGAGCGCGGAGGCCCGGGGTTCAGGCATGCCATCGCCGCCGGCGAGATCCCGGCCGGCTCCCCAAGCACGCATGACACCGTCGATGCTCTTCCACCATCGCTCGAAGCCCGGGTAGTAGCTCATCTCGGCCATCGACTCCGGATTCATGAAATGGCACTCGCTCAGCGCCACGAAATAGTCCTTTTTCCCCGCCACAGTTCGTCTCCTCTGATGCTTACCCCTGCACCCACGAGCGGGTCTGTCTCATGGGTAACGCCTCACAATCCCCGCCTACGCAGCTCGGCCTGTTAATCGGCCTGGCGCAGCAGCTCCCACAAACGGTTGGGACTGGCGGGGACCTCGGTGGCACGCAGGCCGTGGGGAAGCAGCGCGTCGTTTATGGCGCACATCACCGCCGCCGGCGTCGTGTGAATGGCTCCCTCACCCACGCCCTTGGCCCCGAGAGGAGTGAACGGCGAAGGCGTGACCAGCGCCCGCTTCTCCGTCATCGGGACTTCGTTGATGGTCGGAATGAGGTAGTCCATGAAGGTAGAGGTGAGAAGCTGTCCCTGCTCGTCGTAGACGTACTCTTCGAGCAAGGCCGCGCCCACGCCCTGGGCTACACCGCCCTGTATCATCCCCTCTACGTTGGCCGGGTTGAGCCTGGTACCGCAGTCGTCGGCGATGAAGTACTTGAGTATCTCCACCTGTCCGGTCTCTCGGTCCACTTCCACCATCACCACGTGACAGGCGTTGGCGGCGGTCAGGTAGCTCTTCGCCCTCCCCTCCTCGTCGGCCGGCGTGCGGCCCGGCGCGGTCCACACGTAGGTGGCCTCCGGCGCGGGATCCATGTCCGGAGGCAACAGGTCGCTTCGCGCGAGCATCGCACCGGCGACCGCAGCGAGTTCCATCTCGGCCCCGGGAACGCCCTTGACGCGTAGCTTGCCGTCCATGAGTTCGAGGTTTTCGGGCTCGGTTTGCATGAGAACAGCAGCAACCTTGATGAGCTTGTCCTTCACCCGTCCGGCCGCGCCGAGAACCGCACCGGTTATGGCCACGCCCAGGCGGCTGCCGCCCGGGCCGAAGTGCGGCGGAGCGGAGAGAGTGTCCAGCGAAACGACCCGCACCTGGCTGGGCTCCACACCGAAGTAGTCCGCGAGTACCTGCGAGACGACCGTGAACTGTCCCTGACCCTCGTGCGAGAATCCCACCTTGGCGACGATGTTGCCCAGAATGTCTACGCTGACCGTGGCGCCTTCGGGCACGCCGGTTCCCGGCATCCCCACGATCGCGTAGGCGTTCCAGTCAAAAACCCCGGGCTCGATGGTACTGACGAGGCCTATGCCGACGCAACGGCCCTCGCGGCGGGCCTCGTCTTGCTGGCCGCGCAACTGCTGATAGTCCGACATCTCGATAGCGGCGTCGAGCGCCGCCTGGTAGTCGCCGCTGTCGTATTCGTTGCCGCTGACGATGGTGTAGGGAAAGGCGTCGGCGGGGATATAGTTCTTGCGACGTATTTCGGCGGGATCGAGGTTCAGGCCACGCGCCGCTATGTCCATGAGTTGCTCGAGCACGAAGTTGTGCGGCGGCGGCCCCATGCCACGGTAGGCGCCGCTGGGCAGCTTGTTGGTCGCGACCATGGTGAGATCGTAGCGGGCGGCCCCGATCGCGTAGCAGCCGGTGAAGGAGGCCAAGGGCTTCGCGCAAGAGACCGCGCCGAAGGCCTCGCCGGTGGCCCCGAGATCGTCGACCAGCTTCACGTCGAATCCGGTAACGGTGCCGTCGCCGAGTACCGCCAGCGAGGCCTCGTAGTAGCGGTCCCAGGCCTGGCCCGCGCCGCCGCTGAGATACTCGATGCGGTCTTCGATCCACTTGACCGGCCGTCCTCCGCTCTTGCGCGAGAGCAACGCGGCGATGTCTATGCCGCGAAACCCTCCCTTGCCGCCAAAGCTGCCGCCGTGGGGCTGGCTGACCATGCGCACCTTGTTCGACGGGAGGCCCAGCACCGCGGAACGTCCGAGACCGAGGTGAAACTGGGACTGAAAGCTGCCGTGGCAGGTGAGACTGCCGTCCTCGAGGTTCCACTGGCTGATGACCCCGAAGGTCTCCATGGGGTTGGCTCCCACACGGTGCCAGCGAAACTTCTCGCTGAACACTTTATCCGCCTGCGCCAGGGCCGCGTCTATCTCGCCCCAGGTGAACACCCGCTGCATCATTACGTTGCTCGGCTTGTCTTCGAAAACCAGCGGGCTACCGCTCTTCATAGCCTCGAAGGGATCGGCGACCACGTCGAGCGATTCGTAGTCCACCTCGATGAGCTCGAGGGCGTCTTCGGCCACGTAGCGGCTCACGGCGGCGACCGCGGCCACCGGCTCGCCGACGAAACGGACCTTGTCGGCGGCGAGACAGTAGGTCCCCCAGCCTTCCGGCGAAGAGGCGGCTGGCTGCGTGAGACGGCGAGCGTCTTCTCCGCTTACCACCGCGATCACGCCCGCAAGCTCCTCGGCCTTCTTGGTGTTGACGCCGCGGATTCGCGCGTGGGCGTGGGGACTGCGCAAAATGGCGCAGTGAAGCATGCCCGGTAGCACCAGGTTGTCGATGAATTCGGTGCTGCCGGTGAGAAGCTGCGGGTCCTCTACGCGGTCGACCGCCTTGCCCACGAAGCGAGTCTCGGTGTTGGGCATGTCCTCGAGGGTCTTGGGTATGTCAGCCGCCATCGCCTAGCCCGCCTGGCCTCCTTCCGCGCCGGGCACCCGCGCGGTCGCAGGCTCTGTTGCTGCTTCACGAAGGTATCTCGCAGCGAGCCTCACCGACCGCATGATGCTCTGGTAGCCGGTGCAACGGCAGAGCTGTCCCCCCAGCGTATCCCTGATCTCGGCATCCGACGGATCGGGATCGTGATGAAGCAGTTCGTAGACCGACATCAGGAAGCCCGGTGTACAAAAGCCGCACTGCAGGCCGTGTTCCTCCATGAAGGCCTGCTGGATGGGGTGCAAGCGGCCGTCGCGTGCCAGACCCTCGACCGTCATCAGCTCGGCGCCGTCGGCCTGAACCGCGAGCATGATGCAGGAGCGTACCGCGCTGCCGTTCCAGAGCACGGTACAGGCACCACACACGCCGTGTTCACAGCCAACGTGGGTGCCCGTAAGCTGCAGCTCGCCACGGAGGAAATCCACCAGCGTGGTGCGTGGCTCGACCAGCCCCTCGCGGGCGACGCCGTTAACGGTCATGCGAACCTGAATCCTAGACACGTCCCACCCCGTCTCCTTTTCCGTTCATCCCCCAGCGTCCGCCGCTCTTCGCGCGGCTTCGGCGAGGGCCCTTTCCGTGAGAACGCCAGCCAGATGTCTGCGGTACTCGGCCGAAGCGTGCACGTCGCCGAGCGCCTGATCGACGGCTTCGCGGGTCTTTGCTGCCGCCTCTTCAAACACCCTGTCGCTGGGGGCTTGCCCCACGATCGCCTGCTCGGCCGCCTCCACCCGCAGAGGCGTAGGCGCAACCCCAAAGGCCACGACGCGTGCGCGCGAGCAGCGCCCCCCGTCGTCGAGGGTGACGACGGTCGCGCATCCCGCCATCGCGAAGTCGCCGTGGCGACGGGTGATCTCTTTGAATGCCCAGCCGCTTCGCTCTCCTAGCTGCGGGAACCACACCTCGGTCAGTATCTCGGCCGGCTCGAGCGCGGTTGTCATATAGCTAACGAAAAAATCCGCGGCGGCGAGTTCCCGCTCCCCCCCCGGCCCCGCCACGCGAAACTTCGCCCCCAGCGTCAGCGCGACCGCTGGATAGTCGGCCGCCGGGTCGGCGTGGGCGAGCGATCCGCCCAGCGTCCCCTGGTTGCGGTTTTGCGGGTGCGCGATGCACAGGGTCGCCGCGTGAAGCAGGGGATGGCGGCCGCTGACCAGCTCGGACCGCTCGACGGCGCGCTGCCTGGTCATCGCACCGATCGCGACACCACCGTCGACCTCCCGTATGTTGTCGAGACCCGGCAGCCGGGCCAAATCGACGAGCAGCCCCGGCCTTGCGAGCCGCATGTTGAGAAGCGGCATGAGGCTCTGGCCCCCAGCCAGGACCTTGGCCTCGCCTTGATAATCGTCGAGCAACGAGACCGCTTCGGTCAGGGAGGCGGGAACCGCGTAGTCAAACGACGGAGGTTTCATTGCTGTGCCTGGTCGCTAAGGTTCCCATACTAAGGCGGTTCCGCGGCAGAATCACTGCGCCCGCGGCGCAGTAGAACGTGTATCACTACCCCGCGTGATGACTACCGTCAAGCCGGCTCGCGGGCCCCTATTATCGCCGCCATGGCGATCCCGCCGCAGCCCAACGGTTTGATCAGCGCAACCCTGTGGCAGATCCTTCAGTCACCCACAAGTCCTTGCCTGACCCCGAAACCACGATGGACGTCGGTAAGCCGCGACATCCCGTGCCAGATGATCATGTTCCCCGGTGGTGGGTCGCGAGCCCCGGGTAGCCACCGAGTCTTGCGACGATCGCGATACAATGAGCGGCGGTTGGCTTGCGCGACCAATCTTCAGACCGAAGCGAAGGGGGCGAAGGGGGTCAAATCGCGGCTTGCGACTTGTTCCGTAGGACGTCGGTAAGTCTATACCGGTGGCGGCATTTCTCGTGTTGCGCCAGGTTCGCACGTGCTCGCCTGACGGCCGTAGGTACGGTGGCCGCGGCGATACCGAGGGGAGGTGTCGCAAGCCGCGATTTGACCCCCTTTCCTTATCGCCTTGGCCTCCTTGGCCATGGCGCCATCCACATTCCTCATGCGGACCAGCCGTAGCAGGCAAAGCGGACATCTTTAACTGTTTGTGCCCCGGACATCTCCACTGTTCCTTACACGTTGTCTTAAGTATGACCCTCGACTAAGCGAATAGACTCGGGTGAATCGCTAGCCCGCATTATGCGTGAACGGCCGTAGCAAGAGCGCCAAGCGCGCATAGATCGTGTCGAACGCGGCCGCGAGCTATGCGGGCAGACTGAACGGTTCGTCGAAGAGCGAGTGGCGAGTACGGCCTGCGATGGCGGGCAACTGGCGGCCGTAACGAGGCCCCTTCGTGAATATCGCCGGCCAAGGAGACGAGGCAGTTATGGGCTGGAGCAAGTGGAAGCGAGAAAAGGGTGAAGGGCTGGACTTCGACGAGATCGTCTACGAAAAGAAGGTCCACTCGGAGTTCGGAGGGGGCGTGGCGCGGGTCACGATCAACAAAGCCGAAAAATACAACACCATGACCCTCGCAACCGTCGATGAGATGTTCCGAGCGTTCTACGACGCGAACCACGACAGCGGCGTGGCGGCGATCGTGGTGGCGGGGGCCGGAAAGCACTTTGGCGTGGGCGGTGACGTCGAGTGGGAGAAGTGGGGCCTTCGTGAAGCCTTCTACAACCGATACCCCCACAACCGCCTCATCCGCATATCACGCAAGCCCGTCATCGCCGTGGTACAAGGCTACTGCCTCGGAGGCCACAACCACATGGCCTACTGCTGTGACTTCACCATCGCCTCGAACGACGCCAAGTTCGGCCAGGCCGGTCCCAAGGTCTCGAGCCCCGCCGACGGTTTCTTCGTCCCCTACCTCACCAAGGTCGTGGGCGCCAAGAAGGCCCGCGAGATGTGGATGCTGTGCCGGCGTTACAGCGCCGAGCAGGCGCTCGAAATGGGACTCGTAAACACCGTCGTACCCCGTGACCGGCTCGAAGCGGAAGTCGACGCCTGGTGCGAAGAGCTCCTGTCGGTGAGCCCGGGTTGCCTCGAGATACTGAAGGCCACCTTCGACCAGGAGATGGACGGCTACGCCGAGATGGGGGTGACCTCGGAGCGTCTCTACCCCGACTGGTTCGACACGCCGGAGGGCAAGGAAGGCGCGGCCGCCTTCACAGCCAAGCGCCCCCCTCGTTTCTGGTCTCTGCGCAAACGGGAGGCCAAGATGCGCCGAGAGCTGGCCAAAGACTACGACGACGCCCAAGACGACTAGCCGCCGCCACAGGAGAGCGCGATGATTTCTCGATTCGACGACTTCATGGTCCACCAGACCACCGATCCTGTTAATCAACCCCAGACCAGCGACCGCAACTACTACGACCGGTACTGGTTCAACGGTTTCAGCCGTCGGGCCGACTGCACCTTCGAGATTGGCGTAGGTCTCTACCCCAACCGCCAGGTGATGGACGCCCACTTCAGCGTGGCCACGGGAGGCCGGCAGCACTGCTTTCACGCCTCCAGACGGGCGCCCAGAGACCGCTCGGAAATCAAAGTCGGGCCGCTAAGAATAGTTATCATCGATCCCCTTCGCGTGGTTCGGGTCACGGTCGCGCCCAACGACACCGGTATTGAATGCGATCTCAGATTTAGGGCTTCTACAACGCCTACGCAGGAAGGCAAGAACGTAATGTACGACGACCTGCGGCTCATCATGAACAGCACCCGCTTTGCCCAGGCCGGAAGCTGGGAAGGCTACTTCGTCGTCGACGGCCAGAGGCACGAGGTGTCGCCCGCCGAGTTCCCCGGCCTTCGAGACAAATCATGGGGCGTGCGCCCGGTCGGTGAACCGGAGGCCGGCGCTCCGGGTCTTCTTACCACCGACCCCGCCGTGTACTGGGTCTGGGCACCGGTGATCTTTGACGGCTTTTGCACCCAGTTCCACACTTTCGAGGATCGCGAGGGCAACGCCATGCAGCTGGGGGCCGCGATAGTACCGACTTACTCCGCCATCGAAGAAATACCCGAGGGCGTCGATCCGGGGCACCAAGAAATGGCCTCGGCTACCCACCGCATACAGTGGGCCTCCAGAACCCGGCGGCCCGAGAAGGCCGAGCTCGAGCTCGTCACCCGCGAGGGCGAAAGACACAGAATCACCCTGGAGCCGATGATGCGCTTTCAACTGCTGGGTATAGGCTACCAGCATCACGAGTGGGGCCACGGTTTCTGGAAAGGCGAGGAAGTCGTGGGCAGTGAATCCTGGGAGCTAGACGAGCTCGATCCTCTCGACTACCGCCACATCCACGTGCACCACATCTGCAAGGCCCGCATGGGCGAACACGAGGGCATAGGCACGCTCGAGACCCTGTGCTTCGGCCCTCACGCCCCCTCGGGTTTCAAGGAACTGCTCGACGGCGCGCCTTAGCGCAACACCGCGCTGAGCCCTTCGTCGCCGGCTTTGTCGTCCGAGTCGGCCACGTACCAGTCTTTCTTGGTCTCCAACCAGCCCCGGTAGCGTTGCCAGCTCCACATCCCGTGCTCGGCGCCGGTTTCTATGGCAGAGATGATCTTGAAAAAATCGCCACTGCGAACAAAGTTTCTCACCGCCGTGCTACCGAAGAGCACTTCGCACTCGGGCACGCGAATCTTGAGGTCCGGCCTGTAGCGCAGCCTCTGGCAAACCACACCCAGGAGACAGTCGGCCAGCTGGCTACGGACCGCCGCCTGCATGTCCGAGGGAAAAGCCGAGACGATACGCTGTAGGGCCTCCGTGGTCGACGAGGAGTGGGTGGTGGCGAACACGAGATGGCCGGTCTCGGCTGCGCTCAGTGTAAGGCGCATGGTCTCCGGATCACGCATTTCTCCCACCATCAACACGTCTTCGCGCAGGGCGTCGAGCAAAGCCTGCTCGAAAGAGGGGGTGTCGCGGCCGACCTCGCGCTGGCGAACGAAGGACCGCCGGGGCTTGAAGGTGTATTCGATAGGACTCTCGATGGTGATGATGTGCCTGGCCTCGTTACGATTTATCTCCTGTATCAGCCCAGCCATGGTGGTCGACTTGCCACAACCGGTAGGACCGCTCACGACCACCAGACCGTTATGGAGCTTGGCCAGGCGCTTGAGGTCCGGATGGAGGTTCAGCTTGTCGAGAGTTGCTTCGAAAGAAGACAGGAGCCGAATGGCCAGGCCGACTCCGCGCGAGCTGTGAAGGAGGTTGATGCGGCACCGTACTCCCGCCACGGTTTTCGAAAGGTCGAAGGAACGCCGTCTCAAGAACTCCGGCCAGTGCTCGGCACCCAGCAGCTCACGCGCGACTTCTTGCAGCGGCTCGTTCGTGAGCGGCAAGCCGACGCCGTGAAGTACACCACGAATCCGCAGGGTCAGCGGCAGTCCGGGCTCCAGGTGCAAGTCGCTGGCCCCCTTTTCGCGGGCCATGGAAACGCAGTCTTCGAGTCGCATAGACCTCATGGTTGCCGTCTTTGGGCGGGCGGGCAACCCTCGGGTGTGCCCTACCCCACCGCATGGCCCGACAGCAGTTGACATCGCCAGACCGGGACTACGCGCTCAGCCCTCTCTGAGCTTGTAGATGGCCCTGTGGCTGGCGGTCATCGCCAAGCTGTCCGGCTCGATGAAAACGGCGACTTCCAGATCCACGAACTCGTGGCCGGCGCGAGTCTGGAGATCGGTAATCCCGGCCTCGACCAGCAACGAGCTCCCGCTCGCTACCGCCGCGTGGTTTCTCACCTCGCTCTGCACGTGAATCCAGGGCCCCAAACACAGGTTGTGGGTGAGCACCGCGTTGGCCAGTCCGAGCAGAAAAGCGGGGTTGGCAAAAGCCTGCCCATCGGGCCGCAGCAGTTCCGGCATGGCGTCCAGGTCCCGGGTATAGCGATCGTAATCCCCCCTCCCACTCCACTCGGCCTGCAGCGCCCCGAGTCCGTTCTCCCCGAGCTCCTCGAGAGCGGCCCGCGAAGCCCGCGGGCGAAGTTCTGGCGCTGGGGCACGAGGGCGACCGCAAAGCTCTACCGCTGGCGCCGGCTCCGAAGCAAGGCCAACACTGCCCCTCGCACAGGCCATTCCATCCTCGTCCAGCACCTTCCCCTCGTAGGACGGTGCATCGCCGGTAACGACGTCGACGCTAAAGCCTCGGCCGTCGTAAAGCGGTTTCTCCAGGATAATATTCGCGCTACCACGCTCCAGCCAGTTCATCCCCCAGGCCTCGATGGCAGGTTGCACGAGGTAGGCGTAGACGGTCACGCCGGGAACCAGCCCGCCGCGGAAACCGTAACGCCGGGCGACGGCGTCCGAGTGGATCTTGTTCTCGGACTCGCTGGCCTGGTTATAGGCGACTCCGCTCCAGGGCCGGGGTACCGTCATGACGAGGGTCGGTTGCCGCTCTCGCGCACCGCAGATCGCGCGAGGGCTCAGTAACCCTCCACCTTTGCGATTATCTCGTTCATTATCTCGCGAGTTCCGCCCCCTATGGGATACAAGCGCGCGTCACGCAGCAGACGCTCGACCACGTATTCACGCATGTAGCCGTAGCCGCCGTGGATCTGCACGGCCTCGTCACATACCCACATGCACATGTCGGTGGCAGCGTTCTTGGCCATGGCCGCCAACGACGGCGTATCCTCGCCGCCGAGAAAGCGGGTGACGCACTCCCCGGTCAGCGCGCGAGCCGCAGCAATGCGGGTGGCCATGTCGGCGAGCTTGTGCCTGGTAACTTGAAAACCACTCAGCGTTTTGCCAAAAGCCTCGCGCTGGCTCGCGTAGCCCACCGCCTCTCTGTGAGCTAGCTCGGCTATGGCGACGCACTGGGAAGCCAGCGAGAGCCTCTCGGTTACGAAGTTCATCATTATGGCGACGAAGCCCGAACCTTCCTCCCCGATGAGGTTGGCCGCGGGCACACGACAGTCCTCGAAGGCCAGCTCGGCGGTGTCGCTGGCCCACCAGCCGGTCTTTTGCAGCTTCCGCGATACCCTGAAACCGGGCGTGCTGCTCTCTATGACCAGCAGCGATATACCCCCGTGTTTGGAGTCCGAGGTGCGAACTGCGGTGGTGATGAAATCCGCCCGGCAGCCCGAGGTGATGAAGGTCTTCGAACCGTTCACGACGTAGTCGTCGCCGTCGCGAACCGCGCGCGTACGAATAGAGGCGACGTCGCTGCCGGCTCCAGGCTCGGTAATGGCGAGGGCGCTGATCGATTCCCCCGCGACGACGGGACGCACGAAACGATCCTTTTGCTCGTCGGTCCCGAAACGGATGATCGGCGGCAGCGCGATACCGTGGCTGCCGAGACCCACGCAGGTGCCCACCGATTTTCCAGCCAGGACCATTTCCTCGGCCGCGACCAACGCGTGCCCTATATCTCCGCCGCCCCCACCGAGTTCTTCCGGATACCCCACGCCGAGCAGGCCCACCTCGGCCAAGCGTGCGTAAAGCCCACGCGGGAACTCCCCGGCCTCCTCCCACTCATGAGCGTATGGGGCGATTTCCTTGGAAGCGAAGCGCCGTACCTGCGCGCGCAACTCGCGATGTTCGTCGGTCTCGAAAAGGTATTCTCCCATGATGGCTATCCACTTCCTCCCACAAGGAACTACCGTTTACCCAGCAGCCAAGTCAAAGGGTCTCTAGCGACCGCCGATCATGGCCCGATACAACCCCAGGGACACGAGATCTTCGCGAACACTTGGGTCCGCGCCATGGCAACCCGGCCATCATCCCTGTGATGAGTAGTCGCAGCCGAGCTGGAAGAGGCGGCGGAGCAAGGCCGGCTTGTCCACGCGCTTCATCAACAGGATGTCCCGGGAGACGGTCGCCTCGATCAGCGAGTCGAGGATGTAGCGGGCCCAGCGCTCGCGAAGGGGGTCAAATCGCGGCTTGCGACTTGTTCCGGAGCACGTCGGTAAGTTGATACAGCAACCACGCCGCCACGGCGGTAGTCTCCGACATCGATACGCGCAATGGCGTATCGGAAGGAGAAATTTGTAGGTACTACATCGGCGTGGATCTGCACAAACGAACGCTGGTGGCGGCCACGGAGAATGACTCCGGGGTCAAAGAGAAACCGGTGTCGTTTTCGTGCCGCGACACCGAGAGCATTCGAGCGTACTTCGAATGCCGAGTGCCGTTTAAGGCTGTCATCGAAGCCTCATCGAGCTACCGATGGCTCTACGACATGCTCTCGCCGTTTGGCGCGGTGATCTTGGCGCACCCGCTGTGACTTCGGGCGATCGTCGCCGGCCGTGCCAAGACCGACAAGCTCGACGCAAAGCTTCTGGCCAAGTTGCTACGTGCAGACCTCATCCCGACTGCATACGTACCACCTAGATCGTACGCGGACTTACGCGGGGTCACCCGAGCACGTGCCCGCCTGACGGCCGTAGGTACGGTGGCCGCGGCGATACCGAGAGGAGGTGTCGCAAGCCGCGATTTGACCCCCTTTCTTTGCTTTGGGAGGCCCAGAGCGCGTTGTCTTAAGTATGGCCCTCGACTAAGCGAATAGACTCGCTTGGATCGCTATGACGGGAATACGCTGCCGCGCGGAGTGAGATCATGGCCCTAGTCGATATAGAAGTCGGCCTCAGCGCAGAGGAAGTCGCGGTGCGCGACACGGTTCACAGGTTTGCCGAAGAGGTGATGCGTCCGGCCGGTGCCGCGCTCGACAGGCTTTCGGATCCCGGAGAGGTGATAGAAGCCGACTCGGTTCTCTGGGAGGTTCACTCCCGCTACCAGGAGCTCGGACTCGAACCCCTCGAGCCCGACCCCGATCTCGCGAAGACCGCCCGCCTCAGGTTCTTGATCGCGGAAGAACTCGGCTGGGGCGACGCTGGCCTGGCCATCAGCTTCGGAGCCGGCGGTTTCCCGCGCTTGCTGTCGCGGCTCTCCGGTCAGCCCGAGCTAATAGAGCGCTTCGGCGCCGACGGCAACAACGAGATCGGCTGCTGGGCGATAACCGAGCCCGACCACGGCAGCAACATGCTGCACGCTGGCGGCTTTGGCGGTTCCAGCGGCAAGCCGAACTGCGTGGCGCGGCGCGACGGCGACGACTACCTGATCACCGGCACCAAGGCGGCGTGGGTTTCCAACGGTACCATCGCCACATCGGCGGCGTTGTTTTGTGCGGTGTCCGACGGAAACGGCATCGCCGGGGGCGGCGTCTTCCTGGTAGCGCTGGATTCCGCTGGTGTCTCGCGAGGCAAGCCGCTGGACAAACTCGGCCAGCGCGCGCTCAACCAGGGCGAACTGTTCTTCGACGACGTACGGGTACCGGCCGGTTACATGGTAGCCGGTCCCGAGGCCTACGGCTTCATGCTGGAAAACGTTCTGTGCCTGGCCAACGCGGGTATGGGTGCGACCTTCGTCGGCCTCTCGCGCGCGGCCCTGGAACACGCTCTGGCCTATTCCAAGGAACGCGTGCAGGGCGGCGTGGCGATATTCGAGCATCAGAGCGTGAAGGCCCGCTTGTTCAAGATGTTTTCACAAGTCGAAGCCTCACGCTCCCTGGCTCGCCGGGCGATGCTCTACAACATGACCAACCCGCCCTTGCTTCAGTACTCGGTAGCCTCGAAGGTCTTCTCTACCAACACCGCTTTCGAAGTCGCCAGCGCGGCCCTCCAGATCTTCGGCGGCAACGGACTAAGCGTCGAGTATCCCATCGAGAAGCTTCTGCGCGATGCGCGCGCAGCCATGATCGAAGACGGATGCAACGACCTGCTCAGCCTCGTCGGTGCCGAGAAACTTTGAACGGCTCGATACTCAAGGAGGAACACAAGACATGGAATTCAGGGAACTAGTCGGACGACGGCGATCTATTCGCTTCCTGCAGCCTTTCAGACCGGTCGAACCGGAGAAGATCCAGAGGATGCTGGAAGCGGCGAGGCTCGCCTCCCACTGGGGAAACGTGGGCAGTCTTCGCGCCGTGGTGGTATTCAAGGATACGGCCCCCCAAGAGGTCAAAGACGCTATCACCGCGCCGATCGCGGGATTCCAGATTCGTCTGGCTCCGGTGGTCATCGTCTGGTACCTCGACACCGAGGCCGTAGACCGGCAGGCCGATAGGCTGCGCGAACTCGTCAAAGCCGGCGCTCTGGGTTCGGGAGAGAACAAGGAAGAGGCGCTCGAGCAGCAGCTTATTCCGATCTTCGACGGCATCAAGGAACACCTCAAGCAGCCCGGACTGGGCGAGGTAGACTGCGGCCAGGGCATAGCCCAGGCGACCCTGATGGCCTTCGAACAGGGGCTCGGCACCTGCTGCCTGTCCACGCCCAACATCGAACAGATCCGCGTGGCGCTCGGTATGCCGGAGACTTGCCGCATACTGCTGCTCCAGACCGTCGGCTACCCGGCCGAGAATCCCGAGGCGGGCGGCCAGCGGCCCCGCCAGCCCTTCGGCGAGCTCTTCCACATCAACGGATTCGGTGAGCCCTTCCCGCGCTGCGACGAAGTGGTCGAGGAACTCAAGAGGGACCTCATGATACAGGACCCAGCACCGACGCCTTGGAGAAACGACGAACTCGCCTATCTCTACAGGGCCCTGGAGATCGAAGAGCCGGGGCTCCTCTGATAGCTGGCCAAGAGCGGCCCAGGGCTGATCGTGGCGCCCGGCCTGATCGGTTTTGTGTTGCGTGGGTTTGTTGACTTCCCTCGCGACGTAGTAGTATGAGCTTGCTCTGTCTGGCGTCGATCGGGGAGCCAGTCAGGATTTCCGCAACGTGGGTGACAACGGCAAGCTCGGAATAATCGTCGGTGGAGGCCCTGCGCCGGGCATCAACAGCGTGATCGGCGCGGCGACCATTCGCAGCGCCCTCCAGCAGGTAGACGTCGTCGGCATCCAGGACGGCTTCGAGGGGATAATGAACGGGAGAACCGATGGGGTTCGCCCGCTCACCATCGACGACGTGAGCCGTATCCACTTTCGCGGCGGTTCGATACTCGGAACCTCGAGGGCAAACCCCACCAGCGATCCGGCCTACCTGGAGAAGACGGTAGATAGCCTGCTCGAGATCGGCGTGTCGCGGCTGGTGACGATAGGCGGCGACGATACGGCTTTTTCGGCGATGAAGCTGGTGGAGCGCGCCGGGGAACGCATCAGGGTCGTCCACGTACCCAAGACCATCGACAACGACCTCGACCTTCCGCCCGAAATAGACACCTTTGGTTTCCAGACCGCCCGCCACGTGGGCGCCGAGCTGGTCCAGAACCTCATGGTTGACGCGTTCACCACATCGCGCTGGTACTTCATAGTCGCGATGGGTCGCAAGGCGGGACACCTCGCTCTGGGCATAGGCAAGGCCGCAGGTGCAACGCTCACGCTCATCCCTGAGGAGTTCGGAGCGACCAGACCGATCCCCCTATACGACGTGGTCGATACTCTAGCCGGCGCCATCATCAAGCGGCTGCGACACGGCAAACGCCACGGGGTAGCCGTCATCGCCGAAGGCGTGGCGTTGAGTATTGATCACGAGGATCTCGGTTCACTGGATAACGTCGAACGTGATGCGCATGGAAACGTGAGAATCGCCGAAGTCGACATAGGGGAGATCCTCAAGCGGGCGGTAAAGGATCGCCTGAGAGGCTTCGGGATCGACGCCACCGTGGTAGCCAAAGACATTGGCTACGAGCTTCGTTGCGCGGATCCCATACCGACGGATATGGAGTACACGCGCGATCTCGGGTTCTGCGCGGCCAAGTACGTCCTCGGCGGGGGCAACGCCGCCATGGTATCGATGCAGGGTGGCCGTTTCGTCCCCGTCCCTTTCGCCGGCTTGATCGATCCGCAGACCGGGCGCGCGAAGGTACGATTGGTCGACACCAACTCCGCGCGCTACGCCATAGCGCGCCGTTACATGATACGGTTGCGCCCCGACGACCTCACGGACGAGAACGAGCTGGCGCGGCTGGCGGCCACCGCCAATACCACGCCGGCCGGGTTTAGAGAGCACTTCGCCTACCTCATGAGAAACGAGCCCGGGCCTGTCGACATGGGCTTTCCCTCGAGTGGCAGGCAACGGCAGGGGTCCTGACCGCCCCCCCCCCATCGCAGGCGAGGCTCATGCGCCCCCCCGGAAGCGACAACTCGGTAGATTCTAGTGAGCCGCCCCCCTCTCAGGAGCCGAACAAGCCCTGTTTTTGTAGCTTTTTCATGCCCCCCCCTGGGCCTCCAAATAACTGAAGGCTTTTTTTATTATTTCGCTAGGCAAAGTGCCTCACGGGAGTACTATGTGCGATTAGGTAGGTCCGCGTCCCGGCGCCGTCGGGCGCCGCTGGCCGAACCCGCCTGGGGGAAAGAGTCCGGTTTTGCCCGTGCTCCGCCCGCAGAACGATTTCAAGGAGGTATCGTGATGCAATCGATCCAAGCTGAGAGATTCGTACTGATCGTAGATGACAGCGCCGAGGACAGGGAGGTTTTCCGTCGTCTCCTCAGCAAGGATACGCGCTACAAATACGAGTTCGTCGAAAGCGACACGGGTATCGACGGCATCAACCGTTTCCGAGAACATCGCCCCGACTGTGTTCTGCTCGACTACCACCTTCCCGACCTCGACGGTCTGGAGTTCCTGGCCTACCTAGTCCCGCAGTGGAGCAGCGCCGTCGCCCTCATCATGGTCACGGGTCAGGGTAACGAACGCGTAGCCGTGGAAGCCATGCGCTCTGGCGCCCAGGACTATCTCGTCAAAGATGAGATTTCCGAGGACCTTCTGTGGCGCACGGTGGACAACGCCATAGAAAAGGCCGCGCTCAAGCAGGAACTCGCTCGTAGAAACGCCGAACTCGAGGAGTTCGTCTACATCGCGTCCCACGACATGAAGGCTCTTCTCAGGCGAATCGCCAGTTTCTGTCACCTCCTCAAGGACGAATACTGGGATCGCATAGGTCCGCAGGCTGACTCCTATATCGACCGGACCGTCAGCAGCGCGAATCAACTCACCGTCCTCGTCGACGACCTGCTGAAGTATTCGAGTGTGAGGGAACCTGACAAAGCCCACGGCCGCGTAAACCTCAACCTGGTGATGCAAGAGGTGCGCATCCGGCTCTCCCGCCAGATCGAGGAAACGGTAGCGCGCCTGGACGTGGAGAACCTGCCGACGGTGATGGGCAATCAGGAGGATCTCACTCAGTTGTTCGAAAGCGTCGTGCACAACGCTCTGAAGTTCAGCGGGGACCGCGCACCGGTCATCAAGGTTAGGGCCAAGGAAGTGGACCGACTGTGGCAGATCGACGTTACCGACCGGGGCATCGGGATTCCCCCCGAGCACGTCCAAGAGATCTTCGAGCCCTTCAAGCGGCTGAACAGCAGGGCAACCTACCCGGGAACGGGAATCGGCCTTTCCTTGGCCAGGACCGTGGTCCGACAGCACGGCGGCCAGATCTGGCTCGACTCGGTCCTCGGCCGAGGCTCGGCCGTTCACTTCACGTTGAGGAAGGCGAATACGGAGCGGGATGAATCGCCCACGCCGCTGGCTTCGTCGGCTTGATCGGGGCTGAGGCCTTGCCGGCGGAGCCGAGAGCGACCGGAACCGGATCAGGACGAGGGCGCGGGTGAAGAAGAACCCAGCGCTTCCTTCATCGCCCTCGCCAACGCCGTAGGGTCGTCCTCGCGGAAAAAGTAGAGGTAGTTACTCCGCTCTTCGTGGATGGTCGCTCGAAGTTCACCCTGGGGCGAGAGAAAGTAGGTCCGCGGTATATACTCCCCGTCCGGCGCGTACTTGGAACTGATGTCGCGGTTCTGGTCCTTGTTGAGACGGATCATGACGAAGCCCTTCGAAAGCTCGACTATGCTCGGGTCGTGAAACACGCCGCTGTAACGGGTGCAGTGCGGACACCAGTCGGTGTAGAAAATCAGGCACACTGGCTTGCCGTCCGCAGCGGCCTGAGCGAGGCCTTCCTCGTAGCCCTTCCAACTGATCGGGCCGTCGTTCCAGTCGCCCGCCGAGAAGGCCGTTCCGTAGAGCGCCAGGCCCATGACGATAGCGAGCAAGTAGACGGCGGCAACCGGTAGCCGCGATTCTTTGTTGGCATCAGTAGGCATAGAAACTACGTCGCCCCTCCACCGATACAGTATGCTCCTATGCGGGCCCGTCCGCTACCTGGCCCCGGGGCCTACTTCACCTTGGTCGCGTTACCGTCGAAACACTGGCCTCCGACGTTGAGCAGGACCAGGGTTGTGGCCTCGGTCTCGTCCGCCGCCGGTGGCACCCAGGCCCTCTTGGTTTTGAGTATCACCTTGAAACCACCTACGACCTTCTTGTTCTCCTTGACGATGATCTTGATGATCCCCGGCTGCTTCCTCGGACCTTTGAAGCGAAACACGTTCCCTTTCGAGTTGGGTACGAGATCGACGCCCAGGATGCCGCTGTCGAGGATCGTGCCCCCGCCGTCGCTGGCAACGACCTGAATGGTTTCGTTGGTATAGCTTCCGAGCTGTACCTCGGCCTTTAGATTGAGCTTGCCCTTCTTGTCTTTGAACTTCGCCGATCGGTACACGAATGAACTCGTAAGAGCCGTGCAGGGCAGAGACCGTGGGTCGGCCGGGTCGCCACCACCGCCGACCTCGTCGGCGTCGAAAAACCCGTCTTCGTCACGGTCGATGCCGAGGCGAAGACCCGACCCCGGCGGCACGCAGGTATAGGTCAACTCCTGCCCCACCGTGGTCGCGACCGAGCGGAGCAAGGCGTCGGACCACGCGGCCTCGGACGCCTTGTCACCGATGAAGTCCCCGCTGGTGCCGAAGACCCAGCCGCGAGGCTCACCCGCCACGTTGCCTTTCACTATCAGATCACACTCAACGACGTCACCGCCCAAGACCTTCGAGGTAAAAGGCGTCAAGGCCCGCTGGATCAAGAGGTCGATACGGGGGCCAACAACGCTGACGTTCGTGGAGTCGAGCGTCACCTGCTGGCCCACTATAGGCGCGAGGTCGCTGTCAAACGCCAGCATGAACTGCTCCATCTGCGCCCGCTTGACGTCGCCGTTCAGCGGGCCGTCGAAGCCGACGGTCCCTGCCGGATTTTCGTTGAAAACGGTCGCTTGGAAAAAACGAAACAGGGTGTCAACGCTCCCGTCGTGAAGGAAGCCAGAGCCTCGAATCTGGTCGCCCATATGGGCGTTGTCGCCAGGATTGAAGAACGGTACCGCCGGCAGACCGAACATCCCGACCTTCTGATACATGTTGCGAAGGTGGGCGATCTTGATGATCTGCATTTCGTTCTCGAAGCTAGCGTCACCGTTTGTACCGAAGAAGCCTTGGCTCGCGTTCAGCGTGTGACAGCCGTTACAGGTGAACCCGAGATTAGGAAGGTCGAGGCCATCCGCCTTCCGGGTTCCAAGATAAAAGTCGGCGCCGCCTTGTTGGTCGGCGGTGAGCGAGTTGTCGATCGCGCGCACCGGGTTCGGTGGCAGGGTGATAGTCAGAGCGAAGCTGGTGAAGGCGCTCATGTCCTCGTTGGAGATGATCGACTCGCGCCCGACGAGCCCGGCAAAGGCGACGATGAAATTGTTGAAGGACAGGGCTTCGTTCAGCCCCTGGCCGAAGAAGCCGTTCGCGCGGTCGCCGCGCCAGTGCATGGGCCCGCTGTTCGAAAGACCGCGCAAGGTCTGAGTGGTCATGGGGCCCTTCATGGGGTGAAACGCGTCGACCGCGGCCCCACCGTTCACCGCCGGCCCCGCCCCGAGCTTGAGCTTGATGTTGTTCGGGTTGGTGCTCACGACGTCATCCGGGTTACCGAGATCCCAGGCCAGGTGGTCCATATCGCCGAAAATGTGACAGCTCGCGCACGACGCCTCGCCGTTGGCGGAGGTGGCTAGCGCATCGTAGAGAAAGGGTCTGCCGTCTACTACCTCGGGGGGCTCGGGGTTGTGCAGCGCGACGTGGTCTTGCTCAATTCCCGAACCGAGGTCGATCACCGATACGGAGTTATCGAAACGGGTCAGCACGTAGAGGCGGTCGTTGATCTCGTCGAGCGCCAGGCCGCCGGGTCCTCCCGCGCTCAGGTCGAGGTAGTTCGCGCTCGCTACGGTAGGATCGAAGGTGTCGTTTCTCAGAGCAGCGGTGTCGAACACACCCACCTTGCTCGACCCGAAAGCCGCTACGTAGAGCGTGCTTCCGGCGCTGTCGATCACCATGTCTACCGGGATGGCGAGGCTGCTGAGTTTGGCCGTGGGATCGAAGCCCGGATCGCCAGCGAGCTTGTTGTAGTCGATGTGCTTGTTCAGGTGGCGCGGGTTCACGTTCAACCCCAGCGGATCCGGAGTGTTGGGATCGTTGATGACGGTTATCCGCGCCTCGGCCAAGTGCCCCTGCACGGTTGAGCCGCCCACGATCCCCGGACCCTCGAAGCGCACTTGGTTGATCGACTCGGTGTTGCTGACATAGAGATCGCCGGTCACGGGATCCACAACCATGTTGAAGAGAGTGGTGCCTACCGACGCGTGGGAATTGAGCTCGCTCAACGTATTCGCGTCAATGGCGAATACGTCCTTGTCGGGAAGATTGAAGCGTACGGCGTTGTTCCAGTTGCGGCCTAGCTCGTCCTCCCAGGTACCCGTTGCGTCGTTGAACTTCACGATCAGCCCGACCTCGGGGGCGGTGACGCCCTCGACGTTGGCGTCGGGGCCAGGGTTACCGCCCGGGAGCATGCCGCCCGCCATGCCGCCTGGCGAGGTAATGCCGTCGCCCGTACACGGGCCGGCGCTGGCGAATCCGTCGCAGACGAAGCCCTCGCTAACCGTCGTGGTCTGGTTACCCGTGTGAAAGCCCGCCGCGTAGACCGTGTTGCCGTCACTGCTCACGGCCAGGGCACGGGGCGTGTCGGTGAAAAAGCTGAGTATTTCGATCGGTGTTCCGCCCAGACTCGTACCCAGGTTGGTGGCGTCAAAGACCCAGACGTCCGCGCGACCAATACCCGGGGTGGTGAGCTGCGGATCGCCCGCGCCGCTTACCGCGGCGATGGAAGGATCGCTACGGTGCTGTCCGCGGTGGGCCGTCGTTATGAACGCGCGGGTACCACCGACTCCAGCAAAGACGATGTCGCGGGGTTCGTCGCCCACCAGCAGGGTCCGGACGACGCGCGCCGGGCTGGAACTCAGGTCGACGATCGATACGCTATCGGAGAGGTGATTGACCACCCACGCCTCGGTGTTGCTGCGCAGGGCGACGGCCACCGGTTCCATCCCCACCGGAACAGAGCCGACGTGCGAGATGCCAGAAGCGTCGACGTCGAAGATCTCAAGCCTGTCGTCTGGGGTATTGGCGACGAGCAGCTTGGAGCCATCGGCGCTCAGCACCAGAGGGCGTACCTGTCCCGACTCGAAGTTCACAAAAGACGGCTGAGCTGCTGCGCGACGCGGAGCCAGCGCGGACAGGATCGCGAGCAGCGCGAACGCGATCGGCAAAAGGGCGACAGCAGTACTACGTTTCATTAGATGTCCTCCGTAAATTGTGACGCACCGCAGAAGACGGTGGTCAGCAGGTCAGCGGCATCGTTTGTAATGTTTATCGAGTGGCCGCCCGCGTTGTCAAGGGGAAAGGTGATAAACCGCCGATCACCCTGATCGACGGCGCCCCCCTGGCGTCTTATCGCTAGGGCGCGGCAGCCGGCGCGCAAAACAACGGTACGCAGCTGAAGCCACAGGAGATCAGGCCGACGTCGCACTGCGCCATCCTGAGGGCGTCGGCTATGTTACAGGTGCCGTCGGACGCCCCCACGGGGTTGATGTCACAGACGCCCGCGTTGGCCATCGAGCTACACTCTCGCAGGTGCACGCTGAGCTGGGCCACCAGCAAGGCGTCGACGATATTCACCACGCCGTCAGCGTTGACGTCGCCACAGAGACTCGCGTCCCATCCCAGATCCTCCAGCAGCTCGAGCGCGAGCCCAGGGCTGTGGTTGGGCGATGTATAGAAAGGCTCCATCGCCTCGTCGGGACTGAGGACGTCGCTGAAGTGCGAGAGTGAAGAGCCAGGCTGCGATGGGTTGGGAGCAAACATCTCGACGTGGCCATCGACGTTCACGCCGGCCGAAAGAACAGCGCTGACCCCTACAACCGCCGGCCCTATCCAGTGGAGGTCACCGGTTGCAACGTTGGCGGCCGCTCGCTCGGCGTTCGACATCTGATCGTAGGACAGACCGAGGCTGTGGTCCTCGAGGGAGAGCATGAAGGCGTCGTCCCGGCCGAGAAACTTCGCTCCGGTAACGCGGTCCACCAAGGTCAGAAAGCCCAGCCCGTGGCCTATTTCGTGCAACACCACGCTCAGGAGATCGATGTCGCAGCCCGGCGGGTTGCCGTCCAGGCCGTAGTACCAGGTGCAGGGAAACGCACAGGTCGTACCGATCGATGCGTTGAACTGGGCGGCTATGTCGTCGTTGAGGTTGTCCAGGTCCGCGCCTGCGAGCTGATTCGCCAGCGCCTGCGGGTACCAGGTACCGGCCACCAGCGCGCCGGCGAAGTCGCGGTGCACGGTCGTCGGGCCGGCCTGTCCCAGTGTCGCGCTGCTGGCCGTACAGGTGAGAGGATCGAAATTCGCTCCGACCCTGACCTCCACCGAACCCGCCAGGACGGCCGCCCAGATCGAAGCCGCGTGCTCAAAGACCTTGAGCCTCTGCTCTCCAAGCGTCGTACCCGAATTGCCTCCGACCGCGACGACCGGCGTCGCGTCGTTGAAACCCTCGAGGGAACCATCGAGGTTGACGATGGTGATGGTGAGAGCCGAGGCATTGGAGGCGCCTATCAGGGTCGCCAGTGCCACGAAAAAGGCCAAAAGAATTGTACGCTGCCGCTTGCCGGGGATCATGTCAACGCTGCGGTCACGACCCTGAACCTACGGCAACGCCGAGCGCTCGAACGCGTGACAACTCTCTTAAACTAGCACTGCTTAATCGCGCCAAGTCAAGGCCCGCCAGCGGGATTTGCCACCAACCGTGACACCGTCGGCCCTCGAGCCCCCCGAAGGGGGGGCAGGGCTTCAACCGCACTCCCCTACCACGCCTTTCGACAACAGCGCCTCGATTTCGCCGTCGCCGTAGCCCAGCTCGGCGAGAATCTCCCTCGAGTGCTGACCGTGCAGCGGCGGACTCCGCCTCACGCGACCGGGGGTGCCCCGCAGTTTGACGGGAACGCCGGTTACATCGATGGCTCCGAGCTTGGCGTGTTCGGTACTGACAATCATCTCGTTGTGCCGAACCTGAGGATCGTTGACGACATCGGGGATCTCGTTAATAGGGGCGGCGAGTACGTCCGAGGCGATCAGGCGCTCCAGCAGCTCATCGCGCGAGAAGGCCCTGCAACGCTCCGAGATCAAGGCCTCCAGATCCGCCTCGTTGGCGAGACGGGCGGCAACGTTCTCGAAGCGTGGATCGTCAGTCCAGTCACTGCCGAGCGCCTCGCAGAGCTTGGAAAAAAACTTGTCTGACGGGCAGGTTATCACCACCCGCTTGTCGTCAGCCGACGCGAATACGCCCGACGGTGCAAAGTACTGGCTGCGGTTCCCGGTGCGTGGCGTGACCTCACCGCACAGCGCGTAGGCACCAAGCCCGCTGGCCTGAGCGTGTACCACGGCATCGAGCAGTGAGACATCGACGCGCTGGCCGCGGCCGCTCCTCTCGCGAACACGCAAGGCGGCCAAAACGCCGGAAACAACGAGAAGGGAGGTCATGACGTCCACCAGGGGTACCGTCACCCGGACCGGATCGCCGTCGGGTTCACCGTTGAGCGACAGCAGGCCGGCGTAGCCCTGGGCGAGAAAATCTATGCCGGGTCTGCCCGCGTAAGGGCCGTCCGCACCGAAAGCCGTTACCCCGACCCAGATTATATCGGCCTTGTGCTCCCTGATCTGCTCATAACCCAACCCGAGTTTCGACAGCGCCGGCTCGCGGATATTGGTGATCACCACGTCCGAGGTGGCGGCCAGGCGTCCGAACACCTCGCCGGCCTGCTTGCGACCAAGATCGAGTACCAGGCTGCGCTTGTTGCGGTTGAGGCTGATGAACGGCGAGCGCTCTCCCTCGTGTTCCGGCCCCAGGTGACGACTGTCGTCACCGTGGTGAGACTCGACCTTTACCACATCCGCGCCGAGATCCCCCAGCAGGGTAGCGCCGTATGGACCGGCCAGCATGGTGGCCAGATCGAGCACGCGCAGGCCGTCGAGGGCTCCGGGCGCGCCAGAGCCGGATTCTCGGCCATGATCTTTCCCGACGCTCAGAGTATCACCCCCTGCGCCTTGAATCCGCTGATCCGATCCCACGAATAGCCGAGGGTATCGGCGAGTATGAGTTCGGTATCCTGTCCGAGCTCCGGACCCAGAGCGCGGATCTCGCCTGGTGTCTTACCGAAGCTAATCGGAAACCCGCGCAGGTCGACCTCTTCGTTGACCTCCGCACAGTGGGCCTTGACGAAGTAGTCGTTCTCCCAAGCCTGCGGATCCTTCGCGAGGTCGGCGAAGTCACAAACGCGGCTGCAGGCTATGCCCAGCCTCTGCCAGCGTTCTAGCCATTCGCCAACAGCACGTCGGCGCAAGACTTTGTCGAGAAGTTCGATGAGCTCGGCCGCGTTTTCGGCGCGCTTCTCGGGGCTGTCGAAACGCGCGTCGGAAGCGAGCCCCGGATCCCCTATGCCTTCACAGAAGGGATTCCAGTTGTCGTTGTCGTTGGTCGCGCAGACCACCAGCCACCCGTCCTCGGCCCGGTACGAGTTCCACAACGGGTTTGAGGCCGTCGTCCTCGACCGCTGCTCGGAATAGCGAGAGTCGCCGGTGGCCAGGTACGCCTGCAGAGACGGCGCGGCCATGAAGAGCTGTGCGCCGTAGAGGGATGCGTCCAGGAACTGCCCGCGCCCGGTTCGTTGGCGGGCGTAAAGACCGAGCGTGATCCCCAGGGCGGCCATCAGCCCGCCCATCGCATCCCCAGATCCCATGCCCAGATAGATCGGAGGTTCGCCAGGCTCGCCAAGCCGGCTCATCAAACCCGTGAGGGCCTGGACCGTGAGGTCGAAAGAGGGTTTCTTGATCTCTCCGTAGGGGCCATAGCCGCTGCCGACGGCGTAGACGAGCCTGGGGTTGAGGCGGCTGAGATCCTCGTAGCCAACCTGCCATTTCTTCAGCGCCGTGTCGCTGAGGTTGGTGAGAAACACGTCCGAGCACTCGACCAGACGGTACATGATCTCCCGGCCTTCGGGCTTGTTAAGATCGACCGCCATACTCTTCTTGTTGCGGTTGATCACCAAGAAGTACTGGTTCCAGTCCCCAACGGGCAGCGCCTTGATGCTGCGTATCCCGCGGCCCAGATCACCACCACGCGGGTTCTCGAAATGGATGACCTCCGCGCCCATGTCGGCCAGGTGCTGCCCCGCGACCGGCCCCTGGAACCACATCGTGAGGTCGATGACCCTTATGCCGTCGAGCGCACCCGCCATCACGAGCTCCGGCGACCCGCCATCGACCCGGCGACCGATGACACGACCCTCTCGAAACGCCTCGCGTCGCTCACGCCAATACCCCCTCGTCCACCAATCCGGCTATCGTATCCGCGCTCAACCCCAGCATGGACTGCAACAGCTCGGCGGAGTGCTGCCCCAGCCTCGGAGCGTTGCGGTCCATGCGCGCCGGCGTATCGGTCATGAAGATGGGGAAGCCAAGCATGGTGAGCGGCCCGAGGCTCGCGTCGTCAAGTTCGAGGAGGTAGCGGTTGCGCCGCGCGGACGCGTCCTCGGCCGGATAGCCATAGTCCTCGATAACGTCCGCAGACATCTGCCGCCGATTGAAGGTATCGCGCCAGTGAGCAGCGCTATTTCGGCGAAAGGCCTGGTCGAGTAGTCGCATGAGTTCCAGGCGGTTCTCGCCGCAGCGTTTGTCGTGGCTGTCAAAGCGGCTATCGTCCGCATCAAGACCCACGATCTCGGCCAGCGCAGGCCACCAGCGGTCCGTATCCGGCATGGTAAGCGTTACCCACATACCGTCCTCGGTCGGATACTGAGTACCGCTCATAGGGTTTCCCGCGTCCAGGCGCGACACCGGCTGGAGAAACCGGTCACCCCGGATAGCCAGGTACGCCTGCAGATCGAGGCTGGCGCCGTACATGTTGCCCGCCAGCAGAGATGCGTTGATTTCTTGGCCCTCGCCGCTCTCGCGACGGTGATAGAGCGCGGTCACGGCGCCGAAGGCCATCATGACGGTCGTGTAGATCTGCCCGTGGCCGGGATACACCGGCGGTTCGTCCGGCTGCGGCAGTATCGGCATCATCCCCGTACGCGCCGCCGCCAGCTCATCGATCGCGGGAAGATCCCTGTCCGGTCCCCTGGGGCCGAAACCGGATCCACCCACGTAGACTATGTCGGGACGGATCGCGCTGGCGGACCCGTAATCCAACCCGTACCCCGTGAGAACCGTCGCCGGCATGTCCGTGACGAGAACATCGACCTCGGCGACCAGTCTGCGCGCCAGGTCGAGGCCCCGCTCCAGGTCGAGATCCAGGGCCAGGCTGAGCTTGTTGCGGTTGGCGAGATCAAAGCGATAGTTCCAGCTCCCCCTAGACGGAACGTCCCCGTTGTCGGGAAAAACCCGGTCGCTCCCGTCGGGCTTTTCGAGCCTGATGACACGAGCCCCAAAATCGCCGAGCATCGCCGAAGCGAGACAGCCCCAGAACTGGCGGGTGAGATCGAGGACCACCACCCCTTCGAGCGCGACGTTCACGAGAGTCGGTCTCCGTCTACTCGGTCCATCGCCGTATCGCGTCCAGCGTCAAATCCTTGAACTCGACTTCGTTGGCCAGCGGGCGACCCAACCACCGGTCGTAAAAAGCGTCGAGGTCCGGCAGGAACTCGAAATCCGGCGGACAACCGCGCGGCACGGCCTCCACCTCCAGCTGAGAGCCGCACCCCGGGCAATAGTATTCACGTATCTGTACCCACGACGGGTCGGGCTGCTCCCGCCCCCTGTAGACCTCACGCAGATCCTCCGGACTCTCCCTGACCGAAATCAGGGCGCCGAGTTTCCAGTTCACGCGGTAGTCGCCGTACTCCTGACCGCAGCGGCATTTTACGACCCGTTCGCCCCCCTTGTCGACGACAAATAGACAGGGCGTCAGCGGCAGCAGGATCCTCTCCGTCCATGAGACCCGGTCCTGAAGAATGTCGAGCCACAGTTCGAAACGGCCGCCGTCCTTGGGGTCTTTCATGATTTCTTGCACGCGAGGCCAGGGCAGCTTGCCGTCGATGAGCCTCTCTATCTCGCTTCTGTCGTAATCAGGCACTCTAGTCTCCCTCTCCGCTGCTTCGGCAGAACCGGCCTAAAAGCTGAAGTCCTCCGCCAGTCCCCAGAAGGCCCGCAGCTCACTCGCGTATTCCGGCGACAGCTCCATCGCGCTACGCCACATGCGTAGCACCGCTGGCGAGATGTTCTCCCTGGCCTCTATCTTCTTGCGCTCTTTCTCCCACCACTGCCTGAAGGGAACGCCGCGCTTGATCCGGGCCTGCCGCAGGCCCTCGCGCTTGATCGCCGTGGCCTCCTCGTCAACGATCCACCCCTGGTCGCCGTCGCCCTTTTTCGCCACCACCCCGTGGACGGTCTCCGCGACCCACGACCGGGTCCATCCCTTGTCGAGGTCGGATTTTACCAGCGCCGGGTCTCGTTCCAGGGGATCTCCAAAGGCCTGTGCTCCGGAAATGGGATGCACAACGAGGTCGTATTCGTGAAGCTTCTCCGGCGTCACGAAGGGGGCGATGATGTTCGATTCGAGAACAGAGGCCTCTACGTTTTTTTCGAGGTCTGGCTCCTCGGGGTCTCCCCTCTCGTGAACCAGAGGTCGGCGGGCGTCGATGAGATCCTTGACGTTGGTACCCCGTGCGTAACTCGGCCGATCCGGCCAGGTCGGATAGGCGCCAAACATCCCGTGGTTGCCTACCACCTTGCTGCGCATGCCCGCGCAACCGCACTGGTACTCTATCCCCGGGGTGTTCGCGATCATCCAGACGGCCGTGTGGCCGAGGCCTCCGCGGAACTTGCCGTAGCCGCCCGAGTCGGGCTCGATGTTACGGCCGAGGTATAGGATAGGGTAGAAGAGTTCGCTGACCTCGGCGTTACCAAAGTCCGCGTTGGGCGTGTAGATGCACCACGCGCTGTTCTCTCCGTCGGCGATACCGCGCGCGGGCGAGCCGTTGCTCGCCTGTTCGAGCGTCATACCCGCGGTGTAGAGTCCGTATTGGTTGGTGCCGGAGAACTCGGCCGTGAGGGTGGTGGCCGCGCCGGCCGCCACCTCTTCGACGTAGCCGCGCGTGTAGTAGACGCGGCCGAAGGTCTCGTAGAGCGAGCTCATCCACATCACAGCCGGGGCCCAACCGACCCCCGAGGAGGCGAACGGATTCACTGGAAAGGGGTTCGCCCAGGAACCCTCGGGCGGAGTTTCTATCTCCCACGCCGCTACCGCTCCCCAGTTGAACATGTCGAAACCGACCACGTGGGAGTAACCGTTGAGGACGCCGGAGATGATCGCCGCCGGCGTGAGGTTTTGCCCAAACGGAACCCAACCGCTCGCGCCTCGCAACGAGATGTCGAGTTTCGCGTCTGCCCCGATGTTGATCTCCAGTGGCAGGTTGAACAAGCAGTCGATGTCTTGGTGGGGCAGGATGACCCGCTTGCCGGCCATGGCCAGGTCCTTGAAGTTCGACTTGCGCAGGCGCCCTGGTACCGCCTGGGTCTTGATTCTCGCCACCGCGTAGCGGCGGCCGTCTTCTATGTACTCCTCGGTCGCCTCCCGGAAGAAGTCGATACCGTACTTGTCGATGAGCTGCACTATCCTGTCCCGGATCGTCAGGCAGCCGGCTAGCCGTCCGCGGGCGTCGCCCATTACCCAGTCCGGGGTACGGGTACGCACGCGCATCCGTTTCTCGTACCAGGGATAGAAGCGATCGTTCTCGCCTACACGTTCCATCGTCACAGGAACGCCGTCAGAAAAGGAATCCGGATTCATGAAGCCTATCGAACCCGGCAAGATGAAACCCGCGTCCATCACGTGTGTGACCGACGCGGCCCACGCTACCAGCTCGCCTTCGTAGAATATCGGTATGGTGGTCTGGAAATCCGGCGAATGAATGCCCCCGTAGTGTGGGTCGTTGTTCTCGAAGACATCGCCGAGACGAAAACCGGGGTCGCGCTCGTAATCGTCTTCTATGTAAGCGCGCAGCAACATGCTGAGAAGCCCCGGATGGGAAAGGATCCCCTTCGAAGTGCAAATCGCCTCACCGGTCGGAAGGTGAAGGCTCCACAGAGCATCGCCGCCTTCCGCGGCGATGGCGGAAGAGGACACCTTGCAGCCAACCGTCCAGGCGGTGTTGCAGATATTGAGAAGGATGTGCCAGACAGACTCGTAGGTTCCCGGGTCCTCCTCTTTGCGCGCCAGCGTCTTCAGGCCGAACAGGCATCCGGTTTCTTCGAACAGCCGATCGTTCTCGACCAGTCGGTCCTTGAGCATACGCCCTTCGTTACCCGACCCGACATTCATCGTTTCTTGCGCCTCTCCAGCCAGTAGATTTCATGCTCGTCGATACGTAGCCCCCAGTCAGCCGGCATGAACAGCGTCGTGTTCGGCGCCTCGATCACGGCCAGGCCAGTTATCGCGTTCCCTGGCCGGAGCTCACCCATCTCGAAGATCGCCGCCTCTTGCCACCGCCCCTTCTGGAACACTCGCCGCTTGCCCTTTGAGGCCTGTTTACGGGGCCGCTTGCCCTCGAGTTCCTTGCGAGCCAAGCGAGGCTTCACCGTATCCACCTGAGCTATCACGCTGACCTCGGTAAAGTGGTAGGTAGGTTGGGAAGGCCGTGCCACCAGCGTAAACATCTTCGTGTACAGCTCCTGGTGCCGGGCCAGCAAGGCGTCGAGATCCTCCGTTGAGTCTAGGCTCGGCACCGGCGATTCCACCTCGACGTCTTCGAGCTGTCCGTAGTACCGGATGTAGGCGATCTGACGCAACGATATCTTCTCCCTCTCGAAGCCCTCCGACAGCAACTCCTCGAGCAGTTCTTCTTCGAGCTGGCGCCAGGTGGAGCTGAGAACCCGGGTGACCATGGCCTTCGCGGCATCGTCGGCCGCGGGAGGCAGCATGGCCGAAACGCTCTTGTGACGGCGGTGGGCGTAGTCCATGCAGGCGCCGCCCCAGGCCGAGAACGCCCCGGCGTGGGGAACGGTGCACACCGCCTTCCAAGGGTAGTCTCCGGCGTAACCCAGTAGGTGCAGGGGGCCGCCGCCGCCGTAGCCAAGGAGCACGTAGTCCCTGAGGTCGTGCCCCACCATGAGGCTGCGTACGAGGTGCTCACGCATGAGAACGTTGACGAGGTCGACGCACTGCTCGGCCGCGACGTAGACGTCCAAGCCCAAGGGATCGGCGATCTCCTTCTTGAAGACCTGGTACGACTTCTCCTTGTTGACGCTGACCCGTCCGCCCAGGTAGTAATCCTCGTTGAGAATCCCCAGCAACAGGTTGGCGTCGTTGATGGTCGCAGTCTCGTTGCCCGCTTCTTGAAAAACAGGTCCCGGCGTGCCCCCCGCGCTGTCCGGTCCCAATTTTATTCGCCTCGTCTGGGGTTCCAGCCGTATGTAGGTTCCCGTGCCCGCCCCGATCGAACGAATGTCGAGCATGGGCACGTTCACGTACATCTGCTGAAAAGGCGGTTCGCGGTTGATCGGCAAGACCCCGGCTGTGATCGCCCCCGCGTCGAAACTCGTGCCGCCCACGTCCGAACAGACGATGTTGTCTTCTCCTATGACGTCGCACAGATAGTGGGCGCCCATGATCCCGCCCACCGGCCCTGACATGACGGTCTCGAAGAGTCGGGGATAGCGGATATTGGTAACGCCGCCATAACACAACACCGTCTTCAGCGAATGCCTGTAACCGATCTCGGTCAAGCGTTTCTCGACGCCGAGAAGCTGCTCGCGGGCCGGGGCGGAGGCGTAGGCCTGTATGACGGTGGCGTTCGCGCGCGAGACCTCTCGAAGGGTGGGCGCGACTTCACTGGAGATGACTAGCGGAACTTCGCGGTCCATCTCCGACATCACGCGCCTGGCGATGCTCTCGGCCTCACGCTCGTGCGAGGGGTTGGTAAACGAGTTCAGAAAGAGAATGGCCAGGGATTCAATCCCCGCTTCGAGAAGCTCGCGCACGGCCGCCTCTGCTTCCTGTTCGTACAGCGGGATCACGGGGGCGCCGAAGAGGTCTACGCGCTCGGTCACTCCCCGCGTCAGTTCCCTCGGCACCAGGGGTCGCCTGTGCTTGCGGTACTGCATGTGGGTTATCTCGGACCACTGATAATCGATGAAGGACTGAGAGCCCCGCCCCTGAACGATGATGTCCTCGAAACCGCGGGTCACGATCAGGCCCGTTCTCAGACCCGAGAGGTTGAGCAAGGCGTTGAGCATGCTCGTGCCCGTGTAGATCGCGGTCTCCACGCTCCCGCAGAACGCGTGCCCGTCAGCCTCCATGTCGAGGCCCATGTAACGGAGGGCCTCTTCAAGAGACTCGATGTAGCCTACGCTCTCGTCTTCGGGGGTTGTCGGCGCTTTGCCGATGACCGAACGGCCCTGCTCGTCGACGACGATGACGTCCGTCATCGTTCCACCAGCGTCACATGCTACGAGATAACGGGACACCCTTGACTATCACTCCTACTCCGAGAACCTGCACCCCAGGAACGCAGCAGAAAACCCAGCACTCCCGCTTCGCGATGCGGCGGCCGATTATTGACAGCAGGCGGCTGTATTGCAACACGTTCTAGCTGAAAGCCGTGGGCTAGCGTGCAGGTCGGCCGCTTCCCCATCATTCTCGCCCCAGCAGCCGGCGCAAGAACCTGGCCAGCGCCGCGAAAAAAGCTCGCAACACGAGTGGCACGATGCTGATCGCTTGGTTCGACCCTCGCGGCGGCGCAGCGGCCTCTCCCGGTGGCGCCTCGAGCCGCTCCCGGGTGCTGGAGACGAACTGCAGAAAGAGCTGGTGGGAAACCCCCTGGACCATGCCCCTACCCACCTGCATCACGCGACCCGTGATGTCCACGCTCGCCTCGGCCACCACCTCGGTTCCACCCCCGGGAAGCGCCCTCAGACGGCTGAACATCGAACCCTTCGCGGTACCGCCGCCGGTCTCCGTGCCTTCGGCGAGCAGTCGCACCGTGCGACCCTCTTCGTCGATCTCGGTGATCCGAACCCGTCCCCGGTAACTCGCCGAAACCGCCCCGACCTTGACCTTGATGCTGCCCAGGTAGGTCTCGTCGTCCTCTACCCCCTCCAAGGTCGCACCCGGCATGCACGCCGCCACTTTGTGCGGGTCGAGGACGAAGTCCCACACCGCGTCGACGGGAGCCTGCACCGTGAAGGTCTCTTTGATTTCAATCGCCATCGCCCAAGTTCTCCCAATGTTTCAACCTGTTCGCAGCCAGAGCTTCGCCAGTCACCCTCGCCCTCCCGAGTCACCGCGAGGGACCAAGGACTCGAGGACGCGCTCGTAGTCTTGCTCGGTGTCGATGTCTTCGGGCGGTCCGGTCTCCACCGCTATCTCCAGCAAGCACTCCGGATCGGACTGGAGCAGCACTCTCGCGCCCTCGTCTCCACGAAGCGATTCGACTTGCTGCCAGACGCCGCGCGCCAGAATTACCGGGTGGCCAGGCACCTTGACCGGATCTCCGCCTCCGCGAGAAACGTAGACCGGCCGGGCCACGGAACGGTCACTCGCGAGAAACGCCGCTATGGTGCGGTCGATCAGCGTCGCACCCACCCCCGGCTGATCACCGAGGATGACGGCCGCAGCCACGGTCCGCGGATCCAGCGCGCGCAAACCCGTGATCAGCGATGTGCTCAGACCCTCGGCGTGGTCGTCGTTCACCGCGAACCGGACGCGGGAAGCCGTGGGAGTCTTCAAAGCTTCGAGTATCTCGGACGCGCGGTGCCCCAGGACCACGACGACCTCGTCCAGTCGCGATTCGAGAGCCTGATCGATGACCCGTTGCAGCAGACACGTTTCCCCCAGTGGCAACAACTGTTTGGGCCGGCCCATTCTAGTAGAACCGCCGGCCGCGAGGACGAGGCCGGAGATGAAACGCGAGGCAAGTTCAGCTTCCGACATCGTTGATCGCCCCCCGCTTCTCCACCAGGGCCCTCCCGTCGCGGCCGTTGCCCAGGGCGAGCAGCTCGGCCAGTATCGCGAGGGCGATTTCGGCGGGTTCTCGAGCCCCGATGTCCAGACCCACCGGACCCCGAATGCGCGCGAGATCCACGTCGCCGAAGCCTTCTTCCCTGAGCCGTGCGCTTCGGCGTTCCTGGGTCCGTCTGCTCCCCAACGCGCCTATGTAAGCCGCCTGGGACCGCAACGCGCAGGCCAGGGCGGGGAGGTCGAACTTCGAGTCATGGGAGAGCACGACGACGTAGGAGCGTTCGTCGAGCTCGGCCTTCTCCAGTACCTCCTGGGGCCAGAGCCGCCGCAGTTCGTCGGCTTCGGGAAAGCGCTCAGCCCTGGCAAAAGCCGCGCGGGCGTCCACGACGATCACGTAGTACCCCAGGTCCTTGGCCATGCGACAGAGGTAGCGGGCGGTGTCCGTCGCCCCGATTATGAACAGCCGCGGAGGAGGACGAAACACCTCGACCAAAACGCTGGCCCCGTCGCCGCCGGACTCAAGGTCCAGTGTCGCCGCCCCACCCCGCCCGAGCATTCCGCTGGCCTCGGCTATCACCCTCTGATCGAGACGGTCGTCGATCGAACCAGCGACGCTTCCGTCGTCCAGCACCGATAACCTGCGACCGATTAACGACGGCGGCGCGAACGCGACCGCCAGGGCTACGGGACGACGCTCAGCCAGGGCGTCGCTCATGGTCCGCCAGCAGGGGTCCTCAGTGAACGCTTCGACGAGGACTTCGATGGAGCCGCAGCTCAACCCCAGCTCCAGATCCGCTTCGGTGGTGAGGCCGTAACTGGCTACAAGCGCCTGGCCGCTCTCGAGCACCTCCATGGCCCGATCGAACAGATCGCTCTCCACGCAGCCCCCGCTCACCGAACCGACGATGGCCCCACCGCCGGTGACCGCGGCGCGGGCGCCCAGGCCGCGCGGGGAAGAGCCTCGTACTCTCACCAGTGTGGCCAGAACCACGCTTTCGCCCTTGGATCGCCAGTTCTCGAGATCGGCCAATAGTTGCTTCATCTGCTAACCGATGGGTCTGCACCCTCGGGCGCACCAGGGCGGGCTAGGCCGCGACCTCTCGCCCGCGATCAAGGACCGCCGCCGCGATCAACTCCTCGAGGTAGCGCGAGTCCCACCACGACAGCTGGAGCTGCTTGGCCCGCCTGAAATAGAGCTGGATGTCGTACTCGACCGTGAACCCGAGCCCCCCGTGGACCTGCTCGGCCATGGCCGTGACGTCCCGGAAGGTCTGGCAGGCGAAGAGCTTGGCCATGGGGGCCAGTCGATCTACCGGTCTCTCGTGTGAACGGGCCCAGGCCGCCTGGTACACCAGGGTACGACCGCCGTCCACCGCCGTAGCAGCGTCGGCGAGGTAGTGGGCGATGGCCTGGAACGCCCCCAGGGGTTTGTCGAACTGTTCGCGCTCCTTGGCGTACTGGACGGTCATCTCCAGCGCGCGTTCGGCGCCTCCCATAGCCTGGGCCGCCACCACGATGATCCCGTCGTGCATGACCTCGTTCCAGGTGGCCCAGCCCGACAGCTCTGGACCCACACGGTCCGAGAGCGGAACTCTGACGTCATCGAAACGCACCTTGTACTGGTTGTCGGCCGCGAGCGTGAACTGCTGGGTCATTTCGATGCCATCGCTGGCCGGATCGACGAGGAGCAGATCGACGTCTTCATCTCCGTCACCGCTGCGCACGAGAACCAGCAGTCTGGTGGCGGAGCTCGCGTAGGGAACGAGGTACTTCTCACCGTCCAGCCTGTACCCGTCACCATCGACGGACGCACGCATCTGCACGCCCCGCGCGCCGAAGCCGTTTCCGGGCTCGAGCCAGGCCGGAGTGAGGATCGCCTCCCCGGCGCACAGGGCGGGCAGCCAGCTCCGCTCATGTTCGTCCCCGCCGACGAGCGCCAGTGCTCGCGCACAGAGCATCGAACTCACGAAGTGGGGAGAGGGCGCCAGAGCCCTGCCAAACTCTTCGTATACCACGGCAGCGTCGATCAGGCTGAGCTGCGATCCGCCCCACCGCTGCGAGAGGGTAAGTCCCAGCAGACCAAGAGAGGCCAGCTGCTTCCAGAAATCCTCCTGGTAGCCCGCGGGATCGTCTTCCATCGCCCGCACTAACTCCGGAGTTGAGTATCGCGAGCACAGTCCACGCACCGTGTCGCGGAGCATCCGCTGTTCTTCGCTAAAATCCAGATCCATCAGAGCTTCTCCTAACCACCTTCACCGATACCCCGTCAAGACCTGAGCTCTGTCAGGGCTTCCAACGGTCCCCCCGCCGCTGCCACGGGTTGTCGTTCTCATCCGCCGGCAGAGCCACGCGAAGGTCGCAGTCGGTAACCGTCTTCTCGCCCACCCGGAGGCGAACGACGACCTCGGCCCAGCAGCAGCCCGAGTCGTCCTTCTCGATTTTCTCCACCACCCCGCCAAACACCATGCGGTCCCCGGGAAACACCGAGGCCTTCATACGAAACTTCATGCGTCCCAGACGCCCCGCTGGACCCGTCCAGTCGGTGACGTAGCGCTCGAACCACGCCGCCTGGTTGGGCGTGTTCATGAATATGTCTTTGGTGCCGTTGCGATTGATCGCGAAATCCTTGTCGTGGTGCATAGGTCGCCAGTCGCGGCTGGCCAACGCACCGAGGATGATCGTCGTCGCGGTCACGTCCACGCTCAGGGGTGGCAGTTCGTCTCCCTCCTGGACGTCGCGAGCGAACAGCGTCTCGAGTCGCTTCTCTGTCACTCGGCCCTCCGGTAACCAAAGCCCGTGTAGATCTCCTTGCCCACCAGCTCGCTCTTCTGGTTCAGGTACTGGACCTCTATGACCCAGAACCGTCCCCTACCTAGCTTGGTGGTTTTGGGATCGCTCACCGAGCGCAGGATCTGGCGCGTACGCAGCCTGTCCCCCGGGCGCACCGGCTCACCGAAGACGATCTCGTTGTCGGTCATCACGGCCTCGGGCAAACCCAGCTTCTCCTTGAGATCAAAGTGGACCTGGAGCGGCTGCACCTGCTTGCTGCGCCCAGGGGCCCAGTGGTGCGGTCGGAACCACACGGAGAGCATGGTCGGAGGCGCGATCGGCCCACCCGTGAGTCGAAACGCGACTTCTTCGTCCCAGAAAAGAGGATTACCGTTCTGCACCGACGAACAGCTCGTCGCTATGTAACCCCTCTCCACCTCGAACTCGGTCTCTTCCTCGTAGCGCACCTGGTCGATCCACGAAGCGACCTCACGGGGTAGTTCAGACATCGTCGCCGCTCCCGGGTCCGCCGAGCCGGTGCTTCTCACCTGCGAGCGACCGCACGCTACTCACGCTACTACGCCCACCGTCCGCAACTCCTTTATTTCTTCCTCGCTGAATCCGGCGCTGGCCAGCACTGAATCCGCGTCGCCGCGACGCTCGCCGTTCCCTCGAGCGTGGCCCCCGCGATCCATGCCCGCGAGCAGCGGCGCGAGCTGGCGAAAACGTCCTCGCCGCGGATGGTCGACCTCGACAATGGCGCCACGGCTCTTGAAGTGAGGGTCATCGACGAGCTCCGCGACCGAGTAGACCGGCGCGACACAGGTATCCAACGGCGCGAGTTCGTCGATCCAGCGGTCGCGCTCGCGCCCGGCAAATATCCTCCTCAGGTCCTCTCGGATCTGCTCCTGACAGCCGTCGTCGGTCTGGCGATCGCTCCATCGCGGGCAACCCAAGGCCTCGCAGAGGTTGGACCAGAAGACCGGCTCTATGGCGGCGACCGACAGCCACTTGCCGTCACGGGCCGCGTAGAGGTCATAACAGGCGTAGCGGCCGGTCAGGATGCCGCTGCCAGGTCCCGGTTCGCTAGCCGTGGCCAGATGCTCGTCGACCTGGAGGGACATGAGGGAAAGTACGCCCTCGGCTACCGAAACATCGAGATAGCGGCCCCCTCCGCCTTTCTCCCTGCTGAGGAGTGCCGCGAGTATGGCGATCACCGCGTGCATACCGCCGGCCGCCGCATCCGCCACGGTCGCACCGGGAATCGCCGGGCTCCCGTCACCGCGGCGGCTGGAACAGTGGAGGAATCCACCCACGGCGAGGTAGTTGAGGTCGTGGCCCGCCCAGCGTGAGCTGGGACCGTTCTGGCCATAGCCGCTCGTCGAGCAATAGACGAGGTCGGGGTTGACACGCCGGAGCTCCTCGTGACCCACGCCGAGCCGGTCGGCGACCCCGGGTCTGAAACTCTCTACGACGACATCCGCCGACCCGGCAAGCCTCATGAACACCTCGCGACCGCGCGCTGCCTTGACGTCTACGCCTATCCACTCCAGGCCGCGGCCCGCGCTGTAGGCGAAAAACGGCGGCTTGATCTGCACCGTGTTTTTTTGAGGGGGCGGTCCGACCTTGATCACCCTGGCACCGTAGTCAGCCAGGATCCGAGAGCAGCGCGAAGCCGGACCCACGCTAGAGAGGTCAATCACGGTGTACCCGGACAGCAGGGGCGACGATGATTCCATGGTCGTCTTAGAAATTCCTCGGCAGGCCGAGCTTACGCCTGGCAATGATGTTCTTTTGAATCTCGGAAGCCCCGCCCCCGATCGTGTCGATCACGGTGTAACGATAGGTGGACTCCGCTCTTCCCTTCATAGGGGCTTCCTCGGTGTGGACCCTGAGCTGCGACCCGGGACCGGCGATGTCCATGGAAAGATCGGCAACCCGCTTGGAGAGTTCGGTGGCGTAGAGCTTGTACTCGGAAGCCTCGCAGGTCGGCGGAGCTCCCCCCTTCATGGACTCAGCGACGAAGCGGAACCCGAGGCCCCTGGCCACCTCGGTTTCGGTAAGTAACCGCGCGAGCTTGTGTCGTACGACCGGATCGTCTTTGAGCGGCTTGCCGTCGCGTTTCTCAGAAGCGACGTAGTCGCAGAGCAGATCTACTCGCTGCTCGATCGGAGAGAAGGTGAACATCGTGAAGCGCTCGAGGTCCAGCGCTTCGGAAATGTACTGGAAGCCCTTGTTGAGTTCCCCGACCAGGTAGTCGTTGCCAACGTAGACGTTGTCGAAGAAGACCTGATTGGTGATCTCGTCTCCTATCGTGGGCATGGCGTGGATGGTGAGGCCGGGATCATCCATGGGCAGAAGAAACAGGCTTATTCCGTGATGCTTGGGAGCATCCGGGTCGGTCCTGGCCCCCACCCAGTACCAGTCGGCGAAGTGCGCCGAGGTGGTGAAGATCTTCTGCCCGTTGAGGCGCCAACCGTCCCCGTCGCGGGTCGCCTTGAGCGCCATCGCCGCCGCGTCCGAGCCTGCCTGCGGTTCACTGTAGCCGATGGCAAACTGGATCTCGTTGTTCAGAATCTTGGGGAGGAATTCCCGCTTGAGCCTTTCGTTGCCGTGTCGGATGATGGTCTTGCCGACTATTCCGACGCCCTTGCCGATCTGGGGCGCACCGACACCGGCGAGTCTCTCGTTGAGTATGTACTCGTAGATCCCCTCGCCGTCGCTGCCTCCGTACTCCTTGGGCCAGGTAAGTCCCAGCCACCCCCGCTCCGCGATCTTGTCGAGAAAGGCCCGTCGCGCCGGCGTGTCAACGAGCTGGGCCATATTCTCGCGGCTGAGGTCCATGACCTCGGGATCATGGTTTTCCTCGATGAAGCGGTCAACCTCGGCCGCGAAGGCCTTTTGCTCGGGAGTAAACTCGAAGTCCAAGGTCCGTCCTCCTCGACCGTGGAAGGCCGAAACGGCGCCCAAACCAGAAAAGGGAGCCGTCTAGATCGGTCTCCACGGCACTGGGAAAGAGGTACCACGCCATACGGGGTAAGTGAAACACGTTCCATTTACCTGCCGGGGCCCGGGAGGGTATACAGTGGAGAGGTCAGAGGAACCAGCGATGCTCGTCGAAGTCGCCAGGGACATCTGGATCGTCGAAGGTGAGAACGTCCGTTTTGTGGGCATATCCTACCCCACCCGCATGACAGTCGTGCGCCTGCGAGACGGCGGGCTGTGGATATACTCTCCGATCCGCTCGAGTCGCGAACTGCGGTCGGAGCTCGAATCGCTGGGAACGCCGCGATGCATCGTCTCCCCCAACAAGTTGCACCACCTCTTCCTGGGAGAATGGGCCGAAAGCTGGCCCGAGGCCTCGCTCTACGCTCCCCCCGGCCTGGCCAAGCGGCGCAAGGACCTCGTATTCCACGCCGAACTCGGCGACGAAGCCGATCCCGCCTGGGCCGTTGACATCGATCAGGTAGTGTTTCGAGGCAGCTTCGCCATGGAGGAGGTGGTGTTTTTCCACCGCCATTCCGCGACCCTCATCGTGGCCGACCTGATACAGAAGTTCGATCCTGCGACCCTGCCGTGGCCTCAGCGCATGGTCATGAAAGCCGACGGGCTGGTAGGAAAGAACGGCAGCACACCCCGTGAGTGGAGACTCTCCTTCTGGAACCGCGCCGCGACCCGCAAGGCCCTGGCCAAGGCGATCGCGTGGAACCCGGAGCGCATCGTACTCGCACACGGCGACTGGGTCCGCGCTGGCGGCCGCGAAGCCCTGCGCGCTTCAATGCGGTGGCTAGGACCATAGGCTCTCAGCCGTCTCGCTGGGTCCAGCCCTCGTCAAGCGGAACGAAATAATCCATGATCAGCTTGCGGGAGCGGAACTTCCAGCGCCCGTCGTCGCACACGTAGTGGTCTTGGTAATAACCCGAACCGATCATGCTCCTCCCGCCCACGCTCGCCCGTAGGTCGAGGTAACAGGTGCCGGTTGCATCGCCACCGCCCAGATCGACGACGTGGTTATGCACGAAAGGTTGGAACACGGCGCCCGCGAGCATGGTCCGGTATACCTCGAGCAGCTGTCCGCGGCCCCGTATGGGAGGGCGATCACCGGTGTCCATCTCACCGTCCTCCGTGAACAGAGCCACGGCCCCATCGACGTCTTTCTGCCATACGCAGTGGGCGTAACGCCGTGCCAGCTCGCGTATGGCTTCGAGATCCGAGAGCCTGGAAATCTCCGCCTCCACCACCGTGCTATCCATCCTGCGGACCTTCGACCGAACTTCTTGTCCATAAGACCGTCATAGACTTCATTACCTCCCTGTCGCTGTGTCGTGAACAACCCGGTAGCCGGTGCTACCGGCAATAATAATCCCAAGATCCCTAGCCCGTCTCGATGGCACCGGCTCGCACGGACTCTTCTATCTCCGCGGCGCTCATGCCCAACAGCTCGCCGAATACGTAGTGGTTGTCCTGGCCTATGGCCGAACCGGCCGCGCCGCTGCGACCGGGCGTGGCGCCGAGGCCAAAGGGAACACCCGTGGCGATGACCCGACCTTTCTTGTGGTGTTCGATTTGCTCCAAAAAACCTCGATCGGCGAGCTGACGGTCTCTCCAGGCCAGATCCTCGGCGTTTTGCACCACGCCAGCGGCTACGCCTGCACCCTGCAGCGATTCCATGACTTCATAGGCCGTAAGGCAGGAGGTCCAACGCGTGAGCTCCTGGTCCAACGCCTCTTGGTTCTCGATGCGCTCCGACAGCGAGGCAAAGCGTTCATCGGCCGCCCAGTCCGGCCGCCCGGCGACCCGGCAGAGGCTCCGCCACTCTTCTTCGCCGCCAACCGAGATCGCGCACCACGCGTCGTCTCCCGCGCAACGAAAGCACCCATGCGGAGCGGCGGCCGACGCGCGGTTGCCCATGGGCCGAGGCTCCTCGCCGTTGGCGAGGAAGTCGAGCATCGGCTGTCCCATCGACGAGACCGTGGCCTCGTACTGGGAAACATCGATGAACTGGCCACGGCCTGACCTCGTCCGGTAATCCAGCGCAGCCAGGACCACGAAGAGACCATGGAGGGCACTCACCCCGTCCGGGTAGGCAAACTGGGTCACGGTGCATTCTCGGTGGGGAAAGCCCGATGCACGGCTGGAGCCCGACAGCGCCTCGATGTTGGGCCCCCAGGTCACGTAGCCCGAACAGGGCCCGTCGCGACCGTAGCCGGAGGTCGAGAGCATGATCAAGTCCGGCTTCACCGCCCGCAGATCCTCGTAGCCGAGTCCGAGCCTGTCGACGACGCCGCCACTGTAGTTCTCGATTACAAGGTCGCAGATCCCGACCAGGCGGCGCGCGATTTCGATCGCTCTCGGTCGACTGAGATCGAGAGCGACGAAGCGCTTGCCGGCGTTCCAGTCGGTGAACCAGGGTGAGAGCTGAGGCTGCGTGCCCAGCTCCGGAGCCCAGGGGGGAACGTACTGGCGAACCACGTCCGGGTGTTTTGCCGACTCCACCCTGACAACCTCCGCGCCGGCCCAGGCCATGAACCTGCCTATCCACGGCCCAGCCATTGCGGAGCTGAACTCGACCACCCTGATCCCGGCCAGCGCCTGCTCGCCACCTCTTCCCTCGACGTCTCTCACAGCCATCATATGATCCCGCGCTCCTCGAGTTCCCGCAGGCCGATGCCAGACAGGCCGAGTTCGCCACCATAGATTTCCGCGTTGTGCTCACCGACGGCCGGCGCCCGGCGGCTGACCCTCCAGGGGGTTTCGCCACAGCGATACGGGGCCCCGGGAAATCGGAGCGTGACGCCGTTGCCGTGAGGCAGGTCCACGAAGTAGCCGCGAGCCGCCAGCTGGGGGTCGCGCGCGACCTCGGCGAGGCCGTTTACCGGGGTGAAGGCGATGTGCCTCTGCTGGCCCTGGTGGTAGATCTCTTCGACGCTGTGGCGCGCGGTGAGGTCGCGGATGAAGATATCCAGCAGCTCCCTGTGAGGCAGTCGCCGCGACGACGGGCCCTCGAACATCGGATCCATCACTTCCTCGATCCCGCATTCTTCGTGAATCCACTCGGCGAGAGCCTTCCAGTGGGCAGGCCGGTTGACCATGAGGTAGACGAGGCCGTCCCTGCAGGTGTAGGTGCCGGACGGAACCGAGGCAAAAAGAGCCGTGCCCATGCGACGAGGTACGATGCCGTCATCGAGCCACTTACCGATGCCACAGATGTGGGACAGCGATACCGTGGTTTCCTCTGCCGAGACGTCGACGTGCTGGCCACGGCCGACGCGCGAAGCGTGAAGCAGGGCGATCATGGTAGCCGACGCCGCGCAAAGGCCAGCCACCGTGTAGTACTGCTGGCCGGCAAGCGTAACCGGGGGATCGTCGGCTTCGCCGGTGACGTAGAGAGCCCCGCCCAGGGCGCCAGCCACGAGATCCGACGACCGAAATCCACGCTGGGGCCCGGTCTGGCCGAAACCGGTGATGGAGCTGAAGACGAGGGCCGGGTTTGTCCGTCGCAGATGGCCATAGCCGAGGCCGAGTTCGTCAAGAAAGCCGGGGGGAAAGGTTTCCAGCACGACGTCGGCGGTCTCCACGAGCCTCACAAAAAGCTCCCGCCCCTCGGCCTTCTCGAGATCCAAGGTCACGGCTCTCTTGCTGGTATTGGTGTAGAGGAAGGACAAGCTCTCGCCGCTTCCGCCCTCGCCCCTCCACAGTGGCGGCGAGCGGCGGGAGGCGTCCCCGCCGGGCCTCTCGATCTTGATCACGTCGGCCCCCATATCAGCGAATAACTTGCCGCAGTAGGCCCCCTTCTCGTCGGCTAGCTCCAGCACGCGCCTCCCCTGCAAGGCCGATGGCCTGATGTCCGTCAACTTCTCGTCTCCTGCACCTTGACCTCCCATCGCTCCCTACCCATCTAGCGTCCATGTCCAGCATTCGCTAGCCTGAAGACTGTGTTTGACCCCGGGCTCAGCGCCAGCGGATTCGTGGTAGGGATGCTCGTCGGGCTCACCGGGGTCGGCGGAGGCGCGTTGATGACCCCCCTGCTGATCCTGGTATTCGGGGTACGTCCCACGGTCGCGGTAGGCACCGATCTTGCCTACGCCACAGTCACCAAGGTGTTCGGCTCCATACAGTACATCCGCCGCGGCCAGGTCAACTTCCCCTACATACGCTGGCTCGCGGTGGGCTCGGTCCCGGCGTCTCTGTTTGCGGTACTGGTGATGACCCCATGGTTCGCTGAGGCCGGCGTCGACGTGGAGCGTTTCACCTTGCGCGCGCTGGGTCTGATGCTGCTGGCCGTCGGTTTGATCAGCATACTCGAGCGCCGATTCTTCGCCGGCCGCTTCCGCGACTCGCGCCTGATCCGCAACCCTCAGGTTCAGGACCGATTCAAGGAACCCATACTGGTGGTCGGCGGCGCCCTAATAGGCCTCGGGGTCGGACTCACCTCGGTAGGCTCCGGATCCCTGCTCATGGCCGTTCTACTGCTCGTCTCCGAACTGAATATCCTGGTGCTAATAGGAACCGACCTCGTTCACGCTACCGTGCTGCTCGGCACCGCAGGGGCCGCCCACTTTTTGAGGGGCAACGTGGACATCGCGATGATGGTCGCGCTGCTGACGGGATCGCTCCCTGGCATATGGGTAGGCAGCCGCCTGGCCCAGCTGGTCCCATCCAACCCTCTACGCTACGGCCTGGCCCTGCTCTTGTTCGTAACCGGCCTCAAGCTCCTGGCCGGATAGCGCCTTGTTTCTCTGCCCTGCAGAACGGTCGGATCCCCCCGTTCAGTAAATCTTATTAGTCCGGAGAGTTATTAAGACTTATGCGGGTAAATTTTCTCAACGTCGGTAGCCCGTCGCAAGATCCTGAGGAACCTTCGGCCGGGTCCTGTCTACTCAAGGCCTGTTTTTCGGGCCATCGCCTCGGCCAGACGCTTGAAGTTCAAGAGCTGGCGACGCATCATGATCCAGGTCAGTGACGGGCCGACAGTCCGGCACACGATGTCGCGCAGGCCCGGCCGGAACTTCAGGCTGCATTTCACTATCAGCCGGCAACGCGCTCCATCGAGAGGAACGATCAAATAAGAAACCGCGCTGGGCGGGTAGTAGATCCCGGGTTTGCGCAGCCGCAACGTGAGGTGGCGGTCCCGCTCGAAGCCCACGATATCCGTGATCGTCATCACCGCCTGCCCCACCTCAAGCCGCTCCATCCCGGGAGTGAGTTCACGCGGACTGCGATGCCAGAAGTGGCTGATCAGGTCGTAGCTGTAGCCTCCGACGCGCATCTGGCAGAGCCAGCGAAACAGAACCGCGGGAGAGGCGTTCACGGTGATGCCATAGTAGAGGACGTCATTGGCGTCCCGAAGGACCTCATCGCAAGGGAAGTCAAGGCCCCGTTCTTCCGCCTCGACTCCCCAGTTCCGTACTGCTTCGCGCCAGCGACCCATGGCTCACCTGCGACGGCTCGTCTGCGCCCAAAGCGTTGTCGAGCGTGAGAGTGGCTTCTGCCGGGGCCCGCCCTCGACGCTCAGAGACCGAACGAACCGAACTCGTAGTTGAGCGAAAGGGTTATGGCTTCCGCAGCAACGTCCCGTCCGCCCACGTCTTCGAGACCGAAGAACTTCTCGTACTCCAGACGCACGGTGACGTCACCTTTGAGGTGGTGTTTCAGCCCGAGGCTGAAAGTGAAATCGTTGCCGTCGTTGTCGAGATCTTCCATGTCCCAGAAGAAGACGCCAGCGGTGGCGACGAGCGAAAAGGTGCTGGGCTTCTTGGCTCTGAAGAGGTCGCTGATCGGGTAGGTAAGTACCCCAACCAGCTGAGGGCCGTCAACGTCCGAATCCCCGCCAACGAACTCCAGCGAACCCAGGCTGATCCACCCCCCCTCGACACCGAAGTAGCGGTTAAAGGAATAGCCCAGGTTTACACCCCAGCCCGGAGCGCCGTTGTCGTCGACGAAGGCGTTGACGTAGCTCGCACCGGCGTAGAAGCCCGCGGAATCGGTCCCGGTCTGCTCTTCGGCCGGCGCGCTTCCGGCCACGGCCGGCGTGGACAACAATGACGTGGCCAGGAACAGCCCAGCCGCAACCGCAACAGTCACGATTCTCATATTATACCCCCTGGAAGTCCTGGCATTTTCGCAGCTCATAGCAACCAACACCTGCCAGGGCTCCCTACCAAAAGGAAAAACGCCGAGCGGGCAACGTATATAATACTGTCTCGCCTGCCTTGTCTACGGCTGGCTATTACAGGGGGTTAATAAGCCTGGACCCAGGGCGGCGAGTCCAGGCCTCTACCAGCCCGCCAGGTCGGCCACGCGCTGGCGCTGATAGCAGGAATCACCGAGAAAGCTGCGGTTGAACATCGAGCGCCGGAACCAGAGCTGCAGATCGAACTCCCAGGTGAACGATATACCACCGTGCAGTTCCATCGAATCGCGAACCGCGCGGTCGTAGAGGTCCGTCAGACGGGCCTTCGCTATGGCCGCCTGCCTGGGCGCCTGCGCGGGTAGCGCGTCGAAAGCGTGTGCCGCGTACCAGCAAAGAGAAAGGGCCGGTTCGAGCTCGGTCGCGAGATCGGCGAGCTGGTGCTTGACGGCCTGGAAGGCCCCTATCACCTGGCCGAACTGCTCGCGCTCGAGGGCGTAGTCCCTCGCCATCGCAAGGCATCTCCTGGCTCCGCCGTAACTGTCGACGGCGATGAGGACGAGCCCCGCGTCCCTCGTCTTCTCGATCAAGTCTCGGCCCCCGAGCCGCAGAGCCGGCGCCCGCTCGAAGTCAACGGTCCCGAGACGCCTCGTCATGTCGTTGCCCGCCAGCGCAGTGTTGTGCACGCAACCCGCCTCCGCTTCCACCAGCCAGAGCCCCGGCCCCCGGCCGTCACGAGCGGCGACCACGAAAAAATCGGCGAGGGCGCTGTAGGGGACCAGGGGCTTGGTGCCGCTGAGCCGACCGCCCTCGACCCTGACCTCGAGCTCTTCGGGTTCCCAGCGACCACCGGCTTCGCTCAGAGCAACCGTGCCGATGGCGTCGCCACCAGCCAGCGCCGGCAACCAGCGAGTCCCAAGCCCCGCGTCATCGGCGTAGAGCAAAGCGACCATCGCCATCGAGCAGCCAAGAAAGGGTCCCGGTGCCGCGTGGTAGCCGAGCTGCTCCGCCACCAGCGCGAGGTCTAGGAACTCGCCGCCCAGGCCGTCCAGCTCCTGCGGAAGCAGTATCGCGCCTACGCCGAGGTCGTTGAGCCCGCGCCAGAGTTCTTCGTCGTGACCGTCCTCACCCTCCATGACGCTTCGCACCCTCGAGGTCGGGCAGTTGTCAGAGAGGTAACGCCTGACGGTCTCGGCCAGCAGTAGCTGTTCCTCGGTAAGCCCGAAATCCACGATCAACCCATCCCCTCGGCCACCGTGTCCCGTGTCGGCCGACCCTCGTTCACGCGGTCTGTACCGGATCCCTGGGCATTCCCAGCCCACGCTCGGCTATGATGTTGCGTTGTATGTTCGCGGTTCCGCCGGCGATCAGGACCCCCAGCGACCACAGGTAGGCGGTCACGAACATCCCCATGGCCGGCGCGGCTGGTTCACCGGGAGCGAGGGCTCCGGCCTCCGCCATCACGTCCATGGCCGTCTTGGCCATGTCGTAGCTGAGCTGGGTAGCGGCGAGCTTGGGCACGATGCCGGCGATGCCAGGGTCCTCGCCACGGGACTGCATGGTCAACAGACGCATCGAGTGGTATTCGAGCGAGATGAGCCTCGACTCTAGGTCGACGAGGCGGTCGCGTAGGACCGGGTCCTTGATGGCGGGTCGGCCTCGCCGCTCTACCGCCCGGGCCATCATGACCAGGCCGTCGAAGGTCCTGCGGCTGATGTCGGTGTCTCCTATCAACGCGCGCTCGTGTTTCAACGTCGATCGACTCACCGTCCAGCCCTGACCCCGCTCGCCCACTATGCTGTCTCGCGGTACCCGAACGTCGTCCAGGAACACCTCGTTGAAATCCTCATCGCCGGTGATCTGCTTCAGCGGCCTGACGTCGATCCCCGGGCTCTTCATGTCGATGAGCATGTAGGTGATCCCCTGATGCTTGGGGGCGTCGGGCTCGGTACGCACCAGCGCGAACATCCAGTCCGCGTCCTGCGCGTTCGAGGTCCATATCTTCTGGCCGTTTACCACCCACTCATCGCCCTCCAGTTCGGCCCTGGTTTTGACCGACGCGAGGTCACTGCCCGCACCGGGCTCGGAATAGCCCTGACACCAGAGGATTCGCCCCAGCAGGGTGTCCCTGAGGAAACGCTCCTTTTGGTCTTCTCTTCCGTGCTCGAGTAGCGTGTAGGCCAGCATGGAAGGCCCCTGGCCCACCATTTCCCTCGGCGCACGAACCCTCTTGAACTCCTCGCGGATTATCGCCGACTTCAGGGGGTCGAAGGCCTGCTCCGACCCGCCCCAACGGCGCGGGATGTCGCGGTAGAGGTAACCCGCCTCTATCGCCTGCAAGCGAAACTCTGTGACGCGTTCGTCGGGTTTCTTGATCGTCCCGATGAGGACTTCCTCACCGCCGTGGCGAGCCCGGTCGTCGGCGCTCCAGTGCTCTTCGAGAAAGGCACGAATTTCAGCCCGAAAGGCCTCGTACTCTTCACTGTAACCAAGATCCACGCTTGCTCACCCGCTCGCTCGGAGACCCGACTGGAACGTGTTCTATTATCGGAGGACCCACACTCCGGCAAGGGAAACAAACCTCCCAACCTCGCCGCCCGCCCCCGCAACTGCTATACATTAACGCATGAACACTCACGATTACCGTTGGTTTCCGTCTTCTCGAGTCCTGTGGGTCGCGGCGCTCGCGGCTCTGGCGCTGTCACTGGGCGCTTGCAAGTCGGGCCCGCCGTCGAGCTCGACGGCTCCCAAGGCCTCGTCTGACCACAAGGCCCAGACGCGAACCTACGCCGTCACGGTCGGCGTCAGCAGCGACTCCGGAAGCGTCGCGGCCCTGCAATTCGACATCAAATATAAAGGTGAGGGGGGCTTCGTAGGCGACGCCGGCGACGTGGAGTGCGAGAGCGCCTTCGAGGGGTCACTGGCCACCTTCAACAACAAGGGGGACGGCCTAGTGTCAGGCGCCATCATCGATCTGGCGGGCTTTTCCACACCGACTGAAGTCGCGACGTGCAGCTTCAGAACCAAAGAAGATCCCTCCAAGGATAGTTTCGAGGTCACCGCCGTAGACTCCAGCGACGCCGACTCGACCAAGATAGAACCGGCTCCGGTGATGGTAGCCACGGCCGTCAAAGCCCTGGACTAGTCATATGAATGACGATGCACGAAAGACCGCCCTGCGGATGATCCCATACGGACTCTACGTCCTCACCGCCGAAGCCGCCGACGGCAAGGTGGCCGCCGCCACCGTCAACTGGGTAACCCAGGCCTCGTTCGACCCGCCGCTAGTAGCCGTAGGTGTAAAGGCCGACTCTCTCGCCTACACCGCGATCAAGGAAAGCGGTTCATTCGCGCTCAACGTGCTCGGCAAGAACCAGCAGGCACTCGCCTATAACTTCTTCAAACCCCACGAGCGAGAAGGGCAGTCCATAGGCGGTGAGAGTTTCACGACGGCCAGTACCGGCTCACCGCTGCTCGACGCCACCCCGGCCCAGCTCGAATGCAAGCTCGTCGAGACGGTGAAAAAGGGAGATCACGCCGTCATGGTCGCCGAAGTGGTCGACGCACGAGTGAACGAGCAACCCGAGGGCCGGCCCGACGACGCCACGCTGTGGCTGCGCGATCTGGGGGAGAAGGTCTTCTACGGCGGTTGAGTTCGTCGACTTCCGAACCGCTCTCATTCGGTCGGGGTCTGCGTACCGCCGCAGGAGCCGCCCTCGCCACAACCACTGTCCTCGGGTGCCGCGGGGGTTTCGGCGCTTTTGGCAGGGAGCGCCCGAGTGCTAGCCTCCGCCTGTCGCCTCGCCTGGCAGCCGCACTGCTTTACGACCGCGTGGGAGCCCTGGGCGTGCTGGTAGTCGAGCGCCGCCTCGGCGAGCGCTACGTCTGCCGGAGTAGCCTCCTTGGATCCCCTGAGCCGCAGCGAACGAACGAAAGCCACCAGGTCCCATAGCTCGCCCTCCTCGGCGGTGTCCGCGTAGGCCGGCATCGCGCTGCCGTCCAGCCCGGTCACGATGCTGAGAAAGAGATCGCGGGGGTCGTCGCCGCGCTTGAGCGGCTGGGTGGCAAAATCCGGAGGAGGCAGGGGCCTTCCCAAGGCGTCCTCGAGTTCGGCGGCGCTCGGACCATCGCCTCGCCCCCGTTCGCCGTGGCAGCGCGCGCACTCGAGCTTGGCGTAGACGGCGCCGCCCCGGGCAAGCCTCCCGGCGTCATCGAGCGCGTCCGGGACGGAGACCGCAAGCGATCGCTCCGAACCGTCGCCAGCGGCTTCGACGCTGGCGAGGTGCCGCACCCAGGCGACGAGTGCCCATCGCTCCGATTCGGCGATGTCACCAAAGGGCACCATCGCCGTTCCCCGCAAACCACCGGTGACGGTACGGAACAGATCTCGTGGCGTCGGCGGTTCGCCCGATGGCGTCGAGCGGAACTTGAAAAGACCCGCGGTGAAATCACGCGGAGGCGGGTGCAGCGCCGCCGACCGCGGACCGTCGCCACGCCCGCTGGCGCCATGACAGTTGACGCAGTACATCCCAAAAAGTCTCTCGCCGAGTTCGAGAAACTCGCGATCGACCTTGGGCGACGGGCCCACCGGTTCGCGCACGACCTCTCCACCCCCGAGCCAGTAACGCAGAAGATTCCACTGGGCCTCCCGCTGCGGCACGTAGCTCGCCAGACTCGCCGCGTCGCCATTGCCCGGCGACGTCACCAGCAGACACAGAACGAGCAGGGCCGGTACTAGTAGGGTTCTCATCGATCCTCCGCGTCAAGATTTATCTCGATGATCCGCCTCTCGTCAATGCGTCCCCCCAGACGGGAGAGCCAGTCGACAAGCTTCATCTGCCACCCGTACTTGGCACCCAGGGCGACATACGCTTCAGCCTCGCACGCGGTTTCATCGACGAGCCGGGCGCTGCCTGGCAGCCACGGTCCGGTGACCCGCCCGGACATCGAGCAGGGCGCCACCCTTACGCGGCTGTCGCGTCGCAAGCGCTTGACCTTGTAGGCGTCCCCCGCGGTGAAGACGTAGAGCAACCCACCGATGTTCGCGAACCACACCGGTGTTTCCACGCCGCTGCCGTCGCGTTTGAAGGTGACGAGGTTCAGATAGTTCTCTCCGTCAAGCACCGTCGAGTCCATTACGGATAGTATTGCATCACAATTCGTGTTCTTGCTAGCAAATGTTGAATTCTTCACCGGCTTGGGCGTCAAGCAAGGTAGCTCCCGGCACCACCGACGGACATGAATACCCCCACTAGTTCGATCAGGCTACTGGTAGCCATCGTCGCTACCTCCAGCATCGCGTTTGTCGGCACGAACGTCATGCCCGTGCTCCTGGGAAGCCTCATGGACGGCCTGCATCTCGACGCTGCCCGGGCAGGGGCGCTCGGTTCCGCCGAGCTCATCGCGGTCGCGCTGGGCTCGTTCGCTCTCAGCTCGAAGATAGCGACCGTCTCCCGCCGCGCCGTAGCGTTGTCCGGAGCCTGCGTGGTAGCACTGGGTTATCTGCTCTCGGCCTTGGCCACGGGCTATGGTCTGTTGCTGGCGTCGAGGATACTCGTGGGCGCCGGGGCGGGCACGGCTCTCGCCGCCAGCAACGCCACGGTCGCCGCCTCGGAGAGGCCCGACGAGCTCTACGCGAAGGTCGTGATCTGCGGCGGTACGATCGGGGCCCTGCTCGTCGCTTCCCTGCCCGTCATCGCTCGCCCGCTAGGCTTCAAAGGCGCCTTCGCAGTGATCTGCTTGTTGGTGGTTCTCGCGCTGCCCCTGGTCAAGACCCTGCCCCGGGGCGTGCGAGCCGGTAGGGCGCTGGGCCGAGGGCGCTTCCCCCAGCGCAAGCGCGCCCTGGCCCTGCTGGCCGCCATACTCCTGTCGGCTACATCCGAGGCGGCCTTGTGGGCCTTTGCCCAACGTATTGGCCTCGCGGCAGAGGTCGAGCCAGAGACGGTCGGTTTGGTGCTTGGGCTGACGATGCTTATGGGTCTGGCCGGAGCGGGAATCGCCGCGTGGCTGGGGACACGCTTCGGTCGCAGCGGCCCCATGACACTGGGCCTGCTTGCCAGCGCCGTCATGCGATGGCTGGTGGTGCAGGCCAGCACACCCGCCGAGTACCTGCTGACGCAGGTGGCGTGGGGCATGGCCTTCTTCTTTACCCTCCCCTACCTGCTCGGGGCCGCCGCCGCGCTGGATTCGCTGGGCCGCTGGAGCGCGGCCGGCGGTGCCGTCTCGACTCTCGGCTATGGTCTCGGCCCCGGCATCGCGGGCCTCATCGTTGCCCGCGTCGGCTACCCCGCGCTCGGCTGCTTCGTTTTCACCGCCAGCCTCGCGGCTCTGGGCCTCGCCCTTCCCGCCGTGTGGGCGATGGACAGGCCAGTGCCAAGACCGTGCCCCGTCCCGGGGTTTGACGAAGCCCCGTAGGCTCGAACATGATGTAGAGCACCTGGTTTCCCCCGAAGGAGCTCACGCGATGCAGGATAGATACCCGTACTATCTGGCCGGCGAACCCGTCCAGACCGATTCAACGCTCGACGTGCGCGACAAGTACAGCGGCGATGTCGCGACCACGGTTTCGCTCGCCGACGCCGCCGCACTCGACAGCGCGATCGGCGCGGCGGTCGAAGCGGCGCCAGCGATGGCGGCCCTTCCGACCTTCCAGCGCAAACGCGTCCTCGACCACTGCGTCGCACGGTTTCGGGAACGCGCCGAGGAACTCGCGGAGATTCTCTGCGTGGAAGCCGGCAAAGCCATACGCGACGCGCGAGGCGAGGTCTGTCGACTAGTCGAAACCTTCGAAATCGCTTCAGACGAAGTCACGAGGGCCAGCGGAGAGGTCATGCCCCTGGACCTCAGTGAGCGCACGAGTGGGTACGTCGGAATGTTCAAACGTGTGCCCGTAGGCCCCTGCGCGTTCGTCTCTCCCTTCAACTTCCCCCTCAACCTAGTCGCCCACAAGGTTGCTCCGGCGATAGCCGCCGGCTGTCCCTTCGTGCTCAAGCCGGCTAGCCTCACCCCCGTTGGCGGCCTTGTGATTGCCGGGGTACTGGCCGAAACCGATCTCCCCCGAGGCGCGTTCTCCGTCCTCCCTTGCAGTCGCGAAGAAGCCGACTCGCTGTGCACGGACGAAAGGATCAAGCTCCTGAGCTTCACCGGCTCTCCCGGCGTCGGTTGGGCGCTGAAATCACGGGCAGGCAAGAAAGCCGTCGTTCTCGAACTCGGCGGCAACGCCGCCGTGATAGTCGACGAAGACGCCGATCTCGAAGACGCCGTGGAACGTGTCGTCTTTGGCGCCTATTACCAGTCTGGCCAGAGCTGTATTAGCGTTCAGCGAGTGTTCGTCCACGACAGTATCTACGTCACGTTCCGCGAGCGCATGGTCGCGGCGGTAAGAAATCTCAAGAAGGGGAATCCGCACGACGAAGATACCTCGATCGGTCCCATGATCAGCGAGGGTGAAGCGGCGAGGCTCGAAGGCTGGATCAAGTCGGCCCTCGACAATGGCGCGAGGCTGCTGTGTGGAGGCGGACGTGACGCGACGCTCATGGAGGCGACCCTGCTCGAAGAGGTCGATCCTGGGGATGATCTGAGCCGACGCGAAGCCTTCGGCCCGGTCGCGTTGCTTGTCCGGTTCTCGGACTTCGACCAGGCACTCGATCGGGTCAACGACAGCGCCTACGGCTTGCAGACCGGAGTCTTCACCAATGATATCCACAAAGCACACCGGGCCTGGGACAGGCTCGAGGTGGGAGGCGTCATCATTGGTGACGTTCCGTCCTGGCGCGCGGACAACATGCCCTACGGTGGCGTCAAGGACAGCGGCTTGGGCCGCGAAGGGGTACGTTTCGCGGTTGAGCACATGACCGAGCTGCGAATGCTGGTGATTCGACGACGCTAGGGCCCGCCACCCTCTAGCGCTCGAAGGGGTATTCCAGCAAGGCACCGGCCGCGTCGAGTCTGCGTCTGAGTTCTGCGGCGTCAACGTCGTGCACGTTCCCGCTCTCGTCTAGCGCAAGTCGAGCGGCCAGGCCCGCAGCCTGGCCCGTCGCCATGCAGGCCGGGATTTCCTTGGTCGCGTTGTGGGTCCTGTGGTCCACGGAGATGTTGCGGCCGGCGACGAGAAGGTTGACAAACTCACGGGACTGCAGACAGCGGTAGGGTATGGCGTAAACCGCATCGTACTTCGTCCAGTGGCCTGTAATCGCGATGGCGTCCTCGAAGTCTCGGTTCATGTCGTCGCGCCGCAGCACGTAGCGGCCGCGCAGGCGCCGGCTTTCGGTGATGCCGAGCTGGGATGCAACGGCGCAGATGTGGGCTCCCTCCATCCCGGGTACGGCGCGCCGCAGCTTGTCGAACTCTTCCATGACCAGCCGCCGGCACTCGACCTCCGCGAAGGTCAGGTCGCGAGGATCGGTCGCGTCGATCTTGCGGTCTATACGCGCCATGCTCCCCCACGGCAGCAGAATCTGCCCGGGGTTGGGGGTGCGAAAAAACCAGCCGCCGTGCTCGATCGCGGCGTCGACGTCTTCAACGCCACCGACGCGAAACCACAGCCAGGGGTGGACCTTGGCGAGTTCGAAGGGACAGCCAGCCGAAGCGTATAGGTCTCCATCGCCGGTCGCGTCTATCACCACGTCCGCGAGTATTGCTTGCCTGCCCGCTTTTGACTGGAAGGCGACGCCGAGGATCCTGTCTCCCTCCACGATCGTGTCCGCGGCCCACGCGTGGCAGAGAAGGTCAACGCCCGCGTCGCGGACCATCTCGTTGAAAACCTTGCGCATGGCCTCCGGGTCATAGGCCACCGAGTAGCGCACCCTCCTCTCGCCGCTTCCACCGCCCCAGACGAGACCCCACTTGTAGTACTCCCCCACGAGCACCGGGTCCCGCGAGCCCCAGTGCCGCCTGGGCGGATGAAAAGCTCCGCCCGCCGCGACCATCCTGTCCGTGGCTTCTTCACAGAGCCCCGCGATCACCTGTCGGCCGTCGCCGTCGTCCAGCGTCAGCAGCAGCGCGATCTGTCCGCCGGTCGCCAGGCCCCCCAAGGAGCCGTAGCGTTCCACCAGCGCGACCGCGGCCCCTGCCCTCGCCGCCGAGACGGCCGCAGAAACACCAGCGGAGCCGCCTCCAACCACCAGCACCTCGCGCTCGCACAGGACCGGGGTATCGCGGGCGGCTTCTCGAATCGATTTCACGCCCATCGTCCGCGGTGATACGGGCTGGCGGGGCTGCTGTCAACAAACCGAACCCAGACCCCATCTGCACCCTTTGTCTGCTGCTATTCGGGCCAAAGACCGCTTGTGGTATATTGGTTTAGATGTGGGCCGTCGACTCCCGGCCTGCCGGGCGGGTCGACGAAGAAGGTGGTGGCTGGTGAAAATCTAGGCGGTGGAGCCCGCGCGATGGCCTCGCCTGTCAACTCCGAGTCAGGACGACCAATGTCGATTCCTTTCATAGCACGCCGGAGGACTCGCTCCGCGCGCCGCTAGCCAGATCGCTACAAGCCAAGGGAGGTACCAGTCATGATAGGTTTCATCAACAAGAGTCTACCGCGAAAGATCGGAGGCCTGCTCGCCCTTCTCCTGGCGCTGACGATTGCGGAAGTCGCCGAGGTGACCCACATGATGGACGAGCGGGCGCACGAAGCGCCGCTGATAAACCTCACCGGTGCACAGCGCATGCTCACCCAGAAAATCTCCAAATATGCACTGATCATCGAGCACGACCACACCGGGCTCGCAGCCGAACGAATGGCTGAGAGTAGCGAACGTTTCGAGACCTTGCTGACCGCCTTAGTCGAAGGTGATGACGCGAGGGGAATCCCGCCAGGCTCCAGGGAACTCCTGCCACTTGTCGAAACCCTCCAACACGACTGGATGTCCTTTCGCGCCAACCTCGAGCTCCTCACCCAGACGGAGCCCGGAACCGTGGCCTTTGAAAACGCCCAGCAGTACATCATGGACAACAACGAGAACCTGCTGGAGAAGGCCCACGCCATAGTCGCGGAGGTTGAAGCCGCCTCCGGGCGCAGACTGGAACACGACCTCGTGGCGATGCGGGCGATCGCCGGCATCGCCGTGGGGGTCTTCGTACTCGCAATGCTGGTGCTTCGATACATCCTGCGACCGATCGGCGACCTGGTGGGAGCAGCAACACGTATCACCGCCGGGGACTTGAGCCGTACCGTGACGGTCAGCTCCAGGGACGAGATTGGCCAGCTCGGGCTCGCTTTCAACGACATGGTGCACCAGCTGCGCAGCTTCGTGAATCAGACCAAGGAGGTCGCAGGCGGGATGAGCACGGCGAGCAGCGAGTTTCTCTCAGCCAGCGCGCAGCAGGCGGCCACCGTGAGCCACAGCTCGGCGGCGGTTACGGAAACGAACTCCGCGGTTACCGAACTGCAGGCGTCCGCGCAGGAGTCCGCGAAAAAGGCGAGCGAGATCGCCGCGACCTCAAGCGAGGCCGCCCGCACCGCCGAGGAAGGCCGCAAGGCCGTCGCCCAGGCGGTGAGCTGCATGACCGACATTCGGGGCAAAGTGGAAAACATCGCGCAGAACATCCTCGAGCTTTCCGAACAGAGCAGCGCCATCAGAGAGATCATCTCGACCGTCAACGACATCGCCAACGAGTCGAACATACTCGCCCTAAACGCCTCCATCGAGGCCACACGGGCCGGCGAAGCGGGCAAGGGCTTCGGCGTGGTGGCAGAGCAGGTGCGCAATCTGGCCGAGCAATCGCGTGACGCCACCTCTAGGGTCAAGTCCATACTCGACGATATTCAACGGGCCACCAGCAACGCCGTCATGGTAACCGAGGCGGGTGGTAAAGGGGTGGAAGCCGGCGTCCAGGCCGCGGCCCAGGCCGGCGACATCATCGACGAGCTCGCGCAGGTGGTGCACAGCACGGATGAATCCTTGCAACAGGTCGTCACCGCCGCCGAGCAGCAGGGGGTCGGCATAGAACAGATCAATCAGGCCATGTCCGGCATAGAGCAGGCCAGCGCGGAGGCTGTAGCCGGGTCGCAGCAGGCGCAGGAAACGGCCCAGAACCTCCACAATATTGTAGAGGAACTGGAAAAATCCGTGGGCAGTTATCGACTCGGAGACGCCGCTTGAAGAACGAGCTGCGTCCCGCTCTATGCTCGGTCGCGGCGGACGAAGCCGCATCGATCCGGAAACGCCGAGGGCTGGTCATGAACGTGCTGGTATTCGAAGTGTCCGGTCGAAACTACGGGCTGGAGGCGGAGAACGTGATCGAAATGCTGCCCTCGGTTTCGCTTACCCCGCTGCCGGGATCGCCATCGGTCATAGAGGGAATATTCAACTTACGGGGCACCATAGTCTCGGTGCTGGATATCCGCGTACGCTTCGCGCTCCCCGCCAAAGCCGTGGAGCATACCGACCACCTCATCGTGGGCAGCGCCGGTCCGAGGCTGGTCGCCATCCGGGCCGACCGCGCCGTGGGCCTGTCCAGCCTCGAGATATCGCGTCCCGAGGGCGGCGACGGGGCCTCCGGCCTCGGCGAGCAGCTCTCCGGAGTCGCTACGGTCCCCGACGGGCTCTTGCTGGTCTTGAACCTGCAGACCTTCCTCTCGCAGGCGGAATCCGCCCAACTAGAGAGCGCCGTTGCCGGAACTCGTGAGGTTCCGGGGCTGGTGGGATGAACCCCGCCCCCGCAGCTCCAGCCTATACCTCCATCCTCCGACTAGTCCGCTCTCACGCTGGGCTGGTGTTCTCCGGCCATCGCCTGGACGAGACCACGTCGCTCATCCGCAAGGCCATGTCAAAGGCTGGCGCCAGAAGTGAATCCGACTACCTCACAGCGCTCCTCTCCACGCCAGGGGAACTCGATTCGCTGATCGATAAACTCACGATCGGTGAGACCTATTTCTTCCGCCATCCAGCCCAGTTCGACCTGATACGAAGCGAGGTCCTGTCACGTTTCCGCGAATCACGATGCCGCAGCAGGCAAATACAAGCGTGGGTCGCCGGTTGTGCGAGCGGCGAAGAAGCCTACTCTCTCGCCATCCTCTTGAGTGAAGAAGGCTTGGGAAATCGATCGCGTGTGCTCGCGACAGACCTCTCTCACACAGCGCTGAAAAAAGCGGAAAAAGCGGAATACGGCACCTGGTCGCTGCGCGGTTGCAGCCCGGCCTTCCGACAGCGCTACTTCGTAGCCACCGGCAATCGTTTCCGACTGGATCCTCGCATCCGCGAAGCCGTGACCTTCCTGTGGTCGAATCTCGCGGCCGAGAGAACATCGCCACCTGGCGTTGGCGGAAGCGGCATGGATCTGATCCTCTGCCGTAACGTACTGATTTATTTCGACGCGGAGACCATACACAGGGTTGCGAAGCTCCTCCGTGATTCGCTCTCGAGCGAGGGATGGCTGGTGACCGCGCCGGCCGATCCGGCGCTACAGCAGCACGCGTCGCTGGAGGCATTCACGACCCCGGCGGGGGTGGTATACCGCCGGTCGGGCAAAGAAACGAGAACCGGTCACCTGACGAAAGGCCTGGATTCTGCCCGCGTACACCGTCGCGGGCCTGGGGAAGCGAAGCTTCCTTCGCGAACCCGCGGTACATCGCTCGCCAGGCCTGCCGCCTCGCGACGTCCTGGCTTCCAGACGGAACGAAGATGCAGCCGCGAGTCGGCCAGCACCGGCCTTAGCGATAGAACCGACTCGCTGGAGCGCGCCCGCGAGCTTCTCACCGCGGGTGACTTCGCGGGTGTTCTACGGCTGACCTCTGCTTGTGATGGCGACGAGGTGGCCTGCCAGCTGCGCGTCAGAGCTCTGGCCGAGTCAACTGGTGTGGCCGCCGCCCAGCAGAGCTGCGAGGAAGCTATCGCCCTCCACCCCTTGTCCGCACCGCTCCACGTCCTGCAGGCAACCTATCTCATGGACGCCGGTCGGGAAGACGAGGCCGAAGCAGCGCTGGAGCGGGCGATCTATCTCGACAGTTCCCTGGCCTTTGCGCACTTCACCCTGGGCGCGATACGCTGGAGGCGAGGCGACCTCGCCGGAGCTCGGCGAGCCTTTCGCAACGCGACTCAATTGTGCGAAACGCGTCCCCCCGACGAAGCGATCGAGTTGGCGGGAGACGAAAACGTGGAAACGCTCTCCAGAGCCGCCGCTGATCACCTCGCGCTGATCGACAAACTCCAGGAGCAGGAGCTATGAACAACACCGGCCGTGAAACAAACGCCTCGTTTGACTGGGAAGCGATACACAGACGCATCGCTCAAGCTGAGTCCGATTCCGGCAAACTCTCTCCGGAAGCGGCTAGAGAGCTTCTCGATCAAAGGGCGCGACGCCTGGCTCAGGCAACCACCGGGCTGGAACAGGAGCGGGACTGTTTCGAAGCGGTAAGCTTCGTCCTCGCTGGACAGCTCTATGCGGTAGCCGTGCGCTATCTTCAGGAAATCGCAGAGGTAACCGAGATCACTCCCGTGCCCGGTGCACCGGACTTCGT
>JBHHVL010000004.1:0-99726 GCA_046754245.1 Binatia bacterium | reverse complement strand
ACATAGGCTACATCCCGGCGTGGTTGACGTGGAACTACTCGGGCTACGAAGGCAAGCGTACCTGGCCACTGTTCGAAAAAATCAACGACCACGTTCGCGGCACAATCAACGACCCGCGGGTGGTGTTCGAACATTCCGAAATGCACAACCGTTTCGGAAGCTCGCGAGCCTTCGAGAACCTCCCCCTGTTTGCCGGCCGCTCGACCCTTGAAGGCGTGTTCCACCAAGCGTCGATCAACTCGCCATACGTATTCTACCTCCAGTCAGAAGTATCGGAACGCGGCTCGGGACCTTTCCCTCAATACACCTACACTCGCCTCAACCCGGATCTCGCCCTGCCACACCTGCGGATGTACAACGTCGACACCGTCATCGCCGTGACAGACAAGGCTCGCGCGGCCTATGATTCTCACCCTGATTTTGAACGGACTATGCTCTCGGGGAGTTACGCGGTGTACTCTGTGCGGGGCGGCAATACCGGTTACGTCAGCGTTCCGCCGAACGAACCCGTACTCTACGAAGGTCCGGACTGGAAACTGGCCTTCTACAGGTGGTTCAGGCGCCCGGAGCTGTCCGACATCCCCTTGGTCCCAGCCTCACTACTGGATCCGAAGAGACGTCGCGAGTTTTCGTTGCGAACCGATTCGATTTCACGCATCCCCCGTGAAGCGGTGGACCAAGCCTGTTCGGCGAGGAGTACGCTGGAACAGTACCGTATCGCGTTCGACACCGACTGTCCGGGTCTGCCCCACATAGTAAAGGTGTCGTACTTCCCACGGTGGAAGACCACCGACGGCTCCCCTCTGTTTCCGGTCTCGCCCGGCTTCATGCTCGTCTATCCGCGAGGCGAACATCTCGAACTCGTCTACGGGCGTAACCCGCTCGACTGGATATCGATCGGCCTCTCCGTCATCGGCCTCTTGTGGCTCTTCTCCTGCGTCGTCAGTCGCCGGCTGCTGGACCAAAGCGAGAGTAGCCTCATCAGACTCCTGGATCCGGTTTTGGTGGTATTCGAGCGACGCAGACTCTTGATCTCGGTGCTCGTCGTAGCCTCCATGGCTACCGCTGGCGTCGCTGCGCGGCGAAACCTCACGCGCCCGCTCGCAGCCTTCGCCCAGGCCCAGGACGCCTATAAGCGACGCGACTTCGAAACCGCCGTCCGCAAACTGGAGGCTTGGGTGGCGAGGGACAAAGACACGTTCAAACAGGCAACGGCGCTGTACCAGCTGGGCGTAAGCCACAGTGAACTCGGTCACCACACAGCGGCCGTACAGGTCCATGAGAGGCTCCGCTTCGAGTTCCCCAACGTCGATTACGGAGCTGGAACCCTCTATCATCTTGCGCGAAACTACAAATCACTCGGCCTCGTTGAGCGGGCCAACCACTACAGGGCCCTGCTCGAAAAGAATCACTCAGAAACCAACTGGGCCAAGAGGCTTGACAGGGAGTGGCGCGGCGAGTCCGCAGGGAAGTAGAGTAGCGCGGTCCGGCCCGTCAGCGCAGGGTAGTCTGCAAAGACAGCAACGCTCCGGCCTGTTCCATCGCCGCCGCGTCCAGAGGACGAACGCCTCGTGAAACCGGCGGGACCCGTCTCGCGTGACTACTCGCCCCGTACCTCCAGCGGCTCAGCCGCAGCCACGATGGAACCTCCCCTTCGAGGTTCTCGGGAGCAGGCAGGCCCAACAGGTAGGCGACGGTGGGGAACAGGTCGATCGCCCTCAGTTCCCTGGAGCCCTCGCCAGAAGGTACACAGCTGATCACGAAGTAACCGTCATGGCCGACCCGCCCTTCCTCTTGCTCGTCGACGAGGAGAATCAAGCAGGTCTCTTCTCGGCCATATGATCCCAGAATCTCGCCGACACGCCGGTCGAGCACCGAATAGGCGCCCTTGATCACCCGCTGTTCGAGTTCTTCGTCCTCCCCGCCCGAATAGGCGAAACGAACGTTTGCTACCAAGGGATCTACGTAAACCACGAGTCGAGCGTCCTCCCAGTCGCCACTCAGCGCCAACTCCAGCCTCTTCTGCGAGATCTCGATCAGGTGTTTCAGAAAGAAATCTGAAGTCGGCGGTGGGCTATGCGCCCAGCTGGGATCAACCGAAACGTAGGCGGACTCGTCCAGGCCCCCACCACCGAAGACCCTGTAGACGGGGGTGAAGTAGTACCGCTCGCTATCCAACCGGTAGATGCGGAATACGCCGTTGCTCCTACCGTCGGGTTCTCCACGCGTCTCGATCCAGGCGCTCCAGTGGCCAGATGCAAGCGTGCCTGCCGCGCGGCCCGCGCGAGCCACCGCCGGCTGGTACTGGTGAGGCAGGGAGGAACCAACCAGGTCCCGCAGCGTGACAACGATACCGGCGCTGCCGCCCACGAATCCGTCGGCGGTGCTGCCGGCTGGGACCACCCGAAGTCCGGGTTCGGTGACCTCGGTGGCCGAAGGCACGTTGACGGCCAGGGCTCCGGCTCCCCTAGCAGCCGCCCATCGCCACAGCCACTCGTCCTCATCGGAGCCAGCGCAGGCCCGCCTCGCACGCTCGAGGCTCGATACCCCGGAGAACAGTTCACTCCACCTCTCGTGGTTGATCCGCACGCCGGCTCGCAAAGGTCCCCGCGTCGCCGCGGCGAGGGCCCTGCTAAGGTTAGAAGAGGCCGCTCCCGCACTGGTTCGTCCGAGGGTCTGAAGCTCGACGCCTGGAAACAGCAGGACTATAACCCTGTAGTGGCCGAGAAAGCCCCGTGGCATCAGCGCCGCCGCGACCAGCGCAACAGCCAACAACCTCATCATTACGGCAACCAGGCCCACGATCGACAACGCTCCCGCTAGGCGCGGTAGACTTCCTCCATTTCCGTACCTAGACTGGCCGCGTCCGGCGGCTCAATCAACAAGGGCAAATGGCAGAGCAGACAGTAGCGAACCAGCGACCCCGTCCCGAACGGCCACATTTCTCGATCGTGGTACCTCTGTTCAACGAAGAGGAGTGCGTCGGTGAACTGATCACCCGACTTACCGAAGTCATGTCGGAACACGATTATGAAATCATACTCGTCAACGATGGCTCTACCGACGGTACTTTGGGCGCGATACAGGAACACGCGCTGCAGGACAGTAGAATCAAGTTCTTGTCGTTTTCTCGGAACTTCGGTCATCAAATGGCCCTGTCCGCCGGCATCGACCACGCGCGTGGTGACGCTGTGATCACTCTTGACGGCGACCTCCAGCATCCTCCGGAACTCATCCCGACTCTCATCGAACGCTGGCGGGCGGGAACCGATGTGGTTTCAACGGTGCGTGTATCCAACCGAGGCCACAGACTCAAGGAGCTGATATCGAGCGTCTTCTACTGGACCCTTCGCAAGCTCTCCGGCGTAGACATCTCGGCCGGAAGCGCCGATTTTCGCCTCCTCGACCGCGCCGCCGCCGACGCCATCAGGTCCTGCAATGAGCACTTCATATTCATCCGAGGGCTGGTACCGTGGCTCGGGTTCAGCCGAGACTCGATTCCCTACGAAGCCGCCGCGCGATACGGTGGCAGCAGCAAGTACCTCACTGCACGGATGGCTGGATTCGCTCTCGACGGAATATTCTCTTTTTCCGTTGTACCGCTTCGTGTCATCTCGCTACTGGGCTTGCTGACCATCATACTGGGTGCGGTCTACGGGACCTATTCACTGCTCGTCCGGATTTTCACGAATCAGGCGGTATCAGGGTGGACGTCGCTGGTCATCGTCATCTTGGTCTTCAGTGGCACCCAACTACTCAGCCTCGGGATACTCAGCGAGTACGTCGGTCGTATTTACGAAGAGGTCAAGCACCGCCCTCGTTACATCGTGTCTCAGCGAAGCTCCGGCCTCGAGGCCCAGACCGAGCGATGAGACGAGCGTGCCTACCGCTGATCCTGTCCCTGGTATGCGCGTGCGGGGACGGAACCCTTATCTTCGGTGCCGGTGACGATTCGAATCCTCTGGAAAATCTCGTCGTCGATGGCACCATCAACAACGTCGTACCGGTTACCACGCGTGACATCGTCGTATTCGTATTCACCAACCTCCGAGATTTCGTATCCTTCTCTGACTTTGACGACGGCGAGGCCGTGATCGTTGCGTTCGGTTCCACCCAATTCAGTGTCAGCGGGGTCACTCGTGGCGATCTCACCGTGGTCTTTCTTCTCGACGACGCAGACCCCGACGGACAGATCGACACAGGCGATCCGGTCGCGTTGCTCCAAGATCCAGACGGAGTTCTCGACAACGTAAGCCCAGGCAGGCAGCTCCGCATCGACAGCATCGACATCGACTTCAGTGCCGGAACGGCCGACGCTGACAGCATTACAGCAAGTACCATACCCTAGCCCGATTTGGTCGCGCGCCCCCAAGAAGAAGGGAAACAGCGAACGATGGACTCTCAGGTGTAGGATCCGCCGGTCACCAGGGTGACGGTTCCGCTGACGTAGTCCGAAAGCGACGACGACAGGAACACCACCGGGCCGGCCGCTTCGCGCACCGTACCGGGTCTACCAAGCGGTATGCGCGCAATGGCCGCCTCCCTGATACGCTCCGGAATACCGAGGGAAACATCGCGATCCCCGAACCGTTGCGTGTGCGCGCCATCCTTGATCGAGGTCAGCCGCGTATCGATAAAGCCGTAGGCAACGGCGTTGACGTTCACGCCGTAACGCCCCCACTCTTTCGCGAGCGATTTTGTGACACCGACTATGCCCATCTTCCCCGCGGCGTAGTTGACCTGTCCCGCGTTACCCGCGACGCCGCTCGTAGAAGAAACGTTCACGACCTTGCGGTGAGCAAGTTTTCCCTCGGTCAGCTCCTGTTTCGCCTGATCGATCCAATACCGCGAGGCTTCCCGCATTATACGGAAAGGCGCAGTGAGGTGGCAGTCGATCATGGCCTCCCACTGTTCGTCCGTCATCTTGTGAATCACACCGTCCCAGGTATAGCCCGCGTTGTTGACGATGATGTCAAAACGCCCGAAGGCCTCGACCGTGGCCGACAGCAGGCGAGCGGCAAAACCCGAGTCGGTGACCGACCCGGTGACCGACTCTACGGCTGCCCCTGATCGCTTGAGTTCCTGAACTGCAACGAGCGCCAGCTCTTCATCGACGTCGTTTATCACGACGCTGGCGCCGTGCTCGACCATGAGCTCGGCCACCGCGCGCCCTATACCTCTGGCCGCGCCGGTTACCACCGCTACCTTGCCTTCGAGTAGTCCCACGAACCCATCCAAGTGTTCCGCCGGCCCTCAGTGCAAACCGTCCCGCGGCTTATCGCCCACCGGCCGAGAATTTCCTAGCCCCGGGCCAGCGGCGGCCGTCCCGCTTCGTCTCAGAACAGGCCGCTATTCTGTAACAGAATTGTCGCCACGGCCAGTGGGGCCAGGAAGCGGACGCAGAAGCGCCACAATTCGTAACCGACCGCCGACGACGCGCCCGAGCCGTAGGCACCGAGGGCTTCGCTACCCTGCAAGGACCAGCCAGAAAACGCGGCTATGAACAGTCCCCCAATCGGAAGCATCCAGTAGGTAGCCAGCGCGTCAACCCTGTCGAGGAAACCGGGTATCACAGCAGAAGGAATCCCAAGAACGAAAATCAACGTTCCAGACGAGAAGGCGGCTGTCCCCCTCGCCACCCCGAACTCATCGACGAGGAAGGCGACCACGACCTCCAGCAGTGAGATAGCCGAGGTCAGTGCGGCGAAGATGAGCAGCAGGAAGAACGTAGCTGCGAGAAACGACGAGGCTGGCATCATGGCGAATGCCTTGGGGAGGGTGATGAACACGAGCCCCGGCCCGGCGGAGGGTTCAAGGCCGAAGGTGAACACCAGGGGGAAGATAACCAAACCTGCCAGTATCGCGACGCCGGTGTCGAGCACCGAAATCATGGCAACCGAACGCGGCAAGCTCTCATGGCTCTCCAGGTAGCTCCCGTAAGTGATCATCGCCCCCATACCGAGACTGAGAGAAAAGAACGCCTGTCCCAGAGCCGCCAGAGCCCCACGCCAGCCGAGTTCAGAAAAACTCGGTTTGAGGAAAAAGGCTAGCCCCTCTTCGGCGCCGTCGGACGACAAGGAATAGCCGAGGAGGACCAGCACCAGCGCAAAAAGCATCGGCATCAGGACCTTACCCGCCCGTTCGATACCGTGCTCCACGCCTCGCGACACGACCAGCATGGTCACGACCATGAAGACGGCCTGCCAGAATATCTGACGCCTACCGTCGGAAACCAGTGCCTCAAAGGCCTCTCGAAACTCCGCCTGTCCCAACGCCGCGAGAGACCCGTTCAGGGACGTCCACGCGTAGTCCAGGGCCCAACCCGCGACCACCCCGTAGTACGACAGAATGACGAAACCCGCGCCCACCCCAAGCCAACCAAGCGTGGGCCAGGACGACCCCGGCCTCAGCACCCGGAAAGCACCCACAGGGTTGCGCCTCGTCATGCGCCCGAGCATGATTTCCGACGCCATCAGCGGCATTCCGACGAATAGCACGGCCGCTACGTAGACCAAGACAAAGGCGGCTCCACCGTTGGAGCCCGCTCGATAGGGAAACATCCAGATATTCCCCAACCCCACGGCTGAGCCCGCCGCGGCAAGGACAAAGCCCACCCGGCCCGTCCATGCACCCCTGCTGTTTTCGGAAAGCTCGGCCACCCCTGAAACCCGAGACTAGCATGATACAGGGTCGGCTAGCGGGTTGCGAAAGCCATGGGCCCTTCCGCTTGACACGCGTATCCGCGGTCTGTAGGTCGGGTCGTCTATGTTCGCGTCCACCGCTGACGCCCGGATACACGCCCTGGTGCAGGGTTCCGGCGCGCCGCCGCTGCTTATCATTCACGGTCTCGGTAGCACCAGCGACTACTGGCGAACGGTTCTCGTAGGTCTCGAAGCGAGCCGCATGGTGATTGCTCCCGACCTACGTGGCTGCGGAAGATCCGAGGCCGGTCGCCGCCCGCTGACCATCGAGCTGATGGCCGAAGACATGATCGCGATCCTGGATGAGCTGGGCGTGAACCGCTGCCACCTCGCCGGTATCTCTCTGGGCGGCGTGATCGTCCAGCGCTTACTCCTGCGCTATCCCGACCGCTTTTCGTCATCCGTGCTGATCAGTACTTCCAGCCGCGTGAGCGAGAAAGCCCGGGCGGCCTGGCGCCGCATCGCGGACACGGTGGAAAAAAAGGGGGTGAGTGGCGATCCCGCGGGTTACGCTCGCGGTTTCTCTCCCCAATTTGTAAGGGAACACCCCGACTTCATAGCCAGCTACGCCCGCGAGAGCGCCCGGGCAGACCGCGTAGTCTACGCTGCCCAGGCGCGGGCTGCCAGCGACTACGACTACACGGAGGTCCTGACGGGGGTGCTACAGCCCGTCCTGATACTGCAGGGCGGTGCCGACGCAATGACGCCGCCGGCGGGTTCGGTGATACTCGACAGGCAGCTCCCCCACTCGACACTGGAGATCATAGACGGCGTCGGGCACAACCTCCCGATTGAAATGGGACAGGCTTTCGTCGAACGCGTGGAACGCTTTCTAGACGGCAGGGAATGAGTCCCGCTCAGTCCGCCTCCACTCCCAGAAACGACCGTATCGCGGCTGTGTTGTCTTGCTCCGGACGACGTTCCACGCCTAGGTGTTCCTCGAGCCAGTCGTCGATCTGCTCGGGGGTCAGCGTAGTCTTCCTGGCGACCGAGTAGAGCTCCGGTACGGTCCGCCCCGGCCCGGCCTGGTGGCAGGCAAGGCAATCGACGTCCCCTCCCGGGGTTTCCGCCGGAGCGGCGGGAACCGGAACGTCACCGTTCTGACCGGTAATCAACACCGGCCCTAGATCCAAACCGTCGACCGTACTGAAGTACCCGACGATCTTGTCCGCTTCCAGGGTACTCAGGCCAAAGGTCGGCATCCGTACGTCTAGCCAAGGCCTCAGCCTGACGGGCTGGAGCAAGAAGTTATGGAACCATTCGGGCTGGAGCTTCGCCCCCTCACCCTCGAGTATAGGCGGTGCGTTGTCCGGCTCCTCCTCGTAATACCTGCGTATCGCTCCGGGCTTGCCTTCCAGGCTGTGGCAACCGTTGCAGTTATAATAGTCCACCAGTTCCCGGCCCGCCATGGCCGCCGCGGCCTTCTCGTCGTCATGGTAGTAGAGGGAATTTACAGCGCGATCCACGCGGCTGGAAAGGAAATCCGCCAAGGCCCAAGCGTCCTCTTCCTCGAACCCAAACCGTGGCATGACCTGTTGAATCCGCTCGGTGGCGTAGGTCCTGGGGGTAAGGATCTTGTTGACGGTCCAGTCGTACCAGGTTCGCGGGATGTCGGTACGGTTACCGAAGAACAGCTCCTCGACGTGTTTGGAACCGAAGGCTGTGAGTTCCGCACCGATGCGGGATTCCCCTCGCATTCCGGCGATATCGTGACAACCGAAACAGCCGTTCTTTCGCACCAGCCTCTCGCCTCTCTCGACCACCGCGGCGTCGGTAAGACGGGCTCTTAGTTCGCGATCGGCGCCGCGGACCTTTCCCTCTTTGAGGGTAACCAGATACGACGTGATCGCCCGTGCTTCACCGTCGCTGAGTCTCAGGCTCGGCATCTTTGTGTGTTCGGCGTAACCACGCGGATCCCGAATCCAGTTGTATATCCATCTAGCGTTGGTCTTCTCGCCGACCCTCGCGAGGTTGGGGCCGGTATCCTTGCCGAGCGCGACTTGACTAGCGTAAGCGTCGGCTTCAAATCCGTGACAGCCGAGACAGCCGAGAGAACCGGTGAGTTCCCGCCCCCGCCCGACCAAGGCCTCGTCGCCGGGATCGACACCCTTGGGCTCTGGATGGGTGTCGAGCCAAGCCATGGCGGCGCCGAAGGAATCCGACAGGAGGTAGGCAGTGATCGCTTCAGCCTCGGCGACTCCAAGCTTGAAGTTAGGCATGCGGGTGCGGGGACGGAAGGCCTGGGGATCGGCTATCCACTCGACCATCCATTCGGGCGAAGCCTTGGCCGCTACGCGCGTGAGAGATGGACCGACTTTCTTCAGGTGCTCGTATCCGTAAGCGAGGTGACAGCCGTGGCAGCCCATCTCCTGAAACAGGCGTTCTCCGCGCGCGGCCACCCCGGTCCCCTCGAGCCCTTGAAGGGTGACATGACACTGCAGGCAACGCGCCTGGGCCCGGCCGTCCAGAGGTACGAGCGGATCCTCCCAGTAGTGGTCCAGCCCGTGTGCCTGCTCGACGGAATTGACCGCCGCACCTTCGCCACCGTGGCATGGAGTGCACCCGAACTTCCGGACCTCGTGGTTCCCCAGGTAGTACCTGCGCTCGGGGTGGGTCTTGAAGGGATTGGGCTGTTCTTCGAATCCGGACCTGTCGATGGCTACGTGACAGTTCTGACACCGCTCCACCTTCGAAACCCACTGGTCGAAGTTGTTCTTATCGAAGTTCGGAAGTACGACCTGTTCGATGGTCGGTACCCGCGCCACTCGTCTACCGAACAGGGTCATCGACACGCTGTCCAACTTCTGTTCGAGCGAGTCGAGGTTCTTGGAATAGGGTCGGAGTTGGCGAACGAGGCTACGCTCCCGAGACTCGATCTCTTCCAGCTCCGTCTCGATCGTTGCCAACTTCCCCTTGGCGCCCTCGAGCGCCTGAACGGCAAGTTTTCGGCTATCTTCGAGCTCGTCGAGAACACGCCTCTCCTTGTCCGCGCTTCCGTGGTGTTGCATGGCGTGGTCAAAGCGATACCAGGCTTCCTCGATTTCTCCCTTGACGAAGCGTAGCTCCAGATCGGTCTCGAAAATCCTCACCTCTGCCTTCTCTTTCCGCCGGTTCAAGCTGTCAATGCGATCCGCGGTCTCCCCGGTCGACAGATCACGACGGAGCTGTTCGAGTTCCTCGGAAAGCCGGATGAAATCTTCGTCATCCGCCAGGCGCTCGTGTTCAGCGGCCAGCTCGCCTTCGTATTTCTCGATCGCGAGTCGGTAGAAATCGGTCTTGTACTTTTTCCACAGGTGCCGGGAGAAGGTATCCTGCCAAACAGCCCACACCGTGCAGGCAACCAACAGCGCTACGAAGAGAACGAATACGGCGCCGTACGAGCGCCTCTCTTCTTCTTCGATCAACCCACGGTTGTCAACGAATCCACGCTTGGCCATTTACAATATTCCAGTCCAGTCGCGTTGCTGAGCGGTAGGGGTAGAGGCTTCACCCATCGCCGGGCTCGATCATTCGCCCGGCGTAGAACAGCCCGGCGCCCACCACCGCGGTTACTAGTTCCCTGAACAACGGGGCCGACTGAGCGATTCCTGCAAAAAGCCCGTAGCCGACCACCATCAGCCCGCCGAGTTGCAGCCCTTTAGCAAAATAGAAGGCCATCCGGCTATATGTTTATCCAGGGGGTCACCATGATGTACTTGATGTTGAACGCGTTTCGCAGAACCAGCTTGATCAGCACCGCGACCATGTTGAGAAAGAGGAAACTCGTCAAACCGAAGCGAACCATTCCCCAGCGTTTCATGAAAGCGCGACCCCGAGTTCTCACGATCAGCGTGTACATCAGCCCCGTGCCGACTACGAAGTAGCCCACCACCACGCTCAGGCCGAACAGCGCCGACATGGTATAGTCTCGAAAACCGAAGAGGTACGGCAGGTCGACGTTGCTCATGGCGACGACCTTGTGGGTATCCCAGATCTCCCAGGGCCAGAACCAGTTCCAGCCAGGTCCGCGCATAAAGGTGCCGACGATGATCAAAGAAATCCAGAGAACGTGGAAACCGAAAAAGAAGGTCAGGATCTCCCACTTCCGCTCCGAAAAGGTGTAGTACCCGTTGCCCTTGGGGTTGATGTCTAGGTAAGGCAGTACCATGAGACCGACGATGATGAACATCGGAAGAACGACGCCGGCGTGCCAGGGATCGAAGAACACCAGAATTTCTTGGAGCCCCAGGAAATACCACGGGGCCTTCGACGGGTTCGGGGTTCGTGTGGGGGCCGCCGGCTGCTCCAGTGGCGCGTCCACGAGCAGCGACCACACCAACATGAAAGCTATGATCGCCAGAAAACAGATGAACTCGGCCCGTACCAGATGGGGCCAGGTATGTATCTTGTCATCGCCGGGACCTTTGGCCTTCCTGATCGAGGTCTCTACGCGTCGCCCTTCCGAGAGTTGGGAGGCGGGTTTGCCCACCTCGGCCAGGGTCTTCATGCTCTTGGGTTCAGCCATCCTCGTATCACAGCGCCGGGCCGGATAGCCCGTCGCGCCGGATCCTCCAGAAATGAACTATCAGAAACAACGTGGTTACCAGCGGAATGAACACGCAGTGGAGAATGTAGAAGCGCAACAGCGTGTGGGGCCCGATTTCGCCGCCACCAAAGAGCAGCGCCCGGGCGTCGTAGACGGCGTTGACGCCAACGAGTTCCCGGAACGGCCCTTCGTGCCCGAGCACCGGTGTCGCTCTGGCCATGTTCGATCCAACCGTAACGGCCCAGATCGAAAGCTGATCCCAGGGCAGGAGGTAACCGGTAAAACTGAGCAGAAGCGTCAGTACCAAGAGGATGACCCCCACCACCCAGTTGAACTCGCGGGGCGGTTTATAGGAACCCGTCATGAACACCCTGAACATGTGAAGCCATACCGCGATCACCATCGCGTGGGCAGCCCATCGATGCATGTTACGCATCAACATCCCGAACGGCATGTCGAACTCGAGGTACTTCATGTCGGCGTAGGCGTACTCAGCCACCGGCCGGTAATAGAACATGAGGTAGACGCCGGTGACCACCGTAATCAGAAACATCAAAAAGGTGATGCCCCCCATGCACCACGTGAACTTGAGACGGACACCGTGGCGGCGGATCTTGGACGGGTGCAGATGCAACCACACGTTGCCCGAAACCATCAGTACGCGGTTTCTCGGCGTGTCATCGTAACCGTGCCTGAATATCGACTGCCAGACCGGGCTCTCGACGATCTGGCGCTTGACCTCTTCCCAGCTACTCATTTACCGATTCTCCCAGAGGGGCTGTGTCTCAAGCCCGGAGGAAAGCGCCCGGCCGGTCCCATTCACCGGCTTCTTGCCTGTATTTCACCCCTACGTCCACGACGATTTCCCCTTCTTCATTGAGAACCACTCGAACGCGCTCGAGTGGCCGCGGAGCGGGACCTTCGAAGTTTACGCCGGACTTGTAGAAGCCACTTCCGTGACAGGGGCACTTGAACTTGCTCTCGGCTTTTAGCCAACGGGGTGTACAACCCAGGTGGGTGCACTTTGCGTAGATGGCGTACAGGCCTTCCTCCTGCCTCACCATCCACACCCTGAACTCCCTCTTGAACCTCGCGTTGACCTCACCAATGCCGTAGTCCTCAATGTAACCGGCCTTGAAGGTCGTGTCAGGTTTGAAGAGCACGCGGGGGAAGGCTGACCGCAGGCCCGCCAGCAAGGTCGAGAGCGATACCAACCCGAACCCGGCCCAACCCATGCGTCCGAAAAAGTCCCGACGAGACCAGACCCCGGGCATGCGACTGCGCTGGCGATGCCTCCGGTCGGCCTCTTGCCGTTGTTCTAGACGCCGCCGCTCATGAACCGCAGCCACCTCTTGCTCGCTGAGTTCTTGATCTTTCCTTGCCATCCGCGCTTCGCAACCAAAGGGCCGGCGGTACCTACCCGCCTTCGGGCCCGGGCCCCCGCGCCGCGGAAGCCCAGATTCTTCTCACCACCATCGCCAGCAACCCCCACGCGAGGGCCACCAGTCCGACCGACGCCAGCAACACCCCCACCGGGGGGAAGACCGGCAAGAGCACGGGCCCGGCCAGAAGCAGAAGCACTCCGTAACCGAAGGCGCTCGCGCCATTGCTCCCCACCCCGTCCAGCGGCCTATCCAGAGCGCTCCGCCGGGCCTCCTCCTGCGTAGCCCTCACCGGAAGCCTCTCCCGGACGAGACTTACCGCGTAATCGTGAAGGGCCTCCCTTTCTTCGGCCGAGCAGTCGTCGATGACCGCGACCATATCGTCAGCCAGGGCCTCAAGGGCAAATTCCGCTTCCGTGGTAGCGCTGTCCGGCGCGACCCAATGCTCGGAACCGCTGGCCCCTGCGCTCTCACCATCGCCCGAAACGGGACTGGCTGCCGATTCCTTTTTCATCAGCTATTACAAACCCGGAACCCCGTCAAATGCGCTTTTTCACATAAGGGTCCGTTCTCATAACCAGTATGTTATTGCGGGAACTCTAATGTCGCCCTAAGGAACCACCCATGCAGTGGTCGCAGCTCAAGTGCTCCCAGCAAGAGATACTGTCGGCACTCCGCGGTCTGGCGGCGCGCTGTCCCGGTTGCGGCACACGCGACAAGCTAGAACTATGCTCTCGATGCGCGGGAACCCCCTTCCGCAGGAGCGCGATGCTGACCGAAAACGCCGCTCCACCTCTGGCAAGGGTACGCTATGTCTGTGGGTACAACGATGCAAACGGAGCACCATGCGGCCTCGCCGTCGCGCTCAAGCATTTCAAATACGACGACGATCGGCGATGCGGCAGGCGAATCGCCCGTTTTTTTGGCGCCAGAATGGCGGCGATCGAGCCCGTCTTTGACCTGGTGGTGCCCGTCCCACTCCATCGCAGCCGTCTGCTCGCGCGGGGATTCAACCAGTCGGCGTGGCTAGCCCTTGCGGCGGGCAAGTCGATGGGCCTGCGCTGCGCACCCCTGATGTTGTCCCGGAGAGGCCGCTCGGGTTCTCAGGCTTCGCTCCGAACAAGAAGAAACAGGCGCCTTCTCAGGGGCGAATTCCTTTGCCGCAGGAAACTGGTCCACAGCCCCAGGGTGCTTCTCGTCGACGACGTCATGACCAGTGGCGCGACCGCCCGGGATGCCGCGGCCGCACTCCGAGACGCCGGCGCAGCCAGCGTGGAACTTGCTGTATTGATGCGAAGCTTCCTACCCAGCAGTCGTTCCCGGGGCGGCCAACAAACCGCTCCCCTGCCACCGCCCGATACGCGGGGGTACTCGTAAACCCCTTTCTTTGACAACTGCCCTGGCCTTGGATAGTCGCTTTGCGTGGCATCGCGACGCGTACGGAACTACAGAGACGCAGGCGTAGATATCGGTCGTGCCGACCGCTTCATCGCACGCGTGGGGCGGATCAGCGAAGGCATCCGCGGCAAAGACGTTTTGTCGGGCGTTGGCTCGTTCTCCGCTGCAGTGGCGCTGCCTTCGGGTTACACCAAACCAGCGCTCGTATCGTCTACCGATGGTGTTGGAACGAAACTCCTGGTAGCAAACCTGGCCGGCCGTCACGATACGATCGGCATTGACCTCGTCGCGATGAACGTCAACGACGTCCTTACGTCGGGAGCGCGACCGTTGTTCTTCCTCGACTATATCTCGGCCGGCGATCTCGCCTCGGTGGAGTGTGACCACCTTATCGACGGCATCGTACGGGGCTGTTCGCTGGCCGGCGTGAGCCTGGTGGGGGGGGAAACCGCGGAAATGCCGGGCTTCTACGCCTCGGGAGCCTACGATCTCGCAGGATTCTGTGTCGGGGTCTGCGAGCAAGCCGAGATCGTCGACGGAAGCAAGGTACGTCCGGGCGACGTCATCGTCGGCCTGCATTCGAGTGGTCTTCACAGTAACGGATACAGCCTCGCCCGTGAGGTGCTCGGCGTCTCCACCTCGGCCTCCCTCCGGCGGTTTCGAGGCCGATTGGGCCGGCCCCTCGGTGAGGAACTGCTCGAACCGACGATCATCTACGCGAAACCGGTCCTGGCCTGCTTGAAAAAGTATCGGGTGAGCGCGATGGCGCACATCACCGGCGGCGGCCTGCCCGGCAACCTGGTTCGCGTGCTTCCCGCCGGTATCGGCGCGGTCATCTCCCGCTCGGAGCTGCCTTCGCTGCCAATTTTCGAACTCATTCAGGATCTCGGAGACCTCGAGGACAAGGAGATGGCGCGGACTTTCAACTGCGGCATCGGTTTCGCCCTAGTGGTAGGTCCTCTGGTAGCAAGAAGAGTCGCCACGTTCTTCCGAAGACGTGGGCAGCCGGTTTCTATCATCGGCGAAATCGTCAAGGGTAAGCGCGTGGTTCGCTATAGAAACTAGTGACTAGCAAGTTGCCAGTTGGCGTTCTCGCGTCCGGAACAGGGACGAACTTCGAAGCCATCGTCCGTGCCATCGCCGCGTCACGTCTCGACGCCGAAATTCGCATGTTGGTTTGCAATCGTCCTCGAGCCGAGGTTCTCGAACGCGCGCGAACCCACGGGATCCCAGCCGTCGTCGTCGACCACGAGCACTACGGCAGCCGCGAAGAGTTCGACGCCGCCGTGGCATCAACGCTCGTGAACGCGGGCGCCGAACTCGTCGCGATGGCGGGTTTTGACCGTGTCGTGACCTCCGCGCTCCTCAAGCGTTTCCCGCAGCGGGTCCTGAACATCCACCCCGCTTTGCTTCCCGCCTTCCGGGGCGCGAATGCCCAACAACAGGCTTCCGCCTACGGCGTGACGATCTGCGGGGCGACGGTTCATCTGGTCGATGAAGAAGTCGACCACGGCCCGATAATAGTACAGGCGGCAGTAGCGATCGCCGCTGGTGAGGATCCGAAAACAATTAGGGAGAGGGTCCTGATCGAGGAACACCGAATCTACCCCTTCGCGATACAGCTCTTTGCCGAAGGGAGAGTGTCGATAGAAGGCCGCAGGGCCGTGGTCAGAGGTGCCACGCGAAACGAGGGCGAGGTCCTGACGAGCCCCAAGCTCTCCAACTGATACCGCTACTCTCCGTCTACACCGCGGTAGTAGAGGGGCGCGAGACGATCGCCCGACACCCCGAAGTAATTCAACAAACGCAGCCCCCACATCAACAGCGTCACTCTCAACGTGCCGTCCTCGCGCCAGCGCCTGGACGATGTGACGGCGAAGCCGACGGGCACCGCCATCGCTGCGACGCGTCTGAGCCGTCGGCAGAGGCCGAGGTCTTCAAACAGCAGCTGTTCCCTGAACCCCCCGACCTGAAAAAACAGATCACGGCGAACAAATATCGCTTGATCGCCCGTCGCCAGCCGGCTGAGACGGGAACGCCAGCAAATCAAACGCGCTATAAGCCTCAACAGGGGTCCCCCCGAATCGAAGCGTATGTCGAAACGTCCCCACCCCGCGCCGAACTCGCGCGTCAGCCTGGCGAGCCTCCACGAGAAACCGGACGGCAGGACGGTATCAGCGTGAAGAAAGACCAGTACGTCACCAGTGGCAGCGGCGGCACCGACGTTCATTTGCCGGCCGCGGCCGCGTCCGGCCGCCACGACCACGGCTCCACTCGCGCGCGACCTAGTCCTGGTGTCGTCCACGCTACCTCCATCGACGACCACGACCTCTTCCGCCTCCTTCGCGGACGCGATCGCTGCCTCTACGTTCCGTGCTTCATCGAGAACGGGAATGACTACGGTCACCGTTGGCCTCGGGCAGCGGTGCAGCCCTGTTGACTTCGAACAACCCATGATCCGGTGCCAGATATCCCCGGGGAAGGTTCCGGTTTCAACACCTCGCTGTTGACGTCCCCGATGTGCCTGTTACCATCCCGCCATGGCCAAGAGACAGTGGTTCGCGATCGTCGCAATAGGCCGAGATCGTCCGGGAATCGTCGCCGATCTTGGTGAATGCGTCTTCGATTGTGGCTGCAACCTCGAAGACGCGAGCATGACCGCCCTCGGTAACGAGTTCGCCACTGTCATGCTCGCGAGCGGGACGAACGACGACGTCGGAGAACGCCTGGCCACCGCTGCCGGACACCTCGAACAGCAGTGCGAGCTCGACATATTTCTCCGGCCACTCGATGAGGCGCCGGTCCCGCCTCTTGCTGACCGGGCACAGCGCAGAGAGTACGCGCTGACCGCCGTGGGAGTGGACAAGGCCGGTATCGTCGCGTCGGTTGCGCGAATCCTTGCCGACGAGGGCGTCAGCATAACCGATCTCCGGGGCTTCATCTCGCCGGCTCCCCAGAGCGGCACGCCGATCTATACGTTGAAGGTCCGAATGGACATTCCCGAAGGGCTCGGTGTCGGCGAACTCAGGAACGAACTCGCCGCTGTCTCGTCGCGTCTGAACGTGGACATCCGGATCGAAGAAGAAGCCGGGACACTCGCCGCGGTCTGAGCGTCCCTCAATCCACCCGGCCGGGCCGGAACAGCACCTTGTTGTCCGCGGGTACGAGTTGATCGCTTACGAACAGCTTCACCGCGCGCGTCAGCACTTCCGCCTCGAGTTTCTGCCCCCGGGCACGTATGTTCTCCAGGGTGTCCTCGCCGACGTCAATATGAAAGACGTCCTGTAACACTATGGGGCCTTGGTCGAGTTCCTCGGTGACGAAATGGGCCGTACAGCCACATACCCTCACACCGTCCTCGTGAGCCTGTTTGTAAGCGTTCGCCCCGGGAAAGTGAGGCAACAATGACGGGTGGATATTGATCATTCGGTTGCGGAAGCGCCGCACGACCCTGGCGGGCAATATCTGCATGTAGCGCGCGAGTACTACGAGGTCGGGACGCAGAGCGTCCAACTCCTTGTAGACGAAATCCATGTGAGCGGCTTTGTCACTGGAAGGGAAATACCGAAACGGCAACGAGTATTCCTCCGCGACCGGCGCCGCGTCCTGGTGATTGGACAACACGAGGCTGAGATCCGCCTCGATATCACCGCCTCGGTGGGAAAGCGCGATGTGTTCGAGACAGTGGGTCTCCCTCGATACCAGGATGGCGACTTTCTTGCGCCGCCGCTCACCGTGTAGCCGGACCGTGATATCCATGTGAACCTGCTCGCCTATGGCCTTGAGGTTCATCACAAGCTCGTCCAGGCTGCTCGTCAGTTCTGCAAGATCGACCAGCATCGTCATGATGAAAAGTCCTTCCATCACCTTCTGGTCGATGTTTTCTATGTTCACGCCCTGCTCCGCAAGGTAGGTCGAGACCTTCGAGACCACGCCTTTTTGGTCTCTACCGATTACCGAAATAATAGCGGGACTCGCGGCTGCCATCCGCAAAGACTATCCGCGCCCGGCTGTAGCGGCAAGTGGTCCGTTTCTATCGCGCGGAAGGATGCACTGTCGGAAACTGGCTAATCATTCCAGGGCGGCGCCGCGTCCCGGACCAGCCGCGGGCGCGTGTACAGCTGTTGATGTCCGAGGCGCGGACTGCCGCAGTAGAGTTACGAAGAAATCTGCCCGCGCCAGCCTCGACGAGAGTAGATGCGTTCGCGTCGAAGGCGCCTCGACGCCCTCACCGTGGCACTACCCCGCAGCTTTTTTTTCTGGCGTAGCCCAGTGCGAATGTAGTCGGCGTCGAGCATAAGAGCCGTGCAGATGTTCTCAAAAGAAAAAGGCGAATCGGTATCCTCGCTCGCTATCCAGCGGTCGACCTCGAAGAAGTGCCGCCTGCTCTCCGCCTTGACCGAATCGAGGCCGTGTTCAAACGTGACCAAGGCCTCCTCGAGTACGGCGAGCATGAGCCTGTTACCGGGGCTCGAAGCGAGATCAAAGCTTTCGGCCTCCGGCGCGGCGAGACGTAGTCCGTATCCAGATATCATTTCCGCTTCCTCCGAATCGTCAAGTTCCGCCAGAAAGTTCTATGGGCTCCAATGGCGCGATTCGCGGCAAGAATACTAAGTCGGCTTCCAGGCCGTCAATGCATCCTGACCCCCTGCTGCCACAATTTCTGCCCAGCGCTTCAATCCTATGCGAAGCTTTGGATAGGGAATCGGGAGCTTGGATTCTCTCGTAATATTCCATAGCGACTGAATCGAAACATGATCCTCGACGCGAACCCTAGGGTCGCTCTTCTAGCTTTGTCCCCCAAGTGTGCGCTTTGCGCTCGGAATCAATTTTTTGAAGAGGATTCCAGCGATCCCCAAGGAAGGTGGACGATGAATCTCGACCACGAGGTTTGCGGAACCATCCCGGCCGCTGCTATTAATGAAAGATAGCGCTCGTCGTCGGCGATACTCGTTTAGTTGGCAAGCGCTTCCGGTCCCCGTGTTTATACGACCACGACAACCCCTACCGCACCGCGTTACACTGGTGCTGCATGCCGCTGTTTTGCTGACCTTGGCCGCGCCAGCGCTCGGGGCATCGGCAGTCGATTCCCTGGATGACGCGCGACGTAATTTCCGCGAGGCCGAACTCGCGGTCTCCCGTGAGCTGAGGGAAGAACTCTACGGCAAGGCCGAGTCGCTCGCCCGCGAGGCCCTCGTGCATGAACCCTGGCGGGCCGACGCCCATTTCATCGTCTTCGCGTCGATGGGACGCCGCCTCCTCGATAAGGGGGTAGGTCTGGGAACCGTAATCAAGCTCTCGAGAGTGAGGCGCTACCTCGACACAGTGCTCGAACTCGACCCCTCTCACGCCCAGGCTCTTTCGGCAAAAGGGGGAATACTGCTCGATCTCCCGCCGATCCTCGGGGGTAACCTCGAAGAAGCATTCCGGTACCTCGAACGCGCCGTGCGGCTCAACCCCACCGGTTCCGGTACCCGTCTTACCATGGGACGGGCGCTTCTTCGCCGTGGAGACACCGAAGAGGCCCGGGAGCAGTTGCGCCTCGCCGCCCACTACGCGTGCCTGACGGGGCGCACGAGCCTGCTCAAGGAAGCGCAGGCCCTGCTCGACCACATCGCGGCGATCAGTCCTTAGACTCTATTCTCATGAGCGACGTCAACGCAGCGTTCCTCAGACTGGTCGAAACCATGCATCGCTTGCGAGCGCCGGGTGGATGCCCCTGGGACGCCGAGCAAACGCACGACTCCCTCAGACCCTATCTCATCGAAGAAGCCTATGAAGCGATGGAAGCCCTCGAAGACGGTGACGATCGGCAGTTCTGCGAAGAACTCGGTGACGTGCTGCTCCAGGTGGTGTTCCACGCCGAACTCGCCCGTGAGCGGGGCGCGTTCGATATAGAAGACGTCGTCGAACAGATCTCCGATAAACTCGTTCGCCGACACCCGCACGTCTTTGGTGACACCAGCGCCGACACCGCCCATGAGGTCGAACGCAGCTGGTCGCGCCTCAAGGCTCAGGAAAAGCGTGCCCGCGCTGCCGACCACGAGTCGCCCTCGGTTCTCGCGGGCTTACCCCGCAGTCTTCCGACCCTGTTGCTCGCGCACCGGCTCGGCGAAAAAGCCGCAGGCGTGGGTTTTGACTGGACTACCCCTGCCGCGGCGAGGGCCAAACTCGACGAGGAACTCGGTGAAGTCGACAGTGCGTTGAAGGCCGGTGACCGCGAGGCCCTCGCCGACGAACTCGGAGACTTCCTGTTCGCCGCCTGCAGCGTCATCAGACTCAGCGGCCTCAACGCCGACAACGTTCTCTCACGAAGCCTTCTGCGTTTCCGCCGCCGTTTCACGGCGATGGAACAACGCGTACACGAGTCCGGCCGTGACATACACGACCTCGCCCCAGCAGAACTAGACCGCTTGTGGACCGAAGTTAAAGTCCAGGACTAGCTAGTTCGTTCCTCCAGGACCCGCCGTCCGCCTGGCGAACAGGACACGGAGTTCCTCACTACCAAACAGTAACGCAGCACCGAGGTAGGTGGCCGTGCCCACGGTGACCGACAACGCGACTTCGAGGTACGACCCCACCGCAGAGCCAACGATCACGAGCAATCCCCACACGGTCGCCGCCATCAGCACCGACGCGGCCAGATGAATTCCCAGGGACCTGGCCCATCTCTGCCCGGCCAGGCCTGGCACGAGCCTGACGACCATCAGGGCGAGCACCGTAACGTTGACCACCGCGGCCAGAGCGGTGCCCAGTGCCAGTCCCGCGTGACGAAGATCGGTTACCCGTAACGCCTCTCCGATCCCCGCGACCGCCGCCGCTCCCCACCAGTCCGCGTTGGGATCGGTGGGGCCCATGAAGGCGAGATCGAAAACCACGTTCGCGAACAAAGCAAGGCAAGCCGCGCCTACTGGGAAACGGGGCTTTTCAAGGGCATAAAAAACCGAGGCCAGTACCCGAGCGGAGCCAACCGCGAGCAGACCGACCGTGTAGGCCCGCAGAGCAAGCGCGGTACTGGCGCTGTCGACAGCCGTGAAGCGCCCGCGCTCGAAGAGGACGGAGACGACCTGCGGAGCCAACAGCCACAGACCGACCATGGCCGGGAGGCACAGAGCCCAGACCAGCTTGAGACCGAAAGCGATACTCTCGGCCATACCTTCCCGTCCGGGAAGGCGCGCCTGCCTGCTGAGACTCGGTAGGGCCGCGGTCCCTACCGCCACAGCGACGATACCGAGCGGAAACTCGAATACCCGGTCAGCGTACCACAGATAGGAAACACTGCGGGCTGGAAGCAGGGAAGCGAAGATGGTGGCTACGAGAATATTGATCTGGTAAACCGCCCCGCCGAGAATCGCCGGCAACAACAGTCTGCCGACCCCGGCTACCGCCGCGTGACCGGGGTCAAACATCGATCCTAGCCTCAGCCCTTGGCGCCTGAGGCCCGGTACCTGAACCGCAAACTGCAAGAAACCTCCCAGAAGCACGCCCACGACCAGAGCGAACACCGCTGGTTCGAAGCCCGGTACGAACAGAAGCGCGACCGAAACTATCGAGAGGTTGAGCAGTACCGGTCCCAGCGCCGGGGCCGTGAAACTACCGAAGGTGTGCAGGGTGCCCATCGCCCAGGCCGCGAGGCCCACGAGAAGCAGGTAGGGAAACAGAGCCCGCGTCAGGGACACCGTCAGGGCCCGGAGAGAGGCATCGACGAAAAACCCTGGCGCGAACACGGCGACGACTTCATCCGCAAAAACCATCCCCAGGATGGTCAGTACCGCCAGTACCAGTACCGCGATACCGCCGACGGCTCCTACGGCTCTCACGGCACCAGCCCGCCCTTCTTTGGTGAGGTAGCGCGTGAACACTGGTACGAAGGCCGTGCTCGCCGCCCCCTCTGCGACCATGCGCCTGAAAAGGTTGGGAATACGGAAGGCAACAAAGAAGGCGTCCGCACCAGTGGAGGCCCCGAACAGGGCTCCGATCACTACGTCACGCAGAAGTCCGCTCATGCGACTCAGCATGGTAAGAGCTCCGATGCGTCGTGCGGCCGAGCTTATGTGCCCAGTCTCACCGACACCCTTCGGCGCCACCCCCATTTGACCGACTCCCATCGGACTGCTAGTTTGACCGACTAACACGGCCTAGAGGAGAAATTGTGGCTAACCATCCGTCCGCTCTCAAGCGTCATCGCCAGTCCGAAAGAAAGCGTATCGCCAACCGTGCGACTCGTTCGAAAATCGGAACGTCCGTAGGCAAGGTCGCTGCCGCGATCGCCGCTGGCGACGCCGACACGGCGAACCGGGAACTCAAGAGCGCTTCGGTAACGTTGGCGAAAGCAGCGTCCAAGGGCGTAATCCATCGTTCGACGGCTTCTCGGCGTATTAGCCGCCTGGCGCGACAGGTCGCGCGGTTGTCCGGCTAAGCGCCCTCCATTATCACCGCGATGATTGCTCGCGTGAGGTCGGAGACCAGCCGTTCCTGCGCATTGAGCCTCCTGTCTTCTCCCAACTGGACACCGTCAAGATCTTTGAGGTCTCGAGGCAGGAGCCGTTCTTCGGACTGAAAGGCAGAAGAACTGACCACAACGCTCTCTGCCACCGCGGCGTGCCCCCTTGACACGGCCAACTCGGTAGCCAAGACCTCGACGCCTTCCGCCGTAGAAAGCGAGACCTCCGCGACCAGGGTAGAACTGTAGTCGAGAACCTCGTCGAATTCGTTAAAGGCGACGGGCCGGGTGCTGTAACGCGAGATTCTGACCCGCAGGACGGCGTCGGCTGTCCCGTCGCTCTCGACCGGCCTGAGCCTGCCCTGCCTTCGCAGCCCGACGCGCAGCTGCCGGCGCAGTGCGTCTCCGAACGGAGGGCTGCCCTCGGTGAGCCGGACACGGTCCACGTAAACGGTACGGGTGCCCACCGGCAGCCACCGTCCGGGCACTACCAGCGAGTAGCCACAGGCCGAGAGCAGCAACGCCCCCACCACAGACAAAGCCACCAGTCTCTTCACACCACCACGTTGACCAGCTTACCCGGCACCACGATGATTCTTCGAGGATCGCGGCCGTCCAGATAAGTCTTTATTCTCTCGTTCTTCAGCGCCAAGCTTTTCATCTCATCTACCGAGAGGTCGGCCGCGACTTCAACTCGTGAGCGGATCTTTCCGTTGACCTGCAGAACGAGTTCCATGGTGCTGCGCCTCAGGGCTTCCTCCTCGAACCTAGGCCAGCCTGCCTCTTCAATCGACACGAGTCCGGTCAGCTTTTCCCACAGCTCGCTAGCAAGGTGCGGAACGAAAGGATAGGCGAGTTGCAAGGTCGTAGCGACCGCGTAACGTACCAGCTCGCCGCTGATCACGACATCGGCGACTCGGTAATCCTGAATTTCGTTGACTAGTTCCATCACCGCCGCTACCGCGGTGTTGAAGTGCAAGCGCTCTCCGATGTCACGCGTCACACGCATCACCGTCTCGTGAACACGAGCGTGCAGACGTCGACCGTCTTCGTCGAGGTCGGACGCGCCGGGGTCGCTCCACGTCCCCGGTTCCGATCCCGCGACTTCCAGCGTTATGCGCCACACGCGAGAAAGGAAGCGGTGAGCGCCCTCGACACCCCTGTCGTTCCACTCGAGGTCCTTCTCGGGTGGCGCCGCAAAAATCGAAAACAGCCTTGCGGTATCCGCCCCATAGCGGGTGACGAGATCATCCGGATCCACGACGTTGCCCCTGGACTTGCTCATCTTCGCGCCGTCCTTGATGACCATTCCCTGTGTCAGCAGGCTCTCGAAGGGCTCGGAGATACGAACGTATCCGAGATCCCGCAGCACTCTCGTGAAGAAACGCGCGTAGAGCAGATGTAGAACGGCGTGCTCCACTCCACCGACGTATCGTGAAACCGGCAACCAACGTTCGAGTGAAGCGGAGTCAAAGGGAGCACTCGCCAAGGTTGGAGAGGTAAAACGCAGGAAGTACCAGGAAGATTCCATGAAGGTGTCCATGGTGTCGGTTTCCCGGCGCGCGGCTCGCCCACATCGCGGACAGTTGACTCGCACGAAGTCTTGCAACGTCGACAGTGGAGACCCGCCGCCGCTCAGGACCTGTACGTCCGTGGGCAGCAGCACCGGGAGCGAAGACTCGGGAACCGGCACGACCCCACAGCCCTCGCAGTATACCACCGGTATGGGACAGCCCCAGTAACGCTGCCTCGACACCCCCCAATCCCGAAGCCTGTAGTGCACCACTTCACGACCGGCGCCTTTCGCCACGAGATCGGCCGCGATCGCCCTTCGCGCGGCGGAGCTTTCCATCCCATCGAACCGGCCGCTGCCCTGCAGAACGCCGTCGTCTTCCATCGCCGAATCAAGGGAAGCGCCGTCGAGGCTCTCTCCGGACCGTGAGACCACCACCCTCACCGGAAGATCGTGCCCCCTCGCAAACTCGAAATCCCGTTGATCATGTGCGGGAACAGCCATGACCGCCCCCGTGCCGTAGTCCATGAGCACGAAGTCAGCCAGGTACACGGGCAGGCGATCGCCGTTGACCGGGTTGACCGCGTAAGCGCCGGTGAAGATCCCTTCTTTTCCAGCGGTCCTTTCGGTCGTCGATCGTGCGGCGACTTTTTCCAGGAAGCGCGATGCCTCGGGGCCCCGGCCACCGAGCCTGGCCAGCGCTACCGCGAGAGGGTGCTCCGGCGCGATGCTCACAAAGGTCGCCCCGAACAAGGTATCCGCACGAGTCGTGAAAACGGTAAGCGACCGATCGAGTCCCGGTAGCTCGAACTCGATCTCGACTCCCTCACTGCGCCCTATCCAGTTGCGCTGCATGGTAAGCACCTTGTCAGGCCAGCGGCCCGCAAGCTCGTCTAGTCCGGACAGCAGTTCGTCGGCGTAGGCCGTGATCCGCAGGAACCACTGATCGAGCTCGCGGGCGGTCACGGGAGCGTGCCCTCGCCAGCACTGGTCTCCTTCGACCTGCTCGTTGGCGAGTACGGTTCCACACCCCTCGCACCAGTTGACCCTGGCCTTTTTCCGGTACGCGATGCCTTTCTCCATCATCTTGACAAAGAAGAGCTGTTCCCAACGATAGTAACCCGGGTCACAGGTGGCGATTTCAGTGGCCGGGTCATAGCTGAAACCCATGCGCTTCAACTGCTCACGCATGGCGTCGATATTATCCCTGGTCCATATCGCTGGCGCGATACCCCTCTGAATCGCGGCGGTCTCCGCCGGTAGACCAAACGCGTCCCACCCCATGGGATGCAAAACCGAGTAACCCCGCACTCGCAAGAATCGAGCTAGAACGTCGCCTATCGTGTAATTGCGGACGTGTCCCATGTGGATGCGCCCCGACGGATAGGGGAACATTTCCAGGAGGTAGAAAGGCTCCCCGTCTTCGCTGGGAACGTGAGCACCCCGCTCGTTCCACAAGCCCTGCCAGCGGCGCTCTATGGCGCCGGCGTCGTAGCGGGTCATCAGCGAACCTCGCCCTCATCCGCCAGCCGTCCGTGCGCCGAGGCTATGCGGTCAAGTACTCCGTTGATGAACGCCGGCGCACCGCCACCCGAAAAGCGCTTTGCGATGTCCACCGCCTCGTTGATCACCACTCGCGCAGGGGTCTCCGGGACAAAGACCAACTCCCCCGCCGCGACCCTGAGCAGACACAGATCAACTCGCGATATCCTGTCGATCTGCCAGTTCTCTGTCGCCCTCTCGATCGCGGCATCGATCTGTTCCATGCGTTCGAACACCACGTCCGCGAGAAACTTGCCATAATCGCGGGCGTCGTCTGTCGCCCCAGGTAGGCGGATCCAAAATCGTTCGAGAGACGCTTCGGACCGGTCCCCCCCCAGCTCAACCTGATACACGAGTTGCAGGGCCGCCTCCCTGCTCTTGCGTCTCCACCCTGAAGCCATCGTCCAACCTCAGGCCTTTCGCACCCTCGCCAGGGCGTTGACGGTATCGACAACACTCACCACGGCTTCATAGCCCTTGTTGCCGACATCCCCCCCGGCCCTCGCTAGAGCCTGCTCGAGGTTGTCGGTGGTAAGTACCCCAAAAGCCACAGGGATATTTTCGTCGAGGGCGACGCGCCGTATACCGGCCGCCGCTTGGGTGCAGACGTGATCGAAGTGCGGGGTCTCACCGCGAATTACGGCGCCGAGACAGACCAAGCCGTCGTAGCAGCCCTTGCGAGCCATCGTCTGGGCGAGGAGCGGAAGCTCGAAAGCACCGGGAACGTGGACTACATCGCCTTTCCCACAACGCAGCCCTTTCTCTTCCACCGCTCTCAGCGCACCCTCGAGCAGGGCGTCGGTAACGGCCGAGTTGAAGCTACTCACCACGATTCCGAGCTTCACGTTGCGCTACCCTCCCCACCGTCTTCGTCCAAACCGCCGGAGTCGAGCAGGTGGCCGAGCTTCTTACGCTTGGTCCTGAGGTAGGCGATGTTATGCCGACCGGGCGGGGCCTGCAGAGGCCGCCGCTCTACGATGTCGACTCCGTACCGAACCAAGCCCTTGACCTTGAGCGGATTGTTGGTCAAGAGCGCCACGCTTGCTACACCAAGATCTTTTAGAATCTGAGCAGTTACACTATAATCCCTTAGGTCGTCCTTGAAACCCAATTCGAGATTGGCTTCAACGGTATCACGCCCGCAGTCCTGGAGTTCGTAGGCCCGGATCTTGTTGGCCAGCCCTATCCCACGCCCCTCCTGGTGCATGTACACGAGCACGCCGCGGCCTTCCTCGGATATGGTGCGCAGCGCCATGTTCAGCTGGTCACCGCAGTCGCAGCGCGCCGACCCGAGAACATCCCCTGTGAGGCACTGCGAGTGTACCCGCACCGTTACCCGCTCGCCGTCGCCGAGGGAGCCGGCGATCATCGCCATGTGCTCGTGGTTATCGATATCGTTCTTGTAGACGATCGCGCGGTAACTACCCCCGTACTCGCTGGTTACGTCCCTCTCCGCGACACGTCTAACCAGAACCTCGGTGGTCATACGACAGGCCAGTAAATCCGCTAGATCCACGATCGGAAGATCCAGCTTCGACGCCAGCGCGGAGACCTCGGCGGCCTGGGCCAGTTCACCTTCGTCATTGAGGATGTTACAGATTGCGGCGCAGGGAAAGTCCCCGGCCAGCGCGACGAGGTCCACTGCCGCCTCCGGTAGCCCGAGGCGCTTGAGCACTCCGCCACGACTGACCTTGATCGGGTGAACGTGCCCCGGCATCACGATGTCGGCCGCCGACGCATCGGGCGCCGCAGCCACGCCAATCGTTCGCGCGCGGTCCGCAGCCGAGATGCCCGTAGAGACCCCCCTGCTCGCCTCAAACGACGCGCCGAAGACCGGATGGGCCGTCGATACCGTATCGGCGGCGAGAAGCGGAATCCCCAGCTTTTGCATGCGCTCGTCCGTCATCGCGAGACAGACCAAGCCGCGGGCGTGAGTGACCATCGTGTTCACCATTGACGCCGTAATCCTGTTGGCGCTGGCGCAGATGCACCCCCCTTCTCCCGAATCCGAGCCGTCAACGATGATCGCCATACCACCGCCTGCGAGCACGCGCATGGGTTCCTGCAACACATCAAACTCTGACGTCGTCATGGCTTTACCAAACCGCTCCAGACGATATCGTCGCCGGATCGGGTAACCGAAATCTCGATCAGCCTCGGCGCGACGGCCGGATCCCTCACACCGAGAGACTCGAGCATCGGCATTCCGTCGCCGCCTATGAGCCGCGGATTGTAGAAGAACGTTACCCTATTAACCACGCCCGCTCTAATCATGGACGTCGCGACGCCCGCGCCTCCCTCGACCAGAATCTCATGAAGTCCGCGGCGCCCGAGTTCGGCCAGTAGCCGTCGCCACCCCTTGGGTCCGCGGCTATCCATAGCGAGAAGCTCGGCCCCAGTCGACCGTAGTATTCTACCCGCGGTACCGCGCGCCGCAGCCGGAGAACAGACGAGTAAGCACTTCCCCCGTCCTTCTATGACCCTCGCCATCGGCGGAGTACGAAGGCGCCGATCCATGATTATTCGCAGCGGGTTGGTCGAACCCCGTAGGCGGCAGCTCAAACGTGGGTCGTCCGCGAGGACGGTCCCCGATCCCACCAGAACGGCGTCACAACGCGCACGGAACTCCTGAACGAGTTTCCTCGACTCCCGCGAGCTGATCCACTTGGACTCCCCTCCTCTGACCGCGATCCGCCCGTCCAGGCTGGCGGCGAGTTTGAGATGCACCAGAGGGGTCCCGGTTCTCACCCAGTGCTTGAATCCCCGTATGAGGTCCTCACACTCCTCCCGAAGAACACCCACGTCTACGCGAACACCCGACTCCGTCAGCGCGGAGACCCCGCGCCCCTGCACCCGGGGATCCGGATCCAGGCAACCCACCACGACCCTCACCACACCGGCTTCGAGGATCGCGCTCGTACAGGGACCGGTGCGGGCCTGGTGACAGCAGGGCTCGAGACTCACGTAGGCCGTCGACCCCCGGGCTCCTTTCCCCGCAACCCTGAGCGCTTCGACTTCCGCGTGCGGCTTGCCCGCCCCCCGATGATAGCCGCGTCCGATCTCTCGCCCCCCGCGGACCAGTATGCAACCAACAGCGGGGTTGGGGGCGGTGCGTCCCAACCCCCTGCGCGCCTGCTCGCAGGCGAGCCTCATCCAGCTATGGTCAGCGGTCGCAGATAGCCGCGCCATCGCTCAACTCCCCCTGCTACGCTCGTTGACGAGGGTCTCGAGCGCTGACATGAATTCATCGATGTCGCGAAACGACTTGTACACCGAAGCAAAACGAACGTAGGCAACGTCGTCGAGTTCCTTCAACATCGACATCACCGATTCTCCGACCACCGAACTCGGCACCTCTCGGTGTCCGCATTCTTGCACACCCCGCTCGACCCTACCGGCGGTGTTCTCGATCGCGTCGGCCGACACCGGCCGTTTTTCACAAGCCCGGTACAGACCCGCGAGGACCTTCGCCCGATCCCAGGGCTCTCTGCGCCCGCCCTTCTTCACCACCAAGGGCATCACCACGTCGACCCGCTCGTAGGTCGTAAAACGTCTGCCGCAGTCCTCGCACTGGCGGCGGCGACGAATCGCCTCGCCGTCGCCACTGTCGCGCGAGTCGACGACCTTACTATCGGGATGCTGGCAGAAAGGGCACTTCATGCTGCAATGAGGTTCCGATACCCCACTCTCGGACTGCCTTCAGTCGAAGCTGGTGAAGCCCCGGGCCGGATAGATCGGGAAACGCCTGCACAGGGCCGCCACCTCCTCGCCTACCCCGGCAAGCAGTTCCCGGTCCTGCCGACCCTCGAGGGCCTTCGCGATCAACCGGGCGACCGTGTCCATCTCCTCCGGTCCCATGCCGCGCGACGTAACCGCGGGAGTACCTAGCCTCAGCCCGGAAGTCACAAACGGCGACCTCTCGTCGAAAGGGACCGAGTTACAGTTGGCTGTGATGCGAGCCTCGTCGAGCGCTTCCTGGGCGGCTCGACCGGTAAGCTCTAGCCCTCGAAAATCAATGAGCATCAGGTGGTTGTCGGTCCCTCCGGAAACAAGACGAAAACCCTCTCCCAACAGCGCGTCGGCCAGGCGCCGGGCGTTGTCCAGTATCGAACGCTGGTAGCCCTGAAAGTCCGGTGCAAGAGCTTCACCAAACGCCACCGCCTTGCCGGCGATCACGTGCATCAACGGACCCCCTTGGTTCCCCGGAAAGACCGCAGAATCGATATCTTTCGCGAAACGTTCCTTGCACATCACCAGCCCGCCCCGTGGCCCTCGCAGGGTCTTGTGGGTAGTGGTTGTCACGAAATCGCACAGCGGGATGGGCGAGGGGTGAATTCCCGCGGCCACCAGACCGGCGACGTGCGCGATATCCGCCATGAGCAAGGCCGAGACGTCATCGGCAATCTCACGAAACCGTTCGAAATCAAGCTGCCTGGGATAGGCGCTGTGGCCCGCCACGATCATCCGCGGGCGATGTTCCCGGGCAAGCCTCGCGATCTGTTCGAAGTCGATCCTAGAACTTTCCCGCGAGACACCGTAGGGGACGACGTTGAAAAACTTGCCGGAGAAGTTAGCGGGACTACCGTGGGTTAGATGTCCCCCGTGCGAAAGGTTCATCGCCAGAATCGTGTCGCCGGGCTGGAGCTGGGAAAAGTAGACGACCATGTTGGCCTGGGAGCCAGAGTGTGGCTGCACGTTGACGTGCTCCGCTCCGAAGAGCTCCTGCGCCCGCTCGATCGCGAGCTTCTCGACGACGTCGACGTACTCGCAGCCACCGTAGTAACGTCTACCGGGATAGCCCTCCGCGTACTTGTTGGTCAGCACGGAGCCCGTCGCCTCAAGAACCGCCTCGCTGACTACGTTCTCAGACGCGATGAGTTCGAGGTTGAGTTCCTGCCTGCGGCCTTCCGCGCGTATAGCCTCGAAGACCTCGGCGTCTCGCTTCTCGAGTGCGCTCACTGCTTCCGCCGCGAACCGTGCGCATCCCGTTCGAGTTCGGCGATCTTTTCAACGCGACGTTCGTGCCGTCCGCCGGCGAAGTCTGTGTTGAGCCAGGTGTCGAGTATTTCGGTGATCAAGCGTTCTCCCAACATCGCCCCTCCCAGGACCAACACGTTCGCGTCGTTGTGCTGCCTGGAGAGCTTCGCACCGGTAACGTCGTGAACGAGCGCTGCCCGTATCCCGGCAATCTTGTTTGCAGCGATCGACATTCCTATCCCACTGCCGCAGAGCAGCACCCCAAAGTCAGCGCGCCCATCGGCGACAGCGCTGGCCACTCGGACGGCGTAGTCTGGATAATCAACGGCTTCCGCGTTATCAGGGCCGACGTCTTCCACCAACAACCCCGCCGAGCCCAAGGCCTCGATGACCAGCCGTTTGGCTGAGACGGCCGCGTGATCGCTCCCTACGATCGCTTTCTTCGCAACGGGTATGGCCTGCTCTTCCCTACTGATGATTCTCGATGTAATCGATGACGTCCTTGACGATACGGATCTTCTCGGCGTCTTCGTCCGAAATCTCGACCTGGTACTCTTCTTCCAGAGCCATGATGAGTTGCACTATGTCCAGGGAATCAGCACCAAGGTCGTCAAGAAAAGACGAATCCAACGAGACCTGAGACCGCTCGACCGTCAGATGGTCACAAATTATCTCGATGACTCTGTCGCTAACTGAAGACATCCGATTCCCTCCATAGCTTAGACCCACACACCACGTGGCGCCTACATATACATGCCACCATTGACATGCAACACGGCCCCGGTGACGTATCCAGCCCTCTCGTCGCACAGAAACGCGACCGCGTGGGCAATATCATCAGGGCGGCCACTGCGTCCGACGGCCGTAGCCGATATCGCCCTGTCCCTTATTTCCGCGGATAGGCCGGCGGTCATGTCGGTGTCGACAAAACCCGGAGCCACGCAGTTAACGGTGATCCCTCGGCCCCCGACCTCGCGGGCCAGCGAACGCGTAAAGCCCTCCAGGCCGGCCTTGGCGGCGGAGTACAGGGCTTGGCCGGGATTGCCCAACGAAGCAACCACCGATCCGACGTTCACTATCCTACCGTACCGTCCCCTGAGCATGGCCGGCAGCGCGGCTTTACAGGAATAGACCGCCGAGCCCAGGTTGATCTCCAGGGTGTCGAAGAACTGTTCTGGCCGGGCACGAAGAACGAGTCCGTCGGAGGGAACCCCCACACAGTTCACCAGCAGATCCAAGCTGCCCTCATCCTTGGCGACGGCGCGGAAGAAACCGTCCACCGCGGCGGCCGAGGTAACGTCAAGCCTTGTAACGACGAGTCGAACCCCGAGCTCCCCAACGCTTTCCCTGAACCGTTCGGCAGCGTCATCGTCGCTACCGTAGACACAGTGGACCCGGCCTCCTTCGGCCAGCAACCGCCTGCAAACGGCTGCACCGATGCCCCGGCTTCCCCCGGTTACAACCGCTACGCGGCCGTCGAAGCGGCCCCGATCAGGCGCCAGGAACTCAGTCCTCCGAAGCGCCGATCACCTGCCTGCCCTTGTAGTAACCGCAGGCCGGGCAGGCGCGGTGAGGAACGAGCCTCGCACCACAGTTCGAACACAGGCTCTGTGCCGAGATGGGCAGGGCGTCATGCGAACGACGCGAATCACGCTTGGATTTCGATGTACGTCTTTTTGGAACCGCCATTACCGAAGATCTCCAATCAACCTTTTGTTTTCCGTCCCTCGCAACTACAAGACTCGCGGTTGAGGTTAGCCCCGCAGCCTGGACACAGTCCCAGGCAACCGCTGAAGCAGGGCTTGGTGTCGTCAAGCTCCAGGATCGCCTGCTCTCTGGCGAGCGAGGCGAGATCCACCTCCAACCCGTCGTGATGAGCCAGGCCCTCGTCGTCCTCCTCTCGGCCCGGTGTGCCCTCCCGGAGGACCAGAAACCTGAACTCACGGTGCAGCGATCCACAAAACCGATCGAGACAACGCGGGCAGATTCCTTCCACCTCTCCCTCGACGCCCCCGACGAAAATCACGTCGTCTTCCCCCGAGAGGTAGGCATCAGCCTCGACCTCCAGCCGCTTCGCGAAACGCTGATCGGTGCAGCCCGGGTTGGCCGCCAAGGCCTCGTTCAAATCCTCTGGGGTCAACTCAAAACAAAGGCGTTTGGGCTCGCAGGAGAGATCCGTAATCCGAATTATCATCCGAGCCTCCGTAGACAGCCGACCCACACGACTCGCCTACCCCGCCACGCAAAATACACGCTTATCCGCCAGAAGGCAAAAAGGTCTACGTGCCAGCCGAAGAGTCGCGACCGGGCTTGCCTTCGAGACGGCGCTCCAACTCGCGCAGGCGCCGAAACAGCTCGGGGAGTCTGGTGACAAGCAGCAGGCAGCGTTTCCAGAGCCCTATTTCAACCGCCGGAACCCCCCCCACCACGCTTCCAGCAGCAACGTCACGCGTGACTCCACAGCGAGCCGCCAGCTGTACGCGATCACCGATCTCGACGTGACCGGCCGTACCTACCTGCCCGCCGGCTAGCACCTCCCGTCCCAGTAGGGTGCTACCCGCGAGTCCGGTTTGGGCCGCAAGCATCGAACTCCCACCTACCCGGCACCCGTGGGCTACCATCACCAGGTTGTCGAGCTTGACGCCGGTTCCCAGGCTGGTGTTTCCGACCGCCGCTCGGTCGACTGTGGTGTTGGCACCGACGTCGACTTGCGAGGCGATCACCACCCCGCCGGCTTGAGGAATGGGTTTGGGAACGCCGCCCGCCACGGGCAGGAAGCCAAAACCGTCGGCCCCTACCACAGCGCCCGGCTGCAAGGTCACATCATCGCCGATCACGACGCCTTCGCGAACCACCGCACCCGCGTGAGCGGTGAAGCGGTCCCCGATTCTCACGCCTGGGTAAATCGTAACCTGAGGGTGTATGCGGGCGTCCCGACCTATAACCGCGTCCTCACCAATAACCGCGCATGGGCCGACGTAGGCGCCTTTCCCAAGGGTCGCCGACGCCGCAACCACAGCGCCTGGGTGTACGCCCGGCCTCGGCAGCGGCCTCTTGTCAAACAGCTCAAGTGCGGCGACGAAACAACGATAAGGGTCCTGGGCTCTGAGAAGACTGAGACCCTCGACCCTTTCATCCACACCGACAATCGCTGCCGACGCTCGAGTACCGGCCAACATGCGGCTGTACCGCGGGCTGGTTACGAAGGTGAGCGTTCCCGGCGACGCTTCATCGACGGGCGCGAGCCCGGTTATTTCTATCTCACCGTCGCCGTCGAGCTCGACTTCGAGGCGACGGGCGAGTTCCGCCAAGCGCATGACGCCCGTTTAGCCCATGCCTATGCTCATAACAACACCCCAGCGGCACGGATTGCCTTTCGCCGGCTGCTGCGCAAATATCGATGGCTGCGGCTCCCGCTTCCCTTGGACGGGCGCCGTTCAAGGGATTTCAAGATGATAGATATAGACTTTGGGAAGGCCGGCGGACTCGTCCCCGTGGTCGTCCAGGATGCGGCTGACGGTACCGTTCTGATGCTCGCGTACATGAACGAGGAGGCCTGGAACATGACCCTCGGCACGGGTGTAGCGACCTACTGGAGCCGTTCACGTAACCAGATCTGGATCAAGGGCGAATCGAGCGGCCACAAACAAGAGGTTCGAGAAGTCAACGTCGACTGCGACAACGACACCGTGCTGCTCAAGGTTGAACAGCGAGGGGGGGCGGCATGCCACGAAGGCTACCGCTCGTGTTTCTTCAGGCGGGTCATCGGTAACGCGCTCGAAGTCGTCGGAGAACGCGTATTCGACCCCGGCGAGGTGTACGAGAAATGAGCCTCGTAAAACTGGGCATTCCGAAGGGAAGCTTGGAAAAGTCGACGATCTACCTGCTGGAGAAGTCCGGATGGCGGGTGTCGACGGGTGCCCGCAGCTATTTTCCGTACATAGACGATACGGACATAAGCTGCTCGCTGGTTCGGGCCCAGGAAATGTCTCGCTACGTTGAACTCGGTGCTCTCGACTGCGGAATCACCGGCCGCGACTGGACCATGGAGAACCAGTCGGACGTCGCGACGGTGTGTGACCTTATCTACTCGAAGGCCTCGTTCCGACCCACGCGCTGGGTCCTGGCGGTGCCGAGAGACTCGCCGGTCCGCAGGCCCGAGGACCTCGAGGGAAAGCGTATCGCCACGGAACTGGTCGGTTTTACGAGACGATTCTTTGAAGAACGCAAGGTCAAGGTCTTCGTCGAATTCTCTTGGGGAGCAACGGAAGCCAAGATCAGTCAGGGCCTCTGCGACGCCATCGTCGAGGTTACCGAAACCGGTAGCACGCTGAAGGCCAACGGCCTCGAGATCATCGCCGATCTCATGGAGTCCAACCCCCAGCTTATCGCCAACCACGGGGCCATCGCCGACGAAAAGCGAAAGGCAAAGATCGATCAAATCGCCATGCTCCTCAAGGGCGCCCTGAAGGCGGAAGGCCAAGTCGGACTGAAAATGAACGTTAGCAAAGACAAGCTGGCGGGGCTCATCGAGGTCTTACCGAGCATAACCTCTCCGACGGTCGCCGACCTCTACGGCGGTGACTGGGTGTCGGTGGAAACCGTGATCGCCGAAGCCGAGGTCAGAGACTTGGTGCCAAGACTTGTCACGGCTGGCGCCGAGGGAATCGTGGAATATCCCCTCAACAAGATAATCTGACCGCTCGAGGGTTCAGGCTTCGCCGCACTCGGCTTCGACGTACCCGATCTCCTCCAGGAACGGCAGCTTCTCGGCTCCGGTCATGATGTAGATTCCCTCCCAGCCGCATACCTCTTCGCAGAGCTTGCAGCCGACGCATTTCTTCTCATCCACTCCCACAACGCCGAGGTACTCCGGACCGATGTTCTCAGGAGAAGGATAGAGCGCGTCGAAGGGACAGACGTCCACGCACACTCCGCACCCGTTACAGTTGTCGGGGTGCACGACCGCGACCGGCCGTTCGGCCTTCTTCAGCACCGACGTGAGCTTACCGTAGGTATCAAGAATGGCGTCGTCCGGGCAGATCACACCGCAGGCGCCGCAGTCGATGCAGTACGACGCCTCGATGAGGAAGGCTTCAGACTTTACGCCGCTAATCGCCTGTGTCGGACAGCGTTGCTCACAGGCGGTGCACCCAGTACAGTTTTCGGCGATGATCTTAAACGGCATGAAGGAAGTCCCGAAAGCCTCTGATCGAAGTAACCCGAGCTACTTCTGCATCTCGGTGAGTATCTCGTCTTCGCGGCCCTCTGCCCTCAGTCTGTCGTAATAAAACGCCTGCCGAAGAGCGATCCACGAAAAGAAGAACACCAGCAGCAGGGCGCCGGCTACTGGCATGTTGTCGGGCTTGGAAATGATCTGCACGAACTGTCCCCAGGGGGTGAGTTGATGCGTCGATACCGCTGCTGACAACAAAACAAACACTGACTCGTCCTATTACCCTTTTTCGCCGACGCGCCTTCACGGCGCTCCCGGCTCACCAGATCTAAAGCTTAAAACCGCGTTTGGGGGATGTCAATCGCCGTCTCGGCCCCGCTCCCCCGATGCGCTCGAGGTCCCGGTCGCGAGAAATGCCCGCCAGGTTCTGGCCAAGCCCTCGGAGAAACCCACTTTGACGCCGTAGCCCAGGTACTCGCCGGCCGCGCCGATGTCCGCCTGGGAATTTCGGACGTCGCCTGCCCGCGCTTCCACGTGACGCCTCGGAAGCGTTGCACCCACGGCTTCCTCCAGGGCACCGATTATGTCGAGTAGCGAGTATCGCTCACCACAGGCAATGTTGAACACCCGGCCGACAGCCGCGTCGGGCGCCTCCAACGCCAGGAGATTTGCCGAAACCACGTTGTCGACGTAGGTGAAATCGCGCGTCTGCAGTCCGTCGCCGTGAACCGTGAGGCTCTTGTTCTGTATGGCAGCCTCCATGAAACGCGGAATGACCGCGGCGTAGGCCGCGTCGGGACGCTGGCGCGGGCCGAAAACGTTGAAATAGCGCAGGCTAACCGTCGCAAGACCGTAGATAAGGTAGAAGACCCTCGTGTAGTTCTCGGCCGCGAGCTTGGTCGTCGCGTAGGGAGAGACGGGAAGCGTCGCCAGGCTCTCGACCTTGGGCATGACCGGGTTCTCCCCGTAAACCGAAGAAGAAGAGGAGTAGACAAGACGCTCCACCCCCGCTTCGCGCGCCGCCGTGAGCACGTTCAGGGTGCCGGTCACGTTAACCTCGTGGCTCGTCATGGGATCCACGATCGAGCGATCCACAGAGCCCAACGCGGCGAGGTGAAAAACGTATTGAACGCCCCGCATGGCACGTCCGACAGCCTCCCGGTCGCGTACGTCCCCTCTGACAACCTCGACCGACCCCGAATATTCATCGAGATTGGCGCTGAGGCCGTTTGAGAAATCATCGAGGACCCTCACCCGGTCACCTCGAGCGACAAGGGCTCCTACGATATGAGAGCCTATGAAACCACCGCCGCCGGTTACCAAGTACATCGCGTCCCCATTCGTTCATTCATCGGTATTCACAGTCTCCACAGCTCAGCGTCGTCCCCCCGGTGGCGGCATTCGGTCGAACACGTTGTACTTGATGATGTGCCACAAGGCCGCAACTCCATCCTTCCAGGTTATCTTCTTGCCCGAGCCGTAGTCTCGCCCCCAGTACGATATCGGAAGCTCGAAAATACGGCAGCGCATCTGCGAGACCCGCGCGGTGACCTCCGGCTCGAAACCAAAACGGTTGCTCGTAAGCCTCATGCTCTGAATGACTTCGCGCCGAAATACCTTGTAGCCGGTCTCCATGTCGGAGAGGTTGAGGTTGGTGAAGATATTGGAAAGCAGTGTCAACCCCCGGTTTCCCAACTGGTGCCAGAATAGTAGAACGCGATGCGGCCCCCCCAGGAACCGAGATCCGTAGACCACGTCGGCCACGCCCTCCTCGATGGGGTGTAGCAGTCGTGGATACTCGGCGGGATCATACTCCAGGTCGGCATCCTGAATCAGAACGGCATCACGGGTCGCCGCTCTGAGTCCGGTACGGAGCGCCGCTCCCTTGCCCATGTTGACCTCGTGAAAATAGATCTCCAGGTCGTCCTCGCTGTCAGACAGTGACTCCAGGAGTTCACGGGTTCCATCGGTCGAGCAGTCATCGATCAGAATGATCTGTTTGTCGACATCCACCTCGCGCACTTTCTCGATGACGTTGAGTACCGTGTCCACCTCGTTGTAAACGGGGATGAGAACCGAAAGACTGATAGCTGACCTGCCCATTTGTCCTCCTTTCGTTACGAGCCTGTACCCACTGCTTCGGAGTCGAGTCTCGGAACCTCCCCTGCCCTCGCGAACCAGCGACGCGCAAACCTCAGCAGCCCCCACAAGAAGCCCAGAGCCCAAGCGTGGTGCATCACCGCCAAGCTCGAGAAGAGCAGTACGCGACCCACAACACCTCTCCCCTCGACGAGCGCGACCCCTGCGATGAAGACCGCGTACGCCGTAACGGCCGAGATCGACAACAGGCCTGCGGCCGGCCACACTAGCGCGGCTAGCGCGGCGCCCAACACGGTGAGGTCAAAGAGCGGTGGCAAGAAGTGACGGACGCTCATCTGGCGAGGGTGCTTCTGAAGCACCCTGACCTTCCACACGCCGTATTCGAAGAATTGCCTTGCCAGTGCCCCCAGCGACTGGCGGTTTTGGTAACTCGAACGAATTTCAGGAAACACCAGTACGCGGCCGCCGGCCTTGCGGATGCGATAGTTTAGCTCATCGTCCTGGTTGCGTACGAGTTCTTCGTCAAATAGGCCTACCCGCTCGAAAACCCTGCGTGGCCAAGTTCCCATGTAAACCGTGTCGCACTCGGCCGCACGCTCCGCGTAGTGGAAATAGGAGCCGACGCCAAAGCGCGACGCCATCGCCAGCGCGATGGCGTCGCCGATCCGTCCACCCCCCTTGCAACGCATGGGCCCACCGACGTTCTCGGCGCCACTGTCGAGCAGCAGCTTCACCGAAGTCGAAAGGTAGGATGGGTCGAGGTCGGTGTGGGCGTCAACCCTGGCGATGACTTCTCCTCGCGCCCGCCGAAGCGCGATGTTGAGGCCCGTCGGCACGATTCTTCCGGGATTGTCGTACACCTTCAGAAGCGGTTCGCTTCGAGTGAGTTCTTCCAGCACCGCTACAGAACCGTCATCCGACATTCCATCGACGACAATGATTTCCATCCGATCGGCGGGGTAGTCCTGGGCAAGGACGCTGGCCAGGCAGCGCCGTATCCACGCCCCTTCGTTACGAACGGGGATAACCACGCTGACGAGGGGGGGCTTCATCCGGCCGCCCCCAGGACTCGCTCGTAAAGGGCTCGGGTGCCGTCGACCATGGCGTCGACCGAAAAGGCGCTGACCGCTCTCTTCCTTGCCGCCTTCCCCAGGCGATCCGCCAGGTCCTCGTCATCGGCGACCGCCAACGACAGGCTCGCGAGTGAATCCACGTCACCGCACTCGACGAGCAGCCCATCGACTCCGTGATCGAGGAGCTCCGGTACCGCACCCACGCTTGTCGCGAGCACGGGCAACCCGGCGGCCATGGCCTCGAGAATCACGTTGGGGGTACCCTCCCACTCAGAGGTAAGCCAGAACTGAGAGAGGCGCCGCAGGAACGACGCGACGTCGTTCGTTTCGCCTACAAACGCGACCCTCTCCCCGATGCCAAGTGTTCTCGCTCTTGTCACTAGATCGGCCTTCAGGCTGCCGTCCCCCGCGATCTCGAAACGGGCGTCTGGCTTCTCCCTGAGCACCCTGGCCGCCGCTTCCAGGAAAAAGCCGAGGTTCTTCTGAGCCTCTATCCTGCCTACCGTTCCGACGACCAACTCGCCAGATCGCACCGGACCACGATGAAAGCGGTCCGCGTCAACGCCGTTGTATACCACACACCTGCGTGCCTCGGACAGTCCGTAGTGCTCTGCGGCGAACACCCCGACGGTCTCGGAGTTGCATATCACCGCGTCGGAAGCGCGGAAGGCGGCTCCGATGACGGCGCGGCGAAACCGAGAGGGCTCACGCTTACAGTTCCTCGCCGAAGTGACCAGCCGTACGCTGGGACACAGCCGTGTCGCGAGGTACAGGTAGGCGCTCGCGATGTAGAGAAACCCGTGGGCGAGTTCTATTCGGTCCCTGTGTAGCTGGCGGGCAAGCCCGATAGCCCTGGTCGCGCTCAAGCTCCGTTTCGAGGCAAATGATCGTGGCTGTATTCCCGCGGCCTCCAGCAGAGGCCCGTAGGGATCGAGTCGATCAGAGAGAACGTACACGAACACGTCGAGTTCCCTCCTGAGTTCGCGCGCGAGGGTGTAGAGCTGGCACTCGGCGCCACCGTGGGTGAGCTGCCCGATGACCAGCGCAACCCTTCTTCTCTCCCCAGCGGGTCGCACGGCCTATATTCGAACGATGTTGCCGATCGATACGCCCTTCATGCCGTTGCGCGTGTCGAGAACCATGCGTGCGTGTGCCGCCACGAGGTCCAGGTCAAAGCTACTGTGGTCTGTAAGCAGGAGAACCAAGTCCGCGGACTCCAGGAGTCCGCGGTCCAGTACCACGCCCTCGAGTTGTTGCCCGGCTATTCGCACGCCACCCACGTGAGGATCACTGAAACTTATTCGTACCCCCTTCTCGATCAAGAGCGTCATCACGTCCAAGGCCGGGGATTCCCTGACGTCATCGGAATCGGCTTTATAGGCGACCCCTAGACAAAGCACCCGGGCTCCTCGAAGTGGCTTTTCCACATCGTTGAGGAGATCGGCGACCTTCGAGACAACGAACGCCGGCATCTGCGCGTTTATCTGGCCGGCAAGCTCGACAAAGCGGGGTTCGAAACCCTCGGCCCGCGCCTTCCACGTCAGGTACTGGGGGTCAACAGGGATGCAGTGCCCTCCCAGACCCGGTCCCGGGTAGAACGGCATGAACCCGAAGGGCTTGGTCGCGGCGGCGTCGATAACCTCCCAGACGTCGATTTCCAAGCGGTCGCACATCATCGCCATTTCGTTGACCAGGGCTATGTTTACACTGCGAAAAGTGTTCTCGAGAAGCTTCACCATCTCGGCAACGCGAGGAGAACTCACCGAAACCACGCGATCTATACAGCGTCCGTAAAGCGCGGCGGCGGCCTCGTTGGCGGCTTGGCTACAACCGCCGACGACCTTGGGGATGTTGCGCGTAGTAAAGCGCTTGTTGCCCGGGTCCGTCCTTTCCGGCGAGAAAGCCACTAGCACGTCGACGCCGGGTTCAAGACCCGCGTCACGAAGTATCGGCATGATCAGCTCCTCGGTGGTACCCGGATAGGTAGTACTCTCCAAGATCAACAGCTGCCCGGCACTGAGGAATCGACTGACCTCGCGAACCGCGGCAACGACGAAGGAAAGATCGGGTTCCTTGGTCTTGCGTAGCGGCGTCGGCACGCAGACGTTGACGGTATCGAGATCCGAGACCACCGAAAAGTCGGTAGTGGCCCGAAGCGTGCCGCTATCGATCAAAGGTTTCATGAGCGACGAAGGCACGTCCATAACATACGAGTCTCCGGCGTTGATCGCGTCGACCTTGCTCTGCTGGACGTCGACGCCGATCACCTCGAGGCCACTCGAGGCCATCTCCACCGCCAGAGGCAAACCCACGTAACCCAGCCCTACGACCCCCGCACGGGCGCAACCGGTCCTCAATTTTTCAACAAGCGTCATGTCCCTATTTCCCAGCGTTCCGCGCTGTCGCTGCTCCCCTGTAACCCGATCAGGTCACGAACGACGTAACGGGGTCTCCTCTTCACCTCATCGAATATGCGCCCGACGTATTCGCCGATGATGCCCAGCGACAGTAACTGGACGCCCCCCAGGAAAAGCATTATGACCACCGTAGAGGTCCAGCCACGAATCGTCGTGTCTCCGAACGCTCTCATCGTCAACAGGTAACCCATGTAGCCCAGCGCTGACAGCGAGACGAGGAGACCGATATTGCTGACCACCCTCAGGGGAACAAAGGAATACGACACCAAGCCGTCAAAGGCCAGTCTGAGCAGCCTGGACAAGCCATACTTGGAGGTACCGGCGAATCTTTCACTACGTTCGTACTCGAAACCCGTTTGCCGGAAGCCCACCCAGGTGCGCAACCCGCGAACGAAACGGTTGCGCTCGGGCATCCTGCGCAGCAACGCGACGACGCGCCGATCCACCAAGGAGAAGTCCCCAGAATCGAGGGGGATATCGAGATACGATACCTTGTTGAGAAGCCAGTAGAAGGATTTGTAGCAGGCCCGTTTGACGATGTTTTCCTTGCGGTTCTTGCGAACGGCGTAGACGACTTCGTACCCTTCTCGCCAACGCTCGACCATCTCCGGCAGCACTTCCGGAGGATCCTGTAGGTCACCGTCCATGCAGATAACCGCCTGCCCCGATGCGAAGTCCATCCCACAGGATATCGCGAGCTGGTGGCCGAAGTTTCTGGAAAAACTCACGACCTTGAAGCGTCCATCAGACTCGTTGAAGGCCTTGAGCATCGCGGCGGAACCGTCGCTACTGCCGTCGTCGACGAAGATGACTTCGAAACGCTCGCCCAATCCTTCGAGGGTCGCACGGAGACGCTCGAAAAGCGGCGCCAGGGTATCCTCTTCGTTAAATACCGGTATGACGACCGATATCGAAATGTCGCTATCCGAATCAGCCGGGGATCCGGTACCCGCCTGGGTCATGGCGCTTCCTCCTCGAAAAACACTCTTCCCGTTCCCCCCTCAAGCAGTATGACCCGTTTTTAGCCCGGCGTATATATTCTCGAGCACCGGCAGCACGCTAGACCAGGTCATGGTCTCACGGAAGCGTTCGCGGGCCCTCCGCCCCAGGCGGGCCGCCAGTGTGCGGTCGTCGATCAGCCTCACTATCGCAGCTGCCATGTCCTCCGCGTCGTCATCCGCTACTACCAAGCCGTCGACTTCGTGGCGGATGACCTTGCCCCCACAGCCAGCTGTGACGACCGGCCGGCCTTGACTCATGTAGTTGAGTAACTTGATCGGGAGGCCCGATCCGTGACGGCGAGGCAACACCAGGACGTCCGCTGCCTGCATGGCGAAAGAGCTGGCAAGATAACCTTCCGCGTGTACGGCGTGGAGCGCTCCATCGTACCCCAAAGCGGTCGCGACGCCCCTCACCCGAGTAGTGTCTTCATGGCTGCATATGAGCAACTCGGCGGGGCGCCGTCTGCCCAGCCGAGAAAGCACCCGAAGCGCGTCGAACATCAACCCCAGATTCTGGTAGCCGTCAAGATTGCCGCAGTATCCAACCAGAGGCGTCTCGGAATCGAGACCGAGGTGGTCGCGAGCGGCGCGCTTGTCCCCTGGCGCCTGTTGTTCTTCCACGGCGGGACCCAGTACGGTCAGGTTTTCCTCCCGCACCCCAGACCGCCGCATCACCGTCGCGCTGTAGTCGCAGAGCGCGATCGCATGATCCGCGGCCCGCGGAATCGCCCGATCCAGAAGCCCCCCAAACCACGCCCCCAACCTCCTCGTCACGGGCCGCTGGAAATAGGTGCCGAGTTCATCGACCATGAGATTATGGCTATGGTAAAGCAGTGGCCTTGCGGTAATCCGTCGAGCGGCGATTCCCACCACCGCCGCCTCGTAGTTGTGTGCATGTATGAGGTCAAGGTCCTGCTCCCTGACTATTCTCACCAAGGCACGCAAGAGAAAGAGATCGAGAAGGACCTTGGCAACGGCTGGACCGGATCTCAGGCGAGCGTCACCCGGAAGTCTCCTGAGCCGGTGGTGAACGTAGTCTTCGGCACCCCGGCTCGTCCCGGCACCGCCACCGTAAGTCAGCAGGTGGACCTCGTGACCACGCTCGGCGAGACGCTCGCACATCTGGCGGACAAAGACCTGGGAGCCCTGGGGAGACGGGAAAGGGCAGGCCGCTACCATCGCGATCTTCATGGCCCGGGTCGAGCTACTGCAGATAGCCGAGGTCTCTCAACTTCTCCGCGACCTCCCGCTCCTCTTCCGGGGAATATTCGTTACCGGCGCCAGGCGACAGAGCGTTGACACTGCGCAGCCGGGAACGGTCCCTCTCCACGAGGTCGTCCCAGAGTACGCCGTTCATTCCTTCGCTGACCTCGACCCCCGCGAGCGCGAGGACGGTCGCACCGGCGTCCTGCAGGTTTCCCTCGGGGTACCTCCCAGGCCGTATGCCCGGTCCCCGCAACACACAAAGGCCTAGCTCCGTATGAGCACCCGCCATGGTCGCGCCCCGCGCGCCGCTCATCTCACGCTCGCGCAGGAGTCGCAGAGGCAGCGTTTCCCTTCCGCCCCGACTCGACGCCGCCGCGTAGCTGTAGCCTTCCGGACACCTCAGCCTGAGCACGAGGTCTGGTGTGCGGTAAGCGAAAGGACCATCGCAGAGTTCCTCCCTTTCGTACACCGCCTCGACCACCGCCTGATCGTCAAAGGGGTCCCTGAACTCGAGCAACAGCTGACGGACGTCATTGGTAAGGGATCGCAGGTCCTCCTGGCCCACGGTACCGCAGGGTTCCCGCCCCCTGAGGTTGAACCACAGCGAGGGGAAGTAATTCAACTCTTCGCTGTAAACCGTCGTGCGTGGCCAATCCACGCCCGCGAACCGATGGCCGCTCTCGAGACCGCCGACGACACTCGCGAAACGTGAAAACAGCCTCGCCTGCCAGGCAGCCGGAACCAGACTCAGCGCTAGCCGCCGAATCGGTCCGTACAGCGCCCCGGATCCGGGGCCTCTTGAAAAACCGAGCAGTCCCTGGTCCGCCAGCCAGCGGTTCCAGAAGACCACGCGGTTCGAGCTTCCCCCACTCCCGTGATCCGAAAGCAACACGACGTCGGCCCCTTCGCCCACCGCTTCCAAGAGGCGTCCCAGAGCCCTGTCCATCTCTCTGTACACCCGCGCGACCGCCCCGGCGGGGCCGTCGTCGCGATGGCGGGGAGAGGCGTCGTCAAAGAAATGCCAGAACTGATGGGAGACGGTGTCCGATTCACCGTAGTGGACCGCGAACACGTCTACCTCACTGCGCCCCAACAGTTCGAGGGCGATGTCGGTTCGCAGTTCGATCTCCGACGACATCGATTCCAGAGCCCTGCGGTGCCAGCCGCTGTCGATTCGAGCCTGACTCGGCCCCCCGGTCCCGAGTCCGCCAAAACGGTCGATCAACTCCCCTGCGAGGTGCGCCGGGTGCGTCGCGCGGGAGGCGGCGCCCGAACCCAGGGGGGTGTCGAAACCGCAGATCTGAAATCCGTCGAGCCCTTCCGGGGGATAGGTCGCCGGAAAACCGTATACGCCCACCCGGAGGTCGGCGGCGTTCATCAAGGCCCAGATGGTCGGTTGCCGTCGATCCGACGCGTTGACGAATCGCAGCGAATACGAACCTCTCTTGCGTACGGTAAAATCCGTGATCCCGTGTCGATCCGGACTACTCGCCGTCATGAAGGTGGTCCACGCGGGAAAGGTGACCGGAGGGATCGTAGAACGAAGCTCCCTGCTCGCCCCCTCAGCGATGAATTTCGACAACACCGGCAGATCGCCAGCGGCCAGAAAAGGCTGGATCAGATCAAAGCAGGCGCCGTCCCACGCAACGACGAGCAGCATGGTTACTGGATGTAGCCTAGCGCCCGCAGCCTCTCTTTCGAAGCCTCGTCGATTTCGCCGCGCTCGCCAGACACCGCGCTCGCGCCGGAAGCACGTCGCAAGGCGGCGAGATCTCCGAGAAGCCGCTCGACCCTGTCCGCTTCTGTCGATGCAAGGTTCTCACGTTCGCCCGGATCCCGACGCAGGTCGTAGAGTTCGAGTGGCTGCAACCCTCTAGGGTTGCCATCGTTGGCCGTCACCAGCTTCCATCGAGCGCCCCGAACCGCTTCGAGGACGTTGCCCTCGTGGTCTTCCTGTAGGTAAACCAACTCCGGCGCCGTGACGCTTCCGAACAGATCCCTTCCCTGCCACGAAACCGGCGCAGTGATTCCGGCGGCGGCCGCCAGCGTCGGCGCCACATCGAGAAGACGCGCGAGTTCCGCTGATCGGCTACCGCCACCACGGCGCCCGGGAAGCTTGATGATCAGGGGCACCCGGATCTGCTCCTCATAGAGGGTCGTACCGTGCCACCATCCCCCGTGTTCATAGAACTCTTCGCCGTGGTCGGCGGTAAAGGCGATGACGCTGTTCTCGTAGACCCCGTTGCGCCTGAGGTCGTCGAACAACGCGCCGAGAAAACGATCCAGGTATTCAACGTTGGAGTTGTAGAGTTCGTGTAGCCGGAAGGTATTGCCAGGATCAGGGTGTGGCGTCTCCACGCGAGCCACGGCCGTTCCGTTGTATGGGAGTTCGAAGTACGGATCGTGGGGGTCCATGTAGTGTACTAACACAAAGAAGGGCTGGTCCTTGTTCTCGCCGAGCCAGGGCAGTACCGCCGAATTCACCGTTTCCGCGTCCTGGTAGTAGTGGTAGACGTACTTGTCCCGCGAAAGGAACCGCTCGCGAACCAGCCTCATTCCGTTGTACAGGGACAGTTTGGAACCGGAATCGGTGGCCCCAAAGAAAAAATCCGGGGCGAGATACGAGTAGGCCTCGAAGCCCTGGTGAAAATTGAACGACGGAGCAACGTTGATGTTGGTGACGAAACCGGCGGTGAGATAACCATTGTCACGCATCGTTTCCGCGATCGTAACAACCCCGTCCGGAAGGAAGTCCGTCTTCAACATCACCTGATGCGAAGCCGGATACAGGGACGTGAGGATCGTCGCGATCGACGGCCGCGTCCACGACGACTGCGCTATCGCGTGTTCGAAGACGACCGCGTCGGCCGCAAGGGCGTCGAGCGCCGGGGTATCGACGGTGTCCGAGCCGTAGGGCCCGATGTGGTCAGCCCTCAAGGTGTCGGCCACCACGAGCACGACGTTCGGGCCGCTCGCGCTCCCGGTCCACTTCTCAACGCCCTCGTCGGAACCACCCACGGTGGCGTTGGCGAGAAGCGCCATGGCCAGACCCACGGCGAGGCTTCCCGCTGCCCAGATCAGGCCGGCTCTCGTCTCGCCCCGTTTCAAGCCAGCAGCGGTCAACAACCTGCGCAGAAAGACAAAGAGCAGCAGCGCGCCGAGCAAGAGGGTGCCATGAACAATCAGGCCAGACGCTGAAGCCAATGGCAGGCTCTCACCGAAGAGGTCGCGTACGACGCGGAAGCGGGTCACGACCGCGCCCAGAGCCGCCACGACCAAACCCGCGGCGGTCGCCGTCACGTTCCTGCCGAGCACGCGCGGTACCATCGGAAGACCCACGAAAGCCCCCCAGCCACAGCCCAACATCGCCCCCACCACCCCGTAACTACAAGCGGCGAACACGAAAACCCAGTATTCTTCGGCCGTCGCACCGAAAGCGATTACCAGCGACTCGGCCAACCCGACCAACGCACCACCGACAAAACCACCGACCAAGCCGGCCATCGCCTGTTTCAACGTCCCCATCGTCACTGTGTTCCTGTCGCCGCGTCGACGAAGCGGAAAATCTTGCCGTCGTACTCAGGGGGTACAGGGACCCCCAACAGATCGAGTATGGTGGGAGCGATATCTACTATCGACACTCGCTCGTCGCTGATGCGACGGTTGCTGATGAGTACGCCGTCGGTGATCTCGGTAAGCGTAGCCGCGTGATCGCCGCTCCACTTCTTCATGTTGTCTTCGAACAGCTCCTCCGGAACGCCACCCAGTGGGGTTGCCGAAGACACCCTGTAGCCCGGCGCGAAGCCGATCTGCAGATCCTGAGCGTCGGCGATACGAGCACCGCGCCAGGTCTCGGAAGCCAGGTAAACGCCCGCGATGGCCCGCGTACCGGTAGCCGGATCGACCACGGCTTTGAGCCCCTCACTGATTTCACGCACCAGAGCATCGTATTCCGCGCCCCGCGAGACCACCCCCCTTCCTTCCCTGCCCCTGAGATTGATATAGACGGCGCCGACCCCCATGGCGTAGGCTCGCGTACGAGACCAGTCCACGTCGAGCAGGAACTTCTTGTCGGTATATTTCGCACCGTTTTTCAGCGTCATGAAACCCTGCTGAACCAACCAGGTGTTGACGTTGAATCCTCGTCTCCAACTATGAAACCCGTGGTCGCTCATGACGATCAGCGTGTCCTGTTCACCGAGACGGCTCATCACCTTGCCGACGATCTCGTCCATACGCCGATAGGTGCGGAGTATTGCGTCCCCGTGGCGCGACGCCAGTTCCGCATCGTAACGGGGATGCGCCGAGTCTATCAACCGGTACATCATGTGAGACGTGCGGTCGGTCTCGACAAAGACAGAGACGAACAGTTCGGCAGCGGAGCCGTCGAGTTCACGGAAGGTGATTTCTTCGGTTTGTCTCATGGTGTCGAAGATGTCTTCCATGAAAGCGTCTTCGTCTATTCTCTCTTCGTTCAGTCCCCACGTTTCATGGTTCCAGCCGACGGTCTTGTGATCGCCCACGGCTTCGAAAAGGTAACGAGAATACCCCGGGGGTTCGGTAAGCGCGATGGCTGGATCCGCAGGATCATGGTTGATCGGTGACATGAACACCTTGAGCTCCGGCTCTATTTCAATGACTCGAAAGCGAGCGGTGCCCCTGATCGTCGAAAACGGCGTTACCTTGAACGCCATCCGAAACCACGGACTCCACTCGCCCACCCGCACCGTGTGGGTATCCGAACCCAGCGCCAGCTCCACGGCGTCCGTACCCTTGACCCGGATCGTCAACGGTACGCTAAGACGCTCGTAATTCTCGGCGAGCGGGTTGACCGGCCCTTCAACGGCGGTCTCCACTACCGGCCCCCTGCCAACCGAGACCACCTTGCCGCCGAGCGCCGGATCCGCCGCCTCGTGGGGAGTCAGCTCGGAGGTAAAGTAGTGAAAGGTGCCCTCGCTCCCCCGAATGTCCGGAACACCAAAACCGCCCTCGAGGTTGCCGTTCGTCATCGGGGCGAGCGGAAACACGCAGGGCACCCGCAGCACGACCGAACGTTTCCCCGCCTCGTCGAGCCTCTTCCAGAACGGTTCTCCGCTAGTCGTGGTCGTAAAGGTTTCCGGTTTCTTCTCAAACAGTCTCCACAGGTACTCGGCCTTGTGGGGCACGGCGCCGGCTCGATCAGGGAGGTACGTGGCGGGGTCACGAAAAATAAAGTCGAACATTCCGTGCGCGCCGGGGTCGAGCCCGGTAGCGAAGGACATCCACGCCGTGCACGACGCCGGAGGCGTGGTGGTGCGCAGAGACTTGAAGCTGCCTTCGGCCGTGAGTTTCTTCAGGTGGGGTAACTGATCCATCCACTGACGGAGGAAGTTGGGGTCCACACCGTCAAATCCCAGTACCACCACGCGCCGCTGGGGCGCTTCTCCACTGACGTTGTTTTCCGCGCTCGGTCCACCCCCGCAGCCCTCAGACAAGAGCCCAGCTAGCATGAGCGCGGCCAACGCCAGCAGACGCGGTGATCTCAAACGGCCCCGAGACCCCGATCCTCGCCTGTCATCTGCGCAACCCGCGTCCAGCCCCATCTTAGCTACCAAGTTCATTCTGATCTTCCCTTGTCAAGCAATGTCAATTCGGCGAGCGACCGGACCCCGTCGCACCAACGAGCTGCCGATCATGTGGACGGGAACGTCCACTCCCATCAGTTCGAGAACCGTCGGGGCCACGTCAAATATCGCAACCTCACCGAGCCGCTTCGCAAACGAATCCACCGCGCCGCTCCTCCCGCCTATCGCGATCACCCCGTACCAATCGTGGTTGGCTTCGTCAGGCCCGGTATCATTGTCTAGTGTATGAATGGAACCCAGCCCCACCGAGCCTACCGATCTCCAGCCTAGGTCACCAAAATAGACCAGAAGATCGGGCGGCACCCCCGTCGATTCGCGATACAGGTCTTCCGGTCGGCAGGCCCTAGAACCAATACAGTGCCCCTGAGGATCCTCTATGCCGGCTATGGAAGCAATCAGCTCGTCCCGGACCTTCTCGTAATCGTTAGGATCTACCGTACCTTGGGGCTCTCGTCCCTTCACGTTCAAGAAACAGCGACCGTAGTAACCCCCGTCGCCCCACGCGAGGGTACTTTCCCAGTCGATCATGTCGTTGGTAAGGAGTCTAGGCTCCGAAGGGGTCGACGAAAGACGGAGGAACCTTTCCCGTATCAGCCACTCGTTGAAACAGATCCCCCCTTCCAGCCTCTTGGCACCGTGATCAGAGACCACGATCGCGACACAGTCTCGAGGCAGGAGAGAAAACAGCTCACCCATCTCGGCGTCTATGAAGCGGTAGTAGTCCAACATCGCGCCCTCAAAACGGTTGCCAGCCCTGTACTTGGAATGCAGGGGGTCCATGAAACTCCAGAAACCATGATGCATGCGATCGACCCCCATCTCGACCATCATGAAGAAGTCCCAGCTATGGTGGACGAGCATGTGCTTGACCAGGCGCATGTGCCTCCTGGTCTTGTCGAAACACCGTTCCAGCAGCCCCTCCTTGTCCGGGGTGCGAAAATTCTCCACGTCAAACACGTATCCTCCGGTAACCTTCTCGACCTCGTCTCTGAGTTCAGAAGGATAGGTATAGCGGGAGTCGATTCCTGGAGTGAGGAAACACGATACCATCTCGCCGTTGAGCGGCTTGGGCGGATAGGTCTGGGGAACCCCTAGTACCACGCAGCGGTACCCCGCGCCGCCGAGTACGTCCCAGAGACGCGGAACCTTCACTCTGCCAGAGGTGGCAAAGTCGTAGGCGTCATAGGAGTGGTCGCGCCGATTACGGAAGCCGTACAGACCCAGCTGGCCCGGGTCCCGGCTCGTCGTCATCGACGTCCAAGCAGGCACCGTAATCGGGGGATCGGTGCTTCTCAGGGTGCCGCTCGAACCGGCAGCCATGAACGAGCTCAGGTGCGGAAGCTCGTCCTTCCACCGCTGAAGCAATAAGGGGCTGAGCGAGTCCAATCCGAGTATCGCGACGCGAGTCATGAACTGCCATCCTAGTTGATGGCCCTCGGCCGCTCCAGCGCCGAGGGCCCCAGCCGAACCCCCGCGCGCCGTGGCCAGCGATCCGAACCCCGGCCGCCCTAGTCCGAAACGGCGAGCAATTCGTCGTAGAGCGCCTCGATCTGGGAGACCATCGTTTGCGCAGAAAAGCGTTCTACGACTCGTTTCCTCGCCGCTTCGCCCATTCGAGAGCGCCTGGCCGTGTCACCGGCCAGGGTGACCAACCTTGCCGCCATACGCTCGTGTTCCCCGTATTCCACCAGATGGCCGGAAACGCCCTCCTCTATCACCATCGGAGCCCCGCCCACCGCTGTGGCTACAACCGGCAGCTCCATGGCCATTGCCTCCAGGAGGGCATTCGACATGCCCTCGCTCTGCGAAGGCAGCACGAACAGGTCCAACGCAGCCAGGAACGCCCGCATGTCGCCGATGATACCGAGCGGCTCGATCGCCCCCGCCACGCCCAAGGACTCGGCCAGGCGAAGTGGCTCGCCGTCAAGACTAGCCGCACCAGCGACCCTGACAGTCAAACCGGGAAGCCGCTCGCGCGCAGCCGCCAGTGCTTCGAACAGCATAGGATAACCCTTCTTCGCTTTGAACTGCAGCACTGTGCCGAGTACGGGCGTCTCGGCGACCCCGCGCCGACGCGAGGCGCCAGGCTGGAAGTACCCTACGTCTATGCCGCTGGGGATCATCCTCAACTTCGCGTTCGGCGCCGCCTCGACTTCTCGCGAAAAATCGAGCACCGCGGGGGAGTTCCCCGTAATCGCCCGGGAAAGGCGGTTGGAGACCTTCACCGCCAGGATCTCGGAACGTCCCACTGGCCGGTGGAGCCCCCTCTTGCTGCTGACGATGACGGGGACCCGGCTGAGCCACCCGCACACGGAGGCAAAGAAGTTTCCCCGCAGCAGGTAACCATGGACCACGGCCGGTCGCAGAACGCGAAGCCGCCTGATGATCTCCAGCATCCCGCGAAGGTCGTTCGGGTTACTCAGGCTCCCGCTGCTACCGAAGGTCGTGACCTCGACCCCGAGTTCCCGTACCTTCGAGAGGAGGTCACCGCTGTCGCGCAGGCAGAAAAGGTGGGGTCTGTAACGGCCGCGGTCGAGGAAGCGAAAAAGCTGTAATAGGTGGGTCTGGGTACCACCGGTATCCATCGAAGCGATGAGGTAAACGACCTCGCGCGGTCCACGGCTGTCCGCCCCCCTCCTCAGCGGCTCCCCCTGTACAACGCCATTCACCGATTACCCGTAGCACCATGTTGGCACTGCGGACAAATACTAGCCGTCACTCCCGCAATCAACGACGGATGGTGCGAGAACTCAACGACGAAGGAACCTGTCGGTAGCGGCGATCGCCATACCGCGGTTGTTGAAAGGGCCGAAAGGCATCAACTTTTTCCAGGTCGGACACTCGGTCCCGTCCCCGTTGAAGGCCCTGACCTCTCCGTACATCCCCGGGCCGGGCGCCACCAGGATCTCTCCGGCGCCGTCGAGGTCGACGTCCGCCACGGTAACCCGGGCTCCTGTCTGATATGACGGGTCGAACGCGAAGAAGCTCAGGGTCGATCCCGTACCCGGATCCACGAAGGGCGTTCCGTTGGAGGAGAAGGCCTTGATCCACGGTCGGCCCGAAACCGGCGCCGTGATGACCTCGTTCTTTCCGTCGCCGTCGAGGTCTCCCACCGCCACACTCGAGCCGCTGTAGAGATCGGGAGTGTAGGCGAGCCACTCGGCCTTCAAGCCGCCCGACGGTCCGAAGACCCTTATCAACGGCACCCCACCAACGGGGGCCACCACGATGTCGTCGCGAGCGTCGCCCTGAAGGTCCCCTACCGCCACCATCGCGCCGTCGGCGTTCACCTTCACGTTCTGGAAACCCCATGTATCGGAGGCCCGGTACGCAAGGAAGGAGTCGGTCGGTATCCAGTTCTGTTGTCCGGGATTGGCCAGTTCCATCGCCTGGAAGGTTACCACCGTGACGTTCCCGTCGTCGGATCCCGCCTGGACGGCGACGATTTCATCCATGCCCTCAAGGTCTATATCCCCCGCGGCGACGTTCACCCCACCACTGTACCCGCCGGCCGTTCCGTCGAAGGCATCTACGAACCTACGCCGTCGATCCGCCCTGACGGTAACGACGGTAGAATCCTCGCCGCCCGGTCCCCGTCCGATCGCCAGCTGCAAACGGCCCGGTTGCGGCCCACCGGTCCCGTCGACCACGGCCAGCGAAAGCTGCCCCGTACGGGCTCCACGCAGTACCCTGGTACGGGCTCCTCGCCTCTTGCCCTTGCGGTTGTATCCGTGGGCGAATGGCTCACGCTGCCCCCTCCAGCCCAGCGTGAAGAGTCTAGTCTCGGGTCCACTGCGACCCTTGAGCAGACGAATCAGCCTTCCATCGCTTCCCGAGATCAAGCGCACCGAGCCAGCTCCTCGACGCCCCGCCGGAGAATCGCCTGGCCCACCGACAACCAAATCCCCCACGCCGTCACCGTCAAAATCGCTGCCGCCGTCTATCGCGAGCCCCAGCCGCGTTCCGGCGAAAGACCCGGGCACCGACCAGAGAACCGTACCGTCGAGACCCGAGAGGCCATAGGTGATCCCCCGCGAATCGAGGCCACCGATATTCTTCTCGGGAGCCGCCGCGGCAAAATCCGGAACCCCGTCGCCGTTCACGTCTCCCATACCGGCCAGAGAGGCTCCGAAGGCCGCCGCCACGACTGGAGAGCTTTCGGTTACCGAGAACAGTCGCGCGCCAGCGCTGTCGTGAACCGTCACCTTTCCCGCCTTGCTGACTCCTCCAGGATCGGCGCCCGGCGCACCCACGGCGAATTCGGACAAACCGTCAGCGTTGAGATCACCAATCACGCACAAAGCCCCGCCCAGGTTGTCGTCCTCGCGATCGCCGACGACTTCCGCCAGAACGGTCGTTATGTCGGCGCCGGAGATCAGACGCACCACCCCGCTGTCGACCCCGTTCGCGCTGTCGGCAAGAGGCGATGAAACGAGCAGGTCAGCCGTGCCGTCTTGATCGACGTCAGCGGCGGCGTGAACGACCGTCCCCCAACGGTCCCACTGACTGCTCCCCTCGTCGAAGCCGATTATGGTTCCGGTAGCCCCGGAAATGGCGTAGGCGACGCCGGTCTTTTCCCCGCTGATCTCGGCCTTGGCCAGCGGAGCCCCCACGAGGAGGTCGCCGTATCCATCGCCGTCCAGATCAGCAGCCTGGGCAACGCTTCGCCCGAGTTTCGCGCCACCGCTGCCCCCCTCCATGACGAACAGGAGCTGTCCGTTGGCGGCAACGACCTCGGTCTTGCCCGCCCCGGCCCGCACACCGCCAGTAGGCTTGGGCGCATCCCAACCACTGGAGCCCACGACCATCTCGTCTCGGCCATCACCGTCCACGTCATCGAGGAACGCGACCGCGTGACCCATGTGCTGGGCCGCTTGGCCGCCTGAAATCTTGAAAAGGAGCGCACCGTCCGCACCCGAGTATACCCGCGCGGAACCCACGTCTGTGACCAGGCCACCGTCCAGATCAGAACAGGGAACGCCGACGAGCACGTCGGCCACGCCATCGCCGTCGAAATCTCCGCCGGTCGCGACCGAGTGGCCGAATTGGTCGCCCTTCTCACAGCGCGTCGGGGCCGCGTAGCAGGGCCACGCGAAGGATAGGCACAACAGGCCCAGTAGTCCTAGTGTGGATGTTCTCGAAGTCATCATCGACCGGCGTCTGGCTCTGCGAACCGGGAGGTGCTCCATTCGCCCGCAACGAGTGGAACAGATCCAGGATCAACGCTGACATGGGGGGGCGAGGGTCGTCAATACACTTTGAGAACTATAAAAGCGCCCGGGGGGCCGGCTCACCCAACCGCTACGATGTCGCGCAAAGCACCCGCTTCAGGCTTGTCCCCCGGAGCGGGGGGCGGCGTTGGTCAGTCGGTCAGGAAGCAAGTCCAAAGCCATGCGCTTCCACATGAGGACGTCGCTCCTCTTGAGCACGAGCACGTCCCGCAAGGACAGCCCTGACTCTCGCACGAAGAACCCCAGCAGAATACAGGCGGCGGCGGTGTAAGAAACCGCGGTCGCCTTGGCCGCCCCTGCGATGCCCTCGAGAGGTATGAGAATCAGGTTGAGCACGATGTTGCCGGCGAGGGCCGTATACGCGGCAACGATATTGACAAACTGCCGATCGCGGCTGGTAAAACTGCGTGACAACAACACGTACATCGCCATCATGACGATGCCACCACACACGAAGGGGAGAGGTTCGGCGGCGCGCGCGTAGTCGCTGCCGTACCACAGGGGAATCAGCCATCGCCCCGTCCATCCCAGCGCGAGGGCCGCGAGTCCGATAACGACGAGGGTTTGCCTGCAAGCCCGCGCCGTCATCGCGAATCCCCTTTCGTCGTCGCTTCCGGCGAGCTGAGGAAACAGTGCTAGGCCAAGCGACTGCGGGAGATAAAGCAGGTGCTCCGCGAGCCTCGCAGCGATCGAGTAGAAAGCCACCTGGGCTGGATCGAGGAACGCCGCCACCATGTAGACGTCGGCTTTGAAGTGGAAGTGAGAAGCGATGATCTGGACGTGGGACTTAAGTCCGTACCGGATCATACGCCGAAACAAGCCCGGATCGAACCGGAGCCGGATCGGCGTGACCTTGTGCACGGACAATATCACCCACACGCCCATCACGACCCGCACGACGATGACCACGCCCAAAGCGCCGACGAGTCCCAGTTTGAGTATGACCAGCACCAGGGCCATGGCCAGCAGAGTGAGAACGGCCTCGGCCACCAAGCGGGTGTTGAATACTCGGAATCGGTCGGTAGCCTGAAGGACGGCGTAGAGATAGCTCTCCATGAGCAGCAGCGGAATGAGTGGAAGAATGATCGCTAGAGCCCAGGCGGGGGTCCCGTTGAGAACGGTCGCGAGCAGGATCTCCTGACACCCGAGCACCAAGAAAACGAGCAACGTCGAAGTGCCGAGGGCGACGGCCAGTACGTTAGATATCACCCGCCCGGCTTCTTCTCGTTCCCGGCGGATAAAGTAGATCGTAGCCTGGCCCTGTCCGAGCTTGGAGAGCGCGACCACGCTCGCCGGAAACAGCGCGATCAGAGCGAAAATGCCGCGGTGCTCGGGACCGAGCATCCGCGCGGTCATGATGCCGGTGCCGAGGCCGAGAAAGAGCGTTACGAACCGCGTACCCAGCGTACCGGTGAAATCAGCCACCAGTTTTCTGGAGTTCGAACCCGGCCTGATTCGTTCTGCTTCCAAGGCAGGTTATCCCCGAGGGCCTGTCAGCGCCGGCTTCACGTGGGTTTCAACGACCGACGAGAGATCGTCGTTCTCGCCTACCGACAGCGAGAAGCAGGGAACTCCATCGAGCAGCTCGGTAAGCGGGGTGCGGATCTCGGGCGCCACCCGCTCACAGACGACGTCGAGCACCTCACCCATGATAAGACTACGCCTGACTTCCTTGGCCATCGTGTTGCCCGCCAGCACCCGCGCGATACAGGTCCGCGAGTCGAGGCGTGTGAGCTCGGTCCGTCTGGCCCTCACGACGTTGAACACCGCGGTCGGCCTTCGCGGCTCCAAGACCGGGTCGTCCGTCTGATAGGAGTGTCGATCAAATACCCGGGTTTCCCCCGTCGGCCGCAGCCGGTCCGCTCCATGACCGGCCCTCGCACGGCTGCGGTCATCGAGCAGAAGAGGCTCGGGACAGGCCAGGACCTCGCGGCGATCGAACAACAGCAAGTTGTCCGACAGCATGTGGAAAGCCGGGTCGGCGAGCATCGCCACCGCCAGCGTCGACTTGCCGCAGCCGGGCATACCGCAGAATACGGCCGCCCCATGGGCGTCGGCCACAGCCGCACCGTGCAGCAAGTGCCAGCCCTCGCTACGACTCAGAACCCACAGCAGGGGATAGTAGACGAGGTAATAGGCCAAAGTGCTGAAACGCCTGGATACCTGGCGATCCATGGTGCTCCGATGACGCCACCGCCGAAGCCGTTCCAGCCCGCGCTCCCTGCCCAGCTGGAAGTAGTAGCGGCCTTCGAGGCACATGCACTCCCCTGACGCGTCGACCGCCAGCTTGAGACTGGTCAGGTCGTCTATCCTCAACCACCAGGCCTTCCTGCCTGCTACGTAGAGGTCACGGTCTGGGCGCTGATCCCACTCGTCGACTCCGAAGGTTGCGCTCTGCCCATTCGGTGGCGGACCGTCTACCCAGCTCAGGCGGCTGTGGATCGCCGGGGAAGGAATCGAAGCGCAAATCAACGGACCGAGAACACGACCCAGGTAATCGGTAAACAACCCCAGATCCGAGGACACCCTCAGGCACACCCCGTGCAGGTCCACGTCAACGGAAACGGTGTTCTGGAGTTTCATCGTCTCGGACAAGCAGACCGATCCGGGGATTCCCCTTCCGTTCCCCGATCGACATGATAGCGCCTCGCTACCTCGTCATAAACGGTGGCGACGCGGGCTGAATGCTTCTCGATGCTGAAGTCCGCGGCGGTCCGGCGAGAGTTCCGTGACAGTTCCCTCCTGAGCTGGGCGTCGTCAAACAGTCGCCGCAACGCGGTTACCAGTTCAGCCACGTTGCCCGGATCCACGAGCAGCCCGTTGTAGCCGTCCCGAACAAACTCGGGAACGCCGCCCGCACGAGTCGCGATCACCGGACGGCCGACGCTCATGCCTTCTATTATAACCCGACCAAATGGTTCTGCGCGCACCGAGCAGTGAACGACCACGTCCATGCAACCCATGAGATCGGCAACGTCTTCACGAGGGCCTGTGAAAAGTACGCGCTCATCCAACCCTTCCTCATCGATGAACGTCCTCAGCCTTTCGTAGTAATCGCTGCCACTACGGTGTACGCCGCCTACGATGAGGGCCAGGGAACGCGGGTGGCTGTCGGCAAGACGCGCGAAGGCTTCCAGCAGCACCAGCTGGCCCTTCCACTCCTGGATGTTTCCGACCACTCCCGCAACCCACACATCCTCATCGATCCCGAGTTCTCTACGAACCTCCGCCCTGCTGCGCACGGCACGAAAAGAACCGAGATCGAGCCCGTCGTATATCACGTGCCCAGCCGGCGGACGGATTCCCTGGGAGTGGCAGTGTTCTTCGATTGCCTTGGTCATGAAGATAGACGCTGCAACTCCACGCGCGAAACGCCGCTCGACGAACGAGTGTTTGTCGAATCCCTTGGAGTGGACGACACATGGCACCCCGTAGAGACGAGCGGCCAGAATGGCGTCGAGGTTGGCCCGATATCCGTTGCATACGTGGACGATATCAGGCGCCTCGCGCCTCAGGATCGCGAGTAGTCGCACCGCGGTCGGCACCGTCTCGAATACGAAGTTGATCGCGGCGCGTAGAACACGCAGGGTCTGGCCTACGCTCGAACGAACCTTGACGCGTAGGTACACGCTGTTGTCCTGCAACCGGTGTTCCCTGGGAAGCCTGCGTTTGTTGAAGAGGTGTACACTGACACCGCAATCGCGGAGTTCTCGCACGACGGATTTGTCTTCGTATAGCACCACGGATGCTTGATACCTGGCGGGATCCAGACCGCGTATCAACTGCACCATACCGGTCAGAGAACCACCGACGACGTGTCCCGACGATGCCTCGACGAACAGTATCTTCATAGGTCAGGGGAGAGGCTTCGCTGCAACCCTTCCTCCAGATCCACCTCAGGGTTCCACCCGAGGGCACTCACGGCTTCATCGTTGAGGTAGTAGGCGGACCGCAGCGACCGCCGAAGCTGGTGGGCGACAGACCAGTCTCGCCGTTTGAGGACGCGCATAAAGCTCTCCACCAACCGGAGGACGGGAGAGATCAACGCAGCGGGAACGTAGACAACCACAGGCGACCGCTCGCGTAACGTACCGAGAACCCTGAAATATCTATCCTGTCTGAGTCCAGGGTCGTCGATGACGTTGAACATCCTTCCATCAATACCCTTGACGCTACCGGCCTTGATGATGGCCGCGGCGGCGTTGTCTACGAAACATATCGGCACCGGGTAGCTCGCACCACCGATCACGACCAACAGTCGCGAGCCGAGTTGTTTGTGAACCCTGCCCATGAAGAGCGGCCTTCCGGGTCCATACAGCACGCCGGGTCTGACGATCACCACCGGTTTACCGTTACGGGCGGCCGCGCAGGCCACCCTGTCAGCATGCAGCTTCGACCTCGTGTAGTGGCCACGCAAGAAGGGCTTCTCATCGTAGTTCGAATCAGGTTTGATGGTAAGATTGTTCGACGAAACCCCAAAGATGCCCAGAGAACTCACGTGAACGAAACGCGAGACGCCAGCCCGAAACGCCAGCTCCATGAGCTGCTTGGTGCCCAAGACGTTGGTCTTGTGAAAACACGGCCAGGCGCCTCCGGTCTCGACGCGGGCCCCGCAGTGAAACACCACGTCGCAACTTTCGACTGCCGAAAAAGGCGGTTCGAGCTCTCCGAGCTCGCCCCGCACGAGCTCGACCCCTGCGGCCTCGAGCGCGGAGCCGTCACTGCCATGGCGAACGAGAGCGATGACTTCCGCGCCTCTCTCGAGAAGACCCGCGACGACTCGACCACCCAGGAACCCCGTACCTCCTGTGACAAACGCCTTCACGTCCTAGCGACCAGTTCGGCCCCTACCTCGTTTTTCGCCACGGCCCGCCAAATCCGCTCAGTGACAGCGACTACCTGCGCCGCCTCCAGGATTCCCACGGGTGCGACTCCCTTTTCCCGAACGGCTCGATAGAATCCATCGAGGAGAGTTCCCATACCGGGATAGAAGCGGGTCTTGCCGCTGATGAAATCGATGGTATTCGTCACCGTCTGCGAAAACAGCTGCCACGCCTCTTCGATGTTGGGAAGCGACTTGCCGACGAGTTTTGGAACCTCGCGCTCTCGCCGTTTGATGATGGTCATGTTGTTGAGATTCACCTCGACCGTCATCCGGCTCCCGTACAGTTTCAGCGTATTCTGCCGCGGGCTGGCATTCATGGTTATCGTAAGCACGCCGCTGCGGGCCTCGGAGTACATAAGCACCCGCAGTTCCTCCGGATCTCCCCCTGGCTCGCCACCGAAGGCGAAGGCCTCGAGAGCGGTCACCTCGCCAAGGAAGGCTAGCTGCAAATACAGGGGATGCGGAAGGAGGTCCCCGAGCCCTCTCCCGGAAAGCTCGCCCAGCCAGCTCCGTTCGCTGGCCACGCCGGCTTGAAAGCTCTCGACTCCCACGAGTTCGCCCAGATCGCCCCCTTCGACCAGACGCCTCGCCTCCAGCACGACGGGATCAAACAAGCGGTTGTGGTCGACGGTGAGCATGGCCCCCCCGGAACGCGCCGCGTCCGACATCACGATCACTTCGTCAGAGCTCAGCGCCATGGGCTTTTCGACGATGGTGTGTACGCCCCGTTTGAGCGCTTCGACCGCCACCTCCGCGTGGGTGTGAGGTGGAGTCAGAACATGGACGATATCGGGATTCTCCGCGCCCACGAGTTCTCCCACGTCCGCGTAGATGCGCTGAATGCCGTAACGATCCGCGAAGTCGTTAGCCCTTTCCAGGGAGGTATCGGCGAGCCCCACGATCTCGCCCCCGGCCTTGCGAATGTAGGGTACATGAACCTCGGCGATCTTGCCCGAACCGACGATACCCACCCGCAACGGGTCGCCCCCTGGCGCTCCTTTATCAGCCACGGCTACGGCTCCGCGAACCGCTATCGAAGGATGAAGAATGCACGCGCCGCCGCCAAGCCTCAGTCGATCGGATCATCGTCGCATTGTTCGGGCGTCCCCGCCCCCCCGCTCTCCGGTTCGACTACGGGTTGCGACAGAGAATTCCCCCTCACGAAGCCAAAGCGCTCCAGGAACGCAAGATTCGAGTAGCGCGGATCCTTCCAGTCCAGATCGCCCCCGGCGAGAAGCGTCTTGAGTTCCTCTATCCCATGTTCGACGGTGTACCGCGGCTTGAAGCCAAGCAGGTGTTCGATCTTGTCAAAACTCACGCGATAGCTTCTCAAGTCGGCACACTCGTTCACGTTCGTGATCACGGTATCGGGAATGATCGAAGCGACCAGCTCGGCTGTTTCGCTGACCGTGAAGTTGTTCTGGTTCGCGCCTACGTTGAATATCTCGCCGTCTACGACGTTCGAGTGTGCTTCGGTCGCCGCTAGAAACGCTGTCGCGACGTCGCGTACGTGTACGTGAGGCCGCCACGCCGCTCCACCGCTGACGGTGATCTCGCCGTCCTTTATCGCTCGACAGGTCATGGTATTGATCATGAGATCAAAGCGCAGCCGCTGGGAAGGGCCGAACACCGTCCCCAGACGGAGCGTGACCACCGATTTGTCTTCCAGCTCTCGGCGCAGTATCCCCTCAGAGAGAACCCGGCTGCGCGCATAAAACGACACCGGATTCAGCGCCGATCCCTCGTTCAGCACCAATCCCTCGTTGGCTCCGTAGACGCTGCAGGAAGAAGCGAACACGACACGCTCGACGCTCGGCTCGAGCTTTACTACCTGACAGAGGAGTTTGGTCGATTCGATGTTGATCGCGAGGGTTTCGTCGTGGTCCAGCTCACACGCGGCGTCCCCCACGAGTGCGGCGAGGGCTACCACGGCCTTTGTCCCCTTCGCCGCGCGGATCAAATCACGAATGTTGCATATGTCTCCACAAAAGACTTCTAGACGAGGGTGCCCCCAGCAGCCGACTAGCCCCTGCCGGCCGTACAGAAAACAATCCAGAACCCGGACCCGGTAGCCTCGGCCAAGCAGCATAGGCACGAGGTGGGCACCGACGTAACCGGCTCCCCCGGTTACCAGCACGCGGTCATCGGACTCGAGCAGGCCTTGGGTCACAGCGATCCCTCCGAAGAAAGACTCGCCATGTCGACCGAGCCCGTCCGCGCGTGCTCGAGCATATCGGACAACGCAGGCAGCAGTCGGTATTCCATGTCCAGCGCCCTGCAAGCTTCCGTGATGTCTCTCACTTCCATGGGATTCAGATCCGCCAGCGAGATCAGCACCATCTTCACCCCATGAGTAGAAGCGGCCATCGCTATGTCAGAAGCGCCACCCATGACCTTGATCCCGTGTATCAAGCCCCCCCAACGACCGGGCTCATGGTCGATGATTCCAACCGGCATGTAGCGCGACGACGGATCTTCGAGCAAAGCCCGGAGTATGCTTTCCGCTCCGTGCCCAGAACCGGCAACCAACACGTTGATCATCGGCAGAGCGCGTCCGCTACGCCGACGGTTCGTAATGAGTATCCGGATCAGATAACGCGACAACGACACGGCAAAGATCAACAGTACCCAGTCAATCAGGAACACCGCCCGGGAGTGCCCATAAACCCCGGCAAAGTACTCTACCGAGACGATCAGCGCGGAACTGACGCTGACCGCCTTGACGATAGCCGCGAAATCGGTTCGCGTTATCCACCGTATCGACCTCTGATACAAGCCGAAATAAAGAAACACCGGGGGTCGGAGCAACAGGATCCAAGGGATGGTCTGCAAGATATACGGCAGCGCCTTCGCGGGAATTCTCCAGTCGAACTTCACGAGGTTCGCGAGCGTGTAGGCTGCAACCATGAGCACCGCATCGGCGATGGCAAGCGCGAAACGAGCCTTGTTGCGGGCAAAAAACCCGGTCTTGAACTGACTAAGAAGCAGGCGGAACGATCCCCCGACCAGGTACCAGACGTCACCCGCGACCGTCGCAGACCTGACGTACTCAAGATCACGGGCTAGCTTTTCAGGTAGTATGTGCTTGATGTAGTAGCCTTCGTTGTCGACCGTTCCTTCCGGATACTTTTCGATCTCATCGCGGCCGTCCATCTGGCTCGGGCCGATCATGCCGGGCCTGACCGAGAGGACCTCTCTTTGCTCTGGGGTGTAGTAGTTCGTAAAATACGAGTCTTCAGGCCTCGGGCCGACCAAAGACATGTCGCCAAGCACGACGTTGATCAGCTGCGGTAGTTCGTCAAGCTTGGTCCAGCGAAGCAGGTGCCCCACCCTGGTGATGCGAGGGTCCCTGCTGACCGTCAACCGGGCCCCGCTCCGATACGCTCCCACCACCATGGTCCGAAACTTGAAAATCATGAAACGGGATTCACGCCTCCCGACGCGTTCCTGCCTGTAAAAGACCGGTCCCTTGGTGTCGAGTTTGATCAACACGGCGATGGCAGCAAACAAGGGACTGACGAGGATCAGGGTCGGGATCCCGAGGAGCAGGTCGAGTACGCGCTTGCCAAGTTCGGTCGAAGCCTTCACCGGAGGTTCTCCCTCATGATACGTTCCAGGCTCCGCGCGACGGCCTTGACGTCATCGTCCCCCATGCTGGGAAAGAAGGGCAAGGATATGGACGACTCGTACAGTCCCGAGGCGTTCGGAAAGTCGACCCTGCTGTAGCCCAACCTGCGTTGAAAGAAGGGATGGTAGTGCGCCGGGATAAAATGTACGCTGCTGCCTATGTTGTCCTCTTTGAGCGATTCTATTACCTGACTGCGGCTACAACGCACGACGTCCGAATCGATGCGAATTATGTAAAGGTGCCAAGAGGTCTCACCCCACGGACACGGCGCCGGTACCACGATGCCGGGAACAGCGTTCAATAGATCGCCGTACATACGCGCGAGTTCGCATCGGCGAAGGTGAAAACCCTCGACGCGATCGATCTGGTGAATCCCTATCGCCGCGTTGATGTCGGTCATGTTGTACTTGAAACCCAGGCTCGTCACCTCGTAGTACCAGCTCCCTTCGGCTGTATAGCGTTTCCACGCGTCACGAGAGATTCCGTGCAAGCGCCGCACGCGAACGTCTTCGGCGACATCCGCGTCGTCGGTGGTCAAGACGCCCCCCTCTCCGGTCGTGATGTTCTTTGCCGCGTACAAACTGAAGGCAACGGCACGGCCATCGGCACCGATCCGACGCCCCTTGTAGCTGCTCGGAAGCGCGTGGGCAGCGTCTTCCACGACCGTGGCCGAAGAGCTCCGAGCGAGTTCTCTCAGCGCGTCGAGATCACAAGGCACACCGGCGATGTGCACGGGAAGGATAGCGCGGGTCCGTTCCGATATTCCCTCGGCCACCGCGGCGGGATCGAGATTAGGAACGTCGGGGAGCGTATCCACGAGAACCGGGGAAGCCCCGGTATAGAGAATCGCGGAAATGGTCGACGGAAATGTGTAGGGGCTGGTGATCACCTCGTGGCCGGGCCCTACGCCAAGCGCCTCGAGGCTCAGATGCAGTGCAGCCGTACACGAAGAAACCGCGACCGCGTGTTTCGCTCCAACCAGCTCGGCGAATTTTTCTTCGAATCGAGCGGTTTTCGGTCCCATGGTGAGCCAACCGGAGCGCAGCGTGTCAACCACCTCAGCGATTTCCTCGTCTCCCAGGAAAGGGCGATGAAAAGGGAGGAAGTTATCGAGTTTCGTCCTACTCATGCGCGAATCTCTGAATCCTCGGCGAGGTAGCTATCGATAAGAGCGCCGAGTTCAACGAGGTTACTCTCGCGGTCCCACATCCTCTCGATCTTGTCTCTAGCCGCCCGCGCGTAGCGTCGTGAGGTCTCCGGATCACTGTGGATTTTCTCAAGCGCGCTGGCGAGCGCTTCCGCGTTGCGCTGTTCGACGAGCAAGCCCGTAACCCCATGCTCCACGAGTTCCGGGATGCCCGACAAATTCGTTCCGACCACGGGCAGACCGACGGCCATCGCTTCCACGAGTACATTTGGGATGACATCGTGCTTACCGCAGTTTCCCATGACGATACTCGGCAGAGCGAAAACGCTGGCCTTCCGATACAGTTCCACCAAACGGACGTGATCAACGTAGCCGTGGAAGGTCACCCTGTCGGCGACACCTAGTTCGCGAGTACGTTTGCGCAGCAAGGTTAGTTGGGGACCGTTGCCCGCAATTTCACAGACCGCATCCACCCCGCGGCGAACGAGCAACGCCAACGCGTCGATGAGGTAGTGTAACCCCTTGTACTCCTCCAGGTTACCGCAGGATACGATGCGGCAGGGGCCCCCGGCTTCACGTTCGGCAACGGGAAACTTCTTGAGATCGGTGCCGTGGTAGTTCACGTGTATCTTGCCCGCGTCCTGCCCACACGAGACCAGACCCGACAGGAACTGGCGGTTTGTTTCGGCACAGGTGACGACGAAAGCCGCGTTCCGGATCTTCGCCGGAAGCATTCTGCGTATCACATAGATGTCGTAAGCGTGAGCGCTAAAGCTATAAGAAATACCGCACCATTCCGCCATGAGCAAGGCAACGGTCGTGGAATAAGTCGCCCAGTGCGCGTGAACGTGGCCTATGCCTTCCCGTCGCAGATACTCCGAAAGGTAGAAAGCATAGGGAATCAGCCACAGCGACTTCAACAGATAGAGGACGCTGTTGGTTTTTAGGAACATATCTAGCCGCTCTCGTATTCCCATGGTGCTCGCGGCCGGCCGGACCGCCGATCGCGACCCCTCGGAACGAGGATCCTTCCACGCGCCGTAGACGAACGCCGGAAGGCTCAGGGCTCGCAGAGGATGGGCGACGAGGGCGCGAAAGGTCGCCGAGAGCACCGGCCAGGACAACACGGGCGGACAGTAGTGCGTCTGTGAAACGAGGGGCAGTGCCTCAGGTTGTTGAAGCCCACCCTTGTGAGGCCGGAGAGATATCAGGCACAGATCGTATCCTCTCCGTTGGAGGCCGAGAACCTCCCCCACCGTAAAGGTCTGGTGTAGAAGGGGAAAAGCCGGAAAGAGGTAGGCCAAGCGCTTCAAGATCAACACCCCCGACTGGGCGGTATCATATGCCCACCGGGACCGTTTGGGCGGTCGGGACTTCTCCGGTTTCATCGTAGGTACGATGAATCTGTAGAAGGACCATACACATGCCCACGATTATGAAAAAAAGTACGTGAATCCACATATCGCCAAAAAAAGAGAATACCATGAAACCTATGAGAGTAGTTCTCATGGCTTTGACCAACCATTCGAGGCCGACCTCGGCATAACGCCGCTGGTAATCCCGCTCTATCCGCCGGAGCCCGCGAAATAGATAGCCGAACAGCCCGAGAAAGAGCGCCAGCGTCGTAAGTCCCCCTTCGACGGTAGCCCAGATGTAAGAGTTGTGAGGCGGCGCCGTGATCGACAGCGGGTCGACTCTCGATCGTTCGACAGGGTAATTGCCAAGCCCGACCCCGAACAAGGGCTGACGGGCTATCATTCGTCCCGATACGAGCAGGGTTTTCACACGCTTCTCCGCCGAGCCTCTGGTTTCGATACCGGTGCCGATCGCCTCGGGACGTGCCGCGAAGCGGGTAAGCCTGCTTAGCGTCTGTTCCGGGATAACGGCGCCGACCAGGTCCACGTTCAAGCCCAGCTGAAGGGTCATGGCCACGACGACCGCCGTGAGGGCGAAGGCCTTGCGCGCGCTGAAACGCCCCTCCACGAGAATGACTATCAAGAACACAGCTAGATTGAGCACCCCGCTGCGCGAGGCCGTCAAGGGGATCACCGAAGCACAGGCGACCAGGGCAACCAGCCAGAGGGGAACCATCCAGCGCCGACTGATGGTCTGTCTCCCGTACCAGATCAACGACAGGGTAAACAGCGCAAAGTATGCGAGTTTGTTAGGGTTCCTCCCCGTGTACAGCGCCAGGCCAATATCCCCGAGCACCCTCAGACGGCCCGTTTCCCACGCGCTCACGCTGAAGTAAGTCAGCGCCATGCAGGTGATGATTGTCCCGGCAACGAATCGAAGATCTCGAGGCGAACGAACGAAGAAGACGAAAAACACCAAGAAAACCAAGCGGGTAACGAACTTGGCCCGAGGATCACTCATGTCGATCAGCCTCGCGCCTACTTCCGGACGAAGCTGAGATACCCTTTCTATGGCCACGCCTTCTGCCGCCGTCTCCACGGAGCGCTTGTAGAAGACGCCTGAGCCAAACAGGATCGAAGTGATGATCGCGAGAATCAGCAGTGGCTTGACCCTGAAGAGCCAGACCCGCCCTTCACGCAGCATCGCGAGCAAGACCAGCGGGACGAACAACAAACCTAGGATATTGTTGATGGTGAAGTTCCCGACACCACGCAGAAATGCCGGATAGGTGAACAGAAATGTTACGATATAGATGGCGACGCCTATGACCGGTCTTCGAACCACGAGTGTCCCGACTCCGATCGCGCCGATCGCAAAGAGCAGTACCGATGCCCGGCCTGCCGCCATCGCGTAGGCGGTTGCCACGGCGGCGACACCGATTGCGAGGTAGACGAGAACCCGGCGACCTCGACCGTCGATCGCCGGCACTTGGTTGCTAGTAATCATCGCTGAGTTCGGCTGGACTTCGGACGAGCCGTTAGGCGATCAATTCTGCTATTCGCGCGGGGATATAGTCGTGTCTCTTGTTCAGGACCACGCCCAGAACTTCGCTTCCACCGCTTTTCACCAATTCGACCGTTCGCGCCGCTACACTCACCGGGGTCGCGTCGGCCTCGACGACCATGACCACTCCGTCAACCATGGGAGCGATCGCAAGCGCGTCCGGATAAAGCGCCACGGGGGGCGCGTCGAGAAACACGACGTCCGCGAGTGACGTCAACGCGCTGCCCGCTTCAGAGGTACGAACGTATTCCACAACGTCGATGGGCTTCATCCCACCGCTTCCCGCGGTGATCACTGAAAGACCCTGAACGGAGGTAGGCTGTATCACTTCTTCCACGGCCTTTTCGCCCGCGGCGACGTTCATCAGACCCGTGTAGTCCGCGACCTGGGTCATACGCCACAACGCTGGCGTACGCATGTTCATGTCGACGAGGAGCACCTTGGAACGCCCTTCTTCGGACAGCGCTCTCGCGAGCAGATAGGCCACCGACGACGCTCCTTCGCCGTGAAGGGACGCGGCGACCATCACCGTCTTGACCTCGTTACCAATACTGATGGCGCTCATCGAGCGACGGAGTTCATAGTATTCATCCGGGCTGCCCAGATAGCCTCCGCCCACAGCAGGCGAGCTATCGAGCTGCGATCCAGCACCCTTGCCCGCCCTCAGGCTCTCGGCTCTCTTCAGTGCATCGTATGTCCTGCTCATCCTGGCCTCTTTTCATCGTCTGCGCCGAACCTCGGAGGTGAACCCTGTTCTTCCTGCAGGGGAAGTTCAGCAAGGACCGGCAATCCAAGATTGTATCGCACGTCCAGCTCGCTGTTCATGACCGGCGTCAACATTTCCATCACCATCGCCGAGCCGAAACTGATCAGCAGCGCCGCAAAAAACGAGAGCAGCAGTGTGGTTCCCATGAAATCTGGTTCCCGTTTCAACGGCAGTCCCGCCGCCTCGATTATGCTGATGTTCGAGAGCCCGGCCTGGTCCATGGCCTCCGACACCTGGAGCTGCTCGTACTTGCGAGCCAGAGTGTCGTAAAACTGCTTCCTGTCGGTGCGGTCACGGCGCATACGCATGACCTCGTAATGCTGGCCATGCAGCTTCGCAAGGCGCTCTCCGTACTCACGTATCCGCTGCGTAAGTAGTGTGCGGCGAGCCTCCAACGCGCCGACCTGAGCCTGAGCGGAGAGCAACTGCTCTTCGAGTTTTCGACGTACCTGAGACGCTCCGACTTTCTGTCGTCCAACGATCGTCGCCTCTTGATCGGAGAGCTGGCTTCTGAGGCCCACGATTTCGCGTTCCATGTCGTTGATCAGGCGATGCTGCGGCGTATATAGTTGAAGCAGGCGCTCTTTTTCCATCTCGAGTCGTGCAAGGTTCTGCTTCAGAAAGGCAACCAGGGGATTGGGCACCATCTCGATCTCGTTCGCCGCGCTCTGCGGGATGTATTCGAGTTCGGCTTCCAGAGAAGCGACCTTCGTGGTGAGTTCAACGATCTCGGCTTCGGTACGCCTGAGATCAGCTTCGATCTGAGCCTGCTGGCGAATCAGCCCGTCCTTTTGTGTGGAGATGGAGGTAATCCCGTGTTCAGCGTCGTACTTCTGCAACGCTTTGTCGATATCGAGAAAATCCTTCCTCGCTCTCCCCATCTCTTGTCGAAAAAAACCGGTCGCGCCCTGGGACTGGTGAAGCTCGAGGCTGTATTCCATGTAGAGCCGGACCAGGGTGTTGACCACGCTTATGGCCTCATCCTGGGAGCTGCTTCTGTAGGATATCTCGACGACGTTCGACTCGGCCTTACGAAGCACCGAGATACCATCGGCGAGGGCCTTGATCCCTAGACCTTCGGCGTCCTCTTCCCCGCGAGACGCGGCCTGTGCGAGGAGGTCAAAGTGCACCCGCTGCAGTAGCTCGCGGCTTCGGAGCACCTGCATCTCCGAGTTCACCAACGCGTTGTTCGGCAGACTACCCACCTCTTCCTTGCGATCGAGCGGAGAAACTTCAGGATAGACCCTCTCCCTGCCAATCATGACTTTCGCCGAGGCCTTGTAGACAGGATCGCGCAGTAGGTTTCCCACGTTACCCGGCACGAAGACCAGCAAGAACAGCAACACCACCAGGCGGCGGTGTTTGAACACCGCCTGGGTAGCCTGTCTAAGAAGATATAACGATCTCTGTTCCATCACCGCAAGACGCCTTCCCTACTCCCCGATGTTCGGCAACCTGGTGGTTGGCTGCCTGATGGGTATCAACTCTCGAAGGTACTGGTTGACCCAGATGTCCGCGTTTGCGATCCAGGTGCGCGGAACGAATATTATGTCGTTGGGGCCCACAGCCACGTCGGCGCCAGCGTCTCCCCTCTCGATCAAAGCCTCCAGATCAAGCCTGCTGGCGCTGTAGCGGCCACCGTCGAGCCAAGCGACGTGCAACACGCTATCGGTCTTGGCCGTGTTCCTGAATCCCCCTCGTGCCATGATCGCCCGCAACGAGGTCAGACCTGGGGCGAGATCGACGAAGCCCGGCCGAATCACCTCGCCGGCGACGTACACGCGTCGCGGCGCCGTCTCAGTAATCACGATCGTGAGAACTGGATCCCGAAGCGTGAGGCGGGCGCGACTCAAGACGTCCTCTGCGAGTTCCATGGTCGTGCGGCCAGCCGCCCTGAACTCACCCAATCCGATTACCCCTACGTGACCGTCGAGGCGCACGGTCGCTTTGCTGTCCATATCGGGATGGTAGGAAAAGTGAAAAGAGAGCACGTCGCCCGCGACGATCCTGTACGGCGTCTGGGGCCGCTGGGCGGCTATCGCCTGAGCCGGCAGGAACGATTCCGCACGGGTCAAGGTAGAACGACTGCAACCGCTGCTCAGGGCCAGCGCGAGTACCGTAATGGCTAAAACAATAATCCTCTTCACAGTGCTAGTCCGTCTTCCTTCTCTTGACATCGACCGCCGGCCCTAGGTGTAAGGGTTCTGAGCCTCGGCGTCCACGAATGCTTCCGTTTCATCTAGAAACCCGCGACGTCTTCTCCCGAATCTCGATCGTCTACTTGTACTTCCCTGTCCTCGGGGCCCTGCGGTCGGGCAGAGGATTTCCTGAGCACGTCCTGAGCCGCGCCGAGTGCCAGAGCGCTCGATTCGTAGCCGAGGGCATACAGGGCCGGAACGCCGGCTTCCGCGTCGCGCCTGATCTCCAGACGCATCGCATCCTCCCCCCGCGCCTGCGCCCAACGACGGACGGCTTCCAGGTCAGGACGGTTAGGACTGGCGCTGAGGAGTATCCGCCAGCTACCGTCACGGTCCTGTGAAATCATCTGAGCCGCCGAACGAAAGGGCAGGTCCATCGTCGATCCAACGACGAGCTTGCGTGGGTCGCTCAACTCCGAATTGTGCTCCATTATCATTGCCAGCGTTCTCGAACCCGCGTTGCCGTAATAGGCCAGAGCGATGTCCCAGATCGTATCACCCGACCTGATCAACACCTTCCTGCCCAACCTGGGAGCGGGCGTCTCCGCGGGCCGCGCTTCACTTTTTGCACGCGGGGCCGGCCCATCAAAGCCGAACTTCGGCCTGCCCGCGTAGAGGCGAGCGGCTGTAGATCTGGCGATGAGTTCCGCCAATCGCGTGCTGTCTTCGACAGAGGGTACCGGAGGGTCGCTGAACGTCCCCACAGCCTTTGGGCTATCCACGGCAGGAGCCGCCTCAGCCGCCTCTACAGCGACGGGCTGCGGCAGTCTCGACGCATCCAGAGAAACCTCCGGGGCCTGTAGAGCTGGAGCCGAATCATCCTCTTCAACCAGCGCCGAAATCCCTGCACTGGCCTGTGCGCTTGCCCGAGAAACCGACGCCGCGGCTGCATCCTTGGTCCCGCCGTCTCCAGCGTCCCCGCGCAACGACGGCGTCGCGGTCGGCTGTTTGATCGTCACCCGAGCGTCGGCTCTGGCTTCGGCGGTTGTGTTTTCTTCTACAGGAACCACACCCGGTTCATGAGCAACATAGGCCTCGAGCCCCGCCAGCCATCCGGGCGAATACCCCGACAGGAGCGGAACGGCAAGCGCCAAAGCGGCCGCGGCGATCGCCGCGATCGCCGCGTAACGGTAGGCGTTCCCGCCAACCACGCGGCCGAGTTCGTATAGCCCCCCCGAGCGCTCTACGCCTTCGAGATCGCTGATCGCCTCCTTCATGATCCTGCCCGAGACGCGCTGCCTGCCGTCGGCAAAGGCTATCATCATCGCGTTGTCGCAGACCACGTTGATGAGGCGCGGTATACCCTGGGAACACTTCCATATTTTCCGCAGCGCCGTGGGCGTGAAAATCTCGGCTCGCTCGGCACCTGCACCGCGCAGGCGCGTCTTCACGTATCTGCCGATCTCGGACGGCATCATGGGCTTGAGCACCGCGCGAACCCCCACCCGTTGCCTGAGTTGCCGGAGGCTCGGTTTGCGGAGCGTCGCCGCGAGTTCGGGCTGGCCGGCGAGTACGATCTGCAGTATTTTCTCTTTCGACGTCTCGAGATTGGTGAGCAGACGAAGCTCCTCGAGAACGGACTCATCAAGGGTCTGCGCTTCATCGATGATCACCACGACGTTGGTACCCTTCACGAGGGAATCGAGAAGGTACTGATTGAGCCGTTCGAGCAATACCAGGCGCTTGCAGCCTTCGGTTTCAATGCCCAGCTCCATGCATATGTACTCGAGTAACTCGTTGAAGCTCACGCCAGGGTTGAAGACGAATACGACGGTCGCCTCTTCGTCTATTTCCTCGACGACGCGCCGCAGCAGTGTCGTCTTGCCTGTTCCCGCCTCTCCCACGAGGGTAACGAAACCCTTCCGGGACCTAATTCCGTAAAGAACCGACGCAAGGGCTTCCTGAGTCGAGCTGTTCACGTAGTGGAAGCGCGGGTCCGGTGTGAGGTTGAAAGGGTCCTCTACCAGACGATAAAAATGTGCGTACATTCGGCTTTCGTCTCCAGCTTGTATCGCCGTCTGCGGGATCTGCAGTTGTGACTGCGAGAGCCCAGAACGGCGGAAATCGCTCCCAACGAACAGCAATGTCCATGCCAGAACCCCCCCGTGCGGGGATTTTGCCAACCCATCCGGGTTGGAGCCGAAAATCACAGAATTTCAATGACTTGGCCCCCCAGGTAGGGGGGGTGATCAACGCCCGCTGCGTGCAGCCCTGCGCGACCCCAAAAGCCTGCAGAATCAACTTCTATTGCAGCTCTGCACGAGAAGACCGGCTTCGTGTATCCGACTTGAAGTCCTCTCTTTTCAAGCCGTGCGCCTTCATCTTCCTGTGCAGGGTCGCCGCGTCGATCATCGCCTGGCCAGCCGTCGTCGCGATCGCCCCTCTGTTGCGCCGCAACAACTCCGAGAGGTATTCGCGTTCCGCTCTACGCAGGTACTCTCGCAGCGGTTGCTGAAACGACGCGGCTGACGCTCCCTTGCCCGTAGAAAGGTTTGCCCCAGCCAAGCAGCTATCGCCAAGGTCGACTCCGTCTAGCGCGGGTCCCTTGGACTTCAAGATCGCTCGTTCGACCACGTTTCTAAGCTCGCGAATGTTACCCGGCCAGTGGTAGCTCATCAGCGTCTGAAGGGTCTTGTTCGAAACGCGCTGAATATTGCGTTCCTTCGCCATGGCGTTCGAGCTGAGCATGTCGTTGACGAGCAGAGGGATGTCCTCGATGCGCTCGCGCAGAGGCGGTATCCTGACCGGAATCACGTTGATACGGTAGTAGAAATCCTCGCGCATGGTGCCGTTTTCGACCATTTCCGCGAGATCTCGGTTGGTCGCTGTGATCACCCGCATGTTGACCTTTACCAGTCGGTTGCCGCCGAGCTTTTCGATCTCCCGCTGCTCCAGCACGCGAAGTAGCTTCAGCTGCATGGAGAGAGATACGCTCTCCACTTCGTCCAGGAAGAGCGTACCTCCACTGGAAAGTTCGATCTTTCCGACGCGGTCACCCACCGCACCGGTGAAGGCGCCTCGCTCGTAACCGAATAGCTCACTCTCGAGCAAGGTATCGGGAAACGCAGCGCAGTTGATGGCTACGAAACGCCCGTTGCGCCGGCGCCCCTGAAAATGGGCAGCGCGGGCTACCAGTTCCTTGCCGGTACCAGACTCCCCCGAGATGAGCACCGTGGCGTCATTCTGGGCAAGGGCTTCGATGGTCTGAAAGATTTCGTGCATCGCCGCGTTGCGGCTCACCATGTTCGCGAAGGAATATCGATCGCAGAGCTGGTCGCGCAGATAGCTTATCTCGTCAATGAGTCTGCGTTTTTCGAGAACCTTGTCGGCCGCGAGCAGGATCTCCTCGCGTTCGAAGGGTTTGGTGATGTAGTCGTTCGCGCCGTGCCGAATGGCCTCCACCGCCCCTTTGATCGACGCGTACCCCGTGATGATTATCACGTCGAGATCCGGCCATCGTTCGTGCATCTGGCGCGTGAGGCTCAGGCCGTCGGTCCCAGGAATCTTCAGGTCCACTATCGCAAGGGCGAACTCACACTCGCTGAGCAATTCCATGGCCTGATCAGCGTCCGCTGCGCACTCGACCCGGTGTTTGCGTTCGGTGAACAGGTCGTCGAGTTGGCGGCAGATCAACGGATCATCGTCAACCACCAGGATCTTGTGATTCGTCATATAATCCTCTCCGAAGTCGTCTGCGGGTCGCGCGGCCTATCGCGTTGCGACCTATCGCGAGAGCAAGCTGGGCTGCAGAAATACGCATCGCCCGGCTGGCCGTCCGTTGTGACGCTCAGATCGCCGCGACGCGAAAGAGCTCACTCGCCTTACCGTCAAGAATGCGCCGTCGGGTGCCTTCTGGGTCCAGACCGAGGCTGTCGCACACGTTGTTGAAGGAAAACGGGGCGTTCCAGTCGTCAAGCCGTATCCAGTACTCACTCTGACGTGCGAGTATCTCCGGGTTCTGTCGCGGCCGTTTGAGGGTCCGCCGGTAGCAGGCGATCGCGTCCTCGAGGATCGCTAGCATCAGCGATCGTTCAGGGGTCCACTCCAACGCCTTTTCCTCACCGTCGAGTTGCGGGTCGCCCCCCTGCACGTAGAGATCACCTTGATGCTCGCGGCAGCGACTCGTCTCTAGATCCATCTCGCCGAGTTTTTCGGCCGTATCGAAATTCGACATCTCTCCATCTCCTCGAAACCCTGAGTCGGCTTGCAAGGATGCAACGTGGCGGCCAACTTGGGCCGAAAGAGAGTAGAGCTGTGATTTCAGGAACTTAGGGAGTTGTGGTGAAGGGGAACGCCGCTTCGGGCGCACAATACGCTACCCCGAGCGTACAGATCTGAACGCGCAAATGCACGATCCGCGGCTTGCCGGAACCCTCGTGGCGAGTTCCTAGGCCAGCAACTGGCGCGCTATGACCTTGAGTTCCAGTATGGGTTTTACCCCCTCAAAGATCGGGAGTACCTGCGCGTCGATAACGTAGCGGGAGATCGGATACTCCTCGGCATAGCCCCAGCCACCGTGGAGGAGTTGACCCTCCTGGCTCACCCAGACCGCCACGTCGCAAGCCAGCAGCTTGGCCATGGCTGGCTCGAGAGAAACGGATTCGTCCTCGTCCATCCGCAAGGCCGCTCCGTAAGTCAACTGTCTCGCCGCCTGCAGATGAGCCGCCATGCGGCCCAGTTTGTACTGGGTAAGCTGGAAGTCGATTATCGGCCTGCCGAACTGGCGGCGGTCGGAGACGTATGCGGCCGTTACCTCGAGGGAGGCCTGGCCTAGGCCGCTCGCCCTGCCCCCGGTCTGGAGGCGCCCCGCCGCGAACCCGTTCATTTGCAGATAAAAGCCTTTGTCCAACCACTCGGAACCGCCGACGAGGTTCTCCTCCGGGACGAAATAATCCTCAAAAGCCAGGGTAAAGGAGTGCATGCCCCGGTAACCGGGAGTGCGATCCGCCTTTCCTTCCAGTACCCCACCGCCAGGCTGCCTCACGACGAATTCGTGACCATCGGCCGCGTCCTTCTCCACTATAAACATCGACAGTCCGCGGGCGCCCGAGCCCGGATCGGGGTTGGTGCGGGCAAGCAGCGCAAGCAGGTTGGCGCGACCCGCGAAAGTGCACCACGCTTTGGCTCCGTTGAGAACGTAGCCTGCGCGGCCGCCGACCTCGGCCTTCTCGGCACGGCAGGCCACCGAGGCCACGTCAGACCCCACGTCGGGCTCGGTAACGGCGATGCCAACCATCAGTTCACCGCTACCGATCACCGGCAGCCATTTTTGCTTCTGCTCCTCGGTGCCGCCCTTGAGTAGCGCCTTGGTGAGAATTTCCGGCCGAGTTATCAGACTGCCGGCCGCTGCCAGCGACGCCCGCGAAAGCTCCTCGGTGGTGAGGATCATAGCGAGGTTACCCATACCCAACCCCCCGTATTCACTGGGAGAGGACATGCCGAAGTAACCCATTTCTGCCATCTTGTTAATAAGGGTATCGGGAATCAGCTGATCAAGAACGTGTATCTCCTCGGCCAGCGGCGCCACCTCCTGACTGGCAAACGCGCGGACCGAATCGCGGACCATGACCGCGTCCTCGTCGGCCAACCATCCGTTGTTGACCCCACGGGTCTCGGCGATCTGGCGGCCGATGGCGCGAACGCGCGCCTCGCTGTTACACGCACGGATGAGATCGACGGTGGCAGAATCACCGAGCCAGCCGGCCACGGACTCCTCGCTAAGGCCAAAGTCAGTTCCGACCGCGATGAGCTGTGCACCCAGATTCGTCGCGAATTCGCCTGCAAAGACGGCCGCTTCATCAACGAGCCACGGCTCTGCGGCGCCGGCCCCAGCGGCCTGGAGCGCGTAATCCACCAGCGCCCTCGACGCGGCGAGCTGGGTGGCGAGGTAGGCCACTCGCTCGCAGTGGACCTGATGATCGTCGATCGCCTTGCCCCCGTCGGTCAGCTTAGAGACGTTGGAAACAGCCTCTGAGACGAGCGTGTCTATGCGTCGGTTGAGGCCCTCTATCTGCTCCAACTCGAGTGGGGAAAATCCTTCGTCGCTCATCACTCGCCTTCCTCCAAATCGGCTCTCTGTCCCAAGGAATTCAAGAAACCTACGGCGCTGAGCTCCCCGAGTCAACGCGCTCGCGCCGGCCCCGCAACGGCAGCCGACCGTTGGGCCGCATGCGTTGCATAGTCCTGACCGCTATGGGAAAAACGGTCGGGAGGATGCGCGAAGATGCGAAGAGTCTGCGTCGGCTACCAAGACGCCTGCATGCACCCGTTGTGGCTTAGCAGCGCGAGCCTGAGGATGGCTCGAATTTTCGGAGCCGAATCGCTGTGGGTGCAGGACCACTTCATGTGGTTCCTCCCGCGCCACGTCTGGCAGGTCGAGCACACGCCCGCCGCCAAGGTGATTCGTTCTACCGATGCCCTATTCGATCCGATCGCCATACTGGCGCTTGCTGCAAGCAGGATCAGAGGCGTCGACATCGGCACGGCGGTTACCGAACCGTTCCGCCGTCATCCCATGTCGCTCGCTCAGACCTTCGTGACCCTCGACCACCTTTCCCGGGGTCACGCGATACTCGGCATCGGCAACGGCGAAAAGGAGAACGTCGAGCCCTACGGAATTCGCTGGCACGCGCAGGTCAGCAGGCTCGAAGAAGCGCTTACCATCATCAGACTGCTCTGGGAGAGCGGCGGCGCGCCGGTGAGTTACGAGGGCCGTTTCTGGACGCTGAAAGATGCGATCTTTCACCTTCCGCTCTACCGCGGACGCCCTCCCCGTATCTGGGTCGCGGCCCACGCCCCCCGCATGCTCGGCCTCGCCGGCCGCTTCGGAGACGGGTGGCTTCCCAACCAGAAGCACTGCGCCGCGGACTACAGGAACCGTCTCCAGACCATCGCCGAAGCCCGCGAAAAAGCCGGCCGTTCGATGGAAAACTTCGTCGCCGGGCAGCTCTTGCTCGTCGCGCTCGGTGAGAACCGCGACGCGGTGCTGGAGAGAATGCTGGAAAGCCGCGTGGGCGCGGCTCTCTCTCTCCTGATCCCGGCTGCCTCCTGGACGAAACACGGACGAAAACACCCCTTGGGCGACGACCACATGGGATTCTACGATATCATCCCCACCCGCATCAGCGCTGCCCACGTGGACCAGGCCGCGTCATCGATGACGCCAGAGCTCTGGCGGTCCTTCCTATACACGGGCAGCCCGGCCCAAGTCAGAGACGAAGTCGCGGAAATCGTCGACGCAGGCGCGAGACACCTGGTCATCGCGAACGTTGGAGGCGCCGTCGCCGGGAGCAGCCCAGCCTCGGTCTGGAGATTGGGCAGCCTTATTCGCAAGCTCAGACGGTTGTGACTCGCCGCAACGGGCGGTGGCAGAGGCGGGGCGGGAAAAGCGTCGCGCTTTTTCGGAGCCGCGATTCGTGTTAATCGGAACCCTCTACTGGGAGAAAGCGGGGAAACCAAGGTGAGAGAAGCATGAACGTCACTATAGCTCCGGCTCGTGTTGTAGCAGCGATGATGGTCGTGGGCCTGCTGGCCTGCGGAGGGTCCGACAGAGCCACGGGTGATCCGAAGTCCGGTGGCGAAGGATCCGGCGCTGTGATCGTGGTACTGGAGACCAGCGTCGGCGATATCTCTCTGGAGCTGTTCCCCGACAAAGCGCCCATCACGGTGGCCAACTTTCTCTCGTACGTCGATGACGGATTCTACGACGGAACGGTTTTTCACCGTGTAATCAAGGGCTTCATGATCCAGGGCGGTGGCTACGACAAGGCGTACAAGAAAAAGCCCACCAAGGCGCCCATCAGGAACGAAGCCGACAACGGACTCACGAACGACGTCGGAACCGTCGCCATGGCGCGAACGAAGATAGTCGATTCAGCCACTTCGCAGTTTTTCATCAACACCGTCGACAACACCTTCCTCAACCATCGAGAGCGAACGCCCGCCGGTTACGGCTACGCGGTCTTCGGCCGTGTAGTTTCTGGCATGGACACCGTCAAGGCGATCGAAAGCAGCCCCACGTCTCGGGGAGGGGCTTTCAGGGACGCCCCGGTCGAGCCGGTTGTGATCGAAAAGGCCAGCCGCAAAAAGCGCTGAAGAAAAAGTCAAAAAACCTCCGCCACCCCCTTGACTGGGGGGTGGCGGAGGCGCTAGATACTGCTCCAGACGAGCCGCCGCGGATTCTCACCTCCAGGCTCGTAGCTTCACGAGACGGAGTAAGCCAGGTGATATCACAGCGAGGGCCCTACGAACCCGCCACGTACGGTGACGCGGTCGTCTACAGGGCGGAACTCATTCGGATCGACCGCAGCGGCCGTCGCACGAGTTACCGGGACTGCGGTGATTTCAGCCCCTACTGTGTAGAGGCCCTGCTGGACACCTTGAGATCCGAGTCTCACGCCAGCTTTCGCACGCTCTTGCTGAAGCTGGATCTACGGGGTGAGGTCAGCCGGTTTCAGATGGACGACCTGGCGCGCAGGTTTCTCGCGCTGCAACTGCCGGGCGTTCAAGTCCATGTTTCAGCCCCCGGCCACAGTCCCCTGGTCCTTGGCCCGGCTACGCCGGCCAGGGGCCGGGTTGACTCCGTCTCCGTCCCGGGGCACTGACCGCGCGGTGCCTTCCGGCCACCGCCGGCCCTGACCTGTTGACAAGCTCCCTACTGGCAAGCACGATTGTTTTTCAGGCCTGCCATGCGCATCTCCGAACTATTCGGAAAAGAACGTCCGGTCTTTTCCTTCGAATTCTTTCCGCCAAAGACCGATGAAGGGCGTAAGACTCTGCTCACGACCATAGCCGATCTGAAGACACTCGAACCCGATTTCGTCTCGGTCACATACGGAGCCGGCGGTTCGACGCGGGACCGCACGGTCGAGCTCGTCGCGTACATCAAGAACGAACTGCGTATCGAGGCGATGGCGCACATTACCTGTGTGGGCGCCAGTCGGACAGAGCTGTCCAGCGTACTCGACAGGCTCGGCGCAGCCGCGGTTGAAAACGTCATAGCGCTGCGCGGTGACCCACCGCGAGGCGAAAGCCGGTTCACCGTAGCCCTGGACGGGCTCGCCCACGCTAGCGACCTCGTAGCGATGATACGCTCACAGAATCGCCCCTTCTGCGTGGCTGCAGCCGCCTACCCGGAGGGACACGTGGAAGCTCCCAGCCTGGAAGAGGATCTGGACAACCTCAAGAAAAAAGTCGACCAAGGCGTCGATTTCCTCATCACACAGCTGTTCTTCGACAACCGCTACTATTTCGACTTCGTGGAGAGGGCGAAAGCCGCCGGCATCGCCGTTCCAGTTGTCCCCGGAATCATGCCGGTCACTTCCAATCTCGACAAGCTGCAGCGATTCGGTGCACAGATACCGCACCACCTGCAGGAGGCCGTTTCACGACTCGAGGGGGATCCCGAGGGCCTGATCCGAGCGGGCGTCGACCACGCTTTCGAGCAGTGCCGTGAGCTCATAGACCAGGGCGCCCCGGGTGTCCACTTCTACACTCTCAACCGCTCGGCCTCCACGAGGAATATCCTCCGGCAGCTCAAGTCGGACTAGACCTGCCCCTACCCGGCACACCCCTACAGACCCATCTGTTTCGCTATGATGAGTTTCATTATTTCGGTCGTGCCGGCAAAGATCGTCTGTATCCGCGCGTCGAGGAAATCCCGGGCGATGGGATACTCCATGATGTACCCGTAGCCGCCGTGGAACTGCAGGACTTCGTCGCAGGTGCGTTTGAGCATCTCCGAGACCCACCACTTGGCCATGCTCACCTCCCGCACGATGCTGTTGCCGGCGGCGTGCTCCGTGACCAGGCGGTCGACAAAGGTACGGGCCAGTTCCACCTCGGTGGCGATCTCGACAAGACGGAACTGCAGATGCTGCAGTTTGGAGAGCGGTTTCCCGAATGCCTTGCGTTCGCGACAGTAGCGCACCCCGTCATCCAATACCTGTTCGGCTCCCCGTGCACAGGCGATCGCTACTACCAAGCGTTCCTGCTGCAGGTTTTCCATGAGATAGTAGAACCCCATTCCTTCCTCGCCGAGAAGTTGTTCCTTGGAAACGTAACAGTCGGAGAAACTCAGTTCCGAGGTGTCCTGGGCTTTCATGCCCATCTTCTCCAGCGCTCTACCCTTTTCGAAGCCTGGGGTTCCGTCTTCGACTACGAAGAGCGAGATCCCGGTGTACGCGGGGTCGGCATCAGGATCGGTTCGGGCGACCACGATGACCAGATCACATAGCTGTCCGTTGGATATGAAGGTTTTCTGTCCGTTGATGACGTAACCGTCTCCTGCGCGCTTCGCGGTGGTTCGAATACCGGCGAGGTCTGAACCCGCGTCGGGTTCGGTCATCGCTATGGCCAGTATCTTTTCGCCGCTGGCGGCAGCGGGCAACCACCTCTGGTGTTGAGCCTCGCTGCCGTAGCGGTAGAGGTAGGGCGCGCATATGTCGCTGTGCACCGAAAACGCTGGCCCGTTAGCCCTCGCGCGGGCGAGTTCCTCGATCATCACCACCGAATAGAGGAAATCGGCGCCCGCGCCCCCGAGTTCCTCGGGCAAGCAAGGGCAAAGAAACCCGGCTTGACCGGCCTTTCTCCACAAGGAGCGCGGAACGACCCCGTCTTTCTCCCACTGCGCCTGGTAGGGTACTATTTCACTGTCGCAGAAGCGGGCGAACGCGTCACGGAAACGTTCGTGCTCTTCCGAAAAGATTTGCCTTTCCATGGGTCTATCTTTGACTGGCGGACCCGCTCAGTCTACCCCCCCCTCGATGAAGGGCGGCACTTGCATCAAGACCCGCGGCTTCCTAGTTTCGCCGACCATGGCAAGCGAGGTATCCCTGGATGCCGACAAGGTACGCAGGTTTGTCGAAGCCGAGGTCCCGGGCTTCGAGAACGCCGAGGTCAAGGTAAGGCGCCACCCCGGCGGACATTCCTGCGAGACCTGGAGACTGAACGTCAACGGTGAGCGCTGGATTCTGCGCCGGCCGCCACGGGGCAAGGTACAACAGGGCGCCAGCAACATGGCGCGCGAATACAGAATAATTTCTGCCCTGCGAGACAGCCCGGTGCCCGTGCCGAAGACCATCGCGCTGGGCGAGGACCCGGACGTCATCGGTGCGCCGTTCTTCATCATGGAGGAGGTGGACGGAGTGGTACTCCGACAGGGATTCTCGTCCGAGTACGAGGATTCACCCCAACGACGCGCGGCTATCGGGAAAAGCGTCGTCGATACCCTCGTCGCCATCCACTCCGTCGACTGGCGAGCGATCGGGCTGGAAAGACACGGCAAGCCGGAAACCTTCCTACAACGCAACCTGAGCCTGATGTACGAGCAGTGGCTGAACGTCAAACAACGTCCGATCGACGCTATCGAAAAGATCGCTGAATATCTCAGGGGCCACGTCCCCGAATGCTCGGACGCGACCATAGTCCACGGCGACTACAAGCTGGACAATCTCATGTGGAAACGCGACGAACTCGCCGAGGTCGCGGCCGTACTCGACTGGGAAATCTCCACGCTCGCGGACCCCCTTGTTGACCTCGGCTGGCTACGAGGTTTCTGGTGTGATCCGGCCGATCGCCGAGCGCTCGTCATGATGGGCCAGGCGCCGCAAGCGGATGGGGGTTTCCTCTCCCGGGACGAACTCGTCGAGTACTACGCCGACCAGAGCGGCCGTGATCTAGAACTGCTACCATGGTTCGAAGCTTTCGGAATGTGGAAGATAGCCATCATCATGGAAGCGAGCTACGCGCGCTACCTGAACGGCCACAGCGACGACACCATGTTCGCGATGCTCGACCTGATAGTCCCGGCCCTGGCCGACGCGGGGTTGGAGGCGCTGAGTCGGGCGAAACTGCTCTGAACCGCCAACCAGTTGAACTCTATGATCTTTTGGGAGACGCTACGCGCAGGGATGAAGCGCTTCGTATCGACTCTTCGGATGGCACTCGCCGTTTCGTTATGCGTGGGACTGATCCAAGCCATCCTCGGAACGGTGATGGCGGCCGCGCTCTTCGCCGACCGGATCCTCGCACCGCGCGACTTCTTCGCCATGCGGTGGCACGACGGCTACACCAAGATCTATCAGCTGGGCCAGCAGGCGCTCTGCCTCCCTTCCGGCCCATCGACCTTCTGGGGCCAGGGATTTTTTCACAAACTGCTCGCCGCTCCCGAGCTGCTGGCCATCAACCTGGTCGTCGCGGTGCCGTTCGGGCTTCTCTTGGCCCTGATCTTCTCTGTCCCCGCACAGCCGAGGACCGGAGGCGAATCTCGCACCGTCGGTCGGCTTCTGGCCGCAAACGTCATGGTCCAGGGCTTGGTACTCGCCGGAACTTGGCTCGTTCCAGCGATCGCCAATCTGCCCGATCAGGCTTCCCTCAAGATCGTGGGGCGCAACCTGGCTCGGGACCTGTTCTACGGTGGCGGCCTGGCCGCCGCCCTGGTCCTCGTGGTCACGGCGTTGCTGCTGTTCCCACTACGCAAAAGACTGGCACGCTGGGGATGGCGGGCCTCGGCGGCTAGCCTGGCGCTCTGCCTGCTGGCTTCGGGCCTTTCCGACCTCGCGCCGGGGAGGCCGGCGGCTGTCCTTCGAACGCCGGCTGCGGCGCAGGTGACGGCGAAGGACTACAACGTCATTCTGATTTCCATCGATAGCCTGCGTGCGGATCACCTCTCCGCCTACGGCTATCACCGTGATACCTCGCCGACGATCGCCGCGCTCGCGCGAGAGGGCGTGCTGTTTCGCAGTACCAGCAGTACCACCTCGTGGACCCTCCCCGCCCACATGTCAATGCTTACCGGTCGCAGCCTGCTGGGCCACGGGGTTATCTTCCACGACCGTTCGTTGACCGCCGACGTAACCACGCTCGCCGAGGCGCTCCAGAGTGCTGGCTACGTCACTGGCGCGATCGTGTCCGCCCCCTACGTGGAATCAAGGTACGGGTTCGACAAGGGCTTTGACGACTACGACGATCAAACCATCCACTTCGAGAGCAACGATGATTCGTACAAGAAGGTCACCGCCCCCACGCTACAGGAGGCCGCCTCGCGATGGTTGACGCGGCACCGCGATGATCGTTTCTTCTTGTTCCTGCACTACTGGGACGTCCACTACGATTACGCTCCCGGGGCACCTTACTCGACGATGTTCGATCCTCACTATCAGGGTACGGTGAACGGCGATAACTTCTACTTCAATCCCCACGTTAACAAGGACATGAACAGCGACGACCTGGACCACGTCATCGCCCTGTATGACGGTGAGATCCGCCTGGTAGACGATCATCTCGCCTTGCTGCGAAAGAAGCTTTCTGAACTCGGCACGGCCGATCGGACGATCATAGTCGTCACCGCCGATCACGGCGATGAGTTCTTCGAACACGGTCGCAAGGGACACCATCGCACGCTCTATGACGAAGTCGTATTGGTGCCGTTGGTGGTGTACGTGCCAGGCGTTGTACCGACCAGCCCCGAGATCGCGATGGAGTCGAGCATAATCGACATTATGCCGACGATACTTTCGCTCGTCGGCGCGCCGGTTCCCGGCGGGGTGGAAGGTCAGGACTTGTCGGGGGTCGCCTTTCACGGAAGTCCCCAGTGGAAACGCAGCGTCCAGGGAGAACTCTACCGGAGGCAGAGCCTCAACGTACAGGTATCCCTCCGACGCGACGGCCGCAAGATCATCCACCATTTCTTCAACAACCGCTTGGAAGCCTTCGACCTGGTCAATGATCCCGGTGAGCAGGTAACCGTGGCAGCCGACAGGGATTTCATCACGCCGCTGCTGGAAGAACTGACGACGTGGCTAAACAGAAGCTGGAGCGTTTTTTCGCACCGCATTCAGGAACAGGGCGTCTACTCGCTGGAGATGGACAAGGACACCAGAGAACGCTTGAAGTCCCTGGGCTACATCCAGTAGATCCGGCCGGGCACCGGGCCTCGCTGCCGAGGCCCGAGGCTAGAAGCCCCGCAAGGTGGCGAAACGATCGCGGTGCCAGGCGGCATCGCCAAACGTCAGCTCCGCCGCCTTTGCTCGTTTGACGTAGAAACCGATGTCGTGCTCGTCGGTCATACCGATACCGCCGTGCATCTGTATGCCCTCATAGCCGACCAGTACCGCGGTGTCCGAGCACTTGGCCTTGGCGATCGAGACCGCTTCCGCGGCCTCGGGGGAGCCGCCGTCCAAGGCCTCGCATGCACCGAGCACGGCAGACCGTGAAAGTTCGATTTCCACGAAGATCTGCGCGGCCCTGTGCTTGAGCGCCTGGAAGCTCCCGATTACCACCCCGAATTGCTCGCGCGTTTTCAGATACTCTAGCGTCATTTCGAACGCGGCCTGCATGGCCCCCAACATCTCCGCACAGAGACCGAGCGTCGCGCCGTCGAGGATGGCCTCCAGGGAGGCGGCAGCACCCCCTTCCTCCCCCATCATCGCAGACGCCGGTAACTCGACGCCCTCGAACTTAACCAGCGCCGCGTTGCGAAGATCCATGGTCGACTGCCGAACGACCTCGAGGCCCGGCGTACCCGCCTCGACGAGAAACAGCGACACGCCGTCCCTATCGGCGGGCCCACCGAAGCTCCGCGCCGACACTACCAAATGGTCAGCCGCGTGGCCGTCCAGCACCAAGGTCTTCTCACCCTCGAGGAGGTAGCCGTCGCCCACGGCTTTCGCCGTGGAAGTCAGGGCAAAGGGCTTGAAGCCGGAACCCCGCTCTTGCCAAGCCAGGCTGAGGATCAACGACCCGTTGGCGACGCCCGGAAGGACCGCGTTCTTTTGCTCCTCGGTACCGGCGACTAGGACAGCATTGGCACCGAGCAGCGCCGTGGACAACAGCGGTTCGGGCACGAGGTTACGGCCCAAGGCCTCTAGAACGCAGGCGATTTCCGCGTAACCCATCCCTAGCCCACCGTAGGCTTCCGGCACGAGAATCCCCTGCCAGCCGAGCTCCGCCATCGCCGACCACAATTTCCGCGAGAAGCCCAGGGAATCTTGGGAGTCCCGCAGCTCCCGCACCCTACCGATCGGCGACTCCTTCTTGACGAAATCCTCCGCGGTGCTCCGGAGAAGCCTCTGTTCTTCTGTCGCTACGAGTCCCATGGTGTCAGTCTTCGTTTCTCCATAGCTCCGCGGCGTCGACACTCAATCGGGCAGGCCGAGCACGCGCTTGGCGATGATGTTGAGCTGAATCTCAGACGTCCCCCCCTCGATCGAATTCCCGCGCGAGCGCAACCATTCGCGCGTCAGTTCGAGTTCCGAGGCTTCGAAACCCTCACCTTGCCAGCCCAAGGCTTGTGGCCCGAGAATGGACATCATCAGCGAGTGCCTGTCCTTGTTGAGCTCGGTCGCGTAGTACTTGAATATCGAGGTTTCCGGTCCGGGCTGCGCACCGAGCTTGGTCGCGTCGCGACTGCGCCGTAGGGTGAGGTCGAGGCATGCCTTGTTGATTGTCAAAGCCGCGATCCGATCGCGAGAGACCGCGTCATCGATACGGCCGTCGCAGACCCCCAGGTATTGCTCCGCTAGCTCGACGAGCCTGTTGCGAGACGAACTCTCGCTAAAGGCCTCGCTGATCATGCTGCGCTCGTGTCCGAGGAGCGCCTTGGCCATCCGCCAGCCGTTGTTCACGCCGCCGACGACCTGGTCCTTGGGCACCCTCACGTTGTCGAAAAAAGTCTCGCAGAACGGGGAGTAGCCGCTGATGAGTACGATCGGCCGTACAGATACTCCGGCGCTTTCCATGTCCAACAACAAGAAACTGATTCCCGCGTGCTTTGGCGCGTCAGGATCGGTACGCACCAGCATGAACATCCAATCCGACTTGTCGGCGTAGGACGTCCAGACCTTTTGCCCGTTGACCACCCAGTAGTCCCCGTCCGCAACCGCGCTGGCCTGCAGACTCGCGAGATCCGATCCGGCGTTTGGTTCCGAATAGCCTTGGCACCAGCGGATTTCACCGTGGCATATCTGCGGTAGGAAGCGCTGCTTGAGTTCTTCACTGCCATGATCGAGCAGCAGCGGACCGATCATGGTGAGGCCGAAACCCACGAGCGGCGGTTTCGCCCGCAGCCGGTTCATCTCCTCACGCAGGACCTTTGCTTCACCGACGTCGAGCCCGCCCCCGCCGTACTGCGTCGGCCAGGTCGGCGCGGTCCAACCGCGCTCGGCCATCGCGTCGAGCCACTGCCTGACCTCCGGATTGGGGTAGCTCTCCTTGCGCCCGCCCCAGGCCAGGTCATCGGCCAGGGTCGGATTGCCTACCGCCCTCTCCGGCCAACGCATCGACGGCGGGCAGTTCGCCCGCAACCACGCACGGCACTCTTCCCTGAAACCGGAAGTATCACCCATTCGGGTACTCTAGCCCCTTGACCGCGCATACAAAAGTAGTCTCCGCGCTCCTTTCGGTAACGGCCGCGGGTCTTTCTACCCCACTGGGGGGCGGGAAACGATGGACATTAATGGAGTAATCGAACTACACTTCGAGTTGGGTTGAACCGACTCCGACATAGTAAGCGGACGAACCACCTTTGTTTACAACCCAAGAGGTTTCCTATGCCAAGCGATGAAAGCTACGACACCAGACCCCTTTCGACCGGAGGGGCGAAAGCCTTCCAGCGAGTGGCGCTCCTACTTGTACTCGTGTTGCCCACCGCCATGGTAGCCCTGCCGGCAACCGGCGCTGCCGCGATCACGCTGGCCAAGGCCAAGCTCGCTTCTGGGCTGATACAAGTCACGGGCCGCGGCGCGCCTCCGCTGGCGATCGTGTTCTGGGAAGGCGAAGTAGTCGGTATCACCAGGGCCAATGGAGCTTTTGCTTTCGCGACAACCACCATGCCCGGCGTAACCGAAACCGAATGCACCGGCCGCGGTCGCCTCGTCATCGCCAACGAGCTAGTCGAGGTGCTGGTGAAACTCTGCACCGGCCAGCGGGGCCGGCGCGGACGACGTGGGGTGGCGGGCCCCGTCGGTCCCACCGGACCGCAGGGCCCTCCCGGCCCCCAAGCGAGTCCGCTCCATAGCTGCCGCGAGGTTCACAACAGGCGCGAGGTGGGGGTATCCGCCGAGCGCTCGGAGAGCGTGAGGGCCAGCTGCGAGGCCACTGAACTGCTCACCGGTGGTGGCTGTTCATCCGCGCCCGCGTTCGATTCTCGAGAAAGTTCCCGACCCGCCGGTCAGGACTGGCTCTGTACGGTCACGGCTACCCACGGCCCCGAATTGCTGCCCTATGGCAGCATCGAGGCCTGGGCGATCTGCTGCGAATAGTCTTCCCCGGGAGCGCCAGGCCTGCTGCGGCTGGATGATCAAGGCAGGACCTTGAACATCGCCCGGTCGACCTCCCGTTTGTAGGAGTTCGCCTCGGCGATTTTCTCTACCCTCGAGAAGCCACTCGACCGGAGAAACTCGGCGATCCACGCGTGGGGGTCCTCGCCCATGTCAGGCAATTCCCCCGCCCATTTTTCGAGGTGCTCGTCGGACTGCCCCATCTCGAAGATCAATACCTTTTCGATCCTCCGGGACAGCCCCGTCATGAGATTCCGGCAGTACTGCTCGCCACGCTGGTACATGATGTGGTGAAGTACCGAGAGGAATATCCCGCTTTCAAAACGGGGCAAGGCTTCGACCAGCGCCGGCGAGATCTCGGAAACCACAAAACCCGCGTGCTGAATATCCCCCAGCACCACCTGATTGGTCGCCGTCCACGTGCGACGGAGATCGAAATCCACACCGACACAGAAAGGCAGACCGTGCTTCGCCGCCTGCAAGACGTAGTAACCCTCCGAGCAACCCAGGTCCACGAAGGAACGGCAAGAGTACTCATCGAGCACGCTCTTGATCGCCTGCCAGCGCTCTTCGCAGTCGCGCGTGCCCGGAGCGAGGCCGTTGGCCCCGAGCACCGGCTGATAATTCTCGTAGCTGCGCAGGTGCAACGCCTGTAGAATCCGGTGCACCGATCGCAGTACTGGTTTTACGGGTTTTCTCTTCACCTGCGTGGTCCTCTGTCTAGCCCCCGGCGCGAGCAGTCTCCATCATGGCCCCTACCCCCCTCGCGCAGGACAAGGCGAGCCTAGGCGGCACCTAGAAGCCGTAGGCCTCCCTGAGGTCCGCGTCCTTGTCGGCGAGCATGCGTGCGAGATCGACCATGACCTGACACTGCTTGAAGGTCGCGTCGTCCTGCATCTTGCCATCGATCATGACCGCTCCGCTGCCGTCACCCATCGCGTCGATGACTTTCTTGGCCCACAACACCTCGTCAACCGGCGGGCTGAAAACCTTCTTGGCTATATCGATCTGGACGGGGTGCAGCGACCAGGTTCCCACACAGCCCATAAGGAAAGCGTTGCGGAACTGGTCCTCACAAGCGACGGTGTCCTTGATGTCGCCGAAGGGTCCGTAGTACGGCAGTATGGCGTGCGCGTTACAAGCATCGACCATGCGGGCGAGAGTATAGTGCCACAGGTCCTGCTGAGCGCTCGGGCGCGGTGCATCCGGATCGTCAGGATCCGGATCCGCCCGCACGAGGTAGCCCGGGTGCCCGCCTCCCACCCTGGTCGTCTTCATCCGTCGTGAGGCTGCCAGATCCGCCGGCCCGAGTGAGAGTCCCTGCATGCGTGGGCTCGCGCCGCAAATCTCTTCGACATTCGCCACACCGGTCGCCGTCTCAAGTATCGCGTGTACCAGCAAAGGACGGTGGAGGCCCGCCTTGGCCTCGAGCTGAGCCAGCAGCTGGTCGACGTAGTGGATGTCCCACGCCCCTTCCACCTTGGGCACCATGATCACGTCGAGCTTGTCACCGATCTCGGTGACGAGCTCCGTGATGTCATCCAACGCCCAGGGCGAATCCAAGCTGTTGACGCGCGTCCACAACTGCGTGTCGCCGAAGTCGTTATCTTTCGCGATCTGAATCAATCCCTGGCGGGCAGCGACTTTGTTGTCCGCCTGAATCGCGTCTTCTAGATTTCCTAGAAGCACATCGACCTTCGGGACTAGATCGGGCACCTTCGCAGCCATCTTAGCATTGCTCGGGTCGAAGAAGTGGATCATTCTCGAAGGCCTGAACGGGATCTCCCTGAGCGGCGTAGGGGCGCCTATGGCCAGAGCTTGGAAAAAATGTCTTGCACTACGCATGATGGCTCCTGCATTCGACGCCCTCTCGGGCGTCCTGTCTACTCGAATACGTTTGAAGTTTGTGGCGCAGGTCCCGAACGGACGCTAGTCCCGGAGACTCGCCTCGTATCCGACTCCCGGGTCCACAAAAAAAGAACCAGTAAGGCATTCCGTGAGGGTAGTTCCGCCAGGTGAACTGCGCAACAACCACGCAGGCGACGACAATCTCGTCACCGTCCGCTAATATCAGGTATCGTAAAGTTTAATAACCTTGACCCCATCGGCCGAAGCCTGCATGCACAGATCACAGAGCGTGCACTCGTCTACGTTATCGTCGACTACTGCCACGGTGCCTTGATCGTCGCCAAGCGCGAATATGTTGACCGGGCAGACTTCGACGAGCTTCTTGGCGAGGCCTGCGGTCTTCTTGACGACGCTTTCGTCCAGATCGATGCGGATAAACATTGCCATGGCTAACCCTTTGCCGCTCCGGCACCCTTCTTCAGACGGTCCTTGACGAGATCGGGAATATCGCCAATTTCTTCTGCGACCGATATCCCGGCTTCCCGCATCCGGCGAATCTTGTCCGCAGGCGAATCTACCTTCCTGTTGACCACGGTACCGGCGTGACCGAAGCTCATCCCCGGCATTTCGTCCATGAATCGACCGGCCACGAAGGCGACTATCGGCAACCGGCTACTGTTCTCCGTCGCCCAGTTCGCGAGTTCGGCTTCCATCGGACCACCCGGCTCGGAGTAGATGACGATTGCCTCTGTTTCTGGATCGTCTTCGAACAGGGGCATGAGTTCCGCGTAAGAAGATCCAACCACCGGATCGCCGCCGATCGAAATGGCCGTACTCTGACCCAACCCCGCCCCGGTGAGCGCGTTGCATATCTCGGTCGTCATCCCTCCCGAGCGCGACATTACGCCGACCGGACCCGGAGCAAAAGCCTTGCGGCAGTCCACCGCAGGCCCACCGAGACTGCCGAAGCGGCACTTGTCCGGCATCATCACGCCCAAGCAATTCGGCCCGATGACGCGAGCACCATGGAGATTGGCGTATTCGATAATCTCGACCGCGCTCTTTCGCTGAATACCCTCGGTGATGATGACCACGAGTTTGATTCCGTTTTCGATCGCCTCGAAAGCCGCGTCGGGCGCAAACGCGAGAGGCACCGTGATAACCGAGCCGTCCACCTGCTGCTTCTCGGTGATCTCGCGGACCGTGTCGTATACGGGAACGCCGTATACCTCTCTGCCTCCCTTTCCGGGGGTCACTCCGCCTACGATCTTGGAGCCGTACTCGAGGCACTCCCGCGTAAAGTTCAGCGCTTCGCGGCCGGTGATTCCTTGGACAATAAAAGTAAAATCCTCATGAACGAGAATGGCCATGACCAGATCCTTATGCTCCTTAGGCCTGTATCTTCGCGACCGCTCTCTTCGCCGCTTCGCTCAGCGACACGGTACGATCACAGTACTCGATTCCGTATTTCTTCAGGATCCGAAACGCGTCGGCTTCCCACGCCCCTGGGACCCGGAAAATCGTGATCTTCTCCGCCGGGTCGAAACCCAGCTCGATGACCCCTTTGATCACCCCTCGCGCAACCAGATCGGCTCGCGTGTTCGAGACGACATTCGACATGACAGCGATCTTGTCGACACCCGGTTTCGACAGAATCAGTTTGGTGAGCCGGCGGGCTTTGTTCACGCTGGGGTTGCCGCCGAGCGCGGCGTAGTTCGCCGGTCGCCCGCCGTGCTTCTTCACCGCGTCAAAAATCGTGAGCGACCCGCCGCCAGCGCCGATCACGAGACCTATGTTGCCATCGAACTCCACAACCGGCCCCGCGATACCCCTCGGGTCCTCGGCATCGATCTTCGCGGCCTCGACTTCGAAATCGGTCGGCTCGCCACGAACGCCGCGGGTTTCATCCGGCTCGATACCGAACTCGCCGAGGATGGCTTTCTGACGAACCCTACCCTCTTCTTCCATGTCGCAGTGGCAATCGAGCGCAACGAACTTGCCGTCATCCAGCTTCGCCAGCGAGTTGATCTCGGCCTGAGTGAGATCATAGCGGAGGAAAAGCTCCGCCAAGCGAGCGACGATACCCGAGACACGCGTCAGATCTGACCCCTTGAGACCCAGCGACGCCACCAGTTCCTTGGCCTTGTACGCGGAGGCCGACATGGGAATCAGGGTCGAGAAGTGCCGCCGCTTGACACGCTCGGGGTGCTGCTCAGCCGTCTCGTCCATGTCGCTACCGCCCAGGTCGCTGGCGATCATCACCGGGAGCTTCTGAACCGCGTCGTAGGTAACGTTTACACAGTACTCCGCCGAAAAAGAATGCTTCTTCTCTACAAGAACGCTTACCGGTTTGCGCCCCCCCATCTCAAGCCCGAGAATCACCTCCGCCTCCCGCCGAGCCTGGTCGGGGCTGTCAACGAACTTGACGCCGCCGGCCTCCGAACGGCCGCGCGAAAGCACCTGGGCTTTCAGGACAACCGGACAACCGATCTCCGAGGCGAGACGCTCCGCCTCCTCCGCCGTTCGCGCGGTTCCGCTCTCAGCAACGGGAATACCATGCTTGACAAGCAGGCGCTTCGCCTCGAATTCGTAGAAATGCACCTCAGACGATCCTCGCTATACCGTGTAGAATGTCGCAGCCCCAGCCGCGACCGCAACGTTTAACCGTTATTCCCCTACGGCGCAAACACCGATTAACCTGGGAATCGGCGGCAAAACGCGGCGCCGAATCCGGTAAAACCCGTGCGAGCTCCGGCGCCGGCGAGCGCTGGCTATCTCTCGCCTCCGGCACCAGCGTAGAGATGGGCGAGACCGTACTCCGCCAGGGATCTCCGCAGCTCGTTATTGATCGCGCCCGGAACTTCCCCTTGGCCAACCGGGCGGGAGTCGAAGCCCACGACTTCGTAGCTTCGTACCTCTCGATCCCCGACGAGATTTGCGACGTACTTCAGTCGAGCACGATAGACGGCGAGAAGGCGTTGTCGCCGCAGGTTCGAGTGAAGAGTAAGGCTCGTCACCGAGCGCTGGGGTCGCGGCACCTGGAAGAGCGAGACCGCCGAGGGCGAGAGTCTGCGGTTCACGCCGAAAAAGTCCAGTAGGGTCTGACTGATGTCGACCGTTTCGCGAAGGTGCTCGTCGACGCCGCCATAGCCCAGGCCGCTGATCACCAGTGGAACCCGGGTTACCTCCTCGTCTGCGTGGTAGCCGTACCAAGCGTGGCCCTTGTCGAGAATGTGCCCGTGGTCGGCGGTGACGACCACAAGGGTGTCTCTGTCCCACCCGCGCGCCCAGTATTCCCTATAAAAAATCTTCAGGCGTTCCACGCCGACCGAGACATCGTTCAGCCGCCTTTCTTGCCATTCGGCTACCACATCGGCGTCGCCGGGCTTGTAGACGTACTGCGCGGCGCGGATCCGGCTCTGCGCGCTCCGCAATCGATCGAGCCATTTCGCACCCGGTTCGTCCTCCCAGAGACCTCTCGGCGCGTGTTCCATGGCCGAGATGTTGGAATGGACCGACAAGAAGAAGGGCTGGCCCGATCGGCGCAGGTCCTCGACCTCATCGACAACGACGTCAGGGAACAGGTGGCGCCGCGGGGCGATCTTGTTCAAGCCATGAGCGAGCCAGCTCTCCCGCTTACCCATCGGTTTTCCACGAAAGTTGTAGCGCATGTACAGAAACACGTTGTAGTCGAGGCCGAGGAGCCGAGGGATCCAGGTGTACTTCTCGCTGATGAAACTCGACTTGAGCCCCGCGGTGCGCGCACCGGCGGTGCGCGGAATACCGTTGTTGTGATAGGTTATCCAGCGGGTTTTCACCCCGGCGCTTTCCAGGGCTCCGAGCAGTCCTACTCCACGTTCCTGCCCTTGCTTGTTACCCGAGAAAAGAACGCGGAAGTATCCGTCGGTCCATACCTTGTTCGAGTAGGCGCGCGTGAATAGGAGCGACCGCTCCGCGATGTCGCCGATGTCGGGTGCTCCTGGACTATCGCTAAAAGGCGCGAGTTCGTGCGGACTCAGCGAATCCAGGACGATGAGGATTACGTTCTTGGGCCGCGCCGCGCCGCCCTCGACACCGAGCCGGGTCCAGCCGTAGCGCACCAACGTGAATGCCGCTACCGCGGCGCCCGCCACCAAGACCGTCCGGCCCAATACCCGAAGCGAGGCAGGAGACGCGACGCTATCCAGCGTCCACCACGCGAGGGCCATGCAGGAGACGTAGCCAACGCCAACGGCAGCTGCGAACAGTCCAAGGTCCTCGATTTGATGAAGCCCGTCGAGCAGAAACGCCACAAAGCCAAAGACCAGGATACCGTAGACGCCTACGAGCAGCACCCGCTCAATCCGCGCCCCGACGTTCTCGTTCGTCGAGAAGTGGGCAAGGCTCAGCGCCGCCAGGAGGGGTGCGGAAACGACAAAGGCTGTAACCGAAAAGAACTGTGTGATGATGAACGTCGAGTTGGTAAAGAAGAGGTGATCCTCAAAGAGACCCAGCACGATGCCGATGTGGCACAACACGAAGAGGTATAGGAGGCCGATCCGGTTGATCACGGGTTCTTGGTGCAGAGCAGCAGTCGTCTGGTCGGTCTGTCGGAATCGAATACGCGAATGCTGAAATACCTCTCCAGCGCTCCGGTAACGGTTTCCAGGGAATACTCGATGCGACGGCCGTGGTCGATCAGATGCATGTTGCCGTCAGTCGAATCGACGTACTCGAAGATAACCGCCTTGGACGCGAGCGCTTCGAAGAGAGCAGCGATCCTGTCGAAGCTCTGTCGGGCTACTACGTGGAGATGGTGCATTAGGCCGAGACACAACACGACTTCCGACCTGACCCTTTCGATGAGGGACGGGAACTGCCGACCGAGGTGGCCGAGCGCCGGGGTCGGGGTGGTGACGTCAGCGATCAGAGGAAGCACATCGAGAGCCCTGGTCTCAGCCGTTCTGTAGAGCGCCTCCACACACTCCTCGCTCGAATCTATCGCCGTGACCTTGGCACCTGACTCGGCGGCGAGGATCGAGAAACACCCGGTGTTGCAGCCCACGTCCAGGACGCTTCGCGGTTCGAGTGCTTCCAGTAGGGCGCGCACGCGACCGACTTTGGCCCCCGTGTCGGCGTCGACGTTGTCGTAATAATCGCGCCACGTCGATCCCGCGACCGCCACCTTGACGCGTTCCGCCTTTGCCAAGAGGCCTTTGAGAAAGCGCTCGCGCAGTCCCCGCATGTCGGACGCCACCGACACAGACTCGAGCATGGACTGCATCCGGCTCTTGCTCTCGGCGCGCGACTGAACCCGGCCACCGGCCTTGATCGCCAGGTACATCGACGCCGCGGCGACCGGATGCCGCAACTTGAAACCGCCTCCAAGGCAGCGGTAGAGATCGCCGAGACCGATGCCGTTGATGTGATCTTGAAGCATCAAGCGCACGACCTTTCCCTGACCGTCGGCGCAGAGCCGCAGCGGATAGGAAAAGAAGTTCAAGAACTGCTGGTAGGCCGGCCACAGCATCTCAGACCCGACCGGCGCGATCGATGTGAAATCGACGAATACCGGCCGCGGCCCCTCAAAGACAATGTTCCATGGGTACGCGTCCTGCAGGATCGCTCCGTGCCCGATGAGCTCTAGGTTAAGCTCGAGCGTCGCGACGGAAGCCGCCTTCAGCATCGACGGACACCACTCGGTACAGTAGTTCAGGGGAGCGATTTCCCGGTGCTGAAGGACGAGGCTGCACTCGATTTCGGGAATCGTGAGCGAGGTAATACGCGACTCGACCAAGCCAAAACCGTCGTGCAGGCGATCGATCGTGCCGTTGGCAAACAAGCCGCGGTAGTAGTCCTCGTGGTCCTTTCGGATTGCCCGGAAGAGTCCCCCCTCGTAGCGGAAGACGAAGCCGTGGGGATCGACGTAGGACGAGGGATCGATCGCGAGATCACCGACTCGCAGGCGACGCGCGGCTGTCAAGGGGCTAGGCATGAGCACCCGCTGCTAGGCACCACGAGAAGAGAAAAAGGCCCTCAGCTTCGCGGCCAAGCGCCGGACGAGGGCTATCGGCTTTGTAACCAGACCGAGTAGGAGACCGAATACCAGCACGTATACGAGCTGGTAGAGGGTCGCGATCACGCCTGGGTCGACGTAGGCCTCGGCGGCACCGGGATAGCCGGCCAGCAGCAGGCCCCCGAGGACATGAACCACTCGTCGCCAACTTCGACGCAGCGCGTCTTCCGTGCGATCACCGCGATTGTTTGTCGCATTCGCCAACGTGGGTGAGCCTCGAAGGGAGCAGCATCGAGTATATCCGGCAAGCGGCGACTCGGCTACCCTCGTTGCGTAGGCGCAGCCGAACGCAACAGGCTACGATGCAGGGGGACCTAGCGATCGGCCGGGCCGCCGGCGTCGCAGTTGTCGCCTGCGCTGGCGCCACGACGTGCTAAGATCACCCCGGGAGCCGCTGAACAAACATGGGAAACATACGCAATATCTTGTCTACCTGCACGCTCGGCCTGCTCGTCGCGTGCAGCGCGACGCCGACGGCGCCGGAGGATGGTCCGCGCTCGGCGAGGACTCAGCCCGGCGTCTCGGGCCTGCACGCGATCTTGATCAACGGCGGGGGCCAGAAGCGGATCAACTACCAGTCCCACTTGCTGCATCTTGAGCAGCTCTACGACTTGCTCGTCGAAAGTGGTGTGGCTCGCCGGCGAATCACTGTCTTTAGCAGCGACGGCGAGGATCCAGGGGAAGACGTCGCCCTGCGGGCCAAGCAGCCCGAGGAGGATTTCTGGCGACTGCGTGGTACACGGGCCTTTGGGCCCCTGCGCGTGCCTATCGTCTACGAGAGTTCGAGCATCGAGAGTGTCACGCTTCACCCGGCCAATCAGCACGCGCTGTCGGCCTGGTTCGAATCGGCCGGCACCAAGCTCAAAGCCGGAGACACCTTGCTCGTGTATGTTACCGACCACGGCGAGAAAAACGACGGCGACCTCAAGAACAACACGATCACCTTGTGGGGAGAAGGCGAGGCTCTTTCGGTGAGCGAGCTGCGCGCTCTGCTCGACAATCTGGCTCCCGGCGTCCGTGTCGTCATGCTGATGTCCCAGTGCTTCTCCGGTTCCTTCGCCAACCTCTCCACCGCGGGCCCGCAAGGCGAGCGCCCGGTACGACCGGTGTGTGGGTATTTCTCTTCCACCGCCGACCGGCGGGCCTACGGCTGTTACGCCGAGAACCGCGGCCGCGAGAACATCGGCCACTCGTTTCGCTTCATCCACGCCTTGGCGGGAACGGGAAGCTTCGTACAGGCACACCTGGACACCCTGATAACCGACGTCACTCCGGACGTACCGTTGCGGACGACCGACTTTTTCCTGGAGGGGCTACTGCGGCGCGCGGCCGAGGCGGAGGGGGTCGAGTACGAAAAATTCGTAGACGGGCTTCTCGAGCAGGCGTGGCGGGACAAGGGGTCCTGGGAACCCGAGATTCGGCTCCTCGACCGAATCGCCAAGGCGTTCGGCTATTTCAGCCCTCGCTTGCTCGCCGAACTCGATGAGCAGACCAGAATGCTGCCCGACATCAGCGGACAGATGAAGAACGTTTCGAGGGCATGGAGGGCCACCCTGGTTGACGCCAACCGCGCGAACTTCGAGCGCTTCACCTCGAGACACCCATCGTGGAACGAACGCCTTTCCGCCGTCTCCAGCGCTGAAGCCGAAGATCGCGAGGTTCGGGCGGAAACCGCGGAGCTGCTGCGCGAGTTGGCCAGCTTTACCAACGAGGACGAGGCCACCGAGCGCCGAATCGTCACCCTGCGCGAGAGTGCCGAGGAGACGGCTGCTACCTCTTATCGGATGGCGACGCGACTCGCGGTGGTACTGCGCATGAGAACCCTACTTGGCAGCATCGCCGGTCGTGTGTACCTCGACGGCCGCGGCAGCCCGGACCAACGGGCAGCCTTCGCGGCGCTGAGACACTGCGAGGATCTCCGGATCCCTCCGGTAGCGCGGATGGCGAAGACCCTGATCCAGCCTGAGCCCTTCCCGGCTTTCAAGGAAGACGTCGACAAGGCGACGGCGGCTTTGCCGGCCTGGCTGGGGGTGCGTTTCCGCGACGTCGAGGCGCCGGCGCTGGACGAGCTGAAGCTCAACAAGGGGGCGACCCGCGTCCTCGCTGTTTACCCCGGGTCGCCCGCCGAGGCAGCGGGCCTTCAGAACGGCGACGTCATAGTAGGCCCGCCGGATCGGCCCTTCGACGAGTCCGGACGAATTCGCTCCTGGACCATGCTCTCGAAGATCGACGAGACGACGACGCTCGAGGTGATTCGCGACGGCGAGCCGATGCGGCTCAGCGTGGTCATGGCACGCTACCCGCTGAAGTGGCCGGCTCTGCCGGGCCCACCGGAGCTGGGGGCCGAGGCCCCCGAGCTCGTGCTGACGTCCTATCGTGGCCGGCTTCCGGTTCCGGGTTCGGGCCAACCCTACCTTCTGTTCTTCTGGGCTACCTGGTGCGGCCCGTGCAAGGCCGCCATCCCCGAACTCTTGGAACTCGAACGAGCTGGCGTTGCAGAGGTCATCGCGATCACCGACGAGAACGCCGAGCAGCTCGATCGTTTCTTCGAAAAGACCGATGCGTTCCCGACCAACGTAGCCCTCGATCGCTACCGAAAGAGCTTCCTCGCCTACGGCGTCAGCGGAACCCCGACCTTTGTCCTCGTAGACCGCGAAGGCAAGATCCGCTCCAGATCCGCCGGCTACTCCAAAGACAAGGGACTCGGCGCTGAGGTTCGCGCGCTGTTGACGACGGCGGGCGGCTAGACGCGCCGCCACCGCTTACGGGCCCGCTAGTCTCGACAGAGCACTAGCGCTTACGTAGTCTTGCTGTCGGAGCGACACCGTGTCGTTATTTGATCACCCCCATTTCGCTGGCCACGAACAGGTCTCGATGTTCTACGACGGCGAATCGGGTTTGAAGGCATTCATCGCCATACACAGCACCGTGCTCGGAATAGCGGGCGGTGGATGCCGAATGTATCCCTATGCCTCTGAAGCCGACGCCCTCGGCGATGTGCTCCGCCTGTCTCGTGCCATGACCTTGAAGCTCGCCCTGGCGGGCTTTCCAGCGGGCGGAGGCAAGACGGTCGTCATCGGTGATCCGGCGAGAGACAAATCCGAAGCGCTGCTCCGGGCCCTGGGGCGCGCCGTCAACAGCCTGAACGGCAAGTACCTCATCGCCGAAGACGTGGGCACGACTCCAGAGGACATGGAGATCATCGCAGAGGAAACCCCCTTTGTCGTCGGACGGGAGGGTGCAAGCGGCGACACCTCGCCCGCGACGGGCTACGGCGTCTACATCGGTCTTCGGACCGCGGTCAAGCACAGACTCGGCAAAGAGAGGTTAGACGGTATCAAGGTTGCGGTCCAGGGCGTGGGCAACGTCGGCTATCATCTCTGTAGACACCTTGCCGAACAAGGCGCACGGTTGTTCGCTGCCGACGTGGACCCGCTGGCCACCCGGCGAGTCGTCGACGAATTCGGCGCGGTAGCCGTCGAGCCCGACGAGATCTACGGCCTGGACGTAGATGTGTTTGCACCCTGCGCCTTGGGAGCCGTCATCAACGACGGTACCGTCGGCCTTCTAAACTGTCGGATCGTGGCCGGTGGCGCGAACAACCAGCTGGCCGAAGATCGGCACGGTGAGGCGCTGGCCGCGCGAGGCATCCTTTACGCACCGGACTACGTTATCAACGCGGGAGGGGTCATCAACGCCGCCGGGGAAGCCATGCGAGTGTTAGGTGACGCGCAAGACCGCCAGACCTACGACGAGGCCGCGGTGTTTCGGCGAGTAGAGACTATCGCCGATACCCTAGGCGAGGTGTTCGCACTCGCCGACCGCGAGGGCATACCGCCCCACGCTGCTGCCGAACGGCTCGCCGAGCAACGCATCCGCGAGCGAAGCCGCTAGGAAGAACAACCCCTCTGCTATCGCTTTGCCTTGAAGAGCGGGTTTTCATTACACGACGGGCCTTTGCGCGGCGAAGACAATTTCGTGGACTACGGTCGTTTGCGTTCTTTTTGGATGCTCTACTGGCACCACTACTAGCACCAGCCGAACAGAGCGCAGGCCACGCCGAGCAGCCGGCCAGCACGGGGTCGCCGTAGCCCCCCAGATGCAGGGGATTCCGCTAGCGGTCGGCCCAAATGCCCCTTGACGCCATTCGGGGCGGAGCGGTAGGGTTACCAACATGGTTCCCATGAATCCAGGGGCAACCTCGGGTCGCGGACGAGGCCTAACAACAACGTCCCCAGCGTTGTCTCCCGCACAGCCAGGGCTTGTAGCCGCGTTTGTGTCTGCGCTAGTTGGACCAGCCCATGCCTAGCCTTGGTATCGTTCGCCCCGTCGGCGGTTGTAAACGGTAACGCTGCCACCGACAACTCGCCGACCACCCCCACTTTTCCTTTCAACGACGCGCGCCCCTCCGTTGCGGGCGATCGCGGTGGAAACTGGGTGGCGGTATGGGATTCGAGGGATACGTTCGGTGGCACGATCGACGACGATTTTGATATCCTAGCAGCCACATCCGCTGACAATGGCCTGACCTGGTCCGCACCTGTGGCGATTGACCCGTCGGTAGGTACTACGTTGGACCCGGCGATCGCCACCGATGGCAATGGCACTTGGGTCGTTGTTGCCGAGCCTGATGGGCGTGTGTCGCGGTCGACCGACAACGGCGCTTCCTGGACGCCTTTCACCTCTGTAGGCTTA
>JBHHVL010000003.1:0-104765 GCA_046754245.1 Binatia bacterium | reverse complement strand
TAGAGAGGCTCATCGCTTCTGCGGATCCGCCCATAGTAGTGGACGTCCGCGAGAGGGAAGAGTACCGGGAGGGGCATCTGCGTGATGCGCTGAGCATCCCCCGGGGTTTTCTGGAGATGCAGGTCGAGGCGAAGATCGGCGACAAGGCCCGGAGGATAGTGACCTACTGCCAGAGCGGCGTGCGTTCGCTGCTGGCGGGAAAGGTACTCAAGGACATGGGCTACGCCGATGTTTGCTCGATGAGCGGCGGCTACGGAGCCTGGAAGGGAGCCGGGCACCCCTGGGAACAAGACTTCCAGTTTTCCGAGGAGCAGCTCAAGCGTTACAGCCGGCACTTTCTCTTGCCCGAGGTCGGAGAAGAGGGCCAGGCCAAGCTACTGCAGGCCCGGGTGCTCTGTCTGGGGGCCGGTGGTCTAGGTTCTCCGGCGGCGTTCTATCTCGCGGCCGCCGGTATCGGTACAATCGGCATCGTCGACGATGACGTCGTCGACCTGTCGAACCTTCAGCGGCAGATCCTGCACACCAACGAAAGGGTGGGGGTTGCCAAGACAGAGTCTGCTGCGATCACGCTCAAGGCTCTGAATCCCGACGTGGAGGTGGTTGAACATCGTCTCCGGCTGGATTCCTCCAACATCATCGGAATCATCGAGGACTACGACGTCATCGTCGACGGTTGCGACAACTTTCCCACCCGGTATCTGGTCAACGACGCCTGCGTGATGGTGGGCAAGCCGAACGTCCATGGCAGTATCTTCCAGTTCGAGGGACAGGCCACGGTGTTTAGTCCCGGTCAGGGTCCCTGCTATCGCTGCCTGTTTCCGGAGCCGCCCCCTCCGGGCATGGCGCCGAGCTGTCAGGAGGCCGGAGTACTTGGCGTCTTGCCGGGCTTGGTCGGTTGCGTGCAGGCTCTGGAGACCATCAAACTCATACTCGGGGCGGGCGAGCCGTTGATCGGAAGGTTGGTTCACATCGAGACCTTAGGGATGGAGATCCGCGCGCTAAAGCTGCGCCGCGATCCCCAGTGCCCGGTGTGCGGCGACAATCCGACCGTTACCGAACTCATAGACTACGAGGAGTTCTGCAGCCTCGCGGCGGGCGGCACCGAAGGCAGCAGCGCAGATGCCGCTTGAGGAAGAGGTTACCAGCCTCATCCTCATGCGACACGGCGAGACGGCCTGGAATCGTGAGCGTCGGGTCATGGGTATGGCCGACGTCCCACTCAACGAAGCCGGCGAAAAACAGTCGCGCCAAGCGGCCGACCTACTCGCTCACTTCAGTGTAACAGACATCATTTCCAGTCCTTTGCGGCGCGCTTCGCAGACTGCCGAGATCGTCGGCGGGGTCTTGGGGATAGACTGCGTTTTCGAGCAAGAGCTTTGTGAGGTGCGGTTCGGTCGCTGGCAAGGTCTCACTTATGACGAGATTCGCGGGGACACGCAGTACCTTGATTTCATCAAGGATCCCCTGGGCTGTCCCACTCCCGGGGGTGAGACGATCGCCGACGTCCAGTCGAGAGCACTGGACAGCCTCAAGCTCGCGCGGCCGGGGCAGACGGTTCTGTTTGTCTCACACGGTGACATTCTGCGGTCGGTGATCTGCCACTTCCTGGATATTCCTCTGGAGGAGTTTCGGCGCGTGCGCGTGGACAACTGTGGCCTGAGCGCCATCACGCTTGTCGCGAACAGGCCGGAGGTCAAATTCGTGAACGTGCTCGCAGATCCGGAGCGGGCCTGGGATCCCCTCCACTGGAGCAAACCCACCTGATATCGTGGTTCTTGACACCACGAAGAGCTGCGGGCACGGTTGGGCCGAACATGCGATCGGTAGAAGAACTTCGCGAAATCGCGCGCTACATCAGAGTAGAGAGCCTAAAGATGATCGCGCGGGCGGGTTCAGGACATCCCGGGGGGTCGCTTTCGAGCGCCGAGTTGTTGGCGGCGCTGTATTTCCGAGTACTGAACCTGCGAGTCGGCGAGCCAACCTGGCCTGGAAGAGACCGCTTCGTTATTTCCAAAGGCCACGGGGTGCCAGCGGTGTACGCGGCCCTTGCTCGCGCCGGTTGCATCGAGGAAGACGAGCTCCAGTCGTTTCGCGGCATGGACAGCCGACTTCAGGGGCATCCGGACAGGGTTCGTCTGCCTTACATAGAAGCGGCCACGGGTTCCCTGGGACAGGGGCTGTCGGTGTCGGTGGGAATGGCCCTCGCGGAGGGCCTCGACCGCGACAACCACTATCGGGTCTACTGTTTGCTAGGTGACGGTGAAGTTCAGGCGGGTCAGGTCTGGGAGGCGGCCATGGCCGCGGGGAAATACAAGCTCGGCAAGCTCACGGCGGTACTCGACTACAACAAGGTACAACTCGACGGCCACGTTGCGGGGATCATGGATCTGGAGCCGCTTGCCGACAAATGGAGTGCCTTCGGTTGGCAGGTTCTGGAGATCGACGGTCACGATCTCGAGGCGGTACTCGACGCTTTCGACGGAGCCCGGCGTTGCGAGGAGCGACCCACTCTCGTTCTGGCCCACACGGTCAAAGGCAAGGGTGTCTCTTTCATGGAAAACACACACGCGTGGCACGGGAAGGCTCCCCGTGACGCTGAACTGGAGCAGGCGTTGCGGGAGCTCGGCTCCTCGACGGCCGCCTGAGGGGCTGGAGCGATGGCCAAGGCGACACGGGTGGCGTTCGGGGAAGCGCTGAAGCGGGTGGGAGAGAGTCACGAGAACGTGGTCGTGCTTGACGCGGATCTGGCCGGTTCGACGAACACCCGAAAGTTTGCCGACGCGTTTCCTGACAGATTTTTTCAGCTGGGCATAGCCGAAGGCAACATGGTTGGTGTAGCCGCGGGTATGGCGCTGGCCGGCTACGTGCCTTTCGTCGCGAGTTTCGCGTGTTTTCTCGTCGGCCGCTTCGAGCAGATTCGCATGTCGGTGGGCTACAGCAACGCCAACGTGCGCTTGGTTGGAACGCACGCCGGCGTGGGAATCGGGGAGGACGGTTACAGTCAGATGGGTCTGGAGGACGTCGCGCTGATGCGCACCCTGCCCAACATGGTTGTCGTACAGCCGGCTGACGCGCTGGAGGCCGACCGAGCGACCAGCTTCCTGGCCGATTATGTAGGGCCCGCGTATCTGCGGCTTACCCGCCAAGCCGTCCCGGATATATTCTCCGAGAACTATCGCTTCGAGTTTGGCAAGGGGGTCGAGCTGCGACGCGGGGACGACCTGACTCTCGTCGCTTCGGGCGGCGTCGTCGCGAACTGTGTTGAAGCAGCCGAGAAACTAGCCGGGGAAGGCTTGAGCGTGGGCGTCGTAAACATCCACACGCTCAAGCCACTTGACAACAAGCTCTTACGAGAAATCGCTTCTCGCTGCAGTCGCATCATGACGGTCGAGGACCACAGTATCATCGGTGGCTTAGGCAGCGCGGTGCTGGAGTCGCTGGCCGAGGTGCCCGGTGTCGTCGTGAGACGGCACGGGGTACTGGGATACGGAGAATCCGGCTCCCACGCGGAACTCTACGAGCGGCACCTGCTCGACGTCGGCGGCGTCGCAGCGGCGGCTCGCAAGTTCGTCTGTACCGAAGGCGAGACCCAAGCGACCGGTTGAGACCGATCCCTCACGGTATCTTCACGAACGCGATTTCAAGAAAGGCACGTCCCTGAGCGCGGTACTTCTTTTCATAGGCGCTGCAAGGCGGATGGTCGGGGCCTCTTTTCCAGGGCCGTGCTTCGAGGCCCGCGGCGAGCAGGCTCTCGCCTATGAGCTCTCCGAGAGACACGACGTCGGTGACCAGAAACAGCTTTCCCCAAGGGCGCAGGCAGCGCTGGACCCCTCTGCAGAAGTCGGCGTTGAACAGCCTGCGCTTGTGGTGGCGCTTTTTCCACCACGGGTCAGGGAAGTAGACGTGAAGTGCGTCGATACTGTTGGGTGCCAGTAACTCGCTTACCAGCCAGCGGGCGTCGAGATTGAAGAGTTGGAGGTTGGGCGGTAGCGCCTGGGCCGAGGCGGTAGCCTTGGCTATCACGCTGCGCCTTATGTCAAAGCCCGCGTAGAGGGTGTCGGGGTTCCGCCGCGCGGCCTCGATTATGAACACGCAGTTGCCAGACCCGATTTCGATCTCTACTCGGGAAAGGGCCGACGAGGGGCCAAGCCAGAATTCACGTTGCAGGTATTCGCCTTTCTTGAAGATGGCGAAGTTCATCTCACCCCGCCAGAATCAACCCAGGGGAGGTAGCGACATCCTGAGCGCCTTCCAGAGGGTCCAGCCGGCGACGGCAACGGTGAGCCAGCTCGCTGGCCGTAACCGGGCGAGCAGCCGGTCCAGCTCTGCGTCGGTAACCGGCAGTGCTCCCTGATCGCGTCGCACCAAGGGGTGACACATGCCGAACGCGATCCACGTGGTGAGCATGATGAGGATGAATGCCAGGACCAGCTTGCCCGCTAGGTAGGCGCCCATCACGCTGAAATAACTCGGGCCCAGCGCCTGTTTGAAGCGGGTTACCGACGCCGCCCCGCTCATCACCACCACGCCAAGCGCCGCTATCGCCAAGGGGTTGTACACCTGGAATACGCTGGCGAGACTCCGTCTCCTGGCAACGGCGTCGCCTGCGCCGCGATCTACCTTCCGCAGCAGAAGCGCGAGCATGACCGTGGCTCCGACAAAGGTCGCTACCCCCGCTATGTGAAGAAAGACTACCGCGTCGCGCATGGCCGGCGCTTTTAGCTCCTCGCTGGTGGGATTGCAACAGTTCCTTGAAATTTAGGCATTAACGCACTAACTTCCGTAGTCTATGGCCAGGCCCATCGATGCCTCAGCCCCCCCTCCCGGGGTGGGCGGTGTTCGAGGAGACGAAGGAATGATCGCCGAAAGCGTGATCGTCACTTCCGTAGACGCCGCGCTGGGCTGGGCGCGCAGGTACTCTATCTTTCCGTATCCCTTTGCTACCGCCTGTTGTGCGATGGAGTACATGTCTCTGTCGATGGCGCCATACGACATAGACCGTTTTGGTGCGCTGCTTCCGCGCTTCACTCCGCGCCAGGCCGATCTGCTGATGGTGATCGGGACGGTTACCTGTCGCCAGGCCCCTATCCTGAAACGGGTCTATGAACAGATGGCCGAGCCGCGTTGGGTCATGGCCTTCGGCGCCTGTGCTTCCACTGGCGGGTTCTACGACAACTACACGACCGTTCCCGGCATAGACCACCTCGTTCCCGTGGATGTCTATGTACCGGGCTGCCCGCCGCGCCCGGAGGGGGTGATCGACGCCCTCATGGCACTGCAGAGAAGGATACAGCGTCAACCCCAGCGTACGGCCTTCGACGGATCCGAGCGGGTTCCGCGCTGAATCGCGGCAGAAAACGTAACTCCATGAACGAGAAAGTTCTTCTGAGGTTCGAAGACTGTGAAGCTGACCTCACCGATATCGACGCCTACGTGGCCGACGGGGGGTACCGCACGGCGCGCAGGGTTCTTAACGAGAGTAGCGGCGCCGACGTTGTTGCCGCGGTCAAGGAATCGGGCTTGAGGGGTAGGGGGGGCGCCGGGTTTCCGACGGGATTGAAGTGGTCGTTTGTGCCGGCAAACCCCGGTAAGGCCGTTTACCTGCTCTGCAACGCAGACGAGAGCGAACCCGGCACCTTCAAGGACCGGCACATCGTTGAGCGGGATCCGCACCAGCTTCTCGAGGGGATGATCCTTGCCAGCTACGCCATCGGCTCGTCGCTGTCCTACATCTACATCAGAGGCGAGTTCGCGCGCGGTTACGAGGTCCTCGTGCGCGCGATAGACGACGCACGGGAGAGGGGCTTTCTGGGGCAGCGGGCGTTTGGTAGCGGCTTTGACCTCGACATCCACGTCCACCGTGGTGCGGGAGCCTACATCTGTGGCGAGGAGACCGGTCTCATCGAATCGCTCGAGGGAAAACGAGCGCACCCGCGCATCAAACCTCCCTTCCCGGCGGTTCACGGCGTCTTTGGCTGCCCCACCATCGTCAACAACGTCGAGACCCTCGCCTGCGTCAAGCAGGTGATGGAAAGGGGTCCGGATTGGTTTAAGGCGATTGGTCCGGAGAAGAGCCCAGGACCCAAGCTCTACTGTGTCAGCGGACAGGTCCAGAAGCCCGGGGTCTACGAGTTGCCGATGGGCACCTCGCTCAGGGAGATCATCGAGGAGCACGCCGGGGGGCTCAGACCCGGACGTGAGCTCAAGGCCGTTATCCCCGGGGGTTCGTCGGTTCCGGTCCTGACCCCCGACGAAATAGACCTCGCCATGGATTTCGACTCGGTTGCCGCCGCCGGGTCTATGCTTGGTTCGGCCGGCATCATCGTCATGGACGACACCACCTGCATGGTTCGGGTCTTGCGGACGATTTCGCACTTCTATCACCACGAGTCCTGCGGGCAGTGCAGCCCCTGTCGCGAGGGCACAGGCTGGTTGGAGACGATCCTCACGCGCATAGACGAAGGGGAAGGGTGCCGCGAGGATCTCGAGACCCTGGACGCGGTTGCCGAGGGCATGATGGGTACCACCATCTGTGTGCTGTCGGACGCTGCTGCCATGCCCGTGCGCAGTTTTCTCGCCAAGTTCCGAGCGGAATTCGAGGCGCACGTGGAAAGCGGCAACCATCTTGAGGCTTGTTCGATCGGACGGGCCGCCTGAGAAAGCTCATGCTAAAGGTTACGATCAACGGCTCAACCCTAGAAGTTCCGGAAGGTACCAACGTCGTGAAGGCGGCGGAGCTGGCCGGCCAGGAGATCCCTCATTACTGTTACCACCCTGGCCTTTCAGTGGCAGGTAACTGTCGCATGTGTCTGGTCGATGTCCGGGCGCTCTCGGCTGTGCAGGACAAACCCTTGCCGAAGTTGCAGATCGGTTGCAACACCATGGTCCAAGACGGAATGGTCGTCGAAACCCGCAATGAAAAGGTTCGCCAAGCGGTGGAGGGGGTGCTTGAGTTTCTGCTGATAAACCACCCTATTGATTGCCCAATCTGCGATCAGGCGGGCGAGTGCAAGCTGCAGGAATACTACATGGATTACGGGCGGCACCCGAGCCGTGTTGGCCTTGATCAGAAGGTGCACAAATCGAAGGCTCTCGCCGTTGGTTCCGACATCATGCTGGATCAGGAGCGGTGCATACTCTGCACCCGCTGCGTCCGTTTCCTCGACGAGGTCACCCATACCCACGAACTCGGGATTACCGAGCGCGGGGACCACAGCGAGCTCACGCTGGCGACGGGGACCAGCGTAGACAACCCCTACGCCGTCAACGTGGTCGACATCTGTCCGGTGGGAGCCCTGACCAGTCGGGAATTCCGTTTCCAGGCGAGGGTCTGGTATCTAGAGGCCACCGATTCGGTTTGCGCGGGCTGTTCGACGGGTTGCGCCGTCGAACTCTACAGCCGCGGCGATCGCATCTACAGAATCAAGCCTCGTGCCAATCCCGCTGTCAACGGCTACTGGATGTGCGACGCCGGGCGGCGCCTCTACAAGGTCAACGAAGGTGAGCACAGGCTCGTGGCGAGCCTTGAACGGGTGGGGGATGGTTTCGTCCAACGTCAGGCCCGGGACGCGGCCATCGCGGCCGCACGGCGGCTTCGAGCTTCCACGCCGGTCGCCGTGGTCGCTTCGGCGGCGCTGTCGCTCGAGGAGGGCTTTCTGCTCGCGTCGGTTGCGGAAGCCTTGGGCGGTGGAGATCTGCTCCTGGTATCTCCGCCGAGTTCTGAGATCGCCGACGACGGTTGGCTGATCTCCTCTGACCGTTTTCCCAATCGCCGAGGGCTCGAGGGGCTGGGCTTCTTGAATTGTCAGGAGCCCCCGGCCGGTTCGTCTGCGGTGATAGTGGCCGGCTGCGATCCGGTATCGGAGTCTGCGGCTTGGGACGGGTTCTTCGAGGCTCTGCCCTGTCTGGTCGTGGTGTCGAGTAGCCGGGGTGGCTCGCTGGCTTACGCGGACTACGTACTAGCGGTGGGTACTCACTTCGAAACCGAAGGCAGTTTCGTGAACAGGCGGGGCATCCGCCAGCATTTTTCCCGCGCGGTGGACCCCCCTGGCGCGGCCGTAGAGGGCTGGCGAGTGCTAGCGTGGATACTGGACGCCCTCGGGGGACCGAGCTACGAGAGCATCGAAGAGCTACGCGAGGCCGCAGAAGTAGCCGGTCCTGCGGGTGCCGGTGAACAACCCGCGGCCACGCCTCCCCCCTGAACGGCGTCCGGCTGGCCTGCTGCCATTCAGCGCCTGGGCCCGGACATCTCGGCCATTTCGTTGCCGGTACGCCGACCTGTGTTGAAAGAGCCCTGAGTACGGGTTAATCTTACGGCTCGGTCGGCGCGGACATCTCCTCCGTGCCGGGTTGAAACAGCGAAAAATAAACGGGACCACGGTAACCAGCCCGTCGTCCACGAGGAGGCCGGCCACACCAGCCGGAAAGAAGATATGACCGCTAGTTCCCGTTCCGGTGGCTCTGCCCTTGCCGAGTCACTGTCCCCTGGCCAGCCGCGCCAGCTCACCGGCGCCCAGATCGTCATGGAGTGCCTCAAGGCCGAAGGCGTCGATACCGTCTTCGGTTATCCGGGAGGGGCGATATTGCCCACTTACGACGGTGTCTACGACGCCGACTTCAAGCACATCCTGGTTCGCCACGAGCAGGGGGCCGTGCACATGGCCCAGGGCTACGCGCGGGTTTCCGGTAAGCCCGGGGTGGTGATCGTGACGTCGGGGCCCGGGGCCACGAATACGGTCACCGGGCTCGCCGACGCCAACATGGACTCGACTCCCGTGGTAGTGCTCTGTGGCCAGGTGCCTACCACGATGATCGGTAACGACGCGTTTCAGGAAGCTGACATCGTTGGCATCACCAGGCCCTGCACCAAACACAACATGTTGATCAAGGACGTAAGGGAGCTTGCCGCCAAGCTGCATGAGGCCTTCTACATCGCTGGCACGGGTCGGCCCGGCCCGGTTCTTGTCGACCTACCCAAGGATGTGCAAAACGCCAGCTATAGCTACGAAGCCCCGGGGAGGACGTCCATTCGCGGTTACAAGCCCAATGTCAGGGGTAACAAGAGGCAGGTACAAAGGGCCCTCGACTTGCTGGAAAAGGCGCGTCGCCCTCTCTTCTACGTTGGCGGTGGGGTGCAGTGGGGCGGTGCCGCAGGCCTGCTGACCGAGCTTGCCCGTTCGGTGGGCGTGCCGGTCACGACGACGCTGATGGGGCTCGGTGCCTTTCCGTCGTCGGATCCGCTCAACCTGGGGATGCTCGGGATGCACGGGGGCTACTGGGCCAACATGGCCGTGCAGAACTGCGACGTGCTCTTCGCGATCGCCGCTCGCTTTGATGACAGGGTCACCGGCGACACCGCCCGGTTCGCGAAGCACGCTCGCGGCCGAATCGTGCACATCGACATCGATCCAGCGTCGATTTCCAAGAACATAGCCGTCGACGTTCCCATCGTTGGGGACGTCGAGAGGGTCTTGCAGATGATGGTCGAGGAGGTCGATGCGCGTGCCGGCTTGCCGGCCTGCCGGGAGCGCTGGGCCGACTGGCAAAAGCAGCTCGAGGAGTGGCGTGCGGCCAGGCCCCTCGGCTACGAACCCAGCAGGGGTTCGAAGATACTGCCGCTAGCGGTATTCGAGATTCTCCACAAGCTTACCGATGGGGACGCGGTTGTCGCTACCGACGTTGGCCAGCACCAGATGTGGACAGCGCAACTCTTCGGTTTCGAGAAACCGCGTTCCCTGCTGACGTCGGGAGGACTGGGTACGATGGGCTTCGGCCTTCCGGCGGGGCTCGGCGCCGCAATGGCCGACCCGGGCCGGACGGTGCTGGTGATCAGCGGAGACGGCAGTATCCAGATGAACATCCAGGAGTTGTCAACAGCTGTGCAGTACCGGATTCCGGTCAAGGTGGTCGTGCTCAACAATCGCCACCTCGGAATGGTCCGCCAGTGGCAGGACAAGTTTTACGAAAGGAGATTTTCGCAATCGTATTTCGACTCCTTGCCCGACTTCGTCAAACTGGCCGAGGCCTTCGGGGCCAAGGGATTCAGGGCCTCGGTCATAGAGGATCTCCAGCCGGCCTTGGAAGATCTGTTGGCTTGCGATGGTCCCGCGCTGATCGACATAGACATTCCGCCAGAGGAGGGGGTATTTCCAATGGTCCCTGCTGGCCTCGCGGTAGACGAGATGCTGTTCGCCTGACGGGTCAGAGGTCCCGCGGCGCCCCTGCGGTCAGAGCGGGAGCCCGGTTCGAAACAACAGCCACTGTCCGAGGATCTCGCCGACCGCGATCACCAGAGAAGCCATGTAGAAGAGGCCGGTTGCCGCCATGGTCTGCGGTATGTCGAGGGTCCGCCGGATGAGTCGCATCAGCAGCAGGGCCAGGCTCCAGGCGAATACGCGGCCTCCGAGTAGCCAGCTGGGCAGACCAGAGAGAGTCGAATGCAGGCGGCCCTGCCAGGGGGACTCCGGTATCAAGTACAGAGCAGCCGCCGATGTGACCACGGTGATGATACCGGCTTGCAGGCTCCACCGGCAGTACTTCAGAAGGCGGCGCAAAGGGTCGAGGTCCATGCCCCTGTCGATGAGATACCAGTGTCCGAGCAGCATTCCTGACAGGGCCGCTCCTGCGACCGCCGAGCCGGCGAGAAAGCAGGCCGCGTAGGCGATCGAGGCGAAGGAGCTCAAGCCTTGCGGCACATAGGAACTGGCGGTTACGCACAGCGCGAGGAGGCCCGAGGCCAACGCGGCGGGAAAGGCCCGTGCCCGTGCCCTCGGCCGCTCGACGAAAAGCGCGATGAGGTAAGCGGCCGCCAGGAAGAGGAAAATCAGCCAGCTTGTCAGTGCGATCCGGGGAACCACAGAGTGATCGCCGAAGCGCACGAAGAGGTAGAGTTCCCCGAGCGCCATGACTGCCGCGAGGCCCACGTAGATGGCAGCGCTCGACTTGTAGTAGCCGCGTTCCATGGTTGCGAAGTCGGGAACGGCGAGAGCCAGCAGGCCACCGAAAGCGAGCTTACCGAAAAGCAGCAAGTAAGTCTGGGCGAAAAGAACCTCCATCGCGGTGGCCGATGCTAGGTCGTGATGGCGGGGGTTTCAATGCGATGGTGTTAGAACCTTCGACCGCTTGGCCGAGCGTAGACCGAAGCCGGACCGTTGATCCGAGTGCTTGAAAATCCCTTTTCCTACAACGGAATCTGAAGCACCACACATCGACGAAATTCTTCAACGAAAACGAATAGAACGACGATACCATCGGCAGGCGCTGGGTCGCCGCCCACCGCACCGATGAAAAAAGTGTAATGAAATCACGGCCGGGACAACTACCTGTTGCAAACGATTACCCGGCGTCGTAGATGGTCGGCGTCACAAAGCGTCACCTGGCGCAAACGCGAAAATGGCATGTCGAGTCGAGAGACTGCCCGTCACCTTGACGAACCCGAAAGGGAATTGTCGATGTGGGGAATCGGGGAGGGGGCGGAAGACTATTGTGTGACAAGATGCGAGTGGTTTGTAGATGAAAGTTCGGTTGCTAGTCGGGGTCGGTGACCAACTGTGAAGGTGTCGTCAAAGGCGGATCGCGTGTGGCAGGATGCCTGCTATCGCATTCAGCAGGAGCTGTCCGAGAAGGACTACCAGACTTGGATCTTGGAACTCCACCCCCGCTCTTTCGAGCGGGACCTGATGACGGTGGAGGCGCCATTCGGTCTGTACAGGGACAGGATACGGCAAGTCTTCCTGCCAGCGCTCGAGAGGGCGGTTTCAGAGGCGGCGGATTCGAGTTGCCGTGTGGAGGTGGTGGTGGGTTCGTCCGTGGGAGTAAGACCACCGGCTCGACGATGGTCTCGCCCCACGGGCGAACATGCTGTGCGGGCCGACAAACGCCCCGGGGGCACAAAGACCTTCGCCAATTTCGTCGTAGGTGACTCCAATAGGCTGGCCTACGGTGGCGCCCGTCAACTCGCCGAGGCCGGAGGCCGCCACGGCAATCCTTTCTTCGTGTACGGAGGGGTGGGGCTTGGCAAGACCCACTTGCTGCTAGCTATTGCCAACGAACTTCGCGCTCACGGGAGGAAGGTCCTCTACTACCAGGGGGAGGATTTCACGCGGCGTATGGTCGACGCGCTGAGGCGCGACCGCATGGAAGCCTTTCGCCGAGAGTTTCGCCTGGCCGACGCCCTGCTAATCGACGACGTTCAATTTATAGCGGGCAAGAAAAGAACCCAGCAGGAATTTTATCACGCCTTCAACCTCATCCACGGAGCCGGCAAACCGATCGCGCTCGCCAGCGATCGGAGCCCCCGCGAACTCGACAAGTTGGAGGGCGGGCTCTGCAGCAGGTTTCAGGGAGGTCTGATGTCTGACCTCAGTCCGCTCGATGACGAGCTGCGTTTGCGCATCCTCAAGGCCAAGCTCGCTGAGAACCGACTCGAGCTGGCGGAGGATATTCTGGAGGGGCTGTCGGTTCGGCTCAGCGGAAGCGTACGAGAGATCGAGGGGCTCGTGGCCCGCATACGAGCGGCCCGCGCGCAGAATGGGGAGCAGCCTTCGGCCGAGGTGATAGAGACCCTGGTTGCGCCGTATCTCGGAGCCAGGGGACGGCTTGAACTGGGTACGGTGATTGACACGGTCGCGCTCAACTTCGGCGTATCGCGGGACGATATCCTCTCGCGCAGCAGAGCCCGCAGGGTCGCCTGGCCGAGGCACGTCGCCGCCTACCTTTGCCGCAGGCTCACGCCTGCGTCGCTTCCGGAAATAGGCGAGGCCATGGGCGGGCGGAACCACTCTTCGATACTGCGCGCGGTACGGTCGGTAAAGGACTGTCTTGCCGGCGACCCTGGCCTCCGTGACCGGGTTACGCGACTCGAACGGCTGCTCGGCGGACCGGCTCGCGATCGAACCGCGGCTAGCACGACGAACAGCGCGATGCGAAGCGGCGTCTAGCTGTCTCGGCGCTGGAAACAGCGCTAGCAGTCTGTTAGCCATCGCGTATGAAAGTTGCCCTCGCCGCGCTGATCTCAAAGGCGAAACAGCTTGAGTCTCTGGCGATGGAGATCTACGTCAAGCTGGCCAATCGCTTCCCCGATCCGCCCGAGCTCGCGCGGTTCTGGCTCACCATGGCTCGGCACGAAGCCGGGCACGTTGGGGCTCTGGAGATGTTGGGGGTGTTGCTGGAGCAGTCAGACCAAAGCCCGGTCGTATCCAAGGTATCGGATCTCGGTACCGAAGAGGAGTTGGTCGCGGGCCTCCGCCGCGAGTGCGAGGGCGATCTGTCGCTGGACCGTGCTTTTTCCATCGCCGTCGAGCTCGAGAGCGCCGAGCTCGAGGATCTGATGTTGGAGCTCGTCCAGTGCCTCACCGACAGCACCCAGAGAGAACAGGCCGAGAACATGCTGGTTCACGACCTCAGTGACCTCAGTCTGATGATAGAAAAATACAGCGGCGACGAAGCCTTGCTCGAGAGGGTAGACGCCTTGGTTGAGCGCCACGTGCAGCGGCGCGAACAGCGGCGCCAGCACTGAGCGGAGAGCGATGACGGCGTTTGACACCAGGGTGTGTGAGCTTTTCGAAATCGAGTACCCCTTGCTGCTCGCCGGCATGGGCGGGGTGTCAGGGGCGCGGTTGGTGGCGGCGGTATCGAACTCGGGTGGTCTGGGAGTTCTGGGTGGCGCGACCATGGGGGTCCGTACCTTCAGAGATGAGATACGGGCCACGAAAGAGCTTACCGATAGGCCTTTCGCGGTCGACTTGCTGGCGCCGGATCCGGAGATGATCCGCGCCCACATGCGCGTGGTGTACGAGGAGGGTGTGAGGATTTTCGTTGCGGGCTTGGCCGTGCCGGACGAGTTCATAGGCGAGATGCACGAACGCGGAATCAAGGTCGTGGTGATGACGGGAAAGGTCGAGCACGCTCTCAAGGCAGCGGCAGCGGGGGCCGACGCGGTCGTCGCGCAGGGCACCGAGGCCGGTGGTCACACGGGTGAGATCGGTACCATGGCGTTGGTCCCGCAGGTTGTCGACGCGGTAGACATTCCGGTGCTCGCGGCCGGTGGGATCTGCGACGGCCGTGGCCTGGTGGCTTCGTTGGCGCTTGGGGCCGAGGGGGTGGTGGTTGGGACGCGCTTCGTCGCTACCCGTGAGGCAGCGGCAGCACCGGGCTATCGCGAAGCCATCGTCGAGAGCGGATCGGCCGACACCGTCAGGACGCGCTGCTTTACGGGTAAGCCGGCGAGAACGATTCGTAACCGATACACCGACGAGTGGCGTGGCCGAGAAAGCGAGATTCAACGTTTCCCGCTTCAGGTGATGCGATCGGCCGAGCTGGGTCTGATGGCCTATATGAACGAAGACTGTGAGGCCGGACCTGACAGTCTCTTCATGCCGGCCGGACAGGGTATGGGCATGATCGAATCCATCGAAGACGCACCGGTAGTATTTCGTATGATCATCGAAGAAGCGGAAAGCATCCTTTCGGCTCCACCGTTCAGCGGGTAGCCGCGCGCAGGGCAAAAAAAAGGCAGCCGTGAGGCTGCCTTTTCGGTGAATCCGTCTCTAGCGTACGAATGCGTGAACGGCTTCGGGCTTGGTCTGGGGTGCTTCCACGGTCAGTGAGAGCGGATCAAGCGTGAGCCCGTGCTTGTTCGCGAGGCCAACGATGCTGGCCTTCGCCAACTTGCTCGGGGCAGAGTGACCGTTCTCCCAACGGTTAACCGTGCTGACGGTTATTCCGAGTGAGTGGGCGAACTCTTCCTGTGTCATTCCCAGTCGGTTGCGCAGCGTCCTTACAACGCCGCCTATGTTGCTGTCTTGCATCTCCTCATCCTCCTAGCCTGGGGCCACATGGCCCTGCAGTGCAGTTGGCATGAGAGAATGCAAACCAGGTGCCATGTGGGAAAACGCGCTGGTTCAGCGTTTACGAAAGGGGGAGGGACGGTGGGTGTCGAAAAATGAACGCGGCAATACAAAAGTGACACAGCGATTCCCGGAGCGCATGCGTTGCGAGGGCCTGCTAGAATGCACTTCGTAGCCATGGTGTCGGTCATCATACTCAACTGGAACGGAAGGGACTTGCTCCGTTCATGCCTACGCTCCCTTCGGCGACAGTGCTACTCCGATCTCGAAATTATCGTCGTTGACAACGGTTCTCACGATGGCAGCGTGGAGATGATCAAGGCCGAGTTCGCCGAGGTGACCGTGCTGCGAAACAAGGAAAACACGGGCTTCTGCCGCGGCAACAATCAAGGCTACAACCGAAGCAGCGGCGACCTCGTGCTCCTGATCAACAACGATGTTGAACTCGACGAGCACTTCCTCGAACGGATGGTGGAGGCGGCACGACTGGACCCGGAATTTGGGATGTTCGCTTCGAGGGTGATGATGTACGATCGGCGCAACGTCTTCGATTCGACGGGGCTGCTCATATACCCGGACGGGATCTGTCGTTCCCGGGGATGGTTGGAGAAGGACGTGGGACAGTACGACGAAGCGGTCGAGGTGCTGGGGCCCAACGGTTGTGCGGCGATGTATAGGCGGGCGATGCTCGAAGACGTCGGCATGTTCGACGAACGTTACTTCGCTTACCTCGAGGATCTCGACCTCGCCTTTCGCGGACAGTTGAGAGGCTGGTGTTGTCGTTACGTTCCCGACGCCGTGGCGTACCACAAGAAGTCCATGACCAGCGGTTACCATTCGGCCTTCAAGGCCTTCTTGGTCGAACGCAATAGAATATGGAACGCGGTTAAGCTCTTTCCGAGGCGCATCCTGTTCTTGAGCCCCTACTACACCGCCGTGCGTTACCTGGCGCAGGCTTTCGCTAACGCGAGCGGCAGAGGCATCAGCAGCGGCTTCTCCCGAGACTATTCTCGCTGGAAGCTCGTGAGCATAATGTTTCGCGCCTACGCGTCGGCGCTGTCGAAGCTGCCCGAACTGTGGAGCGAGAGGCGCCTGATACAGCGTAACCGCAAGCTCGGCGCACTCGCCGTCTACGTGCTGATGAAGCGCTATCGTCTTCCTGCTCTCGAACTAGCGTTCAAGGATTGAGGCTGCTAGTAGGGACCAAGTCCTCGACGGTGACGAGGGTCCTTCGATAATCTACGTTCGTCGGCTCACTGAGGACCAGGGCGCGTGCCCGCTGCAAGGCTTCAGCGTAACGGCGCTCGGCGAGGAGCAGAGACACGAGTTGGGAAAGCGCGCCGGAGTCATAGGGATTGCCGGCGAGATAGCGCTGGTAGGTGGCGATCGCCTGAGCCGCCATTCCGCGTTCTCGATACACCGACGCGAGATAGTAGGTGGCTCGTGCGAATCCCGGATGAATGGCCACGGCCCGTTCTAGGCTCATCGTTGCTTCTTCTAGACTCCCTTGGCGCGCGAGGTAGAGGCCAAGGTTGTAGTGGGCCTTGGCCGACCTGGGGGAGTCCACGACCGCCATCCGGTGGAAGTGTTCCGGGCCCGCCCAGGTCCTGGCCCTCGCGTTGTAGCCAAGTGCGAGGGCCAACAGCAGCACGCCACAAAACCCATAGGCGAGCACACGTCGCAAGCGAGAGCCACGAGCAAACGTGGTCGCAGCCACCCCGGCGAGCAGGCAAGGACCTGCGGAAGGCAGGAAGACCAGCCGCTCAGCCATGATTGTACCGATCGGGAAGACCACGTTGGCGGTAACGACAAAAGCCGCGGGAAAGAACAGGAGCAGGAATACGTTGGCTCGGCCGATCGCGCGCTCAGCGGGCTTGGTCAAGAGCAGGACCGATGACAGAGCGAGGGCCAGGGTCGTGAGCGCCGCTTCGCTGCTCCCTATGTCGAGTGCGGCGTACGAGTGATCGCTGGCAAGATTCAGTGGCCACAGCAAGGCGAACAGGTAGCGTCCGAGAACCGCGACAGCCTTGGGCACGCGTTCCAGCGCCGGTAGTGCTGCCAGCGGATTGTCCACGTACTCAATGGGATCGATCGAAGCTAGGTTCGGATAAACCAGCACGAGCCACAGCAGGGCTCCGAGTCCCCACGCCACGTACGGTCTGGCTGCCGGCTGGCGGCCTTCGTGTCGGCGGCGAAGAAAATCGAAAATCACCATGAGCAACGGCAGACAGGCCGCGTTCTCCTTGGATGCCAGTGCTAGAAACGAAATCACCGCGGTCGCCACCATGCCCGCCCCGGTCGACGTCGTGCCGTTGACGTGCATTGTGAGTACAGAGAGAACGCCAAGCGCCGCGAGTAGTTCTGAGCGACCGGCTATGTTCACGATCGCTTCGGTGTGAACCGGGTGAAGGAGGAAGATCAGGGCGCCGAGACCCGCGCCCAAGGGCCGAATGCCGAGGCAGAGGCCGAGCGCGTAGAGCATGGCCGCCGACGCGATCGCCAGCAGCACGTTGTCGCGGTGAAAAGGGTAGGGGGACAGTGGGTCGCGCCTGTCTAGTTCCAGCGTGAGAGCGGTAACGTGACGGCCCAGACCGCGATGCCGAGTGGAAAGAAAATCACGCAGGCTACCCTCACGGAGGCTAGGTTTTTCTACGACGAGGGGGTAGTCGTCGTATACGAAGTCGTAGTGGAGAGTCGGACGGTTCAGTCCCCAGCCGCATGCGAAAAACAGGACGGGTACCAGCAACCGTGAGAAGCTTCTCGGCATGGACCCCATAGTGCCAGATGGGATTTGAGACAGCCATTCGTACGGTTTAGTCTGCCGCCCTGCCGCTCTGATAACCCAGAAGGATATGACATGAACCCTTACTCTTCAGCGCTCGATCTTGCGCGAGCGATACGTGCTCGTGAGATCAGTCCGCTCGAACTGGTGAAGTTCTACCTTGATAGGGTGGACAGGATTAACCCAGAACTCAACGCGATCATCTGGCGTCGTGACGAGCAGTTGCTGGCCGAGGCGGAGGCAGCTACCGAAGCGGTGATGAAGAACGGCGATCTGCCTCCGTTCTTTGGAGTACCGATTCCGGTGAAGGACCTGACCGACGTGGAAGGTTGGCCCACCACCCTCGGTTCGCGGGCTGCGGCGAACCGTCTCGGAATAGGCGACGCGGAGGTGGTTGCTCAACTTCGCAAAGCCGGCTTCTTGCTCATGTGCAGAACCAACACGCCGGAGTTCGGGACCGTATCGGTGACCGAGAACCAAGCCTACGGCGCGACAAGGAATCCCTGGAACCGGTTACGCACCCCGGGTGGTTCGAGCGGAGGAGCGGCGGCGGCGGTAGCGGCCGGTATGGCCCCGGTGGCCCACGCCAACGACGGGGGCGGATCGATTCGGATCCCGGCGGCTTGTTGTGGTCTGGTCGGGCTCAAGCCCAGCCGAGGGCGGACCTGTTCAGGCCCGCCCTGGATCAACGACGCGATGCACGGCTTTGCCGTCGAGGGTTGCGTCAGTCACACCGTGGCCGACACGGCGGCTGTACTCGACGCGATCGCAGTCTTCGACCCCTTGGCTTGGTACAACGCGCCCGAGCCCGAACGGCCTTTCCTGGAAGAAGTCGGCGCCGACCCTGGCAGGTTACGGGTCGCGTTCACGACTCGTTCGCCGACGGGTGGAAAGGTCGATCGAGAATGCGTGAACGCCGTGGAACTTACGGCGCGCATGCTTGAGGAAGCGGGGCACGAGGTTTTCGAATCAGAACTGGACTGGCCCGACGGAGATACCATGACCGCCGCTTTTATCGTGATCTGGAACACCGGCGTGGTCTACTGGGACGTGAACGACTGGAGCAAGGTCGAACCACTCAACCGGGCGATGCTCGAAGCCGCGCGACGAACCAGCAGCGCCGATTACGTCCAGGCCCTGGCTGCGACCCAGATGTTTTCTCGTCGCATAGTCGCCTCGTGGTCACGGGATTTCGATATCCTGCTTACTCCCACGACAGCCACGGAGCCTCCCGAGGTGGGTGTTCTGTGGGAGGGCAGCGCAGAGGACCCGCTCAGGCCCTTGATGACGGCCGCCGAGCTGGTGCCCTTTACCCCCTGGTTCAACGTTACCGGTCAGCCGGCGGTATCGTTGCCCATACACCATTCCGCCTCGGGCTTGCCGGTAGGGGTTCAGCTGGTTGGTGCGCCGTGGGGCGAGGCCCAGCTCTTGCGAGTCGCCGCGCAACTCGAGGAGCGGACCAACTGGAGGCAACGCAGTCCCGATCTCTGAGCGCCCAACGCGCAGGTCTTTCGGTGCCCGGACGGCGATTTCCTCGCCGTCGGTGGTTATGCACAACGAAGCCGCGCCCCCGGTATCGAAAGTGGCCCGGCGTCAGTAAGTATATAGTCAAAGGTATACTCGGGCCCTGCGCGCCCATGCGGGTCCGCGCTGCTTTGGTGGCCGGTGGAGTTGGCGGATCTTCGGAACAAGAAGCAGTAGGCGAAAGGGAGAACGGCCGTTGTGCGCCATGGGGATCTCTCGCCCCTGGCTGTGGGTCGGGTTCTTCCTGGCGCTGGTTCCTGCGCCGGTGCACGCTGCTCGTTTCGTGATAGTCAACGCCGACGACGCCTCCAGCGGACTGAACGACCCCACTCCCGTTGCTCCTCTGGCCGGTAACGATGGTACGACACTGGGGGAGCAGCGACTGCGTGTTTTGCAGGCCGCTGCCGAACGCTGGGGGGCGTTGCTCGAAAGCGACGTTGATATCGTCGTGCGTGCCCAGTTTCTTGATCTCGGGGGGTCCTCCTTCGCGGCTGTGCTCGGATCGGCCAGCGCGGTTACCATACACAGGGATTTTGCAGGCTCTCCACGGCCGGCGACCTTCTATACCGCGGCGCTCGCAAACGCGCTGGCTGGCCAAGACCTCAACGGTTCCATTCCCGAACTCTACATGCGATTCAACGCGGCTCTTGATACCCCCGAAGTCTTGGGCAGCAGGACTTGGTATTATGGCACCAACGGCAGCCCCGACTGCAGCGGGGGGACCTGCGGTGTAGATCTGCTGAGCGTTGCCTTGCACGAGATCGCCCACGGTTTGGGCTTCACGACCTTCTTTAGCTACGTCAGCGGAGACAAGTTCAATACCCTCTTGCGTTGTCCCGACTACAGCGTCTGCGATAACGACGCCGACTGTCTTGAAGGTCAGTGCAGCCCGCGAGGTTTTGACGACGCTTACATGCTGTGGCTTTCCGATACCCGGTCAGGCCGAGCCTTGCCGGATATGTCCTCGGCTGAGAGGGTGGCGGCGATTAGTTCGAACGGAGATTTGCACTGGACGGGTCCGGAGGTGTCTTTGCACAGCTCGTTTCTCAGCGACGGAGTCAACCATTCGAGCGGCGCGGTTCGCATGTTCGATCCGCCGCGCGTCGCCGGGGGCTCGTCGGTTTCTCACTTCAACAACATCCTGTTTCCTGACCAGGTCATGGAACCTGGATACACCGGACCCAACCATGCCCTGGGTCTTCCCGACGGTCTTTCGCTTTCTCTGCTCGTTGATCTTGGGTGGTCGCGCTTGCCGCTTTGCGGTGACGCCAATGGCTCGGGCGCGCTCGATATCAACGACGCGCTGCTCGTCCTGCGCCGCGCCGTGGGGCTTTCTGAGTGTTCGCTGGAACGTTGCGACGCGGACGGAGACGGGAGCGTCGGCATAGTAGACGCGCTACTCGTTCTCAGGGCCGTGGTGGGGATCGAGGCGAGCTTGGTTTGTGGCACGAGCGGTGCGCTGCCTTAGGTCCGATATGCGCGGAGCCTGGCGATGCGAGCATATTCTTTAGCTCTCCTTCAGATTACTTGTTCAGGCGTAGGGCTCCTCGTTTCTTTCCGCGTTCTCCTCGACGCCGTGCGAATTCCCCGGTTGGGGGGCAGACAATAGCGAAGCCGTCGCGTAGGCTGTTGCTGTTGGCGGCCCTTCGGGTCGGCGAAGAGGGGGGACGGCTTTGCAAACTAGAATTCCCGACAAGCTCTATTTCAAGATCGGTGAGGTAGCCGAATTGCTCGCCCTCAAGCCCCACGTACTGCGTTACTGGGAGAGCGAGTTCGATATCCTGCGCCCGATGCGGTCGCATTCCAAGCAGCGCCGATACAGGCGCAGCGACATCATAGTCCTGGCCATGATCAGGGAGCTGCTGCACGAACGTCAGTTTACCCTCGCCGGTGCCAAGCGTTATCTGGAGGCGCGCAGATTTGCTGACTCCCCGAACACTGCTCCCAGGCGGGAACGGGACCGAATCGACGAAGTTCGCACTCTGCTGAGCAGTATCAACAAGGATCTCGGCTAGTACCCCGCCTCCTCGCAACTTGGATCAACTGAGGCCGAGCCCTGTTGATAGTGTGTCTGGGCTTAGCTAAGAAGACCTGTCCCCTGTTTGCGCCCCCGTAGCTCAGGTGGATAGAGCGCAGGATTCCTAATCCTGGTGTCGCACGTTCGAGTCGTGCCGGGGGCGCTCCTTCACAAGTATGTTCGGGCTTTATTGTGTGGGGCCCTTGTCCGAGTGGTCATCGGCCATGTCGGAACTCGTTTTGCGAGAGTGGCCGCAGCTGGATGCTGGCGCCCGATCCCGGGGTATCGCGATCAGACCGGCGGCCGGTCTTTTCGTGCAGGTCTGCAATAGGATTTGTTTCTGCCGGTTTCTCGCGTGCGCGCTGAGATGTACGCGGTGGGCCTGCACCCACCCTACCTCGGTTCCAAGTTGTTGAAATCCGGAGTGGTGGGGATTCAACCCGGGTGGGTTGGCAGAGTGCCCGCGCGGAGCGGAGCTGGCACATGGTTCGCAGTATCCATCGACGCCCAAAAAAACCACACAGAACGATAGGAGAGAGAATGCGAACAAGCAGAGTTAGCACCTCCGACCCGACAGCCGTGGCCGATGAGAGGGTTAGATCCAACCGGCTATCGGTTCCTGTTATCGATGTTGTAGCCTACGGGCTCCGAATTGTGGCCTTCGCCTTGCTGTTGGCGTTGCTGGCCACCCTTCCGTAGGCCGACCCTGAGCTCTTCCGCCAAGGGCGGCGCCTGCGCGTGCCCCTGACAAGAAGATCACCCTCGGCTGCCCTTGCCATCGAGGGTGTCCTTCGCCCAGATCGCAGGGCCGCGGTGAACGGACGCTGGGACAAGCTCCCCGGGTCGGTCAAATCGTACGGCGAGCTGCCCGAAGAGATCTTCACGGGTTGGGAAGCGGTGGCGTCGAAGGTCGGCAGCCGGGAGATGCGTAATCTTCCCATCGGAGCCGTAGCCATCTACACCTACGCGGACAAGGTCCGATGCGGTCTACAGCAGTTCATTGCAGGCGCGCGCAAGTTCTGCCTTGCCGAGATGAGCCGCGACGATTTGTTCGCGGCCAATCATGAGACGGCGAGCGTAACCGGCATTCCCTACGCGACCGAGGCCCAGGACGGGGCGGCAAAGGAAATTCTCGATACTTGACCCGGTAGTGAGCGTTGTCGCATAATTCTCCTCGTTGAGGCCGAAGTGCTGCGAAATGGGAAATGCGAAAACGCCCGTATGCCTTCGGTACCGAATCCGCAAGTGGTCGACCTACACGGGCAATCGTGGCCAGGAGCAGCCATGGGCCACTAGCAGCGCGCTAAACGATTCTGGCGGCCACCGGCGTTAATGAACAGATTGATGCGGGTATTCGCCCCGTCGACGGTTCGAAATACGAGGTGGGTCCTTCTCGTGCAGCGTTGCAAACGAAGTTGGTTCTGAGGGGTGGAGCCCATTCTCTAGACCAAAAATGGGTAGTACCAAGGTGGAGCCTGCTCGGTTGAAGACTTCCTCGTCATCGTGGTGCCGTTACCCTATAACCACGCCGCGTTTGATCGACGTGGTTACGAGTGACAACGCTCTCAATTCTGTCGCGACAGAACCTTCCAGAGCATCGTAGCCCCGAGCCTTACATTGCGCCAGGTCCAAGTGCGCGCGTCGACGGGACGGCCCTCTACCCACGTGCCGAGAACTTCGATTTCGGTTAGCCGTTCGGGCTCAGTCGTCATAGGATTTGCCGACAACCGAACAAGATCGGCGCGCTTGCCGGGCTCGAGCGAGCCTATTTCATCTTCGGCGCCCAACTGCCAGGCCGCCTCGATGGTCATTCCCCTCAGCGCAGTTTCGACATCGAGTCGCTCCGCCAAAGCGATAGGTTCGCCCCCGTCACGCGGCTGACGCAGTACCGCCGTGCGCAGAGCACGAAACGGCGCGATCGGCGTCGCTGGATTGTCGGTATGGATAGTCACGCGATGGCCCGCGCGTGCAGCGGTGCCCAAAGGCATGTAGCGCTTTGTGCGATCCGGTCCTACGAGGTTCGGCAGCTGTTTGCCGTAGAAGTAGATGTGGTCGACGAAGAAACTCGTCGTCATGCCGAGCGCTTTCGCACGCACGAGCTGTGCCTGAGTTATAAGCGCGTTGTGCTCGAGACGATGGCGGGCATCCTTTCTGAGGTAGTCTTGTTGTGCTTTCTTCGCTGCGGCCAGAACCAGATCTACCGCGCGCTCGCCTTGCACGTGGGTCGCAATCTGGAAGCCCGCGCGGTGGTATTTGGCAAACTGCAACTCGAACTCGTTGGCCTCGTAATTGAGGGTCCCCATGTGGCCACTGCCCAAGTGTAAACGTTCGCGAGTCAGCCAAGTGTCTTCATAGGGCTCGGCCAGAGCCGCGCCGCCGGCAAACGGCGAACCGTCTATCCAAAATTTCACCCCCCGAATCCGAAAGCGATCGTTGCCATGACCAGGCTCGTAGGCTCCGCCCGAAAGCTGGGCCGGCAAAGCATAGATCACGGTGCGCAACGGTACGCCGGGGTCTTCAGCCAGCCGTTGCATGAGGGCAATCGGATCGGCGCTGCGCCCAACCGGTCCTAATACGCCGATTGTCGTGTATCCGGCTCGCGCGTACTTGCCGTATTGCAAGCTCAGTAACAAATCGATCGACCTGGCGGGCGGTGGTGGTAGCGCATCGACTAGACGATCGATTGCGCTCGTTTCGCGCACGGTGCCAGTCAGCTTGCCGGCTTCGTCACGCACAAACTCACCGCCCGGCGGATCCGGCGTACCACCGTCTATGCCGGCAGCCGCCAGGGCTGCGCTGTTCGCGTAGGCGTCGTGCATCATCTGCGTGAGGACGAGCATGGGCCGATCGGGAGCGATCTCGTCGAGTTCGGCAAGCGTGGGGGGATCGAGGTCAGCTACCATCACCGGGTCCCAGCCAAATGCCAGGATCCAATCGCGCAGCGAGAATCCCTCGGCCGCCTCTCGCAACGTCGTCATAACCTCGGTTCGGCTCGAATGCGTGATACCGCTCACGTCGAGTACCGCGCCCGTCAGGGCGGCGGCAATCGGATGGGTGTGAGGCTCGATGAGGCCTGGCATGAGCGTGGTGCCCTGGAGATCGAAGTACTCCATGCTTTCCCCGACGACGGCCGAGACTTCGCGCTCCGATCCAACCGCGATGATCCGGCCATCGCGTATCAATAGTGCCTCAGGATCGGGCGCACTGGTATTCATAGATAAGATTTCGCCGCCGCGGAAAACGACTTCCCTGGGGAAGTCTGGCGGGGACAACCACCAGTAGACCGCGAAGCTCGACGCAACTATCACGGAGAAGCAGAGTCCCAGCCCGACCCTGTGCTCGCCGATTCGGTTATCCATCCTGCAGGCCAACGGCGGACAAAACTATGCCTTGGCCAATCGCAGAAAGAAGCCAAGCAGCAATACGCCGAAACCGCCGATTTCGGCCAGCATTAGCAGGCGCATAGCGATTCGTGTGGTGGCAGGACTCTTGTCATCGCGCAGGTTGTTGTCGGTCTGGTTCTCCAAGCCCAGCTTGATATAGAGCAGGATCGATAGACCGAAAAACAGCAGGGGGCCCACCGTTGCGGCTATGTTCAGCCAGGCGGGGAAGTCGCTGTAGTAGGCGAAGACGGCCACCAGCAAGGCAGCGAAGGCGTACATGAGGGAGGCCCTGTGGGCCGTATCAACATAGAAAGGGGCCTTGAAGTCGGGGCTGCTGGTCATGCAAAGGTACTTCCAGGCTCCCGTAAGCAAACCACTCATAAAGAAGATTCCCGCACAAGCGATGGCAATAGTGGGAGCGGTATGGGTGAGTAAGGTATCCATAGGGTTGGTCTTTTGGGAGATGTTTGTGGCCAGGCGGCAGCTTGTGCCAGATGAAGGGCTAGGACAAGAGAGGCTTTCAAACCGCCCGAGTGGAGCGCCTCCTCGCCAACTCAGACAGTCGGAACGTAGCACCGAATGGACTCTGTCTTGCCGCGGACCGCCAGTGATCGCGCCTCCGAGAAGCGTATCGGCGAGCCCACCCCTCGCCGGGTCTCTTCGGAGACGAGAATCGGCACCTTCTCCTCTTTGGTGAGCTGCTCGACGCGGGATGCAAGGTTGACCGCGTCACCGATCGCTGTGTAGTCGCGCCGCTGCGGTGCACCGATGTCGCCAAGCACGACGTTGCCGGTGTGTACCCCTATTCCCATTCTCAGTGGCTCCGCATCATCTAGGGCCCGGATTTCGTTGAGCCGGCCGAGCTCCTCCTGCATCGCCAGCGCGCAGCGTACCGCCCGTTCGGCGTGGTCGGGCTGCGGGGCGGGCGCGCCGAAGTACGACATGAGCCCGTCTCCCATGAACTTGTCGAGCGTGCCGCCGTGCTCGAAGATCTTTTCCACCATGCGCGTGTGGAAGTCGTTGAGAAGCGCTACCACCTGCGAGCTCTCGAGCCGCTCGGCCACGCCCGTGAAATCGCGTATGTCGCAGAAGAGTAGGGTGACTTCGCGACTCTCGCCGGTCGCGAGCACGTCGCTCGCGTTGTCGATGTGGGCGGCGACCTGGGGCGGAAAGTAGCGCGCGAGGCGCTCGCGGCGCATTTCCTCAGCCGTCACGGTTTCGACCATGCGGGTCGTGCGGCGCACCCCGTAGCGGGCCAGCGCCGCAGCGACGATGATCGCGGCCGCCAAGGTCAGCGCCAGCGTCGCGTCGTGGCCGGCGACGTAGATCAGCACCGACTGACAAACGATAGCGACCGCGGCTGCGGCGTAGATCTGCCGAGTATCGAGAGAGAGCGAGGCGAGCGCGACCAGCAGCACGTAGAACGCCGAGGCGAGCAGGCTCATCCCCTTGACCTCTGCGCCGTATCCGGCCGCCTGGAGCTGTCTCATGTTGTCCCACACCGCCAGCAGGACGATCGGCATGTCGATCGCGAGGACGGCGAGATTGCTCATCCAGGTTGCGGTGCGCGAACGCCGGCTGGACCAGAAGGCGAAGGCGGAGAGGACCCAGTAGAGGGCCATGATCCCGAGCGGCCCGATCCAGCGCGCGTCGATGAGCCTGAAGACCATGAGTAGAACGAGCAGCGCCGAGACCGCCGCAAAACGGAAGATCGCGAGCTGGCGGCTGCTGCGCAGGCGCTCGTCGGCGAGCGCCTGTTCGAAAACTTCGCGGGGGCGGTTCATCGGTCGGGCTCAGCCCTGGCGGATTCCGCTAGCGCTCGACAGCTACGGTCGGGCGTAAGGTGATTCCCAGGCGGAACGAATATCGGAGTGGTTATCAAAACGGGCAATAAATTAGACTATGTAACCCAAGCGGCTCTGTCGAGAGCAAGTCACCCGGTAAGCGGCAAGCTTGGTGCCCATCGGGAAGGCGGCTCGGTCTAATCGAAAGTGAGCACCAGTTTTCCGGTTGTCGAGCCTGCTGCGAGCAACTCGTGTGCCCGGCGAGCCTCGGTTAGCGGAAAACGCTCTGCTACCACGGGATGAATATGGCCCTCCAAAAGAAGCGCGAGTAGCTGTTCCAGATCGCTTCGAAACAAGCGCGGCGAACGCCTCTTGAGCATTTGAATGCTGTAGAGCTTCACTTTCTTGTAACCGGGGACAAGGTTGTAGGAGAACGCCCATAGCCAGGCGAGGCTGGTGGCCGCAATCGCCGATCGAGTCTGCCTTCCCTTGGTGGCGGTAGATCCCAACCCGTAGGCAACCAGACTCCCGTTGCGGCGAATAGTCCGTAGCGATCGAAGGAGATGAGTCCCGCCGATACCGTCGAACACAGCGTCGAGCCCGCCTGGCTTCAACTTGCGGCAGACCTCGACGAAGTCGGCGTGCTGGTAGTCGATCGGCACTGCGCCCAGATCGCGAACCACGCCATGCTTTGAAGGAGACGCGGTCCCGTAGACCTCGAGGCCAGAGAGCCTGCCGAGCTCCAGCAGCGCGGTTCCTACCCCCCCAGCGGCGCTGTGAACCAGGATGGCATGTCCGGGCTGGACGCAGGCCCTGCGGTAAAGCATCTGATACGCCGTCACGTAATTTAGGACGAGGCTCACCGCGTCACCGGGGTCGACCCGCGCGGGAACCGGGACGAGTTCCTCTTGGGGCAAGTAGACGACCTGCGAGTAACCTCCCACGATTGGGAGCGCGGCAACGAGATCTCCCGAGCATAGCGCTGTGACCCCTGCGCCAGTCGCATCAACGCGCCCGACTATGTCCCATCCCGGTGTGAAGGGCGTGCGTCTGAATATGGACTCCGGGTGAAAGCCCTCTCGCATGAAAATGTCTGCAAACGAGACGCCTGCCGCAAGGGTCCGGACACGGACCTCACCGGGCCCAGGCTCTCGCAGGGCTTCTTCAACAACCCGAAGGACCTCCGGCCCACCGCGGCGTGTGACAACCACGCGTTTATACTTCACGGTCTCCAGCCATTGTGGCTCGAGAGGGGCCCGACAAGTATGAATGCCCCGCTTGTCAATAGACAAACCGCCGCATTGAACGGTACTCTTTCGTGGTTACCGAACAGCTAACGCCGGTCGGATCAGGAGGGTTTCACGGGCCCCACAGTCACCCCAGCTCGTCTAGCAGAGTCTTGGCGTCTTTCAAGTTCTTTGTGTCGAAGCCTTCGGTGAACCAGCCGTAGATCTCTCCGAGGAACGTTCGGGCTTCTCCTGTCCTCTCCTGGCGTTGCCAGAGTCGGGCGAGGGTCGTCGAAGCGACTAGCTCAGGCCATTTGGCTTGCTGATCGCGTGCCACTTCGATGGCTTTCTCGAAGCACCGTTCAGCCTGGTCGTCTTTGGACTCGAGTAACAGCAGCTCACCCTTGACCCGATGAATCTCCGCTTCGCCAGCTCGCGCGCCAGTCTCTTCCATGAGGTCCATGGCCTCGGCGATGCAGGCCAAACCTTCGCTTGAATGGCCCGCCTCTGAGTGGAGCCTGGCCAGCATCGAGAGGTACCACGGGCGCCCGAGATTCGCGCCCGATGTTTGAATGACGTCAAGGACCGCGCGAATCTGTGAAATCCCGCCCTCCAGCTGACCTTGCTCAGCCAGCGCGAGGCCTGAATAGAGCCTGCCCCTCTCCAGCCAGAAGGGAAATCCGTGCTCACTCGAAAGGGCGATCAACTCGTCCGTGCGATCCCGGACTGCTTGCCATTCTCTGCGTTCGCGAAGTACAGAACTAGCCCAGATGAGTGCGAAACCCCTGCTAAAAGGATGCGCAAGGTTCTCGGCCAAGCGTAGGGCTTCTTGCACGCGAGCGAGAGCCTGATCCGGGTAGCCGAGGAGCACGAGTCCGGCCCCAGCTAGAGCCAAACAGGCGACCCCCTGATCGAATCCACCGTGAAGGACGCGCAACCTGTGGTGGCGCTTGGCATCGTAGACCGCGATAACCTGTTCATGGTGGTTCAGGGCTACCGAGAACTCTCCTAGAAAGTGTTGCGTGGCCCCAACGATCTGGTGAGCACCGATGGCGAGACCGGTATCCTCTGAATCCTTGGCCAAATCGAGGTAGCGGGCGCCCAGCTCCAATGCTGACGGCAGGTTTCCCCTGATAAAGTGCATCACGGAGAGCCCCCCGAGTGTTAGACAAAGTTGCTCGGTCTCGACCGTCCGCTCGCAGAGTTCCAGCGCGCGGCCATAGGTCTGCTCGACTTCCGCCGCGGCCCAGCCCCTGGCTACGCCCAGCGCTGCCCCGAGGGTGGTCTGGAGGGCCAATTCCTGAGCGTCACGCTCGGTGGTTTCCGGCAACGTCTCGATCAGTTCGATGACCTTGGTAAACTGCACGATTGCCTCGTCGTAGGCAGACCGTTGCAGCGCCTGTTGACCCGCAAGCCGCAGGTACTGCACGGCCTTGGCCTTGTTGTCGGAGCAGCTGTAGTGACGCGCCAGCTCACAGTAGTGACCAGCCAGCTCGGACCGATAGAGATCCTCGATGGCTCGTGCTGCGCTCTCGTGTATCGCCCTGCGACGATTGCCCAGGACCGCACCATAGGCTACCTCGTGGGTCAGGGTGTGTTTGAATCGGTACTCCGGCTGCGGAAAGGCCGGCTGCTCGAAGATGAATTCGGCCGCTTTGAGATCGCTCAGCACGCCGATGTCCAGCCCGTGTCCGGCTTGCGCCAAAACCCTTTGGACCAAAGCGGCGGAAAAGGTCTGGCCGATGACCGCCAGTGTTTGTAACAGATCCTTTCCTCCCGCCGGTAGACGGTCGATGCGCGACGCCAGTACCGCCTGCACGGTGGCGGGAATGTGCAACTCACGAGGAGTTCTCTCCAGTCGGTAGTGTCCTGGCCGGCCAGACAGCACCTCCTCGTCGGCCAGCATTCGCACGACCTCTTCGATGAAGAATGGGTTGCCGTCGGTCCTCTGCAGAATGCGTTGGATCAGGGGTTCGGTTCTTGCCGGGACGCCATCTCCGAGAAGCGTCCCGAGCATCTCTAGCGCTTCCGCGCTGCCCAGGGGATCAATCCTGAGGTGGCTGTAGTGGCTTCTGCTCGACCAGTCGTGCCTGTATTCGGGGCGATAGGTGACGAGCAACAGAATCTGCGTAGTAGCCAAGCTGTCGGTCAGCAGGTCGAGAAAGGCTTGCGTCTCCGCGTCGATCCAGTGTAGGTCTTCGAAGACGAGAACGAGCGGCTGGTTAAGACTCTCGCGTATCAGCAACGCCTTGACGGCATCTACCGTCCTCTGGCGCCGGATCTGAGGGTCCATCTGCTCGAGCGAGGAGGTGGCCTCCGCGATGTCCAGCACGCCGAACAGGTAGGGCAGGGTGTCTTCGAGCTTGCGCTCCAGTGCCAACAATCTCTCCCTCGACTTACTCCGTTTCTTGGTGTCGTTGTCTTGGTTCGTGATCCCAAAGTAGCTCTTCAGCAGCTCGATGAGTGGCAGATAGGCGGAGGTCGCCCCGTGCGAAACCGAGTGCGTTTCCATCAGTAGGTAGTCCGGTGGCAGTGCAGCCTTGAACTCGTAGAGCAGACGGGATTTGCCGACGCCTGCCTCACCCACCACGGCCACGACCTGCCCGTGGCCCTGCGTGGCTGAGTCCAGGGCAATACGCAGCTGTTCCAGCTCGCGCTGGCGGCCTATGAAGGGTAGCAGCCCACGCTTGACTGCCATCTCGAGCCGCGTCCGCTTCCGTGTTGCGCCGGTGACTTCGAAGATACCAACCGGCTCCGCGATGCCATCTAGCTTTGTGTCACCACGTGCCTTGAACGTGAAGTAGCCCTCCGCGAGCCTGCGGGTCTGTTCGCTTACCAGAATCGAGCCCGGCTCCGCCAGAGCCTGCATACGTGCGGCCAGAGCGGTGGAAGGGCCGATGGAAGTGTACTTGTTGTGCCGGCCTGCGTCATCGATGGAGCGGATCACCACGTCGCCGGAGTTGATACCGACGCGGATCCGCACCGGTTCGGCTCCGGCAGCGCGGCGTTCTTCGTCGCGTTTGGCGGCCTGTTTCTGCATCAACAGGGCCGCGTGCAAAGCCCGGTGTACGTGGTCCTCGTGGGCGATTGGCGCACCGAATAACGCGAAGATGCCGCCCGCCGAAGACTGCACTACGTGGCCTTCATATTGTTGTACGGCATCGGTCATCAGCCGCAGCACTGGGCCGACGATACGGTGCGCCGCCTCGGGGTCCATCCCCTCGATCAGTTCCATCGAGCCCTCGACGTCGGCGAACAGGGTCGTCACTTGCTTGCGCTCGCCTTCGAGCAGGGGTGGCGAGATCCGGTGGGGATGGTCGCCAGGCCGCGCGGGTCCCGGTGTGGATCTGACCAGCCGCTCGTCGACCTCGGCTATGAACCTGAACCCGCGGCGGCGCAGGGTCACTATCATCCGTTGCCGCGAGCCGCTGTCACCGAGGGCCTGACGAACATGGCTGATGGCGCTCGACAAGGCCGTGTCACCAACCGTGGCGTCCGGCCATATCTGCGTCAGGAGTTCCTCCTTGGAGACGACGCGGTTGCGGTGCTCTATGAGGTAGGCGAGAAGGCGCAGCGGAGTTGGTTCTAGGGCTACCCGCTGACCCTTTGTTCTCAGCTCACCCAGCGCTTCGTCATACTGGAACGGCCCGAACACGAGGGTGCGGTGAGTATCGTGCATGTACCCGGTCGCCTCGCTACGTGGGGTCAAATCCTGGGCAACAGACCGAGACTGACCTCGCTACCTGACGGCACGGGGCGGATGTTAGCAATGCGGCTGCCCAGTTGGAAATCGCCGATGCCGCGGTCACCAGCGCGGCAGAAAAAGGAATCACCAAGTTACCGCAAGGTTACCGCCAAGCACGGGGTTTTACTAGGTGCTATGGTCCCATGTGTGCGGCAGTTCGGGCATCGGTATGGGGATCGTCCGCAAACTGAAAAGAACTGAGCGTTCCGGGCACGGCCCCCTGGGGAGACCCCCCGATGTCGCCCAGGCGGCTTGGCGGGTAGAGCCCTTGGTGGCACGGGGAGTCGAAGGGGAGGCCCCCAGGGGTTCGTGAGCTAGGGCGGCTCCGCCGGATCGCCCAGTATTTGGGGGCTCGTGCTGATGGCCCCGCGACGGTATTGCTCCGTCGCGGGCTATACTCGCGCGGTTTCGCGGCCCGGTCGCGTCCGGATCAGGGTGCGATCGAATTCCAGTCGACGCCAGACCTTGTAGCGGAGCGCCGTCTTGGCTAAGTAGCGACGGCCGGGAGGCTGGCCTTGGATCCCACAGACCTTCTCAACAACCTAGGCACGGCCGTTACCACGGGGCTTGGGGCGATGGCTCTTGTTCAGCCATCAGCCGCCACGTCGTTTACCAGCTTGGAGCCTCGGGGATTAGTCGGTATCCGAGCTTCGTGCGACCTACGGGGGGTTGTTTTGTGGACTCGGCGGTTTCGGTCTGTGGGCACAGGATCAAATGGTGTTTCAGGTCCTGGGCATCGCTTGGCTCGGAGCGGCGAGGGGCGGCAGGGCAGCGTCGGTACTCATAGATCGCAGTCGAGCCCGGAGGAACATCGGAGGCGTGCTGTTCGAGGCCCTCATCGGGGCCTTGCTGCTGGTTTGATTCCTTGCGGCGATTGATAGATTCAGCCCTGTTGTAAAATGGAAATTATTCGCAGTTACGCTCTGCTCGACGAGCTGTTCGATTCGTCGGTGTCGCTTCTGGGCGTCGACTTTCACGGGTACCGTAACCACGCCTACAGGGTCTTCAACTTCGCCCGCGAGTTGGCGGGCTCGAGCTCGGAGACCGATACCAAATTCGCCGTTGCCGCCTATTTCCACGATCTTGGGATATGGGCGGATCATACATTCGACTACCTAACGCCCTCGGTCACCCGAGCGCGTGACTACCTCGCGGCGCAGCGAAAGGCCGACTGGATGGAAGAAGTCTCCTACATGATCACGGAACACCACAAGATCACCAGCGCTGGCGGTTTTGGCGCGTTGGTCGAGGCCTTTCGCAGGGCCGACTGGATTGACGTTACTCTTGGCCTGCTCAGCTACGGCCTGCCGCGGTACTTTGTTCGGGAGGTACGGCGAGAGTTTCCCAACGAGGGTTTCCACCGCCGACTGCTGTCTCTCACCGTCGAGCGCATTCGCGAGCACCCGACTCGCCCTCTTCCGATGTTCAAGTGGTAGGTTGCAGTCGTCAGCGTGGCGCACCGCGCCACGGGGCGGGGGAGGGTGGCCAAAACCAGGGCTGCCTCCCTGAAAGACTTGTACATTCGGCTGGGCACGCTATTGTTTCGCGACGTCCAAGGAGGGGGATTGGCCCCCGGCTCTTGTTTGTAGGCTTTTGTTTGTGGGTTTAGAGGTGGATTTGTTGCATCGAAGAGAGGGGGCGCGCTGGCTGGCGCGCACCGTGGGGTTTTTGCTTCCGGTGGCCTTCTTGGCCGCCTGCGGTTCTACGGGCTCTGTCTCGGCTCCCGACGTGCCGCAGGCAAAGGCCGAGGCCGAGAGTTTCCTGGTTGACGTCGGAGGACAGTTCAAGCTCAACGCGAGCTCTTCGGTGGATCCCTCAGGAAAGGGGCTGCAATATACCTGGACCATCGTACATCCGCTTAGCAGCTCGCAGTTTCAGGACCACTGTGAAGAGGATTTCGAGGTCGTCTGTATTTCCAACGACGATGACGTCTGCCAGGACGACCCGGAAAGCACCTGTACGAGCAACGCCGACTGCGTTACCGGACAGTGTTTACTCAACTCCGGCACGACGTCCTCGGACTGTGTCGAGGGTGGCACCACCGGCATATGCCGGGTAGGCGAAGGGCGGTCCGGGGAAGAGGCGACTTTTGTGGCCGATCTGCCGGGCCCTTACACCGTGCGACTGCTGGTGCAGACGGCCAGCGCAAACGACATCGACGTTTTGCGGCTGGACACTTTTCCTTCGCTCTATCTGGTGGGCTCCTTGCTGGTCTTCGGGGGGACCCAAGGCGAGTTCCTCGGCCCGATCGACGACGCCGAGACCTTTGCTCCCGACGCTGACCGCGGGGCTGCGAATCCCCAAAGCGGCAACGTAGTGGTGGTCGACCCCGTACTTGGCGCGGTAAGAGAGTTCGACATCGACGATGGAAGCGTGGTCGGATCCTTTGGGGAGACGGCCGCGCATGTATCCGATCCGGTGGACGTCGCCTTCAGTGGAGACGGTAAACTCTACGTGGTTGAAGGCGACGGTCACGTGAGCGTCTTCGACGCCGAGAGCGGTCTTTTTCTTGCCGTCTTTGGCGACGTAACCGGGGTCGGGGAGTCCGTAGCCTCCATCGAAGTTTCTCCGGTCAATGGCGATATACTGGTCGTCGACGGCGGTGCGGGCAAGGGCGTTCGCGCATACTCGCCGTCGGGTAACTCTCTGGGCGTGTTTGGCGACACGGCCTCGGTAGGCCAGGCCGTCGACCTCGCGTTCCTCGGCTCGCCGGCCACGGATCTGTTCGTTGCCGACGCTGATGGGGACCTCCTGCGTTGCGCGCCGGACGGCAGTTCCTGTGCCTCATTTGGCGTGGCGTCGTCGTTGTTGGCCGCAGGGGGTCCGACCTCGGTAGCGACAAACCCCAGTTACGCGCAGGCCGCAGCGTCTCAGGCCCTTGTCCTGGTCGCCGATTCCATCAACGGCCACGTAGTCGCCTGTGACGCCAGCGGCGCTAGCTGCGCCGTTTTCGGGGAGACCGCGTCGCAGAACTCCAATTATCTGGACTTGTTCTTTGCTCCGCCGCAAACCCCGACCACGACCACTGTGAGCTCTACGACCACGAGCACCACCACGACCTTGCCCTGAGGTGACTCTTTCGGTGGTGCGGGACAGAGCGTACTTCGAGGGTATCGAACGCAAGCATCTGGCCCCCTACGCAATGTTTTCCGCCGACAGCCGCGGTAGGGAGCACGAGGAGCCCGAGCACGGCTTTCGTATGGTCTTCCAGCGAGACCGCGACCGCATCATACATTCCACCGCCTTCAGGCGCCTGGAGTACAAGACCCAGGTTTTTGTCAATCACGAGGGCGACTATTACCGTACCCGTCTGACCCACACGATGGAGACAGCGCAGGTCACCCGGACCATTGCGCGCGCACTGGGGTTAAATCAGGACCTAGCCGAAGCGGTTGCCCTGGCCCACGACCTCGGACACACGCCCTTTGGCCACGCCGGCGAGGCGGTGCTCGCGGAGCTGATGAAGGATCACGGGGGCTTTGAACACAACAGTCAGAGCCTGCGCATCGTCGAGGTGCTGGAACAGCGCTACCCGGGTTTCGCGGGCCTCAACCTCAGCTACGAGGTGCGCGAGGGGATACTCAAGCACTCGACATGGTACGACAGGCCACAGGTCGGCAAGTTCAACCCCGGCGAGGCTCCTCCCCTGGAAGCCCAGATTGTCGATTTCGCTGATGAAATTGCATACAATTCCCACGACATCGACGACGGGATCCAGTCGGGTATGATCGACGCCGCTGATCTCGCCGGCGTCGGCCTCTGGGACGATCACTACGGCGCCGTCTGCAGCGAGTTTCCGGGCGCGGGTTTTTCGGTGCGCCGTTACCAGGCGGTGAAGCGGATTCTCGATGCGATGGTGTCAGACCTGCTGGGTTACACGACGGCGCGCCTCTCCGAGCTCGGGGTGACCGATCTGGCCGGCGTTCGGCGGACGACGCCGCGGATAGTCGGGCTTAGCGCCGCTATGGACCGGCGAATGGCAGAACTCAAAAGCCGCCTGATGGAACGCCTCTACCAGCACCAGCGGGTGCGGCGCATGGGCGCAAAGGCGCGCCGGGTAATGGGTGGGCTCTTTCGGGCCTACATGGAGGATCCCTACCAGATGCCGCCCGAAATCGTCGCCCGTGCAAGCGCGGAACTGCCCATGGCGCGTGTCATCGCCGACTACATCGCGTGCATGACCGACCGTTTCGCCTTGGAAGAGTACGCCAAGCTCTACGATCCGTTCGAGAAGGTCTAGCCAGGGGTAAGGACCCTGGTTGACATAATATATCTTATCGGACCTAGTGCGCGTCGCCCGGAGAGCGCCGGGCCGCTCCACGGCGGGCCCCCCCGAGCGGTAGCTAGTTGCTGAGCGCTTGTTGTCTGGCCGCGAGACGGCCTGCGTCGCTGGCGCCAGGAAAATGCTCGAGCAGGCCGTTGACGGCTTCGAGGGCGGCCTCGACGTCCCCGGATTTGTCGGCGACGCGCAGCATGCCGCGTAGCGCCTGTTCACGGTACGGCGCCGCGATGTGGCTGGCCGCCTCGAAGCTCGATCGGGCGGCTTCGTAGTCGGATAGCATCTCAGCCGCAAAAGCTTCCCCGACTAGAGCAATCTGGCGCAGGTACGGCGTCTGAGCGGCTACGGCGAAGGCGGCGTACTCGCGGCGAGCGGTGGCGTAGTCGCCTCGGTCCTGCGCGAGTCCAGCCTTGTAGAGGCGCGCAAGCGAACCGTAGGGGCGCGCACTGTCGGTGGCGAGTTTGGCGAGTACGGTCTCTGCGGTCGCATAACTGTCGGCCGAGATCGCGTCAAGCGCCCGGTTGAAAGCGGCGGCGGCGCGTTGCTCGCTACGGGTGTGGCGGGCGCTGAAAAACGCGCCGGCGCCAAACACGAGGACGACGGCTGCGGTGACCGTGAGGACGCTGCGGCGGTTGTCGGTTACGTAACGATTGACCTTCCCGACCGTCTCGAAGAATGCATCGGGAGTTTTTAGATCTTTGCGCGTGAACCCAGCTTCCGCTGCCATCGCTCTTCCCCTACACGGCAATATACGGCGACCGCGAGCGCGGTGGCCGCTTTCTACATTTTGTACTTGAAATCGTCCGGATCAAGGTTTTCGAGGATCTCGGTCCATTCGTCACGGGAGACGTCGGAGAGGTCCCTGTTGACCGAAGTGTCTTCCGCCGCTTCTTCCGCCGCCTCGGTCGCTACGAGCACCTCACGAGCGACAAAGATCGGGCAACCGGCCCTCAGCGCCAAGGATATGGCGTCACTGGGACGTGCGTCGAGGGTAATGGTCTGGCCGTCAACCAGGAGTCTTATCACCGCGAAAAAGGTACCCTCTCGTATTTCGGTCACCTCTACGCGCTGGACGTCGGCGCCGAGGCCGCTGATGGCGTTTCGCAGTAGATCGTGCGTCATCGGCCGGGACATCTTGATTCCTTCGAGTTCGGTGGCCATGGAGGTAGCCTCCAGCTGCCCGATCCAGATCGGAAGGTTACGCCCCTTGTCTTCGTCACGCAGTATGACGATCGGCGTTTTGGTCACCGGGTCGAGGGCCAGGCCCCCCACGGTCATTCGTATGAATGCATCGTCAGCCATCTGCCCTGAATTGTGGACCGGAGCAGCCCTGTCGTCAACTGCACGCCGCCGCCGTCGGCCAATATTTGCCCATTCGGGTGGGATTTTCAGGTGGTAGCCAGCCGTTCCACTACCCCGTAGAGTTGCCGCAGGTTCCGGCACTCCTCCACCGTATCGCAGTACTCGGCGTAGGCCGCCATTTCGCTGTCTCCAAACCCCCAGGTCGAGCTGTTTTCGGGGTTAAGCCATATGACCTGTTTGGCCCTGTGCTGTATGTCGCGCAGGGTCCACTCGTTGGGGGCATTGTAGTTGTTGCGGGCGTCTCCGAGAATGATGACCGTGGTGCGGTTGTCGACCGCCGCGAGGTGGTCGCGGTGAAACTTGCTGAACGCGCGGCCGAAGTCCGAATGGGCGTAGACGTTGACGACGTCACCGGTTATCGCTTGCTGGATGGCCGTCTGGACGTCGCTGTCCGTGAAAAGACAGGTGACCTCGCCGATGTCGGCGACGAATACGAAACTGCGGACCCTCGCGTACAAGTCCTGCAGCGAATGAACGAACTGCAGCATGAAACGCGAAACCGTGCGGACTGAGTCGGAAACGTCGCAGAGTATAACTACGTTTGGCTTTTCCTTGCGCCTGTCTTCGTAGCGGATGCGGAACGGTACCCCACCAAACTCCAGAGACGATCGTAGCGTAGCCTTGACGTCAAGACGACCTCGTTTGGCGCGTCTGTGGCGAATCGCCATAAGATTCTTCAGCCTCCGCGCGAGAGCGGCGACCGCCTCACGCATCTGCTTGTGCTCTCCGGGTGAGAGGTAATAGAAGCTCTTGTCGAGGAGACGCTGCTCGTCCTTTTCCTCGTGGGACCGGCGTTCTCCGTGCTGTGCCTGCATTCGCACGAGGGCCTTGATCAACTCACCGAGCTCCCTCACCCGTTGCCTGAGGTAACGCTCGAGCTTCTCGATGAGCTCCGGGCGCATACCCATCGCGGCCGCTCGTTCGGCGAGTCGCTCGTAGTCGTCAACGATGTTGTCGACTCCCATCGCCGTCATCAGCATACGGACGTTGCCTTGCATGCCGGACTCCGCATCGGCCATCGGGAGTCGTCCCGAATCCACGAGTTCACGGAGGATACGCTCCATCGCTCCCTGATCGTTGAGGGCCAGAGCTGTGGCTAGGTCCGAGAGTCCAGGAGACAGGCCTTCGAGCAGCCTGGAGAGATCGTCGAGGAACTCCTGAAACTCCGCGTCCTCCCTAAAACCATCCTTGGCTTCGTCGGTCTCGTGGATGATTCGGCCCAAGCCGCAGAAATAGCTGTCGAAGAGTTCGTCGTACACGGGCTGGTCCACAGGCCGCTTTACCATTGCCGCTCGTAGCGCGTCCTTGAGCGAACGCTTGTCCTCGAGGCCGACGATCAATGCAGCCCTCACCCCGTCGATGGTCTCGGCGGTCGCGACGCGCACGCCGCGGCGCCTGAGGATAGCTACGAATTCTAGGATGCGGCCAAGCATGAATCCGAGCCCTGCCTCTCAGTGCAGGCTCCCCCTGCCTCCCCGTTTCATTCCCTGCGTCGAAGCCGTTGATGAACCGGCCTGCTGCTGGGGCTGCGGTTCGTCCTTTTTCTTCCTTAGCGCATCGAGCTGGCTCTCGCCCTTTCTGAGATCCCCCTCGTACTTCAGTATGGTGGAGAGCGTAGTTCGGACGACGTCGTCTTCCAGACTATCGACGTTCATGAGAACCAGCGCCCTAGTCCAGTCGAGTGTTTCCGAGATGCTTGGGGGTTTCTTGAGGTCGAGTTCGCGCAGCCCGTGCACCAGCTTCACGACTTCAGCCGCCAGCGAAGCATCGGCTTCTGGGACCTTGATCTCCAAGATATCGCGTTCAAGGTCTTCGCTGGGGAAGTCTATGTACAGGTGGAGGCAGCGACGCTTGAGCGCGTCCGAAATTTCTCGCGCGTTGTTGCTCGTGAGTACGACGAAGGGGATGTTGACTGCTTCGATGGTGCCGATCTCTGGAATGGTAACCTGGAAGTCACTCAGAATCTCCAGGAGGAAAGCTTCGAATTCTGCGTCGGCCTTGTCGATTTCGTCTACCAGCAACACGGTAACGTGATCGGCCTGAATCGCTTGTAGCAGGGGCCGCGCCATCACAAAACGCCGGGAGAAGAATACGTCGTCTTGAGCGGCGAGCCGCTCAACGGCTTCAGAGAGAGTCGACGTTCCCGCCGTTACATCACGGATCTTGTCTTTGAGGATCTGGGTATAGAGGAGCTGCTTCGCGTACTCCCACTCGTAGAGAGCCTTGGCTTCGTCGAGTCCTTCGTAGCACTGCAGCCTGATCAACTCCGCGCCCACGCTGTCGGCCACCACCTTTGCCAGTTCGGTTTTTCCGACACCGGCGGGTCCCTCTACAAGAAGCGGTTTTCCGAGTTGGGCCGCGAGAAATACGACCGTCGCGATATTGTTGTCACAGATGTATTTGCACTGACGAAGCTGCTCCCGCACCTCATCAATTGAAGAAAAAAGGCGTACTTCGTCACTCACTACATGTCTCCAGGTTCTGGAAGGGCGTGAGATAAAACGCTAACATCGGCGTGGCGCCAAAACAACGAGACGATGGTGACAGGCGCGGAGCCCAGTGATGTGTACACTCGCAGCATTTATCAACGCCTCCGAACGCTATCCCCTGCTGATCGCGGCCAACCGGGACGAGTACTACGACCGCCCTACCGGGCCTCCTACCGTCGTCGACGGGGGGGCGGTGCTGATCGCGGGCCGCGACCTGCGCGCTCAAGGAACGTGGCTTGGCGTGCGGTGCCGCCGAGACGACTTCCTCGTCGCCGGTCTGTTGAACCGCAAGCTGCACGAAGGCGCGGTATGCTCGGCGTGGCCGCGGTCGAGGGGGGAGTTGTGCCTCACTGCGTTGAGACACAAGAGCGTGGCCGCTGTGCGCAGGGGGCTTGCCGCCCTCGAACCAGAGGACTACGCACCGTTCAATCTGTTCGTGGCTGACACCAGCGAAGCGATCGTGATCGATAACAGGGACGGTTTCCGTGAGACCGTGCTTGAGCCCGGGTTGTCGATTCTGACCAATTCGGACCTCAACGACCCGAGGTGTCCGAGACTAGCCGGCGCGTTCCCTAAGTTCGAAGCCACCCAGTCGCTTCTCAGGGACGGCTATGGGCTCGACCGCATCTTGGCTTCCCTGGTGGAAACGCTATCTGATCACGAAACGCCGGCGAACCCTGGAGGCACGGGCCCCCTGTCGCGGTTATGCGTACACACTGATTCGTATGGAACCCGTTCGTGTTCAGTCATCGTCCGGGGCCCTGGAGAGGCCACGCGGTTCTTCCACGCCGAAGGTCCGCCGTGTGAGTCGTCCTTGGCGGAGATCACTGTTCCGCGGCACCACTTTTCTGGTACCAGGTGAGGCCCAGCCGGACGTAGTCGATGCCGGAGAAAAGCGTAAGCAATCCGGTGGTGATGAAGGTAATGGTAAGGAAGCCCGGTGGCGGTTTGATCCACTCGGCGAGTACCAGCATTACGGCACTGACCGTTACCAGCTGTGCAAAGGTCGTGAGTTTACCGGGAAGGGTCGGTGACATCGGCATTGATCGGCCCACGAGCAGAGCCGACAGTGAAAACCCTCCGAGTATGACAACGTCTCGAACGATGACCATGATCATCAAGCGAAGCGGGATTTCCCCCAAAATGCCGAGCGCTATGAACGAGCTGAGCAGCAGGAGCTTGTCGGCCAGCGGGTCGAGGTGAGCGCCGAGTTCGGTGCGGGTGTCGGTGAGCCGCGCGATAGCGCCGTCGAGGGCGTCGGTCGCGCCGGCAGCCATGAAGATGATGAGGGCGAGCTGATACCTTCCTTCGGTGAGCATCGAGAGAAAGGCCGGCACGGCTAGAATCCGCATCAGCGTAAGGGTGTTAGGCAGGTTAATCATCTCGGAACTGTTCTATATGCGCCGTGCCCATCAGCGTTCGCAGTCTTCCGATGTTTCTGCCCGTCAGCCACGCCTCGATTCGATAGCCGTCCTCGGTTTCCGACTCGCTTACCACGCGTGCGTGCTGGTACAACCAGGCCCGGGTTCGACCGTCGGCGCTGCCGAGCCGCAGAATTACCCTCTCCTGGGATATCGCGAGCTGCTGTTCGATGGCCTCAACGAGTTCGCCTTGTCCCCCGCCTTCCAGTGCTGATACCGCAATGGCCCCGGACGGCCGGTTCGTCGCCGCGACGAGATCACTCTTGTTGTATACGTCAAGGCGCGGAATCGAGGAAGCTCCTATTTCGTCGAGTATGGATTCCACCGTACTAGCCCTTTCTTCCATCTGGTCATTTGAACCGTCAATGACGTGAAGCAGTAGATCGGCGGTCTTCACCTGTTCCAGTGTCCCCTTGAAGGCCTCAATAAGCTCGTGCGGCAGCTTTGCGATGAATCCTACGGTGTCGATGAGCATCACCGGGTCCCCTGACGGGAGTTCCAGACGGCGGACCGTCGAATCGAGTGTGGCAAATAGTTTGTCAGCCACCAGAGCGTCCGAGCCAGTGAGCCTGTTGAGCAGGGAGGACTTACCGACGTTTGTGTAGCCGACGAGGGCGACGGTCGGATAGGGAATCGATTCCCTCTCCTGCCTGTTGAGACGCCTGGTCCTGTCGAGCCGTTGGAGCCTGCGGCGAAGGGTAGCGATCTTGTTCCGTACCTGGCGTCTATCGACCTCCAGCTGCGTCTCACCCGGCCCCTTCGTGCCGATTCCGCCTTGAATTCTGGATAGATGAGTCCAGTGCCTCGTAAGTCGGGGCAAGAGGTACTCGAGCTGGGCGAGTTCGACCTGTATCTTGCCCGCCCGGGTCCAGGCCCGCCGAGCGAATATGTCCAGTATAAGCTGGCTACGGTCGATGACCTTGATGTCTACGCGACGCTCGATGTTGCGTCGCTGTGCCGGAGAAAGCGGCTCATCAAAAACGACGACGTTCGCAGAGACTTCGGTGGCGAGGGCCGTGAGTTCGTCGACCTTACCCGATCCGATGAACGTCGCCGGGGAGGTTCTACGCAGTTCCTGGATCAAGCGCCCGGTTACGTCCAGCTCAGCGCTGACCGCAAGACTCTCTAGCTCGTCGAGGTGTCGCGACGCTTCATGACGTCGCCGACCCGCCCATACGAGGACCGCCCTCTCGCGATTGTCGTCGGGGCTCACCGTATCTGCGCACGGCCTGGTCCAAGAAGCTCGTCCACGGCCGCGAGAAAACCATCACAGGGGTCCACATTGAACTGGGTGGGGAGTTCGATGACCGTCTCCGATGCCCCTGGTTTTACTACCCGTAGGTAAGACCGGCAGTTGCCGGGAAAGCGCGCCAGTGTGGTCTTGAGGTCTTCGAGTCGGGGAGGAGCAAAGGAGCCAGTTTCAATCGTAATGTCTACGTATCGCGCGGCACGACGGCGCATTTCCGCCAGCTCCACGATCTCGTCGGCGATGATCTGGGGTTTTCGCGAGAAGCCATCGTCTTCGGCGAGTTCGGGAGCGGCGCTGTCTCCTGTGAATTCGAGGGTCCCGCTGAGATAGATTGGGGCCTTGCCGACTATTGCCTCTTCATACTGTCGGTACACCCGCGGCCACGCGATGACCTCGGTGATGCCTTCCTTGTCTTCGAGGAAAAAGGTCGCGTACCGTTCACCCTTGCGACTGTTCTTGAGCCGTAGGGTGTTGGTGACACCGGCGACCCGAACCGTGCTCCCCTCGCGCATCGCTCTCAGCTCCTCGCTGTTCACGGTGCCGAGCAGTTTGAGATCATTGAGGTGCCTGTCCAGGGGATGGCCGGAGATGTAGAAGCCGACGGTATCGTGTTCCGCCTGAAGCCTGCGCAAGGTATCCCACTGCTCTACCTGAGGAAGCTGTGGTTCGGGCTGAGTGGACTGCGAACCAGCGGCGAAAAGACCCATCTGGCCGGCGTCGCGGTCTGCGGCTACGCGCTGGGCCCACGCCAACGTGGCCTCCAGGCCCTCGCACAGAGCGGATCTGGAGGATTCGAGGGTATCGAAAGCCCCGCCCTTTATCAGCCCTTCAACTATCCGTTTGTTGACCTGTGGCCCGCTAACCCGCGAGCAGAAGTCGGCGAAGGATTTGAAGGGTCCCCCCTCGTCCCGAGCGGAAATTATGTTCTCGACGGCTTTGCCGCCGACGCCCTTGACGGCTGCTAGTCCGAAGCGAATGTCCTTGCCCACGACCGTGAAATCGGCGCGGCTACTGTTGACGTCCGGCTCAAGCACTCGTATGCCGTGTTGACGGCAGTCGTTTAGGTTCTTGTACGTCTTTTCGGTGTCGCCCATCTCGAGCGACAGCAGCGCGGCGAGAAACTCGCAGGGGTAGTGCGCCTTGAGCCACGCGGTCTGGTAGGAGATCAGCGCGTATGCGGCCGAGTGAGATTTGTTGAAACCGTAAGCCGCGAAGGTCTCCATCTGTTGGAAGATGAGCTCGGCGCTCGAGCGCCGGTGGCCGCGTGCTACAGCTCCGGCGACGAAACGTTCCTTCTCGATCGCCATCGCTTCGGCTTTCTTCTTGCCCATGGCTCGGCGGAGCTTGTCGGCGTCACCCATGCTGTAGCCGGCGTAGACCTGGGCGATTTGCATCACCTGCTCTTGGTAGACGATAACGCCGTGGGTTTCGCTTAATATCTCCTCTAGCGTACGGTCAGGATAGCGAACAGGTTCCTTGCCATCCCGGCGCTTGATGAACTGTTCGACCATGCCACTGTCAAGAGGCCCGGGCCGAAACAACGCCAGTATCGCGATCAAATCCTCGAAACACGAGGGTTTGATCTTGGTAAGCAGGTTGCGCATGCCACCGCTTTCCATCTGGAATATTCCCACGGTGTCGGCCTGGCTGGTAAGCCGGTAGGCGGCTGGATCATCGAGTGGGATGTCCTCCAGTTCGATCGCCTTTCCGTGGCTTTCGCGAATCCTGCGCACCGTGTCGGCCAGCATCGTCAGGGTCTTGAGGCCGAGAAAGTCGAACTTGATAAGCCCGAGGGCCTCGACGTCCGGACCCGCGTACTGCGTCATGATCGCGCCATCCTTGTCCATGAACAAGGGAACGCTCTCGACCAGCGGTTCGTTGCTAATGACGATACCGGCCGCGTGTTTGGAGACGTGACGCGCGAGGCCCTCTAGCTTGAGCGCGTAGTCGAAGAGCTTTCCTTCCCTTTGGCCGGAGTCGCGCAGTTCCCGCAGGCGTGGCTCCATGCTGAGGGCCTGTTCGAGAGTAAAATCTCGCCCCTGCTTGGGGGCCGGGTAAAGCTTGCAGATCTTGTCGGTCTCGGTGAAGGAAAAGTCCAGGACCCGGCCCACGTCGCGTATGGCCGCCTTACCCTTGAGTGTGCCAAAAGTGATGATATGGGCCACGTGGTCCTTGCCGTACTTCTCCCGGACGTACTGGAGAACCTCGTCTCGTCGTTCGTAGCAGAAGTCCACGTCGATGTCGGGCATGCTTCGACGTTCGGGATTGAGGAAACGCTCGAAGATGAGGGTGTAGCGGATCGGGTCTACGTCGGTTATCCGCAGCGCGTAGGATACCAGGCTGCCGGCGGCCGAACCCCTCCCCGGCCCTACCGGGATGCCTCTGGATTTCGCCCAGTTTATGAAGTCCGCGACTATCAGAAAATAGCCTGGGAAGTCCATGTCGACTATGCATTCCAGTTCGTCCCGGAGACGCTGCCGATAAGCATTCTCGTCGACCTTGCCGTACTTCTTACGCAGGACCAGGAGCCGCGATTCGAGGCCTTCCTCGGCGGCGTGGAGGAAGTGCTCGACCAGGGTCTCCCCCTCTGGTGGCTGGTAGACCGGGAACTGGTGGGTTCCGAATTCGAGTTCCAGTTTGCAACGCTGAGCGATGTCGACGCTCGCACCGACGGCTTCCGGGCAGTGCCGGAAAGCCTCCAGCATTTCGTCGGCCGTTTTCACGAACAGCTGATCGGTCTCGAACTTCCAGCGGTCTGTGTCAGAGAGCCGCTTACCGGTCTGCACGCAGAGCAAGGCCTCGTGAGCCTCGTGGTCTTCGTGTTCCAGGTAGTGGCAGTCGTTGGTCGCCACCAAGGGTATGCCCTTCTTCTTCGATACCTCGACGAGAAAGGCGTTGACCTTCTGCTGGGCCTCGAGACGGTTGTCCTGGATTTCGAGGTAGTAGCGATCGCCAAAGATCCCCGCGTATTCATCAACCACGGCCTGCGCGACGTCGTCCCTGTTGGCGACTACGGCGTTGGCGACTTCGCCCCCCAGGCATCCGCTGAGACAGATGATGCCGTCGTTGAGATCCCGGAGCAGTTCCTTGTCTATGCGAGGCTTGTAATAAAAACCGTCAATGTAGCTCTGGGAAACCATACGGCTGAGGTTCCTGTAGCCGTCGTGGTTCATGGCTAGCAGGATAAGGTGATAGTTCCCTCCCCGCTCGTAGTCGTTTGCCACCGCCGACGAGCGATCACGGCGGCTGCGTGGGGCGACATAGACCTCGCAACCGATTATCGGCTTGACCCCGGCGGTGACCGCGGAGCGGTAGAAGTCTACCGCTCCGAACATGTTGCCGTGGTCTGTGATCGCCGCCGCCTGCATGCCGAGACGTGACAGCTTGGGCATGAGATTCGAGATCTTGTTGGCCCCATCAAGGAGGCTGTACTGCGTATGCAGATGCAGGTGTGCGTAACCCACGGCTACTTACTCCCACTCTACGGTTGCTGGGGGTTTGGAGGAGATGTCATAGGTCACGCGATTCACCCCGACCACCTCGTTGCCGATTCGTGCTGACGCTCGAGCGAGAACGTCGTAGGGGAAGCGATACCAGTCGGCGGTCATCCCATCTTCGCTCGTTATTGCTCGCAGCGCGACCACGCGGTCGTAGGTACGGGAGTCGCCTTGGACGCCCACGGTACGGACCGGCAGCAAGACAGCGAAAGCCTGCCAGATTTCATCGTAGATTCCCGCGCGCCGTATCTCTTCGATGAATATCGCGTCCGCCTCCCGGACCACCTCAAGATCCTCTCGCGTGACCGCGCCGAGGATTCTGACCGCTAGCCCCGGTCCTGGGAAGGGGTGGCGATCGAGAGACGCGGCGGGCAGGCCTAGCACCCTACCCGCCGCCCTCACCTCGTCCTTGAAGAGCTCCCGCAGCGGTTCAACGAGTTCGAGTTTCATGCGTTCGGGCAGTCCGCCGACGTTGTGGTGGCTCTTGATGGTGGCCGACGGCCCGTTGACCGACACCGACTCTATGACGTCCGGATACAGGGTCCCCTGGGCAAGGTATCGTACCGGACCCCGTTTCGCTGCGGCCTCGCGAGCCGTCTCGTCGAAAACGTCGATAAAGGTTGTGCCGATGATCTTTCGCTTTTGCTCTGGATCGGATACCCCGTCGAGTCGTTCCAGGAATCGCTCGGAGGCGTCGACGGACAGGAAATCTCCGCCGAAATAGTCCCCCAGACGGTCACAGACCTCTTTCGGCTCCCCCTTTCTCAGCAGGCCGTTGTTGACGAAAACACAGGTGAGCTGGCCAGGGACGGCCTTCTCTATGAGCGCCGCGGTCACCGACGAATCGACGCCGCCGCTCAGGCCACATACGACGTGTCCATCGGCTACCTGCTCGCGTATGCGCTCGGTGGCCGCGTCGACAAAGGTCTCCATCGTCCAGTCGGGTGCGAGCTTACAAACACGAAAGAGGAAATTGTCCAGGACTTTTCCGCCTCCCTCGCTGTGCACCACCTCGGGGTGAAACTGAACGGCGTAGCGCCGCCCGTCCAGACGGCGCAGGGCCGCCATTGGAGCGTTGGAGCTGGCGGCGATGACCTCCCACCCCTCCGGGGCTTTCTCGATCCTGTCGGCGTGGCTCATCCAGACTACCGGTCTGGATGAGTCGGGAAAATCGGCGAACAGGTCGCCGCGAGAGAGCAGTTCGAGTTGAGCAGGACCGTACTCCCTCTTGCTGGCACCGGAAACGCTGCCGCCATCGGCGCGCGCCAGGACCCCCATACCGTAGCAGATCCCAAGCATCGGCAGTTCCAGTTCCAGCAGCGCTGGATCCGGTCGAGGTGCGGCCTGATCATAGATGCTAGCCGGTCCTCCTGACAGGATCAGTCCCGCGACGGGGCCGCCGTGGATCCGCTCGGCCGTTACGTTGTAAGGGTAGATCTCGCAGTACACGCCGGCTTCTCTGACCCGCCGTGCGATCAGCTGCGTGTACTGGCTGCCGAAATCGAGGATTCCGATCATGAGGCGGCCACTCATTCGCGTCGGTAGTTCGGGGGTTCCTTGGTCATGGTGACGTCGTGGACGTGGCTCTCTGTCAGACCAGCCGGCGAGACTCTCATGAACCTGGCCTTTTCTCTGAGGCTAGCCAGATCCGCGCTGCCGATGTACCCCATGCCGGCTCGCAGTCCCCCGACGAGCTGCTGGACGGTGGACGCCAGGGTTCCCTTGTAGGGAACCCGCCCCTCGATACCTTCCGGGACGAGCTTGAGCTCTTCCTGAAACTGCAGTGAATAACGGTCGCGGCTCCGACCCTCACGCATCACTTCTAGCGAACCCATACCACGGTATAGCTTGTAGGTACGTCCCTGGAAAAGCACGGTCTCGCCTGGGCTCTCTTCGGTTCCTGCCAGCAGACTGCCGATCATCACGCTAGAGGCGCCACCAGCGATCGCCTTGGTGATATCTCCGCTGAACCGGACGCCACCGTCGGCGATGACCGGCACGTCGTTGGAATCACAGACCTGGGCTGCTGCAAGAATGGCCGTGAGCTGTGGAATACCGACTCCCGAAACTACGCGAGTCGTGCATATTGAACCCACTCCCATTCCCACCTTGACGGCGTCGGCACCGGCCTCGACGAGAGCGCGGGCGCCCTCCGCGGTCGCGACGTTGCCGGCAGCGACTTCTAGCTCGGGATAGCGCGCCTTGATCGCCTTTACCGTTTCAATAACGTTGGCCGAATGGCCGTGGGCGGTATCTACAGCGACCAGGTCTACCCCCGCCTCTACGAGCGCCGCGACCCGTTCCTCGCGGTCGTCGCCCACACCCACCGCGGCGCCTACGAGCAGCCTGCCGAGGCTGTCTTTCGAGGCCAGGGGGTATTCGATGGTCTTTTGTATGTCTTTTACCGTAATGAGGCCGACGAGGTGCCCCTCGTCGTCGACCAGCGGCAGCTTCTCGATGCGGTGCTTCTGCAGGACATCGGTCGCCTCGTCCAGCGAAATGTTGGGGTGCGCGGTGACCAGGTTTTCGCTGGTCATGACCTCGCTGACCGGCCTGCTCGTGTCGCGCTCGAAACGAACATCGCGGTTGGTGAGTATCCCGACGAGAGTGGTGCCGCGGCACACCGGCAGGCCGGAGATGCCGTTGGCCTGCATGATACCGAGTGCCGCGTTGAGGGGCATGTCGGGGGCAACGGTCACCGGGTCCGCGATCATGCCGCTTTCGCTCTTTTTCACTCGAGCGACTTCACCAGCCTGGTCTTCAACGGACATGTTGCGGTGAATGAAGCCGAGACCGCCCTGCTGAGCCATGGCGACGGCCATGCGGGACTCGGTGACGGTGTCCATGGCCGCGCTCACTAGCGGCACGGCGAGGCCGATGTTTCGAGATAGCCTCGTTCGCAGGTCCGTGTCGGTGGGAAGGACGTCAGAGTACGCAGGAACGATCAAGACATCGTCGAAGGTAAGAGCCTCTGGCAGCGTTTCCAGGAGTTCCATGTTGCCTTATAGGCAAAGGCCGCGTACGTTTCAAGGTTCGATGTGTCGAAGGTTTTTCTCTCCGTGATCAGCCGCTATCTCGACAGGACGCCTGAGGTATCGCCCGAGGCTTGGGTTGCTGACGACGCTCGCGTCATCGGCGACGCCGTCATCGGCGCGGGGTCCTCGGTCTGGTTCCAGGCCGTGATTCGCGCCGATGTCAGCTTCATACGCATCGGCAAGCGCAGCAACGTTCAGGACCACTGCACGATACACGTTACCCGCGACGGCTGCCCGACGATCATAGGAGACGAGGTGACCCTGGGCCACAGGGTCGTAGCGCACGGGTGCAGGATACACGACGGTGCGCTGCTCGGCATAGGCTGTGTGCTCCTTGATCACGCGGAAATCGGCGAAGGTGCCCTGGTGGGGGCCATGAGCCTCGTTACTCCGGGGACCGTTGTTCCGGCCGGCGCTCTCGTGATGGGCCAGCCGGCGAGGGTCGTGAGGGCCGTGAGCGACGAGGAAAGGGCCTGGATGAAGGAGACCGTCGAGAGCTACGCGTCTCTGGCCCGTGATTACGTCCGGTGCGGTCCGTGAGAGGGACGTCGTTTGAACCTCAACCTCAGCGGGCTACCCTTGAGTTCGATCGTCTCTCGCAGCTGGCGTTCGAGGTAGCGTTGGTAATCAACCGGTATCGCCGTTCTGTTTACAAAAATGCTGAAGGTGGGTGGCCGACAGGCGGTCTGGGTCGCGTAAAATAGGCGTAGCCTTTGCCGCGCCATCACCGGCGGCGGGTTTCGCTCGGCCGCGTCGGCGATGACGCCATTGAGAAACGAGGTTTGGACCACTGTGTTGTGGGCGTTGTAAGCCCTGTCTATGGCGGCAAGACAGTCGGAGATTCCGCGGCCGCCGAGAACCGACATGAACACGAGCTCGGCGTTGCGGAGAGTCGGGTAGTCGTGATCGAGCCTGCGTCGCAGCTCCTCTTTGGCCCCCCGGCTCGGGAGCAGGTCGGCCTTGTTGACGACCATTACCAGCGCCCTACCCTCTTGCCAGGCGACGTTCGCGATGCGGGCATCCTGATCAGTGACACCTTCGCCCGGCTCGACCATCAGCAGCGCGACGTCACATCTGCCAATCGCCTGGAGGCTTCGTCCCACGCTTAGTTTCTCGACCCCTCGCGCCACGCGTGACGGGCGCCTCATGCCCGCGGTATCGAGCAGGGTATAGAGACGGCCGTCGCGTTCGATGTCCAGATCGAGAACATCGCGCGTGGTGCCGGGGGCGTCATCCACCAGGGACAGGGTCCGGCCGCTGACCCGGTTGATGAACGAGGATTTGCCGACGTTGGGCCGGCCTACGATGGCGACTCTGCGCGCTTTGGTACCCGGGATTTCGGTGGGGCAGATCTGGCCCTCGGACGTTTCCGGCAGATTCGCGAGAATCGCGCTGCGTAGTTCCGATATACCGATACCGTGTTCCGCAGAGACCGCGAGCGGAGGGTCGATGCCGAGGCGGCAAAATTCGACCGCGGCCTCTTCCTGAGCCCGTCCGTCGGCTTTGTTGACGACGTAGATGGCCCGTGGCGCGGTACGAACCACAACACCGACGGTATCCGCGTCGAGGGGGTTGAGTCCGGCCCGTGCGTCGAAGAGCACGACGACGAGGTCGGCGTCTCGAATACTCGCGAGCGTGTGGTCGTGTACCTGCTGAGCCAGCGCTATCTCGGTTTCTCCTCCCAGGCCACCGGTGTCAACGAGCAACAAATCTCGACCTTCCCAGCGTACCCGTTCGAAGATCGCATCCCGGGTAACGCCGGGGGTGTCGAGGGTGATCGCACGACGCTTGCGGACCAGGCGGTTGAAGAGGGTCGATTTGCCCACGTTAGGCCTGCCGACTATCGCTACGGTGGGTATGGATTCCCTGGTCATGTCTTCGCTTGGACGCCCGTCGTTCTAGACGCCGATCTCGTCGAGAAAACGCGGGTTATGGTGCCAGCCTTTCTTGACCTTGACGTGCAGTCGCAGGTCGACGTGGCGGTCGAGAAAGCGCTCGATTCCTCGGCGCGCGGCGATTCCCACCGCCTTGAGCCTTGCACCGCCGTTACCGATAATTATCGGTTTGGACGAAGAGGAGTCGGTAACGACGGTGGCTTCGATCAACAAGGTCCTACTTCCCTCTTGCCACGATTCCACCACTACGGCGAGCCGGTAGGGCAGCTCCTGCCCGAGTTGCACGAAGAGCTGTTCCCTGACGATCTCGGCGACGAAAAAACGTTCGGTTTGGTCTGTCACGGTCCCTTCCGGGTAGAACCAGTCTCCCGTCGGCATCGCCCCGGCGAGTTCCTCGAGCAGCAGCTCCACGTTTTCACCGTCCCGTGCACACAAGGGAATACAGGCGAGCAGCGGAGCATACTGACTGACGGATTCCATGAGCGGGAGCAGCCGTTCTCGCGCTACCAGATCGATCTTGTTAAGAACGACGATAGTACGCGAGGCTTCAGCCGACAGAATCCGTTGATCGGTCTTGCCGAGGCCGCGGTCTGCCGCGATCAGCCAGCACACCACGTCGGCCTCGGCTATGCTGGCCCTGGCCCTCGCTATCATGCGTTCATGGATGAGCCCGGAAGGCCGGTGCAGCCCGGGCGTATCGATGAAAACCATCTGTGCGAGCCCGCGGTTATGTACGGCGAGTACCCGGCTGCGCGTGGTCTGGGGTTTGGGTGTCGTGATGCTGAGCTTCTGGCCTATCAGCCGGTTCAGCAGCGTCGATTTGCCTACATTGGGGGCACCGGCTAGCGCTACGTAGCCCGCTCGACGTCCGACGTGCTGCTCTCCTTCCATGATTACCGGGACCGCAGACGGTCGAGAGCCTCCCTGGCCGCTCCCTGCTCCGCTTCTTTACGGCTCCTACCGCTCCCGCTGCCCATCTCCTTACCGTCGATGCGCACCACGACTCGGTAGTTCCTGGCGTGGTCGGGTCCCTCGACGCCGCTTACCTGGTAGACCGGCAACCGGCCTGGCTGTCTCTGGGTGAGCTCCTGAAGTTCGGTCTTGAAGTCGGTGCCCGCGCTGACGGCCTCGCCCAGGCGGCGGTCGAAATGAGCCGCTACAACGTCGCGTACCTTGTCGTAGCCGCCGTCGAGAAACAGCGCTCCGAGAACGGATTCGTAGACGTTGGCCAGTATGCCGGGTTTCTCACGTCCGCCGTCCTTTTCTTCGCCGCGACCAAGGATTACCCAGAGTTGCAAGTCCATCTCGCGCGCGAGATCGGCCAGCACGCGTCCGTTCACCAGAGAGGCCCGGACACGGCTCAACCTTCCCTCGCTCCAGTCCGCGTGGCGCTTCATCAGAAGCTCGGCGATGATGAGGTCGAGCACCGCGTCGCCCAGGAACTCCAGCGTTTCGTTGTGCCGCTGGCCGGCCCCGCCTTCCCAAGAGCTGTGGGTGAGGGCCTGCTCGATGAGGGACCGATTCACGAACGAATAGCCGAGGATCCCTTCCAGCTTTTCAAATTCCTTCCCCGAGCCCTTGGGCGGCGAGCCGCTCAAACTCTGACCGCCTCCAGACGGTGGCCCCTGTGACCGCGTATTCGAACATCGACAAGACGGTTGCTGAGGCTGTCGTCGCCGTCGAGCAGGAGTGGTAGATAATTTGCCGAGTACCCTCGCAACAAACCGCTGTTGGGGTCGCGTGATTTTTCGACCAGCATGGGAACCCGCCTTTCGAGGAACGAGTCGTGGAACGCCCGCCGCAAGCGGTTGGAGAGTTGTCTAATCAACGCCGCGCGACGGTGGGCGATGCGGGGTTCGACGAGCGGCCAGCGCTTGGCCGCGCCCGTCGAAGAGCGTTGGGAGAACGGGAACACGTGGACGTAGTTGATCTGGGAACTGGCCAGGTAGTCGAGGCCAGCCCGGAACTCCTGCTCGCTTTCGCCCGGAAAGCCCGAGATCATGTCTGTGCCGATGCAGGCGTCGGGAAGGCGCCGGCGCAGCGCCGCCAGGGCCCGATCGGCCTCTGCGAGCGAGTACTTTCTGCCCATGTGCGCTAGCACGCTGTCGTTGCAGGCTTGCAGAGGAACGTGAAAGTGCTGACAAAACATCGGGTTAGCGGCGATGACGTCGAGTAGCCTCGAGCTTATTTCCGGGGGGTCAACGGAGCTGATCCTCACCCTGACCGCGGGTCCGCGTCTTGCGATGGCTTCAAGCAGAGACGACAGGTCCTGGGCCGGGTCGAAGCCCGCGCCCCAGGCCCCGAGATGCGTCCCCGTGAGCACCACTTCGCGGTAACCGGTCGCGGCGAGTCTCTCTATTTCGTCGACCACCTGGCCAGCAGAGACGCTGCGGCTCCGTCCCCTGGCAAGAGGAATGACGCAGAAGGTGCAGAACAGGTCGCAGCCCTCTTCGACTTTCACGAAAGCCCTGGTACGGCCGGGGAAGCTCGTGATTCCGAGGGTCTCGACGGAACCGGATTTTCGCAGGTCGGATACGGCGACGGCGCGAGAGAGTTCCCCCTCTACCGCGCGGAGAAGGTCGGTGAGCCTGCCGAGTCCGACGACGTAGTCCACGTAGTCTAGAGCGGCTACTTCCTCGGGGCTTACCTGCGCGTAACAGCCGGTCATTATGATTCTCGCCTCGGGGTTGGTTCGGCGGGCCCTGCGCCCCACTCTTCGCGCGTCCGCGTCGGCCCTCGCCGTCACCGTGCAGGAGTTGATCACGTAGGCGTCCGCCGGATCCGAGAAAGCCACCCTCGTCCAGCCCCTCTCGTCGAGGAGCCTTTCGATGACGGCACCATCGTACTGGTTGACCTTGCAGCCCAGGGTAGTGATCGCGACGCGCATCAGGCCGCCTCCTCGAGCGTGAGGGCACGGTCTATCCAGCCTCCACCCAACACCTCATCACCGAGATAGAACACCGCCGCCTGTCCCGGGGCCACGGCTTCCTGGGGATGATCGAAGACGACGCGTGCCCGGTCATGGTCTACAGCCTCGAGGGTGGCTGCCACGGCAGGGTGGCGGTAGCGGATCTTTACCGAGATCCTGCAGCCCGGCGACGAGGCCTCGCCGGATGTCCAGCTGAGGGCGGACGCTTCGAGGCCCGCCCTGAGCAGGTTCCCGCGGGGCGACACCGTCACCGTACCCGCCATGGCGTCAATGGCGCTCACGTAAAGCGGCAAGGGGGCGGAGATACCCAGCCCGCGGCGCTGGCCCACGGTAAAACGATGAACCCCATCGTGACGGCCGAGGACCCTGCCGGTCTCGTCGATGATGCTGCCCGCTGTGGCTCCCTCGGGGCGCAGCCGCTGGACTACCTCGGCGTAGTGGCCGTCGGGAACAAAACAGATTTCCTGGCTCTCTGGCTTGGCGGCGACGACGAGTCGCTTCTCGCTGGCCAGCCGCCGGACGCTGTCTTTGGTCAGGTCGCCTACCGGGAAAAGCGTATCGGCTAGTTCCTCCTGTCCCATTTCGAAGAGGAAGTAGGACTGGTCCTTGAACTCATCGGCCGCGCGTCTGAGCCTGTAGCGGCCGTTCACGCGATCCCGGCGGGCGTAGTGCCCCGTGGCGACAAGACTGATCCCGAGTTCCCGCGCCTTGCGCCTGAGAAGGTCGAACTTCAGCTCCCTGTTGCAAAGTACGCAGGGGCTCGGCGTCCTGCCCGCCAGGTATTCGTCCGCGAAAGGCTGCATTACCGAACGACGGAAACGTTCTCGCATATCGAAGACGTAGTGCGGTACGCCCAGTTCGGCCGCGACGCAGGCGGCGTCTTCAAAGTCCTCCTGGCTGCAACAGCCACTCGAGCCGACTCGTGAATCGTCGGGCGCAAGCCTCATCGAAACACCGGTAACCTCGTAGCCCTGGTCGACGAGCAGCGCCGCGGCCAACGAGCTATCGACCCCGCCGCTCATCGCGACCACGACCCGACCCTCATCGCGGCAATCGCTCACGCGGCCTCCATCGCCCGGGTTGCGACCCGGACAAAAGCCTCGGTCAGGCCATCCACCTCGGACTCAGCGGTACTCCAACCCATGCTGATGCGTACTACTCCGGAGAGGTAGGGGCTTTCCAGCCCCAGGGCTTTCATGACGTGGGAAGGTTCAGGCGACGCCGTGGCACAAGCCGAGCCGGTAGACACGCAGTAGCCCTCCAGATCGAGTCCCGCCACCATGACGTCAGAGGCAGGGGCTTGGAGGGCAACGGTAAGGGTGTTGGGCAAACCACCGATCGGACTGACCCGTCGCAGATTCGGAAGGGCCCGCGACAGGCCCCTCCAAAGCCGCTCTCGCAACTTGCCGAGGCGTGCGGCTTCACGGTCTATGCATTCTAGGGCTGTCTTGGCCGCCACCCCGCTTCCGACGATGCCGGCGATATTTTCGGTTCCCGGACGCCGCCCGCGTTCCTGAGGTCCCCCCACGAGTACAGGGTCTATGGCGTCTCGCCCGAGTACCAACACCCCACAGCCGGCGGGACCGCCGAACTTGTGGCACGAGCAGGAAACCATCGAAATCCCTTCGTAGAGGCCCACCGCTATGCGTCCCGCCGCCTGGGCCGCGTCGAGGTGCAAGAGCGTTCCCTCCTGTACGCTCGCCAGCAAGCCCTCGAGGTCCAGGACCTGGCCGCTTTCTCCGTTTGCCCATCCAAGGCTGACCAGGCTGGGGCGGGACGCAGACAGCCGCGCTAGCAGAGAAAAGTCGGGCTGTCCGGAGGAATCCACCGGGAGTCGTATTACCTCGCAACCCTGTCTTTCGAGGAGGTCCGCGGCGGCGAGAACCGAAGCGTGTTCGATCGGAGAGGTAATCAGCTGCAGCTCGGGGTTGCGGCTGATCGCGCCGCGAATGGCGAGGTTGTTGGACTCGGTTCCTCCCGAGGTAAAGAACACCTGCCGAGCTTCAGCGCCGAACAGAACGGCGAGCCGCTCGCGGGCTTCTTCGATGAGCTGCCGCGCTCGCCTTCCTCTGGCGTGCATGCTCGAGGGGTTTCCCGGGCCTTCGGATAGCAGCTCCGCTACGGCTCGAACGACCTCGGGTCTCGCCGGTGACGTCGCGTTATGATCGAAGTAAGCCGACATGGGCCGAGCGCTGTTATCCGCGGCTGCTACGACCCGAACGCCGGCCCTTGTCGTCCCTGTGCAGCTTGTAAACGAAACTGTCCACCAGGGCCTGCCAGCTGGCTTCGACGAGGTTGTGGGAAAGGCCTACCGTGCCCCAACGACTTTCGTGGTCGCCTGATTCTATGAAAACCCTGACCATGCTCGCCGTTCCTTCCGGGCTGTCAAGAACGCGGACCTTGTAGTCATGTAGCTGGACCTCTTCGATCCGGGGATAGAACTTCACCAGGGCTTTGCGAAGAGCACGATCAAGGGCGTTGACGGGGCCGTCTCCATCGGCAGCGGTGTGCTCGATGGTGCCATCCGGCCCTTCGATCATCACGGTCGCCTCGGCGAGGGTGGTTTGGTCCTCGCCACGCTTGTCGTCAGAGACGTGAAAGGATTTGAGTTTGAAGAAATCCTTCTTGGCCTTGAGCTTGTGGCGCATGAGCAGTTCGAAGGTCGCATCGGCCCCTTCAAACTGGAAGCCGAGGCCTTCGAGTTCCTTGATCTGGGTAAGCAGGCTCTTGAGTTCGTCGGCACGACCTTCGACGTCTATCCCGAACTGCTTAGCCTTGTACTCCACGTTGCTGCGGCCCGACAGATCGGACACCAATACACGCTGTTCGTTGCCTACGAGGTCCGGTGAGATGTGTTCGTATGTAAGCGCGTTGCGCCGTACTGCCGAAACGTGGAGGCCGCCCTTGTGGGCGAAGGCGCTGCGCCCTACGTAGGCCTGCTGCTTGTCCGGTTCGATGTTGGCTTCCTCGTAAACGAAGCGCGAAAGGTCCGCGAGCTTGCGAAGCTGAGCGGCGCTTACGCAACGCCGCTTCATTTTCAGCTGCAGATTCGGGATGACGGTGCAGAGGTTCGCGTTTCCGCAGCGTTCGCCGAATCCGTTGATGGTTCCCTGGACCTGGACCGCCCCGCACTCGACCGCCCGCAGCGAGTTCGCCACGGCAACTCCCGAGTCGTTGTGACAGTGGATCCCGATCGGAACCCCAAGCTTCGCAGCCGCAAGCACGCCGGTTTCGATGGTGGTGGGCAACGATCCCCCACGGGTATCGCACAGCGCCAGGAGTGATACGCCCCCGTCTACGGCGGCCTCGAGGCAGGCCAGTGCGTAGTCAGGATTGGCCACGTATCCGTCGAAGAAGTGCTCGGCGTCGAGTATCACCCGTTCTACCCTCTTGGCGAGATACGACACCGAGTCGCGGATGATGTCGAGGTTGGCGGATTTCGAGATCCGCAGCGCTTCGCGAACGTGAAGGTCCCAGCTCTTGGCTACGAGGGTGACTACCGGTGTTTCGGCTTTGAGAAGGGCTCTGAGATTGACGTCGGCGGACGGCCGCTCCCCTGGCCTCATCGTCATGCCAAAAGCGGCGATACGGGCACTGGAGAGCGGGAGCCTGCGAGCCTCGGTGAAAAACTCGACGTCCCGCGGGTTCGATCCCGGCCAGCCACCCTCGATGCAGGAAATTCCGCATTCGTCGAGCCTCGTGGCGATGTTGAGCTTGTCCTGTACGGTAAAGCTTATCCCTTCGCCCTGGGTTCCGTCGCGCAGAGTGGTGTCGTAGATTTCTATCTTCGTTGCCATGAAACTCTCATGCCCGCTGACCGGCCGTGGCGGGTTCCCCGGTTTCGACGAAAGCCGCGTGAAGCACCTTCACCGCTTTATCCACGTCAACGGCACTGACGACTACCGAGATCTTTATCTCTGAGGTCGAGATCATCTGTATATTGATCGACGCTTCCGAGAGGACTTCAAACATCCTCGCGGCAACGCCCGCGTGGTTTCGCATTCCAACCCCCACCACCGACACCTTGCCGACCGCTGCGCTGCTGTCTACACCGGACGCGCCGACCTTCTCGGCGACCTTGGTCACCTGTTTCTCCGCCGCTGAGAGGTCGCCCCTAGCTACGGTGAAAGTCAGGTCGGTACGCCCGTCCGCGCTGACATTCTGCACGATCATGTCAACGACGATGCCGGCGTCCGCCAGCGGGCAGAAGAGCGCAGCCGCGAGACCCGGTGTGTCGGGGACGGCCTTGACGGTGATCTTCGCCTGGTCCCTGTCGAAAGCAACGCCCGAAACCAGTATTTCTTCCATGCTCTTATCCTCCGGAACCACCCAGGTCCCGTCGCCGTCGTCAAAGCTCGAGCAAACGTAGACGCTGACATCGTGACGTTTGGCGCATTCAACGGCCCGAATCTGCAGTACCTTGGCTCCCTGTCCCGCCATCTCCAACATCTCTTCGTAGGAAATACGGTCCAACCTGATTGCGTCGGGACAGACCCGTGGATCGGTGGTGTAAACCCCCTGTACGTCTGTACAGATTTCGCACACGTCGGCGTTGATGGCGGCCGCCAGTGCGACGGCGGTGGTATCCGAGCCGCCTCTGCCGAGCGTCGTGATGTTACGGGCTTCATCGATGCCCTGAAATCCCGCGATGACAGCCACACGGCCCTCGGCAAAGGCCTCCTCCACTCGCGAGACGTCGATGGACCGTATGCGCGCCCGGCCGAAAGCCGAGTCGGTGGCGATTTCAACCTGGTGGCCGAGCAGCGAAACCGCCGGCACGCCGATCTCCTCTAGAGCCATAGACAGAAGGGCACTAGAGATCTGTTCGCCCGTGGACAGCAGCACGTCGACCTCGCGGGCACTCGGGTTGGCGGAGAGTTCGCGAGCGAGCGCCACCAGCCTGTTGGTCTCGCCCGACATGGCCGACACCACCACCGCTAGGTCACGCTCAGGTCCGCACTGGCCTTTGATGCGTTCGGCGACCGCGCGTATGCGGTCGAGGTTGGCGACCGATGTGCCACCGTATTTCTGTACTACCCGGCGCGGTTGAGACATGGCTGGAATCCGTCTAATCGGCGTGGCGCTTCAAGGCCCACCCGACAGTCTCCACCGAGCTTTCGGGCAGGAAAACCAAAATCACCCTATGATTGGATTTTTTTACCGAAAATTCAACAGTTACGAGTTGAGCTGGATCCGGCCCTCGGAAGTACTCCCACCACTCGACGACGGTAACTCCCTCGCCCTCCGTGGCTTCGTACAGCCCCAACGAGGCGTAGTTCTCGATCCGGGCCTCCTCCGGAAGATCGGCGAGGCGATAGAGGTCGGCGTGGTTGAGAGGAAGGCGGCCGCCCTCGTAGTGGACGAGGTAGAGAAACGAGGGGCTGCAGAGCTCCCGCGGGTCAAGACCCAGGCCGCTGGCTATTCCACGGCTGAAACAGGTCTTCCCGGCTCCCAGAGGCCCCACCAGCCCGACCACCGTTCGTGGTTCCAACTGCTCGCCGAGCGTCCGGCCGATGGCGACGGTTTGACTCTCGCTCCGGCTATCGAGTCGCAGCCGAAAGCGCGAATCACTGGTCACGGGGCTTGCCGTGGCTCAGCACTGCCATGGCCAGGGGAAGCGCATCGGCGACCTCTGAGGCGAGAAAGCCCGGTCCTCCGAATTCCTCGTAGAGTTGGTCGGCCGCGAAGCCGTGGAGGTAGGCAGCGGCCGCCGAAGCCTCGAAGCCGTCGGGTACCTGGCAAAGCAGCGTGCCGATGACGCCGGCGAGTACGTCTCCCATGCCGGCGGTGGCCATGCCCGGGTTGCCAGAGAGGTTGAATGCCGCACCGTCACGGTCACTGACGATCGTGGCTGCGCCCTTGAGCAACAGCACCACCCTGTGTTCGGTCACGAAGCTGCGACAGAGCCCGAGGCGGTTCTTCTGGACCTCCCGGGCGCTGAGCCCGCACAGTGCAGCCATCTCCCCCGGATGCGGCGTGAGTACGGGCGCTGGTGCGCCGGAGCGAGAGCGCCGCGAAAGCAGCCTCGCGAGACTGTCGCGATGACGCGCAATGGCGCTGAGAGCATCGGCGTCGATTACCATCGGACCGGCGTAGTGTTCGAGCAGTTCGACCACGAGTTCCTCCGCGCCGCCACTACGCCCTAGCCCCGGCCCGATCACTATGCAGTCGAAGTCGTTGACCTTGTCGGCCAGCGCCGTCCAGGCTGCCGGGGCTACCTCGCCGTCTCGGTCGGCAAGTTCGAGGGTCATGGCTTCGGTGAACGCCGTGTTGATCGCGTCTGCGACCGTCGCCGGGGCCGCAACGGTTACCAGGCCAGCGCCGGTCCGGAGAGCACCTCGCGCGGCGAGAAGAGCGGCGCCGCTCTTGCCGCGGCTGCCGCCGACGATGAGCACGTGGCCGAGTTCACCCTTGTGGACCATGCGGTGACGCAGAGGCAGGGTTTCGCCGCAGTGCTGATCGTCTATGACCCAGGCCAGGGCTTCTACACCCGCCTCCCCGACGTCGAGCAGTCCTATGTCACTGACGCTGACCCTGCCGCAGTGGTTGGGGCCATCGCCGAGGAATAGGCCCGGTTTGGCCGAGCCGAAACAGACCGTGAAGTCCGCGAATACGGCCCTGCCGAGCGCGCTGCCCCTGTTGACGCAGAGTCCCGTCGGGGTATCGGCGGCAACCACCGGAAGGCCAGAAGCATTGATGGCGTCGACCAATTCGGCCAAGGGATCGTCTAGTTCACGGTTGAGCCCGGTGCCGAGCAAGGCGTCTATCAGCATGTCGGCCCGCCTGTCTGAGCTGCCGCTCAACACCTCCATGCATTGTTCACGCCCTATCGTCTCTCCGCCGAGTTCCTTCCATCGCTTGAAGTTCTTGTACGCGTCGCCTCCTTCATCGAACTCACCGCAGCACAGGGCAACCGTTACCGATACGCCGAGTTCGTTGAGGTGTCGCGCGGCCACCAAGCCGTCGCCACCATTGTTTCCCGCGCCGCACAGGACCAAGACCTGCGGACGCCTTTCACCGTCAGGTTCGATATCCTCGATCGACAGCAGCTCGGAGTGGGCCACCACGCAGAGGGCCTCACCGGCGCTCTCCATCAGACGCAGCGACGGTACCCCGGAGCGTATGGTGGCTTCGTCGAGTGCCCGGGCGCCGTCCCTGTCGAGGACCGGGGCGTAGCCGCTACGGTTCACGCCGACACCCGTCGACGTGCCGCCAGACAGGCCTCGAGCATCTCACGGGTGGCTTGCTCGATACCTACCATGATAGCTCTGGCGACGATGCTGTGACCGATATTGAGTTCCACGATCTGGGGTATGGCGGCGATGGCCTCGACATTTTCTAGCGTGAGTCCGTGGCCGCCGTTGACGCCGAGGCCAAGTTCTCGGGCCAGCGCCGCACCTTGCCTGATCTTTTCGAGCTCGGCTGCCTCAGCGCCTGGATCCGCGTTGGCGTAGCTACCGGTGTGAAGCTCGACGTACTGAGCGCCGACCCGTTTGCTCGCGATGAGTTCCGACTCGTCGGCTTCGACAAACAGACTGACCCTGATACCAGCGAGGCGCAGCTTTTCGACGAAGGGTGCGAGCTTTGCTTCCCGGCCCGCGACCGCCAAACCGCCTTCAGTGGTTAGTTCTTCACGCTTTTCGGGGACAAGGCATACCTCGGGGGGTTGGGCCGAGCAGGCAAAATCGACCATCTGGACGGTAGCGGCCATTTCGAGGTTGAGCTTGCTGGCCGCGCCGTCTCTTATGCGCAGTACGTCGCGCTCTTGTATGTGCCGCCTGTCTTCGCGGAGGTGAATGGTTATTCCACTCGCGCCGCCCCTTTCGGCCGCGAGCGCCGCTTCCAGGGGGTCGGGGTACTCACACAGCCGCGCTTGCCGGATGGTAGCGACGTGGTCGACGTTTACCCCAAGACTCAGTGTGTTCGTCATGGCTGCCGCTCAACCGAGGCTTTCCTCGATGGCCGCGGCGATGGTTCGAGCGTGCTCGGAAACCTCATCGGATCCCTCTCCTTCCACCATCACGCGCGCGAGGGGCTCGGTACCGGAGTAGCGGACAACGACCCGGCCTCGGCCCCCTAGAGACTTTTCGGCCCCCTCTATCGCCGCCACCACCGGGCGGAGCGCACTGAGGTCCGGTTTTTCTTTAACCTTAATGTTTACAATTACTTGCGGGCATTTCGTGACGATGCTCTTGAGTTGCGAAAGGGGCGTGCCGGCCTCCTGGAGGGCCACGATGATCGACAGAGCCGAGATCATGCCGTCGCCGGTCGTGGAGTAGTCGAGGTTGATGATGTGGCCGGACTGTTCTCCGCCGAGATTGAACCCGCCGCCGGCCATGCACTCTGACACGTAGCGGTCACCCACGGCCGTGCGCCGGAGAGCAATGCCATGTTCTTTGAGGGCGAGTTCAAGACCTAGGTTGCTCATGACGGTTCCGACTACGGTGGACTGCCTGAGCGTGGTTCTGCGCTGCATGGCCACGGCGAGTATGGCGAGCATGTGGTCGCCGTCTACTTCTTCGCCGAGCTCGTCGACCATGATGACCCTGTCCGCGTCTCCGTCCAGGGCTATGCCGAGGTCGGCACCTTCCCTGAGCACCCTCTCACGGAGCATCTCGGTGTGTAAAGCCCCGCAATCCGCGTTGATGTTGAATCCATCGGGGTGGTCGCCGATAGTTATGACCTCTGCTCCCAGCTCGGCAAGTATCATCGGCGCAACACGATAGGCCGCACCGTTGGCACAGTCGATCACGATCCTGAGGCTCTCAAGGGTACTCTCTCGCGGAACCACCTGCTTGAGGAAGACGTTGTAACGCCCATCCGCGTCATCTACGCGCCTGGCCTTGCCTATGCCTCCTGCTGTCGGCCGCATGCGGTCAATTTCGTGGCCACTCATGAGGGCCTCGATCTGCTTTTCGGCTTCGTTCGCCAGCTTGAAGCCATCGGGACCGAAGAACTTGATTCCGTTGTCTTCAAAGCTGTTGTGCGATGCTGAAATCGCCACGCCGGCGTCCGCTCTGAGGCTACGTGTCAAGAAAGCGATACCCGGCGTGGGCATGGGCCCGACCAAGAGCACGTCCACGCCCATGGAAGTCAATCCCGAAGCCAGCGCCGTTTCGATCATGTAACCCGAAATACGGGTGTCCTTGCCTATGACGATCTTGTGTCTATGGCTTCCGGCGGTATGGAAGTGCCGTCCTACGGCGCGGGCCAGCCTGAGTATGGTTTCCGGTGTCATCGGTTCCATGTTGGCCACGCCGCGTACGCCGTCGGTTCCGAACAGCTTGCGTTCGTCGCCCTGGTTGAGCTGCAATGCGGTGTCGTTCACTGCTGGGAAACTCCTTCTTCGGAAGCGTTGTCTGTATCTGACGGCGAAATGGAGTCGCCGTTCCGCTTGGCTATTGTAAGCGAGAATCGAGCCGGAGACACCCGCACGAGCCTGGTGCCCGTGGGTAAACCCAGATCAACGGGGTCAACGGTTATCTGTGTGGTGCCGGGGGAAGCCTTGCTGAGATCATAATCGAGGAGGAGTTCTTCCCGGCTGAGGGTGTCGAGGGCGGTACGAGACCCGGCTACCCATACCGTGACCACGCGGGGCGAACGCCCCACGATGGTCAGCCTAGCGTCGAGGTTGGAATACTGAACGGGCACCGGGAGCGTCACTTCGGCGTCTCTGCTGCCAAAGTTCACGCCGTACCAGAGTCCGCAGGCGAGCAACAGAGCAAAGAGCTTCATGCCGAGGTCACGGAGAAACAGACGCTTTAACCTGTCGGCGGCGTTGATCACGACGGAATCAGTAGTTCCTCGAGACTGGTTCTTAGCGTATTGGCGTCGAGCGCCCGAGTAATTCTCCCGCCTTCTACCAAGGAGATCGAGCCGTCTTCTTCGGATACCACTACGGCGATGGCGTCGGTCTCTTCGGTCAGACCGATAGCGGCCCTGTGGCGAGTTCCGAGCCTACGTGAGATGTTCGGGTTGGTCGTCAGAGGCAAAAGACAGCCGGCGGCTTCGAAACGGTTGCGGACGACGATTATCGCGCCGTCGTGTATCGGCGAGTCCGCGGAGAAGACGCTGACCAGAAGTTCCCGGCTCGCTACCGCGTCGAGGCGGCTTCCCCCTTCTACAAAGTCGTTGAGCCCAACGTTGCGCTGCACCACTATCAGCGCCCCTACCCCGTTACCGGCTAGCGTGACCACCCCTCGAACGAGTTCTTCTATCATCTGCGAGCGTTGCAGTAACCCGCGGCTCAGCCGAAGAGGGCGGCGTCCGAAGCTCGTGAGCAATCGACGGATGTCGTGCTGGAATATCACCACCGCAACGATGATGAACGACGCGAGGAAGCGGTCGAATATCCAACTGACCGTGTATAGCTGCAGCCGTCGTGAAGCCAGGTAAACCACGAAGATTACCGCCATTCCAATAAGCATATTGGCTGCCCGCGTACCTCGCACGAGCAGCAGTCCCATGTAGATGAGGTAGGCGATCAGGGCTATATCGAGAAGGTCCTGCCAGCGGAGAAACTCCAGGATGCTCACGGCGTCCCTTCCCCTGCGTGGCGGAGGGCGGCGCCGAGGGTGACCGCTTCCAGGGTGGCCGTCACGTCGTGTGTTCTGACGATGTCGACACCGAGGAAAGCCGCGACCGCATAAGCGGCGGCGCTGGCCGAGTCGCGCTCACGGGGGTCTTCGATTCCACATATTTCCCCCACGAAACGTTTCCGCGACAGGCCCAGCATCAGGGGTACACCTGCGTTCTGGAGAGACCGGAGTCGGGCGATGATCTGGAGGTTGTGGCTGGTGAGCTTGCCGAATCCTATGCCGGGATCGACGACTATGGAGTGCGGGGATACGCCCCGCTCGATCGCCGCTGAACAGCGCTCTTCAAAGAAAGAGACGAGGGTCTTCACAAGATCGTCGTAGTGGGCGAGCTCCATCATCCGCTCCGGAGGGCCAGGCGTGTGCATGAGGACGACTGCCGCACCGCGGTCGGCGACAACCGCGAGCATGTCTTCGTCCCAGCGTCCCGCGGAGACGTCGTTGACGATGTCGGCTCCGGTTTTCAGAGCGATGTCGGCGACGGCGGCCTTCGACGTATCCACCGAGATGGGAACACTGCACCTGCCGGCGAGGATCTCAAGGACCGGTATCACTCGGCGAAGCTCTTCGTCTTTGGATACCGGGCGTGCTCCCGGCCGGGTCGACTCGCCGCCGATGTCCACTATGTCTGCTCCCGCATCAGTCATATCAAGGACCGTTTGTGCAGCCGCGGCTGGCCCCGAGTAGCTGCAGCCGTCCGAGAATGAATCCGGCGTTACGTTCACGACTCCCATGACCAAGGGCCGCTCCCGCAGCATCAGGTCTCCCCTGGCCGTGCGCAAGAGGTCATGGCGGTCAGCGCCCATGACAACCGCTATCAGGCCGGAGCGCTGGCTTTTTCCGGCCCCGGGATGGAGACCCCGTGGGCCATGAGGAGTCCCGTGATTTCAGAGTTGTCGAGCACCTCCCTTTCGAGCAAGGCGTCGGCCATGGCGTGTAGGATCGTGAGGTTGGCCGTGAGAATCTCCCGCGCCTTTTGATAGGCTTCAGTCAGAATACGTTTCACTTCCACGTCGATGAAGCTCGCCGTTTGCTCCGAGTACTCGCGCGGCTGGCTCATTTCCATACCCAAGAACACCTCTTCATGAGGTTTTCCGAAGGTGATCGGGCCCAACTTCTCGCTCATTCCCCACTCGCATACCATCTTGCGAGCAAGTTCGGTAGCCTTCTCGATGTCGTTACCCGCTCCGGTGGTCATCTCCTTGAGGGTGAGTTCTTCGGCGACCCTGCCGCCGTAGAGTATCGTGAGGTTGTTGTAGAGGTACTCCCGCTTGTAGGTGTGGCGGTCGTCTTCGGGCAATTGCTGAGTAACGCCCAGCGCCATGCCCCGCGGTATGATCGTGACCTTGTGTACCGGATCCGCACCGGGCAGCAGGGCCGCGACGAGGGCGTGTCCGGACTCGTGGAAGGCCGTGTTTCGCCGCTCCTCCTCCGTCAAGACGAGGCTACGTCGTTCACTGCCCATGAGTATCTTGTCTTTGGCAAGGTCAAAGTTGCTCTGGCAAACGGAATCGCGGTTCTCGCGGGCGGCTTGTAGCGCCGCCTCGTTTACGAGGTTTTCCAGATCGGCGCCCGAGAAGCCCGGCGTAGACTTGCCTATGACCTCGAGGTCAACGTCCTCGCCAAGCGGCACCTTTCTCGTGTGCACGCTGAGTATGCCGGTGCGACCCCTGACGTCGGGGCGAGGGACCACGATCCGGCGATCGAAACGCCCGGGCCTCAACAAGGCGGGGTCAAGAACATCGGGGCGGTTGGTAGCCGCCACCAAGATCACGCCTTCGTTGGACTCGAAGCCGTCCATCTCAACCAGTAGCTGGTTCAGCGTCTGTTCGCGTTCGTCGTGCCCGCCACCGAGACCGGCGCCTCGGTGGCGGCCGACCGCATCGATCTCGTCGATGAAGATGATGCAGGGGGCGTTCTTCTTGCCCTGAACGAAGAGGTCCCTCACCCGCGAGGCACCAACACCGACGAACATCTCCACGAAATCGGAACCCGAAATAGAAAAAAACGGCACCCCCGCCTCTCCGGCGACGGCTCGCGCGAGCAGCGTCTTGCCCGTGCCGGGCGCCCCGACCAGCAATACCCCCTTGGGGATGCGACCGCCCAGGCGCGTGAACTTCTTGGGATCACGCAGGAAGGCGATGATCTCCTCTAGCTCGTCCTTGGCCTCGTCGATTCCTGCGACGTCGTTGAAGGTTATTTTCTGCTGATTCTCGCTCAGCAACCGGGCCTTACTCTTGCCAAAGGCCATGGCCTTTCCGCCTCCCATCTGCATCTGGCGCATGAAGAAGACCCACACCCCGACCAGCAGTAGCATCGGAAACCACTGGACTAGTAGAATCACGTACCAGGGCTCACTATCCTGGGGTTTGACCTCGAAGGGAATGTCGGAAGTCTTGACTTCCTCGAGAACGTCGTCACGAGGACCAAAGGTCCGAAACTTCCGCCCGCCGTCCATCGTACCGGTGATCTTGTCGCCCTGGATGGTGACGTCGTCCACGCGGCCGGAACGCAGCTCGGAGAGAAACTGGCTGTAGCCGAGTTCCTCGTCTGGCCGTTGCTGGTTCTGGAACATGTTGAAGAGCAGAACGACCATGAGGCCAAGGACGAGCCACAGGGCTATGTTACGGGAGAACTGATTCATACGTTGCGGCGATCCTCGAATACCGTTTGAGAACGAGTGCTAAAGTCTTGTTTTTCCGACAAAATCAAGCCGAAATTATCACGTGGAGCCTGTCCCAGCAAGGTCACGTGTCCTTCCTGCGCCAGCGGAGCGCAACGCTGGAAGGGCTGCGGCCGCTCGCGCGCAAGCCGGGGGCCAGTGCGATTCCTGGAACCCACAGCAGTCGGTTTCCGCCGATGAGCACCGGCCAGTCGGCTCTAAACCGTCGCGGAACCTTGTGGTCACAGAACAGATCGGCCACCGAACGCCGGCCCCTACCGGCCTCTTGCACGAGGTTCTCCGCGCCCCGCGTCGGTCGTAGGACGAGCTCGTAGCGGCCCAAGGCCTCAGCGTCCAGTACCACGGTTTCGTCGAAGGTTCCGCTCACAGCAGCCTCCGAGGCCGCCGGCGCCAGATCGATTTCGATACTCCACGCGCCGTCGGGGCCTTCGACACGGCACCGCTCGAGCGGCGAGAGAGCAAAGGCGTAAGCTGTAGCCCTGTTATCCATGGCTGGTCTCAGACGCAAGCTTCCGTACTCACGCAGCAGCACGAGGCCGGGGAGCGCCATCGTGGCGCTCCCATCGCGCGAAAGTACGAGTTTTTCGACCTGGGCCAGCTGTCCCAGGCTGAGCGACCGCGGTCCACCGCAGTCCGAGAGCCACATCATGATTACCCGTGCTCGCAGGGCTCTGGGTACCCGTTCCAGGGCAACGAGGTCTAGGGTCGCTCCGGCTCGGCCGCCGTGAATGAAATCGAGATAACGGCGGGCTTCGGCCTCTAGGTACTCATCGTCGAGGCGCCAGCGCGAAGCGGATTCGACGAGGTGATCGAGGCTTCCGCGACCGATGTTGGCTTCAATCTCCGGTATGAGGCGGTGCCGGAAACGATTACGGGTGTAGCGTGGATCGAGGTTGCTGGGATCTTCGATCCATTCGAATCCCCTGCTTTCGAGGAAGCCCCTCAGCCTTTGGCGCTCGAGGCCCAGCAGCGGGCGGATGACCCGGCCCCTACGCTGCGGCATTCCCCCCAGACCCCGCAGGTGAGCGCCCCTGAGCATCTGCATCAGCACGGTTTCGACCTGATCGTCCCGCGTGTGCCCAGTGGCTATCCAGTCGTAACCTTCTCGATCGGCGAGCTCCTCGAGCAAGCGGTAGCGAAGTTCGCGCAGGTGCTGCTCGTCACCGCGACCCGGCTCGTCGATCTTGAGGGGGTAGAAGGGTAGCCCGAGAGCGGCTGCACGGGTGCGAACGGTTCCCTGTTCGGCCGCCGAGCCGCGACGGAGGCCATGGTTCACGCAGGCTACCCCGAGACCGAGCCGCAGGGGCGGCGCCGCCAGGGCGAGCAGTTCGAGCATGGCCATGGAATCGGAGCCGCCCGATACCGCGGCGAGTAGCTCCTGGCCTTCGCGGCAGTGGCTCTCGAGGAAGGCCTTGACGGGTTCGAACAACTCGAAGAATCTTCGTTCCAGTTCCATTGCGTTGCGGCTCCGCGCGCGACTGCAGCGCCAGTGGCATTGGCAAGTATCCTCCGCTTTGGCAGTATCGACAAACGTGAACCGTGGCCGCTATCGTACCGCCGCCCTCGGGTGTGCCTTCCTCCTGGTTCTGGCCGCGCCAGCGCGGGCGCAGGAAACCGACACCAAACCCCCGGATCTTGCCGCCGGTGAGGCGACCAGAGCCAGGGTCGAAGCGTTGGCCGAATCATTCGCCGAGACGGCCAAGCAATGGGGTGCAGACGCCGTAGCCCTGCAGGTTTCGATGTTGATGAATAGCATGAGGGCAGGCGCTGTTCTCGCGACCGAGGTCCGGATCGCCGGGCCCTCCAGCGGTCAGGGGAGTTCTTACCTCGAGATAGACGTCGACACCGGCATCATCCTCGACGCTGGCCGGGGCGACGAGCGTGAACGAGTAGGCCGCCTGTGGGCGGCCGTGGTCTTTCCAGCTCTCGAGAAGCTGGAAACCCTGGAACTCAAGCCTTCGGGGCTGGAGCTGGTGCTGCGCTTTGGGCTACAGGACTTCGCGGTCATGGATCCTCCGGGACGAGCCGACCCCCTCGGCGTCGTGGAACACGGTGTGATCCGCTACGTGATCAAGCCCCAGCTGCTCGCCGATTTCGTGGAAGGCGGCGTCGACGCGGGCTCTTTGTACGAGCAGGTGGTCGTGCGCGTGGATGGCGATGCCCGCGGCGACTCTAAGCGGCGCAGCCCATAGGAGCAGCAGAGATGACAAGCAGCAGTGGCCCGCTCGGTGGCGTACGCATCATAGACCTTTCGGCCGTCATTAGCGGGCCGCTTGCTACCATGGTCTTGGGGGATCAAGGCGCCGACGTCATCAAGGTGGAGCCGCCCGGCGTAGGCGACGTCCTGCGCATGTTTGGTGCGATACGTGGGGGAATTTCCTCGACCTTCGTAAACCTCAACCGAAGCAAACGGTCGGTGGTCGTAGATTTGCGCAAGGATCGGGGCAAAGATCTGGTGTTGAAGATGGCGGGGGCCGCGGACGTTTTTGTCCAAAACTTCCGGCCCGGCGTGGTCGAGCGCATGGGGCTGGGCTACGAGAAGATCAGCCGGCTCAACCGCGATCTGATATACGTTTCGATCTCCGGTTTCGGCGAGAAAGGTCCATTCGCGGGTCGCAAGGTGTACGACAACATCGTCCAGGGGCTGTCCGGATTCGCGGCCGTACAGGCAAATCCGGACAGCGGCAAGCCCGAGCTTGTTCGTAACCTATGCCTCGACAAGGCCACGGCCTACACGGTCGCCCAAGCGGTCACCGCTGCACTGCTCGCACGCCAGCGGGGCAAAGGGGGCCAACTCGTGGAGATAGCCATGCTCGACGTCGCCCTGGCCTTCTTGTGGCCGGACGGGATGATGAACCATACCTTTTTGGGCGAGGGGGTAATGCAGGTGCCGCCTTTGGGGACGATATACAACGTCGTAGAGACCGCCGATGGTTTCATGACCGTGGCGGCGCTCAGTGACGAAGAATGGGCCGCGGCCTGCCGGGCCATGGAACGAGAGGATCTCGTCGCCGATCCTCGTTTTGCCTCGATCTTTGATCGCTTGGTCAACATGGCCGAGCTCCGTGCGATACTAGGGGAAATATCCCCGGCTCGCACGACCGAGCAGTGGTGCCGACGTTTCGAGGATTACGACGTCGCCCACGCACCCATCCTCGCCCCCGATGAGGTTCCCGATCACGCCCAGGTCCGGGCCAGCGCGAGCCTCGTCGATACCGAGCACCCCGTGGCCGGCCCCATGCGTGAGCCGCTGCCGGCCGCCCATTTTTCGAGAACTCCCGCGAAGATCCAGCGTCCGGCGCCGTCCGCCGGCGAACACACGGCCGAGGTGTTGTCCGAGTTTGGGCTCTCAGGCGCTGAGATCGAGGGACTCCGCGCCGACCACGTGATCGCGTGATCGCACCGGTCCTGGTGAACCCGGGCGTGGCTGTTGTAAGATGCCGGTACTGTGGTCATCAAGTGGCTTCGGTCAAATGAGGGCATGACGCGACGGACCCGCAGCCTGGGACGGGACGCGGGGCTGTTGGGCGTCGCTCTCGCCGCGCTCGCGGCACTGGGATCGGCGAGTGGCGATGAAGCCTTCCGGGCGCAACGCGAGGCCATGGTAGCCCGGATCGAAGCCTACGAGCCGATTCCCGGCAAGGATTCGGGACGATTCGCCCGGCGAGTGCTCGATGGCTTGGCCCGAGTTCCCCGCCATCACTTCGTCCCCGGGGTCGAGAAGGCGGCTGCCTACGAGAACCGCCCGCTTCCCATCGGCCACGGGCAGACGATTTCACAACCCTATATTGTGGCCCTGATGACGGAGCTGGCCGCCGTGGACGACGACGACTTGGTGCTCGAGATAGGGACCGGCTCCGGCTATCAGGCGGCGGTTCTTTCCACGCTGGTCAAGCGGGTATACAGCATAGAAATCATCGAAGCGCTGGGAGATCGAGCCTCTGCTCTTCTGGATCGCCTGGGCTACGGCAACGTCGAGTGCCGGGTCGGGGATGGCTACTACGGGTGGCCGGAGCACGGCCCGTTCGACGCCATAGTCGTCACGGCGGCGGCTAGCCACATCCCGCCGCCCCTGGTCGCGCAACTCAAGCCAGGCGGCAGGATGGTGATTCCGGTGGGCGGCGCTTTCTTGACCCAGCAACTGACCCTGGTCGAAAAGGATCGCAAGGGCACGGTGCGCACGCGTCAACTCTTGCCGGTGCGCTTTGTTCCACTGACCGGTGGTCCCTGAGCAGGTGTTGCCCCCCCTGTTGCCGGTCGCTCTGGCGCTGATTTCCTCAGCCGCAATCGGCTACGAAATCATTCTCATTCGCTTGTTCAGCGTCGTCGAGTGGTACCATTTCGCCTACATGATCATCAGCCTGGCCTTGCTGGGTTACGGCGTGAGCGGCACCTTCTTGGTCTTGGTGAGACCCCGGCTACAGGGGCGTTTCATGGCGGCCTTCGCGCTTGACGCGACGCTCTTCGGCCTCACCGCGCCGGCTTGCTTCGCGGCGGCGCAGGCGATTCCCTTCAACGCCCTCGAGGTGGTCTGGGACCCCGGGCAGAGCCTGGGGCTTCTCGGCAGGTATCTCGTTCTCGCGTTTCCATTCTTTTGCGCGGCCAACTGCGTTGGCCTGGCCTTGATGTGTTTCAAGCCACACCAGGGGCGAGTCTACGCCGCCGACCTGATCGGTGCCGCCCTCGGCGCCCTCTTATCCCTCGGTCTGCTGTTCGTGCTCGAATACCCCGATTGTCTCAAGGCCGTTGGCCTGCTCGGCTGCCTGGCTGCGGCGGTATCGGTGATGGCCGGCCGCCGGCGTGGGCCAGGCTCGCTAGCACTGGCACTCGGCGCGCTGGTGGCCGCGGCTGGGGTAGCCCTGCTTCCTTCCAAGCTGCTCGCTCCGCGGCCCTCCCCTTACAAGGGCCTGAGCCAGGCCCTGCAGGTTGTGGGCGCGGAGCTCGTCGGCGAGTATTCGGGCCCTCTGGGCCTGTTGAGCGTCGTGCATAGCCCGACGGTGCCTATTCGGCACGCTCCCGGCATGAGCCTGCACCAGACCCTGGACTTGCCGGCCCAGCTGGGGCTTTTCACTGACGGCGACGCGCTCAGCGCCATCAACCGATACGACGGACGCCGGGAGTCCCTTGGCTACCTGGAGGGGCTGGCGCAGGGCCTGCCCTTCATGCTGCTCGCGCCAGCACCGAAGGTGCTGGTCCTGGGTGCTGGCACCGGCGCGGATCTGTTGCTCGCGGTCTATCACGACGCGGCATCCGTAGACGCGGTGGAGGTCAACGGGGATTTGATCGATCTCATGCGTCGGCGCTACCGGGGTTTCACCGGCGGGCTGTTTGAGCTGCCCAAGCTGCACGTCCACCTGGACGAGGCCCGCAGCTTCATCGAGCGAAGCCAGAGGCGCTTCGACTTGATCCAGATGGGCCCGCTCGGCTCCTTTGCCGCGGCGAGCGTCGGTGTGCGCTCGCTCAACGAAGGTTACGTTTACACGGTAGAGGCCCTTGCGCGTTACGTCAGCCGTCTCGAAAGCGACGGCATACTGTCGCTGACACGCTGGTTGCGGGTACCGCCGCGCGACGGCCTCAAGCTGGTCGCCACGGCGATTGAGGCCCTGCGCCGCCTCGGTGTAGAGGATCCGGGCAAACGCCTCGTTCTCATACGCAGTTGGAACACCACGACGCTACTGATCAAGAACGGCGAGTTCAACGAAGAAGACGGCCAGACCATAGTCGAGTTTTGCGAGCGCTGGGCCTTCGACTCGGCCTACTACCCCGGGATGCCCCGGTCGCAGGCCAACCGCTACAACGTTCTGGATTCTCCCTATTTCTACGACGGCGCGCTGGCATTGCTCGGCGAACGCGGCGAGCGCTACCTGGGCGATTACAAGTTCGACATTCGTCCGGCCAGCGACGACAGGCCTTTCTTTGGCCACTTTCTCAGATGGCGAGTGGTCCCGGAGCTGCTCTCTCTGAGGGCGCGGGGAGGCGTGGCTTTGGTCGATCAGGGCTACCTGGTCGTGGTGGCGACCCTACTACAGGCCGCGTTGGCGGCCGCGCTGTTGATTCTTGCACCGCTGCTCGTGTTACGCTCGCGTTCCGGACCCTTGCCCGGCGTCACAGCGCCCAGCCCCTGGCGGGTCGTGGTCTATTTTGCCGCCCTGGGTCTGGCCTTTTTGTTCATCGAGATCGCGTTCATCCAGAGGTTCGTGCTCTTCGTCGGAAATCCCCTCTACGCGGTGGCGGCGGTCCTGGCCTCGTTTCTCTTTTTTGCGGGGCTAGGCAGCGCGGCTAGCGAGCGACTGCGACAGAGCCGGTCGCGATACTCTGCGGTCACCGTGGCCGTAGCCTGTATCTCGATAATCGCCCTCGGCTATGTGTTTGCTCTGCCTGCCTTGTTCGGCCGCCTCATCGCGTGGCCGGGGGCGCTGCGCCTGGCGGTGGGTGTGGGCCTCATAGCCCCGCTGGGCTTCTTCATGGGCATGCCCTTCCCTCTCGGCCTTGCCCTGCTCACCGACCGGGAGCCGGATCTCTTGCCCTGGGCCTGGGGGATCAACGGCTGCGCTTCGGTGCTGAGCGCGGTGTTGGCGACCATACTCGCGATCCATCTGGGTTTCTCGGGAGTCGTAGCACTCGCGGTGGTCTTGTACTGGCTCGCCGCCGCGGCGCTTCGGCCCGCGCGTCCTTCAGCACTCCAAGCAAGCCCTCAGCGGCTCTAGGCCAAGTTCGAGCCTCGGGCGCGAGCGGGGTTGGCAGGCCCCCTGTCTACGGGATGAAGCCCGGGCAGGAACAGAGTCCATGCTTGAAGTACTGGACAGCTCCGTCTGTCGCGTTCACCAGGATTTTGAACTCCTTCCCACAGCCCGGCGCGTCGGCAAGTCGTTCGTCCGTCGAGACCCGGAACTCCCAGTGAAACTTGCCGCCTGCCTGCGTGAAGCCGGTCACCCTCAGTCTATCGGATTCGAGCACCGCCTTTGGAATGGGAAGCTCGCTTTCTTTGACCAATCTGCGCGCGGTTGCTCGGTCGATGGTGGGCTCCACCACTTGGCCGGTTTCGTCGAAGGCCGCGATGGTTCCCGTTACCGGCGACTCGGTGTCTTCGGGAACCTGCGCCCATACGTAGTAGGTCGCTAGGCCGAGTCGGCTCAGCGGAGCATAGTCGAACGCGACGTAGTACGAGATCGGATCGGAACTGCTCTCGAGCTCGCAGCGGTTGTCCCTCGCGAACTCGAGGACGAGTACGTAATTCCGAGCGAAATACTCTGCCCCTACCAGCTCCGCGGCGTAGGCAACGGCGCGGTCCACGACAGCCGGGGGAACGCCCTCGCCGCTTCGAAACGTACAGCTACTATGGGGTGCCACGCTCTGGGCGAAGGCCGGAGAGTGGATCTGGGCTGGGCCCAACGTGCCCAATAACAGGAAGGCCAGTGCGATGGTGAGCCTCGGAGGATGGGCTGAGTAGCAGGTCTGCGGAGTCAGGAGACACGCGAACATTCGCTTCGCCCGCGGTTGTCGAACTATCTCTAGAATCGACAACCGGCCGCCCTTATAGCAGGAATGGAGCTGGTTCTCCAAAACGCAAGTGCGGGCACCCAAAGCGGGCCAACGGCTTGCGTCGGGGCAGCGCGTTGGGCTATGGACTACAAGGGGCGGCCGGGCCACGAGCACCTAGAATTCCCTCGGCCGGTGCGGCCAGGAGGAAACCATGGCACGAGAGCCTTTTGCGGCGAACCTGCACTTTATCCCTCGTCTGTTGCGGCGCCCCCAAAACGCCCTCGTCCGAGTCCTTCGACGCTACTTCGAAAGAGCACCGGGTTGGGTGTTGCTCACTACACGGGGGCGCAAGACTGGCCTTCAACGCGAAGTGCTGCTTCCCTGCGAGCGCAGCCCCGAGGGCCTGCTGTTGATCTCCACCTACGGCTGGCGCTCGAACTGGATTCGCAACATTCAGAGGGACGCCAGCGTGACGATCAGCGCGGGGGGATGGCTTCTCTCGGGCCACGCGGAGTTGGTGGAAACCCTCGACGCCAAGACCCGTCTCGTGAGCGCCTATCCTTTCTTTCCTGCGGCTCCCTTTGCCCCCCTTCACGCGGTTCTCCGCACGGTGATGCGTCCGCTGTTGGTTCTGTTCCTTCGGCGGTGGGTTCGTGCGCGTCCCCTCGTCGTCGTGCACCCCATCGCGTTGATCGAGCCAGCTCCCCACGCGGCCAAGGGTTCCTCCCCGCGGGATGCCGCAGCTCACCGCCCGGTTGGCTAGGCGGCGATGGCTCGCGCGCTCCTCATGATCCTTTTCGTTTCCGTGCCCTTTGTCGGCGCCTGCCGTAGCGGCATCGCGAGCCAAGCGGAAGCCGTCATCCTTCTTCACGGCTTGGGACGCACCGATCGTTCGATGCGTCCCCTGGAGAAGCGCCTCACCAACTCGGGCTTTCAGGTCTACAACTTCCGTTATCGCTCGACGGACAAGACGCCTGAGGCCGTGGTCGATGATCTAAGCGCTCAGGTCGAGGCCTGCTGCACCGAGGTCCCCTCACTGCACTTCGTTGGCCACTCGCTTGGGGGCATCCTGATCCGTGCGTACCTTGCGAAAGAGCCGCCTTCCAACATCGGTCGCGTAGTCATGCTCGCTCCGCCCAACCACGGCAGCGAACTCGTTGACGCGCTCAGCGGCTGGGCTCTCTTTCGTTGGGCGCTGGGTCCAACCGCACAGCAGCTTGGTACGGGTATGGACAGCCTTCCCAACCGCCTCCCACCACCCGCCGTCGAGGTTGGCGTGGTCGCCGGCACGAGCAGTGTGAACCCCATCGGCTCGTTCGTCATCCCCGATGAGGACGATGGCATGGTGTCGGTGGCCAGTACGAAGCTCGAAGGCATGTCCGATTTTCTCGTGGTCCCGAGCTCCCACGCCTTCATCATGCGAGGCGAAGAGGTCAGCGTGCAGGTAGTTCACTTTCTTCGCACCGGCCGCTTTCGGCACGAAGCGTCGGACTGATGCGACCTCGCGTGACGGCTGGGCGCTGTCCGCAGACGACCTTCGAGCTCTGATCAACGTCAGGGACAGTTCGCTCCGCCGAGCTCCCATTAGGTGACACCGTCTGGACACAGGGGGCTAAAATCCCAGGCGATCTGGAAGCGAATCGTCGCCGTGTCGCTCGCGGCTCAACCTCGGTCATCGGCTCTACACCCACATCCATCGGAGCCACCACTGACGACACAGCTCTTGATGGCCGCCGGGTTGTTGCCGCAGAGATGGAGCTTGGCCAGCTTCCCCGGCGATAGCCCGCGGCAGGCCTTGTCGTAGGTCGCGCGCAGCTTCTCCTGGGCGCCCGCGATCTCTCGCGTCAACGGACCGCATTTACCAGTCGGCAACGCGTCCGAAACCACGACCGTCGGTGCCTCAAACCGTGATGACGATTTTTCCTTGAACGTGTCCCGCTTCGAGATAGCGGATAGCCTCGGGGAGGTCGCTCAACTCGTAGCGTCGGTCTATGACCGGCCTGACCTTCCCGGCTTCAATCAACGCCTTCAGAGCAACGAGGTCGTCTTGGTTGGGTTTCGCCATCAGATTACCCACGCTCCTACTCCCGGACATTGAAATCCATGGCCCTAGGATCATCGCCTGGAACATCTGGAGGACGGAGCCTCCAACCATGACATAGATTCCGCTGGGCCTCAGCGCTCGTTTGTAATCGAGAATCCAGCGATTTCCCCCGACGCCAAGGATCAGATCATAGTGCTGCCCATTATCGGCAAAATCTTCTTCGGTGTAATCAATGATCCGGTCCGCACCAATCGAGCGTACCATGCCCAGTTTTCTAGTGCTGCACACGCCGGTTACTTCAGCTCCCACTGCTTTGGCAATCTGCACCGCAAACGTACCCACGCCACCGGACGCGCCGTGAATCAAGACCTTTTGCCCAGGCTGAATCTGCCCTTTATCGCGAAGCCCCTGCAGGGCGGTAACTCCGGCGAGGGGTACAGCCGCCGCCTGCTCGAATGTCAGGCCGGCTGGTTTTGCCGCTAACGCAGTTTCGGGGACACAAACATACTCGGCAAAAGCGCCAAAACCACACGCGGATAGGTCGCCGAATACTTCATCACCCGGCTGAAACTGCTTTACGTTTCTGCCAACCGCTTCGGCGCACCCGGCTATGTCGGCTCCGAGTACCCTGTTTTTCGGTTTCAGAAGTCCGAAGCCCATCAGGCGGATAAGAAAGGGGTCCGCTCTCAGAAGATGCCAGTCAGCTGCGTTTGCCGAGGCCGCACGCACCCGCACCAGGACTTCGTCGTCCCCAGCGATCGGCTTTTCGATCTCTTCAAGACCGAGAACATCGGGGGATCCGTATTCGTGATGGACCACTGCTTTCATCGTGAACTCCTCGCGGGTAGCGCGGATCTACAATATCAACCGGATCTCGTCGGGTACCGTTGCGGACAGCGCGTCCGCTCAATATCCACCAACAAGGGGATTCTGCGTGCCCGCGCCTGGCTCCGGGGCGGCGGGCACGCGAGGCCGTGAGGGGCGCGAATCGGCCGTCCAGTCGGCGCCAGCGTCGAACTCAAGACCGCGCCTCCAGACGCTGGCCCGCGGGTAAGGGGTCGACACGAATCAAGTTGGTGGCGAGAGTGAGACTCGAACTCACGACCTAGGGATTATGAGACCCTCGCTCTAACCGCCTGAGCTACCTCGCCCTATCTGTCGAACAGTGGGTTGGGACCGCCTCCGTGTCAAGTTCCGCGCGACGCCATCAGCCCTCCGGAGGGGCCGACAGGACACGTGACAGACAGCCCTCGTTGTCAAGGATTTCTAGCGCCGCACGGTAGGGGTCGCTTTCACCCTTCTGCACCGACTCGAGCACGCCGAGCAAGGGTTCGACCGTTACGTTGTCTTGCAGGCGGCGCATCAGTTCCTCCTTGCAAATCTCCAGTACTTCGTCCCTGAGCCTCTCGCGCTGTCGCCGGAGCCGCGTTTCATGGTCCAGGTGGTCGCGGTGGCGGAAACACGCGTCGAGGAGTTCGAGGGTCCCCTCGGTGGCCGAGGCCTGGGTCATGAGTACCGGGACCTCCCAGCCATCGTCGCCATTGACCGCCTGCAGGGAAAGCATGGTTTTTAGTTCGGTCTTCATGCGAAGCGAGCCTTCGCGGTCGGCCTTGTTGACGACGAACACGTCGGCGATCTCTAGCAAACCGGCCTTCATCACCTGCACGGTGTCGCCAGACTCGGGAACCAGCACGACGTTGACGGTGTCGGCTACTTCCATGATGTCGAGTTCCGTCTGGCCCACGCCGACCGTTTCGATGATGACGACGTCCTTGCCGAAGGCGTCGAAGACCCGCGCGACGTCCCGCCCCGAGCGCGCCAATCCGCCGTGACTTCCCCTGGTGGAAAGGCTTCGGATGAACACCGCCGGGTCGAGAAAGTGTTTTTGCATGCGGATGCGATCGCCGAGTATCGAGCCACCGGAAAATGGGCTCGAGGGATCGATGGCGACCACACCCACCGACATGTCCTTTGCACGCAGATGCTCTATGAGGCAGCTGGTGATGGTAGACTTGCCCGCGCCCGGTGGGCCGGTGATGCCTATAGTGAACGCTTTGCCGCAGGCCTCGTATACTCGGGACATGATGGTGGCTGTATCAGAACGACGGTTCTCGATGATCGTGATCAGCCGAGCAAGGGCGACGCGATCGCCGCCGAGCATGGCCTCGGTTAGGGCCAAACTGTCTTTGTATTGCCTAGCCATGATCAAGCTGCCGCTCGGAGACTTTGGAAGCGATCGCAGCACTCAGGCGCGCCGACACCTCCTCTGTTGACGGCCTTTTCTCGCTGACCGCGAAAAGCTCGGTCACCCTCGCTCCGGTGTCGCCGCAGGGGACAATACAGTCAAAACCAGAGACTGCCAAACTCACGTTTAGGGCGACGCCATGGTAGCTAACCCCGTCCTTTATCCGCAGCCCGAGCGAAGCGATCTTCGCGTCGTCGACCCAGACCCCCGGAGCGCCTGGTTCTTGCCTGGCGGACACGTCGTAGTCCGCCAGCACTTCGATGGTCGCGTTCTCTAGCACTCCTACCCAGTTTCGAACCCCGAGACCCAGTTCCTCTATGGCGACCACGGGGTACACCACCGCTTGACCGGGGCCGTGGAACGTAACGCCACCGCCGCGGTCGCTTCGAAAGACCTCGATGCCGCGATCTTGGAGTTCGTCACGGGTCGCCAGAACGTCACCCGGCGACGCGTTGCGGCCTAGGGTTATGGTCGGAGGGTGCTCGACGCTCACCAGTGTGTCGCCTATCAGGCCACGCCGGCGCAGTCGCACCAGCACCAACTGGTCCTGCAGAGCGCCGCGGTAGGTCCTCAGCCCCCACGTTACCAGCTCACATTCGCCCATTCGCGATGAATAGGTAGCCTTGTCGAGCGCTCTCATGGGCTGAACATAGCGTTGCGCCGAAAGGGGCTCAAGTGCTTGTCCGTGTGGGGTATTAAGTGTAGGCCTGGGTCGTGAACAGGCGCTCGTCGAGGGTTCTCGTCGCCGGGCTGGTGCTGCTCTCCCTGGGTATAGGGAACTGGAGGATGGGCGGCATCAAGCTGGAGCAGTACGGTAGACAGATTTCTGAAGCCGTGGCGTCCGATCCTGCGGTGGTCCCCGACATTCCCGAGGGCACGGCGGGGATACTCTTCGAGCGCAGCGAGGCTCGCGATGTCTACGAGAACGCGAGCATGAAATTCCAGCAATACAGCGTGATCGAGCGGGGCGGCAGGGTTTTTGCGGTACTTGGTCTGCTCATGAGCCTCGGCGCGTTGCTGCGGCGCTGGGCCGTACCCTACAAGTAGGCCGTTGGCCTGTACGATTGTGTCCGGCCAGCCTCGACCCCGATTTCGGACTCCCGATCGGCCTCGGGAGTCCGAAATACTAGAGTAATAATTGCCCCTCCACTTCCCTGACCCCATTGCGGCGTACAGCTTTGTACGGTAGTTTGAGTGTTGTCCTTCTGTCCGTGGTGCGCGATGGTGCGCCTGTATCGGTGGAGGCCTTGGTGAGGTTGTGTGGGGTGTTAGGACAGGTCTTTGCGGGTAAAGGGTAGATGAACGTCCTGAGTATCATCCCCCTCGCCGCGGCTGTCTTTACGCTCTGCTTGGGTCTCTTCGTGATCCTCCGCCAGTCCCGCAGGCTGTTGAGTCAGCTCTTCTTTGCCTTCTGTGCCGCGCTCGCCGTGGCGAACTTCGGCGCCTTCGCTCTCTTTCAACCGCTATCGGCGTCGATGGCTCGTACCTGGGCGGACCAGGTACTGCTGGGCATAATCATCGCTCCGGCTTTGCTCCTCCACATCACGCGGATCCTTTACGATTCCCCCCGCCGGTCAAGGATATGCGCGGGCTACATCGGTGCCACGGTCCTGGTGCTGGCGGTCTACGCGGGGCTTGTGGTCGACGGCGTACGCCGGGTGAACTTCAGCGAGTCTATTACCCAGTGGGTCACAGTCGGGGGCCCGCTGGCGAAGCTGGTGGTGGTCTATATCGTGGTAGCGGTGAGCACGGTGATGTACGCGCTCCACACGACCGTGCGTAACTCACGCGGCATCCGGCGAACCCAAGCGCGTTACCTCAGGCTGGGCATCGGACTCGCTTACGCTTGCGGTATGCACGATTTTTTCGGCTTGGCGGGCTTTCATGCTTATCCGCTTACCTCGATTCCTCTTTTCCCGGTTGGGTCGGCGGGTACGATGACCCTTGCCTGGATCATGTCCTACGCGTTCTTTCGCTACCGGCTCATGGACGTTGACCTCGCGGTGTCGCGGAGCGTAGCCAACGCGGCGGTTCTGGGCGTTCTTGCAACGGTGGCCTACGGCGCGCTGCTCGGCGCGCAGAAGGCCTACTTCGGAGAAGTGGTACTGGAGTTCTCTTTGGTGGTGCTCGGGGTCTTGGTCACGGCGACGTTTCTCTTTCCCAGGCTCTTGATCAAGGCAGAGGACACGCTGGAACAGTCACTGTTCGGTGAAGGTCGCAACTACCACGAGGCCCTGCTCTCGCTGAGCCGTGAACTGCCGTTGCTCCGCGATGTCAACGAACTCGCCGAGAGAGTAAACAGCGCCCTCACCTCTCCCCAAGGCGTGTGCCACTCTACGATTTATCTCGAAGAAGACAAGGGGCGGTTCAAGTTGGTGCACGTGAGTGGTAGCCGCGAGGCTACTGATCTTCCCGAAAGCTTCACGGGCGCCGAGGCGCTGCCGGCTTGGCTGGCTTCAAAACGTTCGCCGCAGGTACGCGAGGAAGTCGTCGCTACGGCCGGCCCCCTGTCGCTCGCGTCGCAGGCTTGCGAGGTCATGGAGTGCCAGGCCCACGAGCTGGCCTTGCCTCTCGTGAGCCGGCAAGAATTCCTCGGCTTCGTGCTGTTGGGCCCCAAGCGGGATGGAGGGATCTTTTCACGAGAGGATCTCGAACTGCTGAGCATTCTGTCAGGACAACTTTCGATCGCGGTGCTCAACGCCAAGCTCAACGAGGCTCTCGCTCGCACAAACGAGGTGCTCCAGCGCACCGATCGCCTCGCTGCCATCGGGACCATGGCTGCCGTCCTTGCCCACGAGATCAGAAATCCGCTGGTGGCCATCAGGACCTTCACCCAACTGCTTCCCGAACGGTACGAAGACCAGGAATTCCGAAACTCGTTTCTGGATCTCACGCTGTCGGAGGTGGACAGAATCAGCTCGCTGGTCAGCGAGTTGCTCACCTTCGCGCGCCCGGCGTCTCACGAGCGCGACCGCTTTGATCTCAATGACGCCGTTCGCAGCGTGTGTACCTTGCTGGAAACTCAGGCTCGTAAGCAGGGGGTCGCTTTGGAGGTGATCGTCGGATCGGTTCTTCCCCGGATCATGGCCGACGAAGACCAGGTAAAGCAGGTGGTCGTAAACATCGTCCTTAACGCTATCCAGTCCTGTGACGAGAAGGGCAAGGTCAGGGTAAAAACCAGCGTCCAGGCTCGGGAGGGGGAGACCTTCGTGCGGCTTGACGTCAGGGACAACGGTTGTGGAATTGACGAAGAGCAGCTCGACAACGTTTTCAAGCCGTTCTTCACGACTCGCAGTGACGGTACCGGTCTCGGGATGCCCATCGCGCATCAGATAGTATCTCGTCATGGCGGATTCATCGAAGTGTTCAGCCGGCCTGGTCAGGGCACCACCTTCAGCGTCTTCTTGCCTGAAAACCCGTCGTCGCTACGTGAGATGGAAGAGGACGGACTCTCGTTCGTCGAGGCTTCAGCCCTCCATGCCTGACGTTCGCATCATGGATCCAGAGCGACGCTTTCGCGTTGCCCTCGAAGAAACCCTGGCGGACTGTGATCTGCTGTGGGTGGAAAAGACGGCCGACTGTCGGGGAGCTGACCTCGTTGTCGTCGATGTCGACGGCGCGGATCTCGAGCGAGAGGAACTCGCTGAACTCGCTGCGGGGGGTCCCCTACTGCTCCTGCTCTCCAAGCAAACAGCGGGTTTTGAGGAGCTGTTGGGCAAGGATTCCGTGCGAGGGATTCGCGCTCCGGTTGATCTTTTCGAGCTGGGTCTGAGGTCGCGAGAGCTGCTCGCGCTTCGTGACGACCGTGGCTCTCGGCGGGTCGCGCCGGGCGTGCCCGCAGGTCGAGCGTCGCGGTGGCTCGAGTTTCCGTTTGTCCCTGCGCCCGCCGCGGCGGTTCTCAAGCGGGCGTCGCGGCTCGCTACTCCCCTCTGGATACTGGGCGAGCCGGGTAGCGGGAAACACCGTATCGCCATGGCGGTGGCCGAATCGATGGTTCCCCCGCGGAACCTGCTCGCGCTTGGACTCGGACAGGATCTCGAGACCCTGAGGAAACCGAAAGACCGCGATGTAGAACGCTGCGTCCTCTTCGTTGGAGATCTCCAAACCTTTTGTCTGGAGGAACAGGAAAGACTGGCCGGGTGGATAGTCGAGAGCGGCCACCGGGTGATCGCGACGGCTCTCGCGGATCCGGCCGCTGAGGTCATCGAAGGAGGGTTCTCGAGGCGGCTCTACCACCTGCTGTCGGGCCTGGTCGTCCAGATCCCGCCTCTGAGAGAACAGCCGTTCGTCATACCGGCTTTGGTCACGGAGTTGCTGCGGGATATTGGTAGTCAGCTTGGCGCTCCCGACCTGAGGCTTTCCGCTTCGGCCTTGGAGAGGCTTCAGGGGTATCACTGGCCGGGCAACACCGCCGAACTCGAGGCGGTGCTGATACGCAGCGTCTCCGCCGCTCCGGGTCTGTACGCGGAAGGCCGTCGACTCCAGGCGGATGAGCTGCTGTTCTCCGCTCGGCAAAGCGAAAAGACACGCTCGGAACATGCCGCGTTTGGCGCTGTCAGGGGCCAGGAGTCGACGGAACCGGCATCTCGGCGATCCGGTGAGCGCCAAGGCTTTGAAGCTGAGACTGACGTCGAGCAAGTGCTCGCGCGTCTGGCCCACGATTTGCGCAATCCGATGACAACCATCCGCACCTTCGCGTCGATGGCAGCCAATTCTAGCGCGGGTCCTCAGAACGGTGACCTTGCCGGTTTGGCTCGCGAAGCCTGCGACCGTCTCGACGAATACGTAGAGACACTGATCGAGTATTCTCAGCTCAAAGATCCACAGCGTCGGAATATCGACCTTGCGGAAGTCGTTCATCACGCGCTGGTGGACCGCGGTGACGAGCTCCAGGGCAGGCTGAGGATGGAAGTCGGAGAGAACTGGTCGGTTGTCTTCGACCTGCATCAGCTCTGCTTCGTGGTCGATAACATACTGGACGCTATTATCTATGAACTCCCCGAGGGAGCTGAGGTAGTGCTGTCGCGTGGAGAGGACAACGCCATGGAGTTTTCGGTACCGGAACACTCCAGCGCTGCGGCGCACCTCGGGAACGTTCTCGGTTCCGAGCGGAAGGAGCCTTCCTGGCGAATATTGTTGGCTCGCAACGTGAGCCGTCGAAACGGGGGGGACATCAGGATTGAACAAAGGGGCCCCCGCGCCCTGTTGCGTTGGGTACTTCCTGGAGGAGAAGAGGTGGAGGAACATGGAAAACAGGCCAACAGTACTGATCGTCGATGATGAAGCCGGAGTGCGTGAGTCGCTCCGCATGGTACTGAAAGACTCGTGGATGCCGGAAACCGCTGAATCCGGAGAGAAAGCCCTGAAGTATCTTCGCGAATCGAGGCCGGATCTCGTGTTCTTGGACATACTGATGCCCGGCATGGACGGCCTTGAGGTGCTGGAGACGATCAGGGCTCGGGACCAGCACTTGCCGGTGGTGATGTTGACCGCGACCAAGACCGTCCGAACGGCGGTAACGGCCATGAAGCTCGGGGCCTTCGATTACATCACCAAGCCTTTCGACGTTGACGAGCTCCGTCTCGTCGCCCAGAGAGCAACGGAAAACGCGCAACTCAAGGAAGAGGTGGAGGAACTCCGGGCGGAAGTGGGTCAGCTCTACAACGTTGACAACATGATAGGCGATTCGGCCTCAATGCAGGCGGTCTTCAAGACCGTTGGCCGCGTGGCTCCCCTCAAGACCACCGTACTGATTACCGGAGAATCGGGCACTGGAAAGGAACTAGTTGCCAGGGCCATACACTATAACAGCCCTCGGGCTTCCCGTTCCTTGGTGACCATCAACTGCGCGGCAATCCCGGACAACCTGCTCGAAAGCGAGTTGTTCGGGCACGAGAGGGGCTCGTTCACGGACGCCTCGGAGAAGAAGATCGGACAGTTCGAAATTGCCCACAAAGGAACGATATTTCTGGACGAAATCGGAGAGATGAGCGCTTCGCTGCAGGCGAAGTTGTTGAGGGTGTTGGAATCCGAGGAACTGATGCGCGTCGGAGGCGACAACCCGATTAGAGTCGACGTCAGGGTGGTCGCGGCGACTCACCGCAACCTCCGTGAGTTAATAGACGAGGGCAGTTTTCGGGCGGACCTCTACTACCGGCTCAACGTCGTATCAATCAGCCTTCCCCCTTTGCGTGAGAGGGTCGACGATATCACGCGCCTTATTAGCCATTTCGTGGAAAAGAAAACCGCAGAACACGGTCTGCCCACACGAAGGCTGTCGCCGGAGACCGTCGACAAGTTGCTGAACTACTCCTGGCCGGGCAACGTCCGCGAACTCGAAAACGTCATCGAGCGTACCCTGGTACTCAGCCCGGATCAGGAGGTGCTGGGGCCCGATTGCCTCCCACCGGATATCGTCGAGGGACGAACCTCCCTGAGCAACAACGTCAGGGAGCTCGTGCTGGGCGGTCAAAAGACGCTCAACAGCGCCGTCGACGAGTTCGAAAAGGAGATCATCGAAGAAGCTCTAGACCGGGCGGCGTACAACCAAACGAGAGCGGCCAACGTACTGGGGACGACCCGGCGTATCCTCAAGTACCGCATGGACAAGCTGGGGATCTACTGCGGCGATCAGTAGGTCCCCTGGCCGAGCGCGCTCTGGCCATGCGTCGACGTATGGACTATCGTCCCAGGGACGATGATCTGTAATCCCGCGGATACGGCGTTGAGCAAAGCCGCTCGGTTTGAGCGGCTCAGCGACGACGACGCATACGCTCTCACCCAGCCCGGAATGGAGAGACTCCAAGAGTATTGCGAACTCGCCTCCGTTCTTCGGGACCGCGGTCGTGGCAAGATCCTGACCTACTCCCCGAAGGTGTTCCTTCCGATCACCAACCTCTGCAGGGATCGTTGCACGTATTGCACGTTTCGTCGTGACCCCGGGCAGGCGGGTGAATGGACGATGAGTCCGGACGAGATCCGAGACTGGTCGCGGCGGGGCCGCGGAGCGGGTTGTAGCGAGGCCCTGATGTGTCTCGGGGACAAACCGGAGGTGGCCTTTCGAGGCTTCACGACCGTGCTCGCCTCTCATGGTGCCGCGAGCACCGTGGATTACGTTGCGCAGGCCTGTCGTATATCCATCGCCGAAGGGTTGCTGCCGCACAGCAACGCGGGCTTGCTCAGTGGGAGCGAAATGTTGGCGCTTAGACCCTTGAACACGAGCATGGGATTGATGTTGGAGAACATCAGCGCTCGCCTTCGTGACCGTGGCATGCCCCATCAGCACGCTCCGGACAAGGATCCGGAGGCCCGTGTAGCCATGATAGCCGAGGCGGGTCGGCTCCGGATCCCGTTTACGACGGGGATCCTCGTGGGAATTGGCGAGAACGAAGCCGAACGGGTGGCCAGTCTCCTCGCGATCAGGCGCCTGCACGAGGAACACGGGCATGTGCAGGAAGTAATAATCCAGAACTTCAGAGCAAAGCCGAGCACTCCGATGGCGTTCTCTGGTGAACTCAGCGAAGATGCGATGGTGCGCACCGTTGCTATTGCGCGATTGATCATGGGTCCCAGCATGAACCTTCAGGCTCCCCCCAATCTGAGCCCTGCGGGTCACGCGCGTCTCATCCGCGCTGGCATCAACGACTGGGGCGGTATTTCTCCGGTTACCATGGACTACGTCAATCCGGAGGCGCCTTGGCCTCACGTCCGCGCGCTGCGCGAGACATGCAGCGCAGAAGGCTTTGAGCTCCAGACCCGGCTGCCCATCTATCCTGAGTTTGTGACCCAGGAGTTCCTGGATCCAGAGATCCTGGGTTTGGTCGAGAGTTTTGCCGCCGAAGAGCGAGGAGCGGTAGCCGTATGAGTTATCAAACAGAAGAACATCCGGATACTGTCGAGTTCTTGCTGGAAGACGGGAGAAGTCTTGACGCTAGACTGGCCAGTGTCAGCCGGGATCTGGCCGGGGTGTTGGACCGGGCGATTTCCGGCGAGCGGCCGAGCATCGAGGAAGGTGCGGAGTTGCTCGGCCTTCGTGACAATGACCTCTCAGCGCTTATCGCGACCGCGGACCACATCAGGGGTGAAGACGTAGGCGATACGGTGACCTACGTGATCAACCGGAACGTCAACTGGACGAATATTTGCTTCGTCGGGTGTAAGTTCTGCGCGTTCGCACACCTCAAAGGCGATGAGCAAGCCTACGACAGACCAGTACAAACGGTCCTGGCAAGCATTCGCGAGGGGATAGCGAGAGGAGCCACCGAAGTGTGTATGCAGGGCGGACTCAATCCCGAGATGCCCGATGACGGCTACATCTCTCTCCTGTCTGCGGTGCGCTCGGCCTTTCCGAAGTTGCACATTCACGCCTATTCGCCCATGGAAATCATGTACGGCGCGCGTCGAATGAAAATGCGATACCCTGACTTCCTGTCTGCATTGAAGGAGGCCGGTCTCAACAGCCTTCCGGGTACGGCAGCGGAGATTCTCGATGACGGAGTCAGGGAAGTTCTGTCACACAAGAAGTTAAACACACGGACCTGGATCGAAATAATCACCGCCGCGCACAGGCTCGGCATTCCGACCACCTCCACGGTGATGTACGGGCATCTCGAGACGCCGATGCAGATCTCGCGACACATAGACCTGTTACGACGCATACAGCAGACAACTGGCGGCTTTACCGAGTTCGTTCCGCTGCGTTTCATCTGGCAACACACCAGGCTTTACGAGGAAGGGCTGGTCTCGCCGATCCCGCAGGGCCAACTGGACCTCGCGGTATACGCGACCTCTCGGCTGATGTTGCGCGGTCTGATCGACAACGTTCAAACTTCGTGGGTAAAGCTCGGGCACACCCTTGCGACGCTTTCACTCCGGGCTGGTTGCAACGACGTCGGTGGTACTCTCATGGAGGAAAGCATATCTAGGGAAGCCGGTGCGGATGCCGGTGAATACACTTCCGCTGGGGAGCTACGGGCCATGATTCTGTCGGCTGGACGAATTCCCAGGCAACGCAATACGCTGTACGGACTTATAGACGAGCCTCATGAAGCGGTCCCCACGCCAGTTTCCCAAGGTCACGCTGCTAGCGGGTGGAGTGGGAGCTGCTAGGCTTCTACGCGGGCTCGCTAGAATTCTGCCTCCGGCAAAGCTTTCTGTCGTCGTAAACACGGGAGACGACGACGTTTTCTACGGCCTGCACGTCTCTCCGGATCTGGATACGATCGTCTATACCCTTGCGGGCATGGTCCCGTTCAATCCAGGTTGGGGCATTCGCGGAGACAGCTTCCGTGTGCGGGACGAACTCGAGTGCTTCTACGGCCCTGGTTGGTTCGCGCTGGGCGACCGAGACCTCGCAACCCACATCTTTCGTACCGACCGGCTTCGTTCTGGCGAGAGTCTCTCGGAGTGTACGCGGCAGATCTGCCGTTCCAGGGGTGTCGAGTGCGAGGTCTTGCCGATGAGCGACGACAGGGTACGTACCGTGGTTCACACGCCCACGGGGCCCCTCAGTTTCCAAGACTATCTGGTAAAAAACCGGGCGAAACCGAGGGTGGTCAGGATCGAGTACCGGGGCGCCACGCGGGCGAAGCCTGCTCCTGGCGTGTTGTCCGCCGTCACAGACGCTGAGCTGCTTGTCATCGCGCCGAGTAATCCGCTGGTGAGCATCGGGCCGATGCTTGCGCTTCCGGGTTTCCGTGCGGCGTTGCGCGACGCCAGCGCCCGTACCATCGCGGTGAGTCCGTTGATCCGAGGGCGAGCGGTCAAGGGGCCCCTGGCTTCGATGCTGCGATCGCTCGGATACGCGGTGGACAACGGCGGCATAGCTTCCCTGTATCGAGGGTTAGCTTCGGAGCTGGTTGTCGCACCGGACGACGTTTGCCCGGGAACGAACTCGGGCTGGCCGCGGATGGTTCAGCACAATATCCTCCTCTCCGATACGAGACGGGCGGCCGCGCTGGCACGGTTTATCCTGAGTCGCGGTTCACGTCCCCCGGAGGCCAACTGATGGTCACCATGCTGATTCCCATCGAGGGGATCCCGGAGCTGAGCCCGGGCGATGATCTCGCAGAGATACTTTCCATAGCGCTCGAGAGCGCTCGCGTTGGCGTGAAGGCGGGCGACGTCCTGGTCGTATGCCAGAAGGTTGTGTCGAAGGTCGAGGGGCGAGTGGCGGTTCTGGCGGAGGTCGAAGTCTCGGAAAAGGCGCGCCGTTTCGCGGCGGAGCATGACAAGGAGGCCGCGCTGGTAGAGCTGGCCCTCAGAGAGTCGACCGAGGTTCTTCGCATGACCAAGGGCCACCTGATCACGGCCACCGGTCCGGGCTGGGTATGCGCGAACTCTGGGGTCGACCGCTCGAACCAATCCGCGGAGGGCGAAGCGACCTTGCTCCCGGTTGACGCTGACAAGTCGGCGTCTCTTCTACGGGAGCGGCTCGAGAGGCGGTTCGGGGTGTCGCTCGCGGTCGTGATTACCGATACCTTTGGCCGGGCGTGGCGCCTGGGGCAGGTGGACCTCGCCATCGGTTCGTCGGGCATCGAGGTTCTGCGCGATTATGGGGGGCGCGAGGACGGAAGCGGACGCCCGCTCGAGCACACCGTCGTGGCCGTGGTCGATCAGTTGGCGGCAGCCTCTGGTCTCGTCGTCGGCAAGAACGAGGGAATTCCGGCTGTCCTCGTGCGGGGTTATTGTTACGCTGGCAGCGAGGAACCGGCCTCGCGTCTGATCAGACCGGCCGCCGACGACCTCTTCAGGTAGCTCGTCGCTCCAGACTCTCCTGGTTTCGGCCCGGCGGTCGGGGAACGCGTACCGAGCCGGCTCGATCCAAGTCTTAGTTTTTCGTCACGTGCGCGGTATAAGAAGGGCGCAAACGCGGCGGGTAGACGTTTTTCACGGGGGCTGTAGCCATGAGGGACCAGCAAGCCATACGAGGGGAGATTTCAGAGATGCTCTGCGACCTGAACGAGTTCAGGATGAGGCTGGAGTCCTTGGTAGACAAGCTCCAGCGCAACCTCGATGACGCGGGTGAGGGCGCGGAGCTGGATTCCCTCTACGAGTCCATAGACGACCGGCTCGAACGGATGAAACAGAAACTCGTCATGCGGATGCCGACCTAGCAACTTGACAGTTGTCCAAGTTTTTCTGGAAACACTTCTTTTCTTTCCTGCTGCTGTTCGTCGCGCTCTCGCAATGGGCATGCCTGTGGTGGTTGGCGCGCGAAGCCGCGGCCATGAGGGTTGGGGCGTCGGCGCACCTCCTCGGGCCCTGTGGCTTTTACCTACTCAACCGCGTCGTTCTTGCCCGAGCCCTTCCCCGCCGCCCCTTGGGGCGGATCGCCCAGCGCTGGTATACGGCTATCGCTTTCACGTCGATCTTCGGAGCGGTATTCCTCGTCGCCGCTGGCGCGTTGCGGGCCGTGGTGATGATCGTGGCGGGCTACGCGCTGGGGGCCAGCGAGGCGTCGATGGCCGGGCTCGCTGACCTCGCCGATGGCGTCACGACGGCCGGGCTGGCGGCCACGGCGCTGTTGATGGCCTATGGCTATACCACTGGACAACGGCGTTTCGTAATCCGTCATTTCGGATTGGCGATCGCCGGGCTTGAAACCGGCCCCGAGGGCCTGCGGCTGGTGCAGTTGAGCGACATTCATCTCGGACGCTTCATGTCAGCCGAGCAGATAACGGACTACGTGGCTCGAGCGAATGCACTCAGACCAGACCTCGTGGTGATCACGGGCGACATCACAGACGGTTTGGAACACGCCCACGAGACCTTTCCCGCTCTTGGCCGCCTGGAGGCAAGATTGGGGGTTTACGCGATCCTGGGCAATCACGATCTCGCGACCGGCGGACAGGCCGTGGCGAATGCTCTTGCAGCGTATACGACGATCAGGGTACTTCGTGACGAGTGCGTGCGCGTTGAACTAGATTCCGGACGGCTTCACCTCATCGGCCTGCTCGACCGTGGTCTTGACTGGGCCAGAGGCGTGGCGGAGGACCCCGAACTGGAGAAGCTCGTTGCCGCGGTGCCGCCGGAGGAGCCCTGTGTGTTGTTGTCCCACCGTCCCGATCTGTTCAAGCAGGCGGCGCGCTTGGGTGTCGACCTGGTTCTCTCGGGGCATACCCACGGGGGTCAGCTCGCTCTACCCTTGCCGGGCAGTAGGCGTGCGTCGCTCGCCTACTTCATGACGCGCTATCCACGTGGGACCTTCTGCAACGGCAAGACCGTCATGCACGTCAACACTGGTCTCGGTGTCACCGGCCAGCCGGTTCGTATAGCTACCCCCAGGGAGGTCACCTGTATCACGCTCGGCGGAGACTCTATGGTTGAACCTGGGGGCCCCGTTCCCCCCTGAACGGGGGGGTATGATGGGGTTTTCGCCACCCACGCGCTCGGCCTCGCTCGATAGAGGCTTGTTTTATCCCCGAGACCTGTGGTTAATGGTTTCTCAAGTCTTCCGATCCGTTGCTGTACCGCGGGCCAAGAGGAGTTTGCAAAATGACGATGGCGGAATCGATCGCGTTGTTGCCTTCCGGGAGGGAGGAGGCGCTGAGTCTGGGTAGCCGTTCGCGCGCTGTTTTCGGCGCGGCGCCGGTAGTGGGCCTCGCCGCGGCGTTGTTGGTCACGCTCGCCGTGGTCAGGCCGGCCATCGCGCTGGAGTTTCCGGCCGTGGACGCGGGGAAATCGCCCCGTATAGTCAACGGTGTCTTGAGTTCCGACTTGCCGACTACCGGAGCCCTCCTTCAGGGCAACGACCCCGATACCGCCGGCACCTGGTGCAGCGGTACGATGATAGGCTGCCAGACCTTCCTGACCGCCGCGCACTGCGTCTGCGAGGGTACCGGCGGAGACTGCCAGCCGCCCACCGCTCCACTGCCCAGCAGCCACATCGTCTTTCTCCAGCACGCAGGGTTTTTGGACGTCAGCGAGATCGTCGTGCATCCCGATTACAGTTTTCCCTTTGCCGACCTCGCGGTCGTGAGGCTCTCGGCGCCGATGCGTGGCATCCACCCTACTCCGGTGGCGTCGACAGCACCGGCGATCGGAGGGACAGCGCTGATCGCCGGGTTTGGTCGCAGTGGAGGAAACATAGACTACGGATTGAAGCGTAGCGGCAACGTCACCATCGCCAACTGCTCGACGGCAGATGGTTACAACGACACTGACAACCTCTGCTGGAATTTTTCCGATCCTATCGGACCACAGGGAGAGGATTCCAACACCTGCAACGCGGATTCCGGAGGTCCCCTGTTTGTCGATACATGGAGCGGACGGGTCCTGGCCGGCGTCACCTCCGGCGGCGTGAGCGCAACTTGCCTGCCTTTCGACCATAGCTTCGACGTCAACGTGTTTTCGTTTCGGGACTGGGTTCTGGCTAACGCCGGCGCAGATGCCGACGCTAGCTCTTGCGGTATCACCCCTCATGTCGGCGACTCAGGCGTGGTAGTCTTTGCCGTCGACGGTTCGCTGGCTACCGGTCAAGACGCTGACCACAGTTTCTCTTTTGCCGGTTTCGCTGATGAGCTTCGAGTTTCGCTCAACGCCACTGACGACGGTGTGTCGAACTACGATCTCTATCTTCGCCACGGCAGCGCGGCCTCGGCGGTAGCCTTCGATTGCAAGTCCAACGGCAGCAACCAGTACGAATACTGTGTCGTCAACGCTCCTGCGGAGGGGACCTGGCACGTACTGGTCGACAACCGAAACGGTGCCGGCGCCTACCAGGTCACGGCTACCATCATCGGAGCGGATCCCCCGCTGTGCGGCAACGGTCTCAAGGAATTCGGAGAGCAGTGCGACGGATCCGACGATTCAGCCTGCCCGGGGAACTGCGATGCCGCCTGTAGCTGTCCGGCGCCGGTGTGTGGCAACGGAACGGTCGAATCCGGCGAGCAGTGCGACGGTGCGGACGACTCGGCCTGTCCGGCGCTCTGCCAGGCTGACTGCAGTTGTGCGGCGTCTACATGCGACGACTCGAGCCTGTTCGTGACGAGGCTCAAGGCCAAGTCTCGATCTTTCACCACCCGTGCCCAGCTGTTCAACGACGGTATGTTCGACGGCCTTGATCCGCGCAACGGCTTTTCGCTTTCGCTCGACAACGGCTCAAATCAAGTGTCGGTATCGATCCCGGCGGCCGACCCGGGCTGGGCGAAGTCCAGGCCGGAGAAAGGTCGTTTCAAGTGGAGAGGCACACCGCCTGGGCTGCGTAACGTGAAGTTCATCGATAAGAGCCGTCGCAAGGGCCTGTGGAAAATCACAGTGAAGGGCCGTTCGATTCCTGGAAGCGCTGAGCTGCAGCCCGAACTCTTCCTCATAGACCTGCAGATGGTTGTCGACGGCACCTGCCTCGGCGCTCAGTGGTAGGGTCGCTCATCGCCAGCTCCGTGTCGCGCCGTGGGACCGGACTCGTTACCCCCTGAGGGGTTCTTGCCTGCGCGGGCGCCGGTCAGTAAAAGAAGGGAATGAGCGTGAAAATACGGCACGACTGGACCCTTGATGAGGTACGATCCATCCATGACCTTGGTTTGGCGGAACTCATCTACAGGGCGCACGGAGTCCACCGGGAATTTCATGACCCGGACGTCGTTCAACTCTGCTCGTTGCTGTCTGTGAAAACCGGAGGCTGCCCAGAAGATTGCGGCTATTGCCCGCAGAGTGCCCGCCACGACACGGCGGTCGAACCCGCGAAGCTCATGGACGTGGAAACCGTGCTGGAACGGGCGCGCGCGGCGCGAGACGCTGGGGCCACCCGTTTCTGCATGGGGGCCGCGTGGCGCGAGGTGCGCGACGGTGAGGAATTCGATCGCGTTCTCGACATGGTGAGGAAAGTGCGCGAGCTTGGGATGGAGAGCTGTGTGACGCTGGGGATGCTCAACGATGAGCAGGCACGACTCCTCAGCGATGCGGGCCTAACGGCCTACAATCACAACATCGATACTTCCCGCGAATTTTACGGTGAAATAATCGGTACCCGGACGTACGACGAGAGGCTGCGCACGCTCGCCAGCGTGCGCAGGGCGGGGATCAAGGTCTGCTGCGGCGGAATCGTAGGGCTCGGCGAAAGCGTGGAGGATCGCTGCAAGATGCTCCTGGAACTGGCAAATCTGCCCGAACATCCGGAGAGCGTACCGATCAACTCCTTGGTTGCGTTTTCCGGAACCCCCTTGGCGGACGCGCCGCCGGTACACCCTCTGGCCTTCGTTCGTGTCATTGCTACCGCCCGAATCATAATGCCGTGCGCGGTTGTCAGGCTCTCGGCGGGCCGGTCGGAACTCAGCGACGAGGCTCAGTTCCTCTGCTTCTTTGCCGGTGCCAACTCTATCTTCTATGGGGAAAGACTGCTCACGACTGGCAATAGCGAGGCAGAAGACGACCTGAAACTCCTCGAGTTGACCGGCTTGCGGCCTCTCGGGCGCGGCGACGGCGACCACGACACCCGGGCCGCCTGAGGGACGTCGGCTTGTGTGGACCGCGGCTGGAGATAATCATCCCGTTTCATGACCAATATGGATCCGGAAATGTTGAGGGAATTCGTCCGTCTGCAGGTACGGCAGCGAGGCCTGAACGAAAAGGAGCTAGAAATCGATTGGGACGAGCTCCTCTCGGCGATGGAACATCCTCTGGCCGCAGAGCACGTATCGGAATCGATGGCTAGAGAGCCCGGATCCCTGCAGGTTGGACAACCGGCGAGCGATTTTTCCCTGGCTCCGCTGGCCGATCCTCAAGCCGAACCGATAACGCTGTCGGCGCACTTCGGCAAACGTCCCGTCGCGCTCGTCTTCGGCAGCTATACCTGACCCCCCTTCAGGGTCCAGGCTGGTGCCCTCAACGAGATCTACAGGCGCTGGTGCGATCGCGTGGCCTTCTACCTGATCTACATCAAGGAGATTCATCCCAGCGATGGTTGGCAGGTCGGGGCCAACGAGAGGGATGGGGTGTTGTTGCGCACGCACCGAGACTTCGACGAACGGATCGAAGCCGGTCAGAGCTGTACGCTCGGGCTCGAGCTCGAGATCCCGGCGCTGGTCGACGGCATGGACGACGCCGTGAACCTCGCCTGGAACGCCATGCCGGAGCGTCTCGCGCTGGTCGGAACCAACGGCAAGGTCGTATTCAAGAGCGGTCCTGGGCCGATGTTCTTCTTGCCGGCCGAGTGGGAACGGGCGATCTCGACTTACCTCGACGGCGGTTGAGTCCTTCGGGCCGTCCGGCGTTGGGCCGTTGGAGGACGGTGGCGCGGGTATTGCGCGCCGCCGCCCTCCAAGAGTGGCTGACTCGGCTTCGTTTAGGCGGCCTGCGAGAAGGTGGCCTTCTCCTCGTCGATCAGCTCGGCGAAAGACGATCGCGAGTGAATCCCGGCGGCGTAACGTGCCAAGTTTGGGTATTTCGCGGAATCGACGCTTTCGCCGGCGTGCATGAGATTCACGAGCGGCGAGCAGAGGCCGATGTCGCCGATCGTGAACCCGTCTCCGGCGATGAACTCCTTCGCGCCTATTTCCCCATCCATATACGCCAGGATCGGCGGCAGGTCCTCCTCGAGCGCCTTTCTTACCGCTGCCTCGTCGGTCGTCTGGCCCATGAAGCGCGGGCCGACCAGCCTCTGGAAGAATACCGTGCCGCAGGCGGAAACCAGGGCCGAATCGCCGTATTCCTCGAACCAGAGCGCGCGGGCGAAGGCCGTGGCATCCGAGGGATAGAGGGGCTGGTCCGGGTGGGTCTTCTCCAGATAGGCTATGATCACAGAGGAATCGGGAATATTGACTCCCTCTTGAGGAGTATAGACCGGGATCTTGCCCAGGGGGCTGATCTTGAGGAACTCCTCGCTTTGATTCATGGGAAAGACCGGATCGAGTTCGTAGTCTATCCCCTTTTCTTTTAGCGCAACGCGAACCTTGCGTACGAAGGGTGAAGCGTTGACACCGTGTAGTATTCCCATCTTAGTCTCCTTGTGTTGTTGGCTGAGGGTTGATCGAGGCCGGCGCGGGTGACGGCAGGTTGACCTCGAAGAGTTCCGGAAAGCGGGCGAGCTTGCCCAGGTCTCCTTCAATGCGCACGAGCCCCTCATCGGCCGCACTCCGCGCGTCTTTGTAGCCGACCATCACTCCGGCTACGTCAAGGGCTTCACCAGCGATGAGCAAATCGCTGGGTTCAGAAAGGTCTGTAATTTCAGTGCCTTGAGGGCCACCGGTGATGTGGATCACAAAATCCTTTCCGCCTGTGGAAAGGCGGAGTTCGTAACTGCAACGCGGGGTCGGACCGTTGCGCGCCGTGAAGCCGAGGAAGGCCTTGAGCCAGGCCGGTTCTAGCCTCTCGCCGGGGCGCGGGGGTAAGAGGAACCGGGCCCCCCAGCGCGCGAGTTCGGCCACGGCGGGATGAAGAGCCAGACCGGCCTCTCCGAGCTTGTAGACAGTCGAGGCGGCCGGGGGATCGAGCTGTTCCCTGACCACGATCCCCGCGGTTTCGAGACAAGCGAGCCTCTCGCTCAGCACGCTGGGACTCACGTCGCTCAAACGGCGCCGGATATCGCTGAATCGCTGCGGGCCCGCGAACAGCTCTCGGATAATGAGCAGGGTCCAACGCTCGCCGAGTATCTCAGCGGCCCTGGCAAGGGCACAGAACTGGGGATACCTGAAGTCGCCCACTGCGGCGAAACTACACCAACGGCCATTCTAAAGTCAAACGGCCTAGTTCGAAATATGAACCAGGGGAGCTTCTCCTCTTGTATCGAAGGCCTGGGTCGCCTATTGCTGCCCGCAAGGACAAGCCAGACCCCGGGCGAGTGGGCTGGTCGGGGGATTGGGGGACGGGAAGGCTCGTGTTTGGGAAAATCAAGACCTGTTGCTTCTCGGGTGCGGGTTTCGGACTGGCGGTCGCCTGCGTAGAGAACTCAATGGCGGCCCGGCAGATCATCAGTCTTCACATGACACCACCGCTGGAGTTGATGGTCAGGGCGGCCTTGCTGGAAATCTTCCTGGGCGCCTCGCTCGGGGCCCTGCTGGTTCCACTCTCGAGGCTGCGTCGCGGCGGTGTATGGCACGCTCTGGTCCTGTGCGGGGCTTGGATCCTTCTCGAGGCGGCGGTAGCCCCGGGGACCGGCCCGGCCCGCGTCATGTCGGTCGTGGGGCCGGTCGCCGGCCTAGCGCTTTTCGTTGTGGGACGTTGGTTGGGCCGCTTCGGCGCGTGGGTGGCCCCCGCTCTAGGTTGTACGGTCCTCGCCGCCAGCATTCTCACACCGGTGATCTATTTGAAGTCAACCATTCCGCGGCCGGTTCCGCGCCCCGCGCTCGCGCCTGCTCGCGCGGGAGCGCCCGACGTGGTGGTTATCGTCCTCGATACTGTCAGGGCTGATCACGTGTCGGCCTATGGCTACCGGCTCCCCACGACGCCCGTTTTCGACGCCCTGGCCGGCGAAGGGGCGCTGTTTCTTGACGCAACCGCCCCGGCGACCTGGTCCCTACCCTCGCACGCCTCGCTTTTTACCGGGCTGTTTCCGTCGGTTCACGGAGCTCACGATGAGCACCGCTTCCTCGAAGCCGGTCCCCAAACTCTGGGTGAAGCCTTTGCGGCGGCCGGCTACGAGACGCTTTGCTTCACGGCCAACGCCTGGATCAGCGAGGGGCTGGGTCTGACTCGGGGTTTCGCCTGGTCGGACGAGGCCTGGCGCAGTGGCGACGGCGCCCGTGGCTTCATTTTCATTTACCGACTCCTCGACGCGCTGGGCGTGGGCTCTCGTGACAAGGGGGGGGACGAGGTTGCCTCTAACTTCGAGCACTGGTTGAGAAACCGTCCCGAAGACGCCCGGCCGGCCTACGTGTTCTTGAACTTCGTCGAGGCCCACTTTCCCTACCACCAGCTGCCGGACGAGTACCTGGCGCGCTTTACCGGGCAGTCGCGGAGAGAGCTGCGCCAGCTCAGTCTACGCCTCTTCGCCGCCCAGTTCGGTTCTGAGCCTCCCGACCCTGCCGAGGTCGGCGAGACGGCGACGGCCATGTACGACGCGGGCGTCAACTACGCAGATCAACTGTTGGGCCGAGTGATGGCTGCCCTCCGGCAGCGCGGCTCGCTCGACGACACGGTGCTCGTGGTGCTCTCGGACCACGGCGAACTGCTGGGCGAGCACGGAGAGTTCGGCCATGGAATTTCGCTCTACGAGCCGGTATTGAGGGTTCCGCTGCTGCTTCGCTACCCCCCCCGGCTGCCCGCCGGAACACGTGTGGCGACACCGGTTTCCACCGTGGGCGTCTTTCCGACGGTGCTGGATCTGGCCGGGCTGGACGAGGTCGGGGGGCTGCACGCCTCCTCTCTCGTGCCGGCGGTATTCGGTGGGCCGGCCGGCGGTCCGGTGATGGCCGAACGTTTTGCAAGCCTCATCATGGCGACCAATCGAGAGCCGGAGGACCCCCTGCTGAGCCCAAGATACCGCTATCGCTCGTACCGGGCTGGCAACCGTAAGATCATAAAGAGTTCAGGCGCGAGCAGCCGAGTCTTCGACCTGTCCGCGGATCGAGGAGAGACCCGCGACCTAGCCGCTCTCGCCGACCCTAGGGTGGAGGCTCTGCGCGAGGAGATGAGGGCATGGAAGGCCGCCCTAGCTCTGCCGGAATTGGACGCCCCCATTGGGGCCAGTGAAGGGGGCCGCATGGATCCCGCAGCCCGCGAAAGGCTACGTGCCTTGGGTTATATCGAGTGACTCAGCCGGGTATGACCGTAAATCCGTCGACGATTGGCTGCCGGGTTGCGAAGTAGGGTCCGAGCTTCTCGCCGATACCGGCGACGCTCCACGGCTCATCGCTCTCAAACACGGTGTCGACAGCGGGCTTGTCGACCATGGTTATCTGCTTTCCCCATACGATCATTACATAACCCGATACCATGGTCGCCTGAGGCGAGGCGAGATACGCGACCAGCGGCGCCACGTTTTCGGGAGCGAATGTATCGAATCCGTCTTCGGGCCTGGCGAACATCGACGCATAAGGGCCGGAATCGTTCATCCGCGTGCGAGCCCGCGGCATGATCGCGTTGGCGGTTACCCCGTACTTCGCGAGGGTCTGGGCGGCGCACATGGTCATGGCGACGATGCCGGCTTTGGCAGCAGCGTAGTTGGGCTGGCCCGGTGAGCCGAAGATGAAGGCCTCGGAGGAACTGTTGATGATCCGGGCGTACACGGCCTTCCCACTGCTCTTGGCACGGTTGCGCCAGTACTCGCTTGCGAAGCGCATGGTGCAAAAATGCCCCTTGAGGTGAACGCGTACGACCGAGTCGAACTCATCCTCGGCCATGTTGAAGATCATCCTGTCGCGACAATAACCGGCGTTGTTGACGAGGATGTTGAGCTCTCCGAATTCTTCAATCGCAGTGTTGATGAGCGTACGGGAATCGTCCCAGTTGGCGACGTCGCCGAAATGCGGGACCGCCTCCCCCCCCAAGGCCCGAATCTCCTCCACCACCGCTCGTGCCGGTTCCTGATCGCTTCCGGAGCCGTCCCCCGCAACTCCGAGGTCGTTTATCACCAGCCTGGCGCCCTGGCGAGCCAGTTCCAGGGCCTCCACCCGTCCCAGCCCGCGGGCCGCACCGGTCACGATTGCTACCTTGCCGTCTAGCATCAGAGTCTCTCCACTATGGTTCCGGTACCTATGGCCGATCCACAGCACATGCTGATCAGCGCCGTGGTCTGGTCTCTTCTCTCGAGTTCGTGCAGTGCGGTGACGATGAGGCGACAACCCGTAGCTCCCACTGGGTGGCCAAGGGCGATCGCACCGCCGTTTACGTTGAGTTTGCACACGTCGGCGTCAAAGGCCTTGATCCAGGCCAGAACCACCGACGCGAACGCCTCATTGATTTCATAGAGATCGATGTCGTTTAGATTCATTCGCGCTTTGTCGAGCACGCGTCGGGTCGCGTCGATGGGCCCGTCGAGCAGGTAGTAGGGGTCGCTTCCGATGATCACGCCCTGCAGGATTCTCGCGCGAGCCCTGAGCCCCAGATCTTTGGCTCGTTCAGCCGACATCCACAGAATCGCCGAGGCGCCGTCAGAGATCTGGGAGGAGCTACCGGCGGTGTGCACCCCACCCTCCGTAACCGGCGGCAACGCGGCCAGCCCTTCCCTCGTGCTCGGCCGAATACCCTGGTCGGTGTCAACCGTGTGCGATCTTCCGGTGGGTTTGCCGTCGTCGCCGAACAGGGGTGCTTCAATCGCCAGGATCTCGCGTGAAAAGCGCCCCTCATCGCGGGCGGCCGCGGCGTTTGTCTGAGAGCGCAGAGCAAGTTCGTCGCAGTCGCTCCTCGTGATACCGTGCTTCTGGGCGATGCGTTCAGCGGACCCGAACTGGTCCGGGGTCTGGTCCCATGGCCAGGGGGTGGTCTGAAAGAACCCTGGACCGTTAATCACGTTGGCTCCAAGGCCGACGTGGCTCATCGATTCCACTCCACAGGCGATTCCGACGTCGATGCTTTCGGCCTTGACAAGAGCCGATACGAGGTGGTTGGCCTGCTGGCTCGAGCCACACTGGGTATCGACCGTCGTTCCAGCAACGTCGTAGTCCTTGCCGCGGCTGAGCCACGCGTGCCGGGTCACGTTGTTGGACTGTTCTCCTGCCTGGGTCACGCAACCGCCTATCAACTGCTCTACCGATCGCGGATCGATACCGGCGCGATCGACGACCGCTTCCTGCACCATTGCCAACAGCTCGGCCGGGTGAAAGGAGCTCAGCGTGCCTTTGACGGGTTTACCACGGCCTATGGGGGTTCGCAGGGCTTCTACTATTACCGCCTCTCTCACTTGTCGTTCCCCTGTGCTTACTGGCGAGCGTGGACCAAATGGCCGAGTATCATACCGCTGGTCGGAACCCCTACTCCGCCGGTCACGAGAACATGCTCGTTCTTTGATGGTTGGTTGGTGGAGTCGCCACGAATTAGGCGTACCCCTTCGTTCACCCCGTTCATCCCGTGGAGGTAGGCTTCGCTGAGCTGTCCTCCGTGAGTATTGGTCGGCAATCGGCCGTCTAGCGCCAGGTTACCGTCCCCGACGAAAGCGGCCGCCTCTCCCCTTTCGCAGAAACCGAAGGATTCGAGTTGCCACAGGACGATGGACGTGAACGCGTCGTAGATCACGGCCGCGTCGATGGCTTCTGGACCGAGACCGGACTGATCGTATAGCTGAGCCGCCACCAGGTCCATTTCCGGCAGGTAGGCGATGTTGGGTCTGTAGAAGCTCGTCATCGACTCTTGTTCGGCTCCGGCGGCCTGTGCCGCTGCGCGAATGAGTACCCCGTTCCCCTTGAGGTCCTTGGCACGCTCGGCGCTGGTAACGATGCAGGCGCTACCGCCGTCGGTTTCCTGGCAGCAGTCGTAGAGACGAAGGGGCTCGGCGATGGGTCGGGACCGTTGGTGTTCCGCGACGGTGAGCGGTCTCTTATAGAAAAAGGCGTCGGGGTTGTTGACCGCATGATTTCGCGTGGCCACCGCGATGTTGGCGAGGTCCTCGCTGGTGCAACCGTATTCGTGCATGTAGCGCTGGGTGAACATGGCGACCCAGCTGGCTGGCGTCATCAGGCCGAACGGCATGTACCAGCTCCAGTGGATGAGGTCGGAAGTGGCGACGCCCTCGCCGACCCCCGCGCTGTATCGCGCGCCGGACCGGCCGTTCAGGGCGCGGTAACAGACTACGACCTCGGCTACCCCAGTGGCTACGGCCATGGCCGCCTGCTCGATGACCCCCACGGCGGCTCCGCCACCGTGGGGGATGCGGTTGAAGAAGGTGAGATCCCCTATGCCCACAGCGCGCGCGACCTCGATCTCGTCGCTGTTGTCGAGGGTGAAGGTGGTCATGCCATCGACGTCGGCCGGACTAAGGCCAGCGTCGGCAAGGGCCGCCACGACCGCCTCAGCCGCCAATTGTAGCTCAGAGCGACCTGAGTTCTTGGAGAACTCGGTCTGGCCTATGCCGACTATGGCCGCCTTGTCGTGTAGCGTGGCCGACATCTACCGGGCCTTTCTCGGAAGCTGGACGGTGACCGTCGCGGTAACGTGGTCACCCCAGGAGTTCGTGCCGATCACTTCGACGTCCACCGTTCCCTCGGCCTCATCCACCGCAACGACGCTTCCTCGTACATTCATCGTGTCTCCGGGGAGATTTGGTGTACCGAGCTTGATCGCTGCTTTCTTGAAGACGGCGTCGACACCGGCCCAATCGCTGACGTAACGTCCGACCAGACCGTTGGTGGTAAGGATGTTCATAAAGACGTCCTGCATGCCCTGGGCCTGTGCGGCGGATCGGTCGTGATGCACGGGGGTGAAGTCCCGAGAAGCGATCGCGCCGCCAACGATCAGCGTGGTCGTTATTGGGACCGACAAGTCCGGCAGCCTGTCGCCGACGGAAAGCTCTACGAAGCTCAGGGTCTTCAACATGTCGCCTCCGGCGGGGGATTTGCCGCCATGTCTTGGCCGAGCCGGGCCAGCTGTGGCGCGGCAGCGCCCAGATTCAGTTCGAGGGCCTTGGACCAGAGAAAGTAGCGGTGTACGGGATAGTCCACATCGACGCCAATTCCCGCGTGGAGGTGCTGGGCGGTCGCCACGATCCGCGAAGCGGCCTCGGCAGCCCAGATTTTCGCGACCACCGCTTCCCGCGAGGCCTGCTCACCCGACGCGAGCTTGCAGGCAGCACGCCATACGACCCAGCGCATTGATTCAAGGTCGATATATCCGTCGGCAAGGCGGTGTTGGACGGCCTGGAAGCTCCCTATCGGCACCCCGAACTGCTTCCGGTCGCAAACGTAGGCGCTGGTAAGTTCCAGGGCGCGTTGGGCTACTCCGATCTGGCAGGCGCAGATGGCAACGAGGGCTCGATCGTAGATCCACCTCGTCTGCTCGGCTCCCGCGTCGGCGCCGAGAAGCTGCTCATCGCTCACACTGATCGCGTCCAGCGTCATGTCGAAGAGTGGCTCCCCGCTAGAGCTGAGACGCCTGATGAGCGATACCCCCTCACGCTGGGGTTCGACGACGAATACCCGCGTGCCTTCCGCCGTCGACGCCGGCACGAGCACTGCGTCTGCAAACGACGCAGCCGGAACCAGGACTTTGGACCCCTCGAGTATCCAGCCAGCGCCGTTGCGGCGCGCGGTGGTCGCTAGGGAGTCAGGGGCCAACGGGTCAGCGTCTAGCAGCGCGGCGCTGAGCACGGACGCGCCGGCGACGACGGGTTCGAGCCATCGTCGTTTTTGCTCCTCTGTGCCGAACCGGGCGATGGCGAGTCCACCGAAGGCGAGGGTAGCAAGGATGGGGACCGGGGCGACCGCGCGGCCGAGTTCCTCTAGAAGCACGCAGAGTTCGAGAAAACCCATCCCCATACCGCCCTGCTGCTCATCGACCGCTATTCCCAGGAGCCCGGCGCTCGCCAAAGTGCTCCAGAGCGCGCGATCGAACCATTCTTCATCGACCTCGACCCTCTTGATGCGGTCCGTGCTCAGCTCTTTCGCGAATATTTCCCCGGCGAGCTCTTTGATCGCCTTTTGGTCATCGCTGAAGTCGAAATCCATGACTAGCTCACCGGCCTGAACATAGGGAGCTTGAGTTCTTCGTCAACCTGCTCAAAGATGAGTTCGACCTCCATGCCTATGCTGACCTCGGCCGTGTCACAATCCACGATGTTTGACACCAGACGGGTTCCTTCCTCGAGTTCAACGAGAGCGCATATCAGTGGGTAGTCGTAGCCGGGAAATTTCGGGTGATGCATGACAACGTAGCTGTAAACCGAGCCGTTCCCGCTCGCTGCGACGGCCTCCCAGTCGCAGCTCTGACACTTGCCGCACATCGGACGAGGGGGATGACGTAGCTCCCCGCAGGAGCTGCACTTCTGAATCAACAGCTTGCCATTGCTAACGCCTTCCCACCACCAGGCGTTATCCTCCCCCAGTGGCGCGCGAAGCCGTCTGGGTTTGATGGTGGCCGCGGCCAGGTCGACGGCCTGGGGCTGCTGATGCGGTTTGAACTTAAGTACGCGAAAAACCATCGAGCCCACTTCTTCGCCGTTTTGGTCGACGAAGCGGTCTCGGGTGTTTATGAAGTAGCCCAACCCCAGGGCGGTGGCTTTTTCGTCGGATATACTCTCGATGACCGTAGTCGCCGAAATCCGATCACCGGGTCTGAGGTAACGCGCGTAGACCTGTTCGCAGTTCGTTGCGACCACGGAAGCATAGCCATGATCGCTGAGCAGCCGGTGCAGTTCGAGTTGCTTGTTTTGGTCTCCCCTGTCGGGATCGGCCATTTGGAAACCCCGCATTACCCAGGCTTGCAGCATCGTGGGCGGTGCCACGATGCCGCCGTGTATGGAGGCCTTGGCGGCCGCGGCATCGGTATAGGCAGGGTTATTGTCGCCCATGGCTTCACACCAGTGGCGTATCATAGCCTCGTTTACGGGATCCGGTGCCTCCTGCGGCGGTCCGCATTGTTGCCCCACGTAGGTTCGGAGTTTGGCTTCGAGCTCGTGCTTTGCTCCAGTGCCCATGACTTCAGTCCCCTCCGGTGTTTCCTATCGGCGTTGGGCGCGCGGCAACCCAAGCCCGGCCATCGCGATGAGGTCCCGTTGCACCTCGTTGACGCCACCGCCGAAAGTCAGGGTAGTGGCTCCTCGGTAGGCCTGTTCGAGAAGCCCACCGAAAAGCGCACCGGGCTCGCCCGCCCGCACGAGCCCCGCCGAACTCACTATCTCGAGTAGTAGCCGGTAACATTCCATGAAGAACTCGGTGCCCATCACCTTGACAGCCGACGCTTCGGCCATGTCCGGAACCCCGGCGCCAGCGGCCCAGGCGCAGCGCCAGTTCAGTAGCTTGAGGGCTTCGAGTTTGGCGTACACTCGAGCGAGGTTGAGCTGCACCCAGGATTCGTCGATCATTCGGCTGCCCCTGCTCGACGAGGTGTGGGCGGCCCAGGCCCACACCTCGTCGAGGATGCGATCCGCAAGGCCGGGAGCCGCCAGCGTGATGCGTTCGTGGTTTAGCTGGGAGGTGATCAGCTTCCAGCCTGCGTTTTCTTCGCCGACCCTGTTTCCGACCGGTACACGTACATTGTCGTAGTAGGTAGCGTTGGTTCGTTCACCCCCCAGGGTGTATATCGGCGTGACCGTGATGCCCTCGGCGTCCATGGGGACGAGCAGGATGGTGATCCCTTTGTGCTTGGGGGCGTGGGGGTCGGTGCGGACCGCGAGCCAAACGTAATCGGCGTCGTTCGCGTGGGTGGTATAAATCTTCTGGCCGTTGATGA
>JBHHVL010000002.1:0-105443 GCA_046754245.1 Binatia bacterium | reverse complement strand
ACCCCCCCACCCCCCCTAAGGTATTTCAATAAAAATTCAACCACGACTCGCTCACCCTCTCACCCGCCAGGCCCGCGGCCTCGTCGACCCACCTGGCGCCGTAGAACTAAGCAATGGCCGTGCCAGCCCCCCCTGGCCATTGAAAGCGCGGCCAAGGCAGGGCCAGCCACGCTGCTGCGGCGCTCGTAGCTGGGGATTCATCGGCCACCGCGGCGGGTGAACCCTGGGGCTCGCGTTTTCCGCGCGGCGCTAGGGCGTTATCGCCACAACGATACCGAACAATTTTGAACCTCGGTCGTCGCGAGGCTCAGTGGCTGGGGAGGCAGGATTCGAACCTGCAGTCGCCTGAGCCAGAATCAGGTGCCTTACCAATTTGGCCACTCCCCAGGAAGGAGCGTCAATCCTTCCAAAAGTGGCCCTTGGTGTCCAGCGCGACCTCGTCAGGCGAACCGGCTCGCCTGCTTCAGCGCTTCTTGCGGGGTGGGGCTTTTTCGCGCCAGATGATGCGACCCCTGGTGAGATCGTAGGGAGACAGTTCGACCTTCACCGCGTCGCCGGGAAGGATGCGGATGTAGTACTTACGCATCTTGCCGGATATGTGGGCGAGCACGGTGTGGCCGTTCTCCAGCTCCACACGGAAAAAGGCGTTGGGAAGATTCTCAACGACCTTCCCGTCAACCTCTATGCCTTCTTTCGCCATCGTTCGTGTCGTGCTCGCCGCGGGCAAAGCAACGGGTGAGGCTATCAACTTTCCAGGTGGGCTACAAGCGAGCCGCCTCATGCCTTGACCGGAGCCGCCCCCCGGCGCGCACACCAGCGGGGCCATTCGAGACGTTTTGAATCCCCCCGCGCGCCTGACATTATTCACGACCATGCTCGCAGAGCAGCGCGTCGCAGCGGCCAACGGGACCAGAAAGGTCCTGTTCATCGTCCTCCTGCTCAACATCGTTGTCGCCGGAGCGAAGCTCGTTACCGGTACCTTGACCGGTAGCATAGCCATACTCGCGGACGGCTACCATTCACTGTTTGACAGCCTCGCTACCGTCGTGGGACTTCTCGGCGTCACCCTCGCGTCGCGCCCGCCGGACCGCGACCACCACTACGGCCACCAACGATACGAAGTAGTAGCCGCCCTGGTAATAGCGATGTTTCTCGTACTCGCCGCTTGGGAAGTACTCGGCGCCGCTATCTATCGCTATCGCACGGGGTCCGCCCCAGCCGCCGACCTGCTGTCGTTCGTCGTCATGATATCGACCATGCTCATCAACATCGGTGTAACAACCTGGGAACACCGGGCCGGCGAGAGGCTCCACAGCAGGGTGCTAAAGACCGACGCCAGCCATACGCGTTCCGATGTCTACGCGTCGCTAGCCGTAATCTGCGCTCTGGTAGCCGTCAGGTTGGGGCACGCCTACCTCGACGTGGTGGTGGCGTTCGCGATCGGCATGCTCATAGCCCGCACCGCCTACGTCATCATTCGCGACGCACTGATGATACTCTCCGACGCCGCACCGATAGGCAGAGCGGAGATCACCGCGTTGTTTCCGAAAAACGGCGGTCTCGGTGAAATCCACGCGGTGCGTTCCCGCAGTAACGGCAGCGAAGTATTCGTAGATCTGCACGTGTACCTGCCCAATGAGATGTCGGTACAACGCTCCCACGAAATCACCGAGACGGTCGAGACCCGTATCAAGTCGGCCTACCCTGACGTGAAGGACGTGGTCGTCCACGTCGAACCCGAAAGCCAGAAGCTGCGCGATCGGGAGTCGTGAGCGTGTCGGGGGTCTGCGCAGTCGCGGCCCGCCTGCCCTCCCCTCACTTGCTCCATAGCACGACAGGAGGCTGTTCCGTTTCGGACCACTGTCCCATTTTCGTACAGCCACGATGGTGGCAAGCGGTTGATTTTCCGAGGATTCCAAAACGGCAAGCAAATTGCTTGAGGCCAAGCGTGGACAGCGGAGCGACAAAGAACCGGAAAAAAATAACGATGCTCGATCTGCTGGTGAGCATCCAGTCCGAGCAACCTGAGATCCGTTCGGAGAAGTTCTTGTTTTCCATGGCCCTGAAGCTCATCAACTCGCGTGCCGTGTTGCTGTCGGGAAGCTACGCCGACACCAAACTCCCCCTCAAATAACCCTATCCTGCTCTCTCGCGGCGCCGCTCCCTTCGCCGGCGCTTCACCTTCGTCACGATGCAGATATGATGCATCGAATGTATTCTCGCGTTCGCGCGCTCCCGATCGGGCTGCTTGTCGTGTGCCTGCCCCTCGCTGCATGCACCCTTTCCCACCCCTCGCCAGCCGCCCGTATAGGACGTGACGTCGCATTCCTCGCCGATGATTCCCTGGAAGGACGCCTGACCGGCTCCGACGGTGAACGCCTGGCGGCGGCCTACCTGTCCCGGCGCTTCGCCGAACTCGGTCTGGAGCCACCTTTTTCGTCCAGGTACCGGCAAGAATTCGAGTTCAAAGCCGGCGCTCGGGTTCTCGAGGGCAGCGGGCTCCGGGTGGCGGGCCGCGAGGTCAGCCTGCGGCCCCTGGGCTTCAGCAGCAACGGCTCGGTCCGAGGCACTTTGTGTTACGCGGGCTACGGTGTGGCCGGTAACGGACGGAACGACTACGAGAACCTGGACGTAGAGGGGCGGATCGTCCTCGCGCGTTTCCGCCTCGGGTCCGAACTCAGCGCCGCCAGTCGGCGTGAGCTGTCGAGCTACATGCCGCCGCGCTACCGGGCTTTTCTCGCCAAGCGCCACGGCGCTGTGGGCATAGTGTTCTTCGACGACGCGCCTCGGCGGCGGCACCGACCGACCGCCTACGCGTCCGGTGATGCAGAAGCGATCGGAGCGGCCGTCCTTAGGCGTTCCGATCTGGCCATCGCGCTCCCGGACTTCGATCCCGACGTGAGCCACAAGAAGGACAGTGTCAAAGAGCCTGTTCACGGCCACTCGAGTTCCGCCTGTGAACCCGGTGTCGAAGCGACCCTCAGCACCAGGCTCGAGTTCACCCACTGTAACGGGATCAACGTCGCCGCGATCCTCCCGGCTTCCGCGCCGACCAGCGCCGAACCTGGCCTGGTCGTCGTCGGCGCTCACTACGACCACCTGGGCCGGGGCGAGTTCGGTTCACTATACGACGGTGATGACGACCCCATTCACAACGGTGCGGACGACAACGCATCGGGTACAGCCGCGGTACTCGAACTTGCGAGACGCGCGTCGGACATTCCCGGGCGCAGGCACGATATCCTGTTTGTGCTTTTCAGCGGAGAGGAAATGGGGTTGGTCGGTTCCACCGAGTTACTCAAGAGACGGGATCTGCTCGACGCCCGCGGCCCCATCAAAGCGATGCTCAACTTCGACATGGTGGGTCGGCTCGATCGGGTGCTCTCCTTGCAAGGAACGGGAAGCGCGGCCGAATGGGAAACTATCATCGCCAGGGCCAGCGCAAAGCTCCGGCACCCGCCGCAGGTCAACACCTCCGCCAACCCCTACTTGCCGACCGACGCAATGAGCTTCTACGTTGAAAAGATTCCCGTTCTCAATTTCTTCACCGGGGCACACGAGCAGTATCACAAGCCGGACGATGACGTGGAACTCGTCAACAACGATGGAATTGCCACCGTCGTCGACTACGCGTACGAGGTCTTGTCCGTCCTATCCGCGGGACAACGACTCGCTTGGAAGGAGACGCCACGGGAGAAGCAGTCCGCCAAGTCAGGCATGCTCCAGGTTTATCTGGGAACGATCCCAGACTACACGGCCGACGTCGACGGGCTCAGGCTCAACGGCGTCCGCGGCGACAGTCCCGCGGCTCGGGCCGGTCTCGAACGCGGGGACGTCGTCGTAAGCGTCGCGGATACCGCGGTCCACGACGTCTACGATTATACCTATGCCCTCGCGGGCGCGTTGCCGGGGGAGGAACTTCTCGTTGTCGTCGTTCGCGACGGCGAAACCGTTGAACTGCGGGTCATTCCGGAAGCGCGCTGACGGGTTCGTCGTGGCCGCTGTCCGACTGGTAATGGTGGAGTAAGACATGTCAGATCACGAGTGCCTCGAGACGGAGGTGGACGGCTACATCGGATGGCTACGCATCGACCGACCAGAAAACCGCGGCGCGCTTTCACGTGAGATGTGGCAGCGGCTGCCATCGTGTCTGCAGCGGCTTGCCTCCCACGACGACGTTCGAGTCGTTGTGCTTAGCGGCACCGAGGGCAACTTCGTAGCCGGCGCCGACATCACCGAGTTCAGGCAACTCCGCTCGGACCCCGCGCTGGCAAGGCGTTACGACGAGGGGAGTCGCGACACACTCGCGGCCCTGGAAAGACTGAGCGTTCCATCCATAGCAATGATAGGCGGCCCCTGCGTGGGTGGTGGCTGCCTGCTGGCCTTCGGTTGTGATCTGCGCATCGCCTCCACCGACGCCGTCTTCGGCGTTCCCGCTGGCCGTCTGGGCCTCGCCTACCCTCATCACGCCCTCGAACGGCTGGTCGCCGTGGTGGGCGAATCCAAGGCGTTGGACCTGCTCCTTACCGGTCGCTTCGTCGGCGGCGAGGAAGCCGCGGCGCTGGATTTGGTCCAGCGCTGCGTGAGACCAGAAGAGCTTGAGAAAACGACACGGGAGTTGGCGGCCTCTATCTCACGGAACGCGCCGCTTTCGTTGCTATACGCGAGGACGGCGGTCCGCCGCAGAAGCGAGGGCGTACTCAGTGCCGAGGAACTCGAGTCTCTGGTGTCAAGATGCTTTGACAGCGAGGACTACGTGGAGGGCGTCACCGCCTTCCTCGAAAAACGCGACCCGGTCTTCAAGGGACGCTGAGCCACCCACGGCCGGCGCCCAGCGCCGGGCCAGGTCTCGGACACTTTCGTACGCCGTGTTCAAGCCTGTGCTTCTTGCCATGCTACCCATCAAAGACGCAACTCCTTAAAAATCAATAGGTTAGCGGGGTTTGTCCGCCCGCGCCCGCGGCTCCAGCGGCTGGCACAAGGCCTGCTCTCTAGTGCTCACAGACGAGTCGAGAGGAGGGCAACGGCGATGGCGACACGGAACAAGGACAGAGGGCGGCGAAGAAACACGAGCAAGGTGGTCTTCACCGGCAAGCGGGTAAAGGGGACCTGGATCATGGAAACCCTGATACCATTCAAGGCGAAGTCTACCGGTAACTCGCCGACGGTCGCAGCGACTGAAAACCGCCGCGTTCGCACGCTTCACTAAGGGCGAGCGAGTTTCTTCTACTTGAGCCAGAGGAAGTTGCGATTGACCCACAACGCCGTGGCCATGGCGACAGCGCCCATCGTCAGGTTCCACAGGTGTAGCCCGATCAGTGACGGCGGCGCTCCCCCGACCGCTTGCTGCATCGATCCCACGCCCAACCCCGCGACCAGCAGCGCGGCACCCAACAGCGCGTACGGCCTGAAAGCCGCGAGCCCCCAGACAAGGTAGGCCCCACCTACCACCACCAACCACAGCGGCTGTACGTACTGAGCCAGGTCGAAAAAGATCAGCGCTGCCATGGTGCAGAAGCCGGTGAGGATCAGCGGTCCCCAGAGCTTGTCGGCCGAGAATATCGGAGTGCCCTCGCAAGCACCCAGCATCTTGCCCAGGCGTCGCTCGTGCAGCAGCGACACCACGATCCCCACGGCAATCAGCAGGACCGAATAGACGCTCAATGCCCCGGCGGACCAGGGATGGAGTGTCGCTGCGGCGTATGCCGGAATGGAGAAAAGGGAGTTCACGACCGCCCAGGTGCCGAGGAGGTAGCCGCTGCTCCTGAGAAACCTGTCGCGTCTGAAGAGGGTCGGATCCACTCAGGGAACTGAGATCGCCTGGAAAAAATCCATGTAGCCCAGGACACGGCTTATCAGCACCCTGGTCTCCGGGTACGGGGGGGGATTGTTCCCATGACGGGTAACCGCACCCGGTCCCGCGTTCCACGCCGCCGCGACGAGCTCGGTACGCCCACCGAAGCGGTCGTTATACGTGGCGTTGAGATAACAGGCGAGCAGTATGTTGATCGCCGGATTGTAAAGATCATCGGCGTCGAAGTTCTCGAACAGGCCCTCGTCGACGTAGAGATAATCGTAGTCATCGCGAGCGAGGTGCGCAGCCGCCCAGCGTGCTGTCGACGGTATGATCTGGGTCAAACCCCTCGCGCCCTTGCGGGAACGCGCCCTGAGATGCCCGCCCGATTCGGTAAGAATGAGCGCGCGAATATAATCGGCCGATACCCTCGCGTCGTTGGGACCGTACGACAGTGACGTGAAGTAGCGAATGTAAGGCTCGAGATAGTCCAAGCGGGCGAGCTGTTCGCGGCTTGGTTTGCGAACCGCCTCGTCGGCCGCCGCCGGCCCCGGTCGCACAAGAACCATGGACAGGGCGACGAACACGCTGGTCTGGAGGAAAACCATCCAGATCCCACGGGCAGCCCGATTTTTGGCTTCTCTTTTCAACCGCAATTCGCTTCGCGAGCAGGGCCCAAACACCGTGGGACCTCCCGCCGCTGTCAACGCGGTCGAATAATTCGGGTGTGCCGGTAAAGGACGGCAGAGGCCAAGTGGCCTCCGGCCGAAAGCGCCAACCGACGACTAGTCAGCCGCCAGCCTCGAACCCATAGACACGGACGCGTGTCTTACCAGCAAACTCGATCTCATCGACCAAGTTGCGGCCTCCACACTTCGGGCACGGAAAATACCTCTTCCCCACGTCCACGTCCGCCAGAAGGATAACGTTTCCCAACAGATACCCTTCATCCGTCTCCTCGAAAGCCAAAAGGCCATCACAAGATTCCGATCGGCAGCGCAGTGGATGAACCTTCACCACTTTTCGCTTCACCGGTTCAGCCCGCGTCCGAACAGAATCCACGGCGCAGCTCATATACCGACTCAGTGCGTCACGCAAGCCCGTCCCAAAATGGGGCAGATGCGACCGGGGCGTAGCGTTTGAACCGGGCAACCGGCTCTATAGAATCGGTTGCGTGTCCGATGCACTGGATTTGCTCAAACTAGCCATCCACGACTGCGACGGTTTCGTCGAACTCCGCTACCATTCGAAGCTATCCCGCAATATCGCGGTTGAGAAGGGGAAACTGGAAAAAACCGTGGCTCGCAGGCGCCTAGGCGTAGGCGTGAGGGTGCTGGAGAAAGGCGGCTGGGGTTTCGCCTCTACCGGTAATATCGATCGATCCTCGATATCGCAAGCCATACAGCAAGCGCGCAAGGCGGCGCTGGTCAGCGCGCCTCTCAGGAGCGAACGGGCATCTGCTCTGCCCAAGGTCAAACTCGCCAAGGGTGATTTCAGTCAACCCGGAGTCGACGAGGTGGTCGGCAGGCCCCTGGAAGAGAAGCTCGGAATGACCCGTCTGCTCGAAGAGCGGATCAGGGCCGCCGGCTCCTCTATATCGTCGGCGAGCTGCGCCTACACCGAAAGCCTTGAAGAAAAGGCCATCGTGACCACCGACGGAGCCGCCGCGAGCTTCCGCCTGGTCCGACCCGAGATCCGTTTGCAGGCGGTCGCGGAAAAGGACGGCGTGCTGTCGTCGGGTTACGAATCGGTAGGGGTGACCGGAGGCTGGGACTGCCTGTTTCTCAACGGCAGCGGTGAGTTCTTCGCGGACAAGGCGGCCCGTACCGCCACCGACCTGCTCGGCGCCAGACGTCCGCAGGGCGGGCGCGCGACGGTCATCATGTCGCCGTCGATCGTCGGTCTGCTAGTGCACGAGGCGATCGGCCACACGGTCGAGGCAGACTTCGTCCAGGCGGGATCCGTCGCGGCGGGCAAACTCGGTCAACGCGTGGGCAGCGATCTGGTAAATCTCTGTGACAGTGGCGCGTCGGAATTCGCACCGGGCGCCGGTGGCACCATCCCCGTCGATGACGAAGGAGTCGTCGCCGCCAAGACGACGATCATACGCAACGGCATTCTCGCCTCTTACCTGCACAACCGCGAGAGCGCCGCGCGATTCGGAGTCCAGCCAACCGGAAACGCCAGGGCGTGGGAGTACGCCGACCAACCGCTCATCCGTATGCGCAACACCTATCTTGAACCGGGAACCAGCAAGTTAGCCGATATGATCGAATCGACGGCGGATGGCTACATGCTCGACGGACCTCGAAACGGACAGGCCGACGCTACCGGTGAGTTCATGTTTGGCGTGCAAGAGGCCCGGGTCATCCGTAACGGCAAGATCGGCGAGCTGGTCAAAGGGGTTACGATCAGCGGCATTGCCTTCGAAGTCCTTTCAACGGTAGACGCGATATCGGACAGCTTTCAGTGGGACCTGGGATCTGGCTACTGCGGGAAAGGCCAGCCGGCCAAGGTCGACGCCGGCGGCCCCTACATTCGATGCCGGGTCTTGCTCGGTGGCCAGCAGTAGTGGACGCAGCAGCCCTTCTGTCGTTCTGCCAGGAACTCGTCGGCCGCGCGGTCGACGCGGGGGCTGATGAAGCCGAAGTCGCGGTCTGCGCCGAACGGCAGATCGAGAGTACACTCGAAGGAGACGCGATCCACACCGTCCAGAGCCACGACGAGACGGTTTTTGGCCTCAGGCTCCTGCGTGACGGCGCTCAAGGCTTCGTCACGGCTAACGATATCGACCAACGTACCCTGGGCGAGAGCGTCGGAGAAGCCCTCGATCAAGCGCGCCTCAACCCGCCTGATTCCTTCAACGGGCTCCCCGAACCGAGCGAGTACAGAGGGATAGAGGGGCTTTACGACGAGGAGATGAGCCGAATCGGCGTAGACGACAGCACGCGAATAGCCAGCACCCTGCTCGAACGGGTCCACCAGCACGACCGGCGTGTTCGAGTGGATTCGGGCTCGGTAAGCTTTTCGGTCATGACCAGCGCCATCGCCTCATCGAAGGGCGTTGCCTTGGTCGAGGACCGTACCAACGCCCAGGGCTACCTGTTCGGAATGGCCGTCGACGGGGACGATATCGCGAGTTTTGACTACGACGGCGAGTCGTCGTGCACGATCTCCGATTTCGAGGCGAAGCTGTTGGAAGCCGCTGATCGTTTTTCGGAGAAGTGCCTCATGGGTCTGGCTGCCAGCGGCGGGGAGAGTTTCTGTGGCACCGTGCTCCTCTCCCCCGACGCCGTGGCTGAGTTTCTCCTCCCCAGCCTCACCACGGCGCTCTGCGCCGACGCGGTACGCAAGGGCCAGAGTCCGCTGGCAGGCAAGGTCGGTGAAGCGATAGCAGCACCGCAGTTTACGCTGGTCGACGACGCTACCCTGCCGGGGCAGGTCGCTTCGTCGGCCTTCGACCGGGAGGGTGTACCTACCCGGCGCTTCGTTTTGGTCAAAGACGGCATCCTGCAAGGATACCTCTACAACCACTACGAGGCGCGCGCCGCGGGAGGCGGGGTCCAGTCGACGGGCCACGCTTCGGGGGGCGCTGGATCGCCCCCGGGCATCGGTCCCACCTTTCTGGACCTGGCAGCGGGTGAACAGGCCAACGAGGACTTGGTCTGCGCGGGAGAGCGAGCCGTGGTCGTCAACCGTTTCTCCGGCAGCACCAACCCGGTGAACGGAGATTTTTCGGGGGTGGTAAAGAACGGCTTTCTTCTCTCTGGCGGCGAGCGCCGCGCGATCAAGGAAGTGCTCATCGCCGGCAACCTCTTCGACGCTCTTCGCGGGGTATCGGCGGGATCGCGTGAACGCCGCCTCATCGGGGGTACGCGACTGGTTCCCACCCTGCGCATCGAGGGTGTATCGGTTACGGCAGGTTGATCGGAACTCGGTCGGTCTGGCTTAGGGCCTCAAGCTTCAAGCGGTTCTCGTAGCTCGGTGCCGGCGCCTCTTCGACAGGCAGCGCCACCTGCTTACAAGCTACAGGGTAGGCCTGCACTATCTCCTTCAGCTCCGCGACCCATGGGGGCAGGCCGACCGGGTGGGTCATGAGGTTCCGCTGCTCGACCGGATCGGCCGCGAGGTCATAGGCCGCGAGCAGGGGGGTCTTGTGACCGCCGACCTCCATGATCACTTTGTGTTTTCCCCGCCGTATCGCGTAAGCGGGCGGTTTCCAAACCGCCGTCTGCCCTTCCCCGACCATGCGTTTGGTGCCGTGGGCTTCGACGAAACGGGGCGGCATGGAAAACGGTAACCCGCTCCTCAACGCGGTGGCAAGGGACTCGCCCTGGATGGCGTCCGGAGGCGAGAGCCCCATCAGTTCAAGCAAAGTCGGCATGAGATCCAAGGTACTCACCCCGGCGTCATACCTCACCCCCGGCTTGATCCCCGGGCCCCTGAGCATCAGCGGTACGTGTATCGATTCCTCGAAAAGCTGAGTGCCACTGTCCAACGCGCCGTGTTCCAGAAATTCGCAACCGTGGCCGGAGGTGACCACCAGGATCGTGTTCGGCGAAACTTCGTCGAGCACTCCCACGAGGACCGCAAGGAGATCATCGACCAAGCGTACCTCTCGCTCGTAGCGCACCCTGGCACTCTGGTCAACGACACCCTCACGCGACAGATCGTCGTCTTGAAACAGCCCCCCGTAACTCGCGGGTGGCGCGTGAGGCGCGTGGGCCTGGTAGGTATGCACAAAGAGAAAGAACGGGCGATCACCGTTCTCGCGAAGCCAGTCTGACGCCGCGCCGAAGGTCTCAGCCGCCTGCGCGTCCCCTTTCCAGAGGTCGTAGTTGTGGTTCTGCCAATAACTATGGAAACCCCGAGCGATGCCGGTGTGGGGACCGACCGCTCCTCCACCGGTAAAGGCCGCCGTCGCGTAACCCGCCCGTGACAACAACTCAGCCAAGGTCTCGACGCCGGGAGCCAGACGCTGGTCCTGCGATACAACCCCGTGCACCGATGGATACAGACCCGTGAACATGCTGATGTACGCGGCGGTCCCGGTAACCGCCGGGGTTATGGCGTTGTCGAACACCGCTCCGGGTTTCGAAAAAAGCTCGTCCATGAAGGGCGTCGTGTCTCGCTGGGCACCACAACAACCCATGCTCCGATAACGCAGGGAATCTATGGCGACGATCATCAGGGAAGGGGATCTGTCCCGGCGCTTCTTTCGAAGGATGGCCGGTCTACTCCAGACCGTCAACGCCCTCGGGGCGCGCAAAGCCTCGACGGAGTTGGTCCGAAACTCGAGCCTCACCCTGGCGCCGGCGATCTTGTCCAGGTCTATCTTCTCGTCGAACCACGTCGGTTCCAGTCTGGAGGGTGCGATCGTACGCCGAAAGAGTTCGATCTCGCTGGCCGTGGGTCTGCCGTCCTCGAACAACCTCGCCAGGACAGAAACCGTTACCGGCGCGATTCCGTTCCAGTCCATCGCGTCGATACTGTAGCCCACCTTGAGAAAGGAACTCCGCGGAACTTCGACCGCGCCGGTCGCCACGATCGCCTGCTTCGCCGTGAGGCGTGGCTGCGCGTAAACCGCGGCTACCACGGGCCCCGGTTCGAGCCCCTCCACCACCAGCGTCGCGCTGAGCCTGCCCAGCTCACCGCTGTCCCTGCGCAGTAGCTGCCGCCGTTTCCACCGGCCTTCCTCCCACAACAGAATCTCGGCCTCCAAGGGTTTGCCGATGAGTTCCGACGGCAGGTCGCCGTACACGAAGAGGCGGCCACCCATCGCGATCTGGGTCGGTCTGATCCCGAGAAGCAAGCGACCGCTACCCGCGAGCGCCTCGCGTTGCTCCCCGGCCACCGTCACAGGAACGTAGGGACGCGGCTCGCCGGTCGCGGGATCGACGACGTGAAGGGGCATGGTATCGTCATACGGCGTCGTGCGTGCAAACGCGGAACCGCACGGTACCAACAGAGAGCCAGAAAGGAGCCAGATCAGCCCTAGTCGCGATGAAGAAAGCCGCACGCGGACATTGTGGCGCCCACGACCGCCGCCCGCAAGGTCGTGCCTCGTTTCCACCGTCGCGCTTGCACATTCCAAGCGCGACCGCTTAATGGAACCCTTCGACCGACTGGCCCGCGGGCATCGCCGTGACCACTCGTTGGATCATTTCGAGACCGCGCGCCTGTACTGCGATATGAAGCGCACCAGATCCACAACCCTGGTGGTCGGAGTCGACACCGGGGGTACCTTTACCGATATCGTCTACCGCCAGGGGCGCCGCCGCGGCAGCTACAAGCTGCTCTCTACGCCCGGAGATCCCGCGGTCGCCGTCATCGACGGCTTGTCACGTCTGTTCGGAGAAAGTCCGGCCGACCGGCTGACCTACGGTACCACGGTAGCCACCAACGCCATCCTGCAGAATCGCGGGGCGCGCACCGCCTTGGTGACGACCGCGGGTTTCGAGGACGTAATCGAGATCGGGCGGCAGGCCAGGCCCCGGCTCCACGAACTCGAGCCGCGAGTGGAAGAGCCGCTGGTGCCGCGTTCCCGCCGGCTCGGGATACGCGAACGCGTTCTCTTCGACGGCAAGATTGACGTTCCCCTCACACGGGCCGAGCTGGCGAGTCTTCGGAAAAGGCTCGAGCGAGCCGGTGTCGAATCGGTGGCCGTTTGCCTGCTCCACGCCCACACCGAGCCCGTTCACGAAAAGTCGGTCGCCGCCGCCCTCTCCGAACTCGGCGTGCCGCTCACCCTGTCCCACGAGCTATCACCGGCACCCGGAGAGTACGAACGGACCACGACCTGTGTCGTCAACGCCTTCGTGCGCCCGATGGTGGAGAGACACGTGCGTGGCTTGGCCCAGCGCTCGAGAGCGCGTGTATTCCGGGTAATGCAGTCAAACGGCGGATCGACGGGGCTGGAGACCGCCTCCTGCGAGCCTGTTCGCACGATGCTCTCGGGACCCGCTGGGGGCGTAGCAGCGGCCTTCGAAACCGCCAGGCTCGCTGGTATTGGCCCCGTTGTCACCCTCGACATGGGCGGCACCTCCACAGACGTCGCACTTGTCGACGGCGCGGTATCGCGCCGTAGCGTGACGAAAATCGGCGCGGTCCCGGTACGCACGCCCTGCATCGACATACACACGGTCGGTGCCGGCGGCGGATCCATAGCCCGCGTCGACGAAGGTGGGTCGCTCAAGGTGGGCCCTCTCAGCGCCGGCGCCGATCCCGGCCCCGCCTGTTACGGCAAGGGAACCGAAGTCACCGTCACCGACGCCAACCTCGTACTCGGACGGTTGATACCAGACGAGATCCTCGGCGGTGCGATCTCGCTCGATGGCGGGCGCGCTGCCAGGGTGCTACGACGTCTTCAGCGCGAAATGAGGGCGAGGTCTCTGGACCAGGCCGCCGACGGCATTATCCGGGTTGTCGAAGCCAACATGGAGAGAGCCATTCGCGTGATTACCGTCGAACGGGGCCACGATCCGCGTAGCTGCACCTTGATGGCCTTCGGGGGCGCCGCGGGCCTGCACGCCTGCGGCCTCGCCGCCCAGCTAGGGATGAACTCGATCCTCGTCCCCCCTGAACCTGGGCTCTTTTCGGCTCGAGGGGTCATGGACGGCCCCCTGACGCGCGACCTGTCCGCGTCGGTCAGGATCGAAGACCCTCGCCTGGACGAGCTGGAGAACAGAGCCGCCTCGCTTCGAGACCGCGCGACTGCCGAAGCGAGCGCCGAAGGCCTGCCGAGCACCAAGGTCCGACTCACCACCTGGGTTCGCATGCGATACCTCGGGCAGGCCATTGAACTCGAGGTCCCCCTGCGCACCGGTTTCCGTGTTGCCTTCGACCGCGAGCACCAGCGCCTTTTTCACCACAGCGACCCCCGCCGCCAGGTCGAGGCCTGTGGACTGCGGGTTACCGCCGAGGAAGAGTTCCGCTCCGTGCGGGCTCGTGAAAGCTCGAGCACGGGCTTGACCGCCGCGCGCTCATCGACGCGAGGGCCCAAGCCGCGGGCCAGCGCCAAGGTCTTTGTTGGCGGCCGGCGCATCGATACCCCGGTCTACGACCGTCTACAGCTCGGAACCGACGGCGTTCTGCGCGGGCCTGGGATAGTGACCGAATACAGCTCGACGCTGTTCCTGGCCGAGGGTTGGGCGCTCTGGGTCGACGAACAGGCCAACCTGCGCCTGGAGTTGGAACGTGGCAACTGAGTTCAACGCGGTTCAACTCGAGCTCTTCAACAACCGCCTGGCAGCCGTGGCCGAGGAAATGGGCGCCGTACTGGGACAGGCCGGCTTTTCGCCCAACATCAAGGAAAGACGGGATTTTTCCTGTGCGGTCCTCGACGCCAACGGAGAGATGGTAACCCACGCGGCTCATATTCCCGTGCACGTCGGGTCAACCCCGCTGTCGGTCAAGGCAGCGATCTCGGCCACCAGCATGACCGACGGCGACGTCGTGATACTCAACGACCCCTACCAGGGCGGTACGCACCTTCCGGACGTAACGATGGTTGCGCCGGTCTTCATGCCCTCGGGTCGCTCCAAGTCGAAGCCATTCGCGTACGTGGCCAACCGCGCCCACCACGCCGACATAGGCGGAATCAGTCCCGGCTCGATGACGCTCTCCACCAACGTCCACCAGGAGGGTCTGCGCATACCCCCTGTACACTTGTGTCGGCGCGGTGACTACGTCGAGGAGACGCTCGCGTTGTTCCTCGCCAACACACGTGTGGGTGAAGAGCGGCTAGGCGATATCGCGGCCCAAGTCGCCGCGCTACGGGTCGGGGTCGAGAGAATGATCCAGCTGTGTTCCCGTTATCGGAGAGCGACGGTCACGACTGCCATGGACGAACTGCAGGCCTATTCGATGCGCCTCGTTCGATCCATGGTCTCCGGCATCCCTCCCGGTAGCTACCAGGCAGAGGACTTCCTCGATGGCGATGGTACCGGAACCGAGAACATCCGCATAGCCCTGAACCTGACGGTGAAGGGACGAGAGCTGTTGGTTGACTTCAGAGACAGCGACGATCAGGTCCAGGGCCCCATGAACGCCAACCTCGCGGTCACGACCTCAGCCGTGTTCTACGTGGTGGCTTGCCTCGCCGGTGGAGCGGTACCGGCGAACCGCGGAATGATGAAACCGGTAACGATCCGCACCCGTGCGGGCAGCGTGGTCGACTGCCGTTATCCGGCCGCCGTGGCCGGAGGCAACGTCGAGACCTCGCAGCGCATCGTCGATGTCCTCATCAAGGCACTTGCCCAGGCCATTCCGGAGCGAATGCCGGCGGCCAGCGCCGGCAGCATGACCAACATCGCGCTGGGGGGCCATGATTCGACGAGAGGACGTTTCTTCTCCTACTACGAAACCGTCGCTGGAGGAGCCGGAGCGGGGCCCACCGGGCCCGGCTGCTCCGCGATCCAGACCCACATGACCAACACCCTCAACACCCCGGTTGAAGTGCTGGAGTGCTATTACCCCTTGAAAGTACTGCACTATCGCCTACGCAGAGCTTCGGGCGGGCGCGGGCTTCATCGGGGAGGGAACGGAATCGACAGGAAACTCGAAGTGCTGGTGCCCGCGGAGCTTACGCTCATTGGCGAGCGCCGGGCCGCGGCGCCTTGGGGCCTCGCGGGAGGGGAGAACGGAAGCCCCGGCCGTGACACGCTGACCCAGCGCAAGCGCAGTCGTCGCCTCGAGGCCAAGTCTATGGTCCGCCTGGCGGCCGGTGACCAGCTCCGCGTCCAGACACCCGGCGGCGGCGGTTGGGGCAAGCCCTCTGACAAAAAGAACGAGGCACGAAGCCCCAGGCGGCCTCGTGCCTCACGCAAATCATGAAGGGGTTCGAACTCCGATACCGGACAGCGCTCAGGCCGCAGCCTTGCTCTTGTCCGAACTCTCCAAGGTCTCGAGGCGACGCTCGAGCGATGTGAGTCGCCGCTTCAGAGCGTCGACGTCGCCGCGTACGGGCAACCTCAACCACTTGAACAGGCGCTGCGCCGTTGTCCTGAGTTCCTTCTGCAAGGTCGAAACGAGTTTCTTACGCTGCACGTCGGTCTCTTTGCGAATAGAGGTCACACGTTTGTCGATCGTGCCTCTGACCAGATCGAAACGCTCTTCGATGTCAGAGCGAAGACTCTCCACGGTCTTGTTGACATCGCCGCGTACGCTGTTGAGTCCTTCCAACATTCTGTCGACTTGCTCGCGACTTTCCTCGGGCAGTAGGCCAGTGGCCCTCTTCCCCAGAATCTCAACTGCGCTCTCCATGTCTCCACGAACGCGCTGCACGGTTTCCGATACGTTCTTCAATATCGGCGTGGCTTCTCTCTTGGTTGTTGCCATCGTTGTCCTGTCCTCCCGATTACTTCCCGGTCTGAACTGCTTTCGATACCCGTAAACAAAACGGGCCGGCTCTCCACTCCACTGCCACGACTGAGCAATAAGTTTGTCGCTTTCCGTCGTTTTTCGCCAGCAGATGGGGGGTCACCGTCACATCAAAAGCGTCCGCCTGTGCATTGTTTTACACGGTGCGTCATAGATGTCAAGTACAGCCGCGCCCTTTTTTGCGCCTCTTCAAAAGCTATCTACAGTTATGTTTGCAGCAGTACGGCCCCAAACGGGGGGCCTAGGAGTCGGAAGTCGCCGAGTCGGAAGTCGCCGAGTCGGAAGTCGCGGACTTGGCGGAAGCGGTTTTCTTGGATCCGGAATCCGACTTGCCCGCGGAGTTGCCGTTGGACTTTTGGTAGCCCTCGGCGTACCAGCCACCGCCCTTGAGACGAAAACTCGTGGACGAGATCAGCTTGGTGACCCTGCGCCGGCAGCTCGGGCACCTCGACAGGGGGTCGTCGGTGATACGCTGCGCGTACTCAAACTGTCCGCACTTGGAACACTCGTATTCGTACAGTGGCATGATTCTAACCGGTCAATAAACAAGGCTAAGTACGATACTCCCGCATGTCAATTCAATCGGGGGGGCGCGAGTCTGCCGCGAAGCCGCGCCGACATCTCCTCCGGCTGGGCACACTCGACGAGCAGGGTCTTGGATCGGTCCTTCTCTCCCGACACGATACGCACCCGCGATACCGCGACTCCAGCCTCGGCCGCGATGAAACGGCAGAGCGCCTGGTTGGCTTGCCCCCCAACCGGGGCGGCGTTCACCGCGACCTTCAGCCGATCACCGTAGAGTCCGCGTACGCCTTGTCGTGAGGCTCGCGGCGCGAGTCTCACTCTGAGCTCGACCGCGCCCTCCCGCCTTCGCAGCCAGTCGCCTTGGGCGCAGCTCAACCCTCACCTCCACCGAGCTCGCGAGATCGCGCCGTCGCGACCCGTACCGCCTCGGCCACCGCGGTGGCGAAACCGCGGCGTTCCAGCTCCCCCAAACCGGCTACGGTAGTGCCCCCCGGGGAGGACACGGCCTCGCGCAGAGCCTGCGGACCGTCACCGCTTTCGACGAGCATACGGCCGGCGCCAAGAATCGTCTGACCGGCGAGCATCACCGCCACTTCGCGATCGAGGCCGGCCGCCTGGCCACCTCGGGCGAGCGCCTCGGCCAGGAGGTAGACGTAGGCCGGACCGCTACCGCTGAGGCCTGTCACGGGATCGAGGAGATCCTCTTCGTCGAGCTCCAGAGCCTGTCCCACGGTCGCAAGCATCGCGCCTACCAGGTCAAGATCCTCCTTCCGCACCCAGCGTCCGCCGCAATACACCGACATTCCTTCGCCCACGAGGCAGGGGGTGTTGGGCATTACCCTGACCACAGGGGTCCCCTGGACGAGGGCGGACTCCAGGCTCGCGAGTCTCACGCCGGCAGCGATGGAGACGACCACCGTCCCCTTTCCCACCCGATCGGAGATCTCCGAAAGCACCTCCGCCATTACCTGCGGTTTGACAGCCAGCACCACCGTGCGGCTAAGGGCCGCCACCTCGGCGTTGTCCGAACTCACGCATACACCATAGTCACGCCGCAGCGAGTCGCGACGGCGCCCGTCGGGCTCGCTCACCACTATGTCGTCCGGATCACGACCAGCACCGACGAGGCCCCGCAACAAGGCCGAGGCCATGTTGCCACCACCAATGAAACCGGTTTTCCACGAACGATTCTGTTTCACCTGTTCTGCTCCTCGGGCGCGCCGAATATCGCGCTTCCTATGCGAACCATCGTGGAACCTTCGAGTATCGCGTCCACGTAGTCCTGGGACATACCAGCCGACATCTCGCGAAGCGGTGCTCCGGGTAGCCCCTCTGCTCGCAGCCTCTCGAGTAGTTCGCGCAGCATCGCGAACTGTGGCCGGGCCTCGCGGGCTGGATCGGCCACGCCCATCACCCCGTCTATCTGCAGACCCGGCAGAGCGGACAACTCATGAAGAAATCCCAGGGCGCCGTCTGGCCGCACCCCGGCACGGGCCGTTCCTCCCCCGAGCTTGATCTGAAGAAGAACGCGACAGGTGGAACCGTCGGCGACCATGGCGCGCGAGATAGCGCGGGCCGCGGAAACCGAATCAAGACCGTGGAGCAGCCAGAAGCCGCGCGCCGCACGCGCCGCCTTGTTCGACTGCAGAGCCCCGATCAGATGCCAGCGCAGCCCGCCAAGATCGGGCGACCGCGCGCGGTCGAGCCCACGCTGTACGTAGTTCTCACCGAAGTCGCGCTGACCCGCCGCAGCGGCCTCCCGTATCGCGGCTTCGTTGGTGTTCTTGGTTACCGCGACGAGGACCACCTCGGAGGCGCGCCTTCCTGCCAGCCTCGCCGCTTCACCGATGAGTCCCCTCAGCTCGGCAAGCCGTTCGGCGATCCGGACCGCTACGATCATCGGTACCGGCCCGCTAACGGCCGGATGCCACGGCTGGCCAGTACCGGTCGCAGCTGGCAAAGCGGAAGGCCTATGACGTTATCGACACAGCCGAATACCGCTGCCACGAGCGCGCTCCCCAGCCCCTGCACCGCGTACGCCCCGGCCTTGTCGTCGGCCTCCCCGCTGCCGACGTAAGCCCGGGCTGCCCTGGCACTGAATTCACGCATACGGACCGTAGAGACCGTATAGCCGCACACCGGGGGATAGTAATCGGCGGCCCAGAGCAGGGCCCAGGCCGTGTAGACGAGGTGGTTGCGGCCGCGAAGCCTTAACAGCAGCTCCACGGCATCCCGGCGGTCGCGGGGCTTGCCGATCATCTCCCCCTCGAGAACAACTGTGGTATCGGCACCCAGCACCGCTTCTCCCGCCCCTCCGCGTCTGGCCAACACCGACGACGCTTTTTCCACCGATAGACGTAAGACCGACGCGAGTGGCTCCTCGCCGGTTAGCTGGACTTCTTCGACCGATGAGGGGTCGGTTTCGAAACGGTAGCCAACGCGAGCCAGCAGTTCCCTGCGCCTGGGAGAGGCCGACGCGAGCACCAATCGAGGAGTTCCCATCGCGGTGCATTCTTCAACCGGTTCAGGTAAAGTCAAAAAGGTAAGCTACACCACATCATGAGGTCAAGACGCCGCGCCAATCCGGTTTCCCTGATTCTAGCGCTTGCCCTGCTGATCTCCGGCCCGGCCCGAGGATCGGCGCTCGAGCGCGCCGAGTCCGACAAGGCCGTCCTCTTGGGCCTGGCCGTCAAGCTCGTGGAGCGGTCCCCGAGCCAGGCCCGGACCAAACTTGACGGGCTGCTCGCCTCCTTCCCGCTCCTCCAGGACTACGTGCTCTACTACTCGGCTCAGAGTCTGGCCAGCGACGACCCCGCCGCGGCTCGGCGGAAGCTCGAGGAACTGCTGGAACGCTTTCCCCACTCGGTCATCGCCGGGCAGGCCGCGCTGCGTCTGGCACGATTGCTTCCCGAAGCCGGCAAGCTCGAGCGCGTGCTCGAACTCGCCGACCGCTACGGCGGCGGCGGGGGAGCCGACTCGGCGGAGCTTTCCCTGATCGCTTCTCGGCTCCTCCTGGACTCAGACAGGTCGCGCGCCGTCGAGTACCTCGAGAAGACACGGCACCAGGATCCCGGTGGCGCTCTTGGAGAGGAGGCCTATCGCCTCGAAGGCGCGCTGAGGAAATCCCACCCAGAACTCTTTCCCAGCGGTCCCACCGCGCTCCTCGAAGAGGCGTCGCTGGCCGCGCTCGAGGGCCGGACCGACGATCAGATCAGAGCGCTCGACGAATTCCTGCGAGACTACCCCGGGGACAGAAGATACCTCGACGCCACCATCAAGCGAGCGCGAGCACTGGCCAACAAGAACGGCAAGCCCGCCGCCGCGTGGTGGCTCCAGACCAGGGCAGACAAGGCGACTTCTCTTCGGATGAAGGCGAGACTCGTCTACGAATCGGCGGTCTACAGCTGGAACGGTCACGACAACGATCGCGCCCTCGACAGATTCGTTTCGTTTCTCGAACTGGGATCGGGGCTCGACGAGGAGCAGAAGGCGCACTACGCCGCCGGACGCATTCACGAATCGGCCCGTCGCTACAACCAGGCGGCGGCGGAATACCGGCGCGCCGAAGCGGGTCCGGACCCCGAGCTGGCCAAACAAGGGGCCTGGCGAGCCGGCTGGGCCTCCTATCGCGCGGGAAACTATAGCGGCGCGGCCTGGAAGTTCGGGCGCCTCGCTGACTCGGTGCCTCCCCCGAGTCGGGCGGCGGGCAGGGCCAAGTCGGCGTCGCCGTCGGGAAGGGAAGAAGCCCTGTACTGGCGTGCCCGGTCGCTGGAGAAAGCCGGCGGCCATCTGGACGAGGCTAGGGCCGTCTACGCGACCCTCGTCGAAGAGTTCCCGGACGGCTTCTACGCTTACCTCGTCGAGAAACACCGTGGCTTCCTGGCGCCTGCGCCACGGCCCGAGAGTCTGAAGACCGGCGCCGTCTCCTTGCCGCCGGATCTGCGCCGCGCCGTTCACCGGGTGCAGGCCCTGAGGCTGGCCGGGCTCGGCCACTACGCCGTAGCCGAAATCGGCGCGCTTCCCTATCCGGCCAGCAAGGACGCCCGGCTCGCGCTGCTCCCCGTTCTCCTCGAAGCGGGTGCGTACAACCGGGCCATGCGCGTAGCCCTGGACCTTTACCGAAAGGGGACCCTGGGTGACAACCACCTCTACGCGTTCTTGTACCCTGAAGCCTATCGAGGAATCGTCCAGCGCGAAGCCGCCCAGCACGGACTCGATCCCTGGTTGATCTACGGCCTCATGAAACAAGAGAGCGCCTTCGATCCGAACGCGACCTCGCCGTCCTCGGCCTTCGGGTTGATGCAGCTACTCCTGCCCACCGCAAAACGTACCGCCCCCCGCGCTGGGTTGGCGACGGTTGAACGCAGCGACCTCTTCAAACCGGAGGTCAACATCGCGCTTGGCACCGCCTATCTCGCCAAGCTCGCAGCCGAGTTCGACGCGAACCCCGTCCTGATGCTCGCCGGATACAACGCCGGGGAGAACGCGGCCGCCCGCTGGCAAAACCGCCTCATAGGCCTCGAGGAAGACGAATTCATCGAGCGAATCTCTTATCGAGAGACCCGAAACTACGTGAAGAAAGTGCTCAAGAACGCCAGGAACTACCGCCGACTGTACGATTCAACGTCTAGCCAAGGCGTCGATGAGACGACGCGGGAGGCCACCGAAGGCGCCGTTGGACATCAGGACCACAACGTCGCCCGCCTCCACCTCCTCGAGCAACCCGGCCAGAATCTCGTCCGGCCCCTGCGCCTCCCAGGCCGGAACCCCGGCTAGGCCCAGATCGGCGACCAGGCCTTCAGTCGACAGCATCTCGGCTCTATCCAGGGGGTCGTTTTCCTTGCTGAAGACCGCGCTGAGAGCGACGCGGTCGGCGGTGGCGAGCGCCGCGCCGTAGTGGGTCTGGAACACCGAGCGCCGACTGGTGTTGGAACGCGGCTCGAACACAGCCCATATCCGTCGCGCGGGATAGGCCTTGCGTATGGCCTCGAGCGTAGCCTGAACCGCGGTGGGGTGGTGGGCGAAATCGTCTATGACGGTAACCCCCGCGACGTCGCCCAGGAGCTGCTGGCGCCTGGCGGCGCCCCGGTAGTTCGCCAGGGCCTCCCGGACGGCGTCCGCGTCAACTTCCAGTTCACGGCACAGGCCGTAAACCGCGAGCGCGTTGAGGACGTTCATTTCGCCGTGGAGCCGCATTGTTATCGGCGGCTCGGCTCTCGCCCGGTAGCGGGGTCGGAACGAAACCCCCTCGCGACCGTGGACCAGATCCGAGGGCCTCCAGAGCCCGTGGTCGCCCATACCGTAGCTCACCACCGAGGCGGGGGTCGACCCTTCGACGGCGTCGATCAGGTCCGGGTAGTCGGCACATACCAACAACGGGGCCCCCTGGGGAAGGAGTTCTCCGAACCTGGTGAAAGACGACTTGACGTGATCGAGGTCACGGTAGATGTCGGCGTGGTCGAACTCCAGGCTCGTGACTATTCCTGCTCGCGGCCGGTAGTGCAGGAACTTGGGCCCCTTGTCGAAATACGCGGAGTCGTATTCGTCGCCTTCGATCACGAAATAGGAACCCGCAGAACCCGCGTCGGCGAGCTTGCCCAGATCATCCACCAGGCCGCCGACGAGATAGCCCGGTTCCAGACCGGCTTGTTGCAGGGCCCTCGCCAGCATGCCGGTGGTCGTGGTCTTGCCGTGGGTCCCGGCAACGACCAAGCTCTCACGGTCGGCGAGGAAATACCGGGCCACCGCCGCGGGAAACGACAGCCTCGTCAGGCCACGTTCCTCTACCGCAACGGCCTCGGGATTGTCCCGCGTTACCGCGTTTCCGATCACCACCACGTCCGGCGAAGGTTCGAGGTGGGCGGCCGAAAAACCGTCCATGACCACCAGGTCCGCCTCGGCCAGCACCTCGCCCATCGGAGGGTAGGCGGCCTTGTCCGAGCCGGTGACCCTGTAGCCGGCCTCCTTGAGCATGACCGCGAGCGGCGCCATCCCAACCCCACATATCGCCACCATGTGTATCCGATCCCTAGACACGCGTCGTCTCCCCTGCCCTCGCGTACGGTTCGCCCCGCCCGACAGCGGCGTCGATGACGCCGAAGACCGCGTCGTGCAACAGTGGTCGCAGTCTGGCTATCGCCCGATTCTTGGGGTGTGGATGGACCCTGTTGGTGAGCAGTACCACGTGAACCCCGCGCGCCCGGTCGACCCACAGCGAGCAGCCCGTGTAGCCGAGATGCCCAACGGAATCCCTCGATATCAAACCCCCGCCGGTCGAGCCCTGTGCCGATGGGGTATCCCAGCCCAGAGCCCAGGTCCGTCGCGGATCGTCGCGGCGGCGGCGCCAGGCGAGTTCGACGAACTCACCCTCGAGTATAGCGGACTTTCCTCGAAGCGCCCGCAGGTGCTCGAGAACCAGGAGGTGCACTTCGCGAGCGACAGAGAACAGCCCGGCGTGGCCAGCCACCCCTCCCATCGCCCAGGCGTTCTCGTCCTGAACCTGCCCCCGCACCACCATCCCTCTCCAGGGGCACAGGCCACAGGGCGCGACATCGCCCACCGTGGGAGCCGCTGGCGGCTGGTCGGCCCGGGAGCTCGGCACAAAACCCGTTGCCTCGAACCCCAAGGGTTCAAACAGGGTATCGCGAGCGAAAGCCTCGAGACTCTGCCCCGTGACCAGTTCGACGATGCGACCGAGCAGGATGAAGCCCAGGTCGCTGTAAAGCGACCGCGTGCCCGGCTGGTAAACCAGGGGCTCTGCAGTCACAGCCCGAATTACCCTCGCGCGAGCCTGTGGGTCCACAACACAAGCCGAAGCGCCACGAGTTCCCAGCTCGATTTCTAGATAGTACGGCCGCCAGTCCGGCAAGCCGGAGCTGTGGCTGAGGAGGTCTCGGACGCGAACGCTGCCTCGGTCCCAGCGAGGCGAGTGGGAACCCGTGGCAAAGGCCTCCAGATAATCCGCGACCCGGTCTTCCAGCGAGAGCTGGCCGCGTGCCATCAGGACCAGCAAGCAGGGCACGGTGACCAGTGGCTTGGTCAGCGAAGCGAGGTCGAAGACCGTGGCGGTACTCGTCGCGGTATCGTCGCCGGCCGCCTCGCCCAGCCCCATCCGTCCCCGCGAACGCTCAAGAAGGATTTCCTCATCGCGAGCGACGAGCAGCACCGCCGCCGGTGTAACCGCCGCCGACAAGGCCTCGTCCAGGACCCCGTCCACCGGGGCCCAGGAATCCCGGGTCATCAAGCGAGAGCCTCCTCGAGCAGCTCGAGGCCCGGCGCGCTGGCGTCTAGCCTCACGCGGCAGCCGAAGGGAAGCACCACGTTGTCGCAGCCGTGCCCGGCTTGAAGACCCCACACCACCGGACAGTCCGTCCCGTCGAGGGCTTCCATTACTATGTCCCGGAGCAGGGACGGCCCCTGGTGATCATCGCAATCGGTCATCGGTCCCAGCACGACGCCGGCTACGCGGCGGAACTTACCGGCCTGGCGCAGGTGCGTCATCATACGATCGATGCGGTAGGGCTTCTCGGCGACGTCCTCGAGGAACAGGATGCATCCGTCGGTTTCGATCTCCGCGGCTGTTCCGAGCGTGGTTACCAGCACCGACAGGCAGCCCCCCCTGAGCTGTCCCTCGGCGCTCCCGGGCCTCCAGCACTCCCTGGCTCGCCCGTCCCACCAACCCGATTCACCGAAAAGAAAACGCCGGAAACTCTCTCGTCCACGGCGCGAAATCCTGAGTAGGTCGGCGGCGATCATGGGTCCGTGATAGCAGACCAAATTCGCCTCTTTGACGAATCGGTTGAGCAAAATGGAGAGGTCGCTGAAACCGACGAACATGCGCGGGTTGTCGGCGACCCGTGCCATGTCGAAGCGCCCCTGCAAGCGGGTCGACCCGAAACCGCCGCGGGCCGCGAGTACCGCCCTCAGGTCCGGCCGCGAGAAAGCCTGCTCGAGAAGAGATGTCCTTTCGCCATCGGTGCCCGCCATGTACCGGACCGGTGAGGTCCCGGTGAGGTCTTCCACCTCCAGGCCCCATTCCCCGAGCAACCGAACGCCCGAGGCAAGGCGCAGGGGGTCACAGACGCCAGCTGGGGCAACCACAGCCACCCTATCTCCGGGTTCCAATGGAACCGCTTTGACTACCACGTCAGCCCACCTCCGGGTTCTGTCCCATTTCGCTATCAGGGATGAGGACTGGGCTCAACGCAGTCCCCTCCCAGCCTCGCTTCTATCGTCGGCGTCGGTTAAGGTCGCGGCCATGGGTTCCGCTGCAGATGGCCAGCTCGCCGAGCTCGCGGCCGCCATAGCTGTCGAGTTGCTCAAAGCGTCGCCGGCCATCGTCGAGGGCGAGCAGCGAACCGTCGCGGCGGCCATAGCCGGGGCCATAGCCCAGAACTTCGCGACTGAAGCCGAGATCAATCGAGAAGCCGAGGCCACCCTCGCGTCGCTGAGGTCGTCGGTCTCGGGAATGGACAAGGACACCCTCCTCAGGGGTATTCGCGATAGGATCGCCAAACGCCGGGGTTTCGTGCTGTGAGCCGCCTCGGTGACCAGCGCGTCGAGGCCATCGTCCTGGCGGTCGTCAAGGCTCTCAAAGCCTGCCCCGGAGTCAACGTCAGAGACGAGGGGAGGGCCGCGAGGCTGATATCCGAACGGTTATCGGCCGCCTACCAGTCGGATCCGGAACTCGACCGGGCGGTAAGATCGCGCATCAGATCTCTGAGCCGAACGGTGGTCGAGGGGAGCAGCGAGTGGGATATCCTCTACCGCCAGTACAAAGAGGAGCTTTCCCGGCGGCGCTGAAACATTTTTCAGGGTTGTCCTTGACAAGAGACGGAGCATCGTTAAGTTTCGTTCGGTTTACGCGCGACCGTCGGCCACCCCGGGCGGGCCGTTGCGCGCAGGCGCTCAACTATCAGGCTTTAGGAGGCAAGACACGAGAAATGAACATTCGTCCTTTGCAGGATCGTGTGATCGTCAGGCGAATCAAGGAAGAAGAGAAGACGGCCGGGGGTATCATCATCCCCGATACCGCCAAAGAAAAACCCCAAGAAGGTAAGGTCGTTGCCGTTGGCAAGGGCCGGATCGCCGAGGGGGGCACCCTTGTAAAACCTGACCTGAGAAAGGGAGACAGCGTGCTGTTCGGAAAGTACGCTGGCAACGAAATCAACATCGACGGTGTAGAACACATCATCATGCGCGAGGACGACATCCTCGGCGTAGTCGAATCTTAAGCAAGGAGGGAGGCTCGAAAGATGCCAAAGATAATCAGTTTCAGTCAGGACGCCCGCAACAAGCTGCTCAAGGGCGTAGAGATCCTGGCCGACGCGGTAACCGTTACGCTCGGACCCAAAGGACGTAACGTGATTCTGGAGAAGTCGTGGGGCGCCCCCACGGTAACCAAGGACGGCGTCTCGGTAGCCAAGGACATCGAACTTGAGGACAAGTTCGAAAACATGGGCGCGCAGATGGTCAAGGAGGTGGCGTCAAAAACCTCCGACGTCGCCGGTGACGGCACGACTACTGCGACCGTTCTCGCGCGTGCGATCTTCACCGAAGGCGCGAAGATGGTAGCGGCGGGGCACGACCCGATGTCTCTAAAGCGTGGCATCGACAAGGGCGTGCAGGCCATCGTCAACAACCTCAAGAAGTTGTCGAAGACCACCAAGGACAGGGAAGAAATCGCGCAGGTGGGGGCGATCTCCGCGAACTCCGATCATACGATCGGAAACATAATCTCGGAGGCGATGGACAAGGTAGGCAAAGAAGGCGTGATAACGGTCGAGGAAAACAAAGCGCTCGATACGACGCTCGAGGTCGTCGAGGGTATGCAGTTCGACCGTGGTTACCTCTCCCCCTACTTCGTGACCGACCCCGACCGCATGACGGCCACTCTGGAAGAGCCGCTCATCCTCATACACGAGAAGAAGATATCCAACATGAAGGATCTCTTGCCGGTGCTCGAGGCGATCGCCAAAGCCGGTAAGCCCTTTCTCATCATCGCCGAGGATATCGATGGTGAAGCTCTGGCGACCTTGGTGGTCAACAAGATCCGCGGAACCCTGAACTGCGTCGCGGTGAAGGCCCCGGGGTTCGGTGATCGCCGCAAGGAGATGCTCACCGACATAGCGATCCTGACGGGCGGCAAGGTCATTTCCGAGGATCTCGGACTCAAGCTCGAGAACGTGGGTCTGGGCGATCTCGGCAAGGCCAAGCGCGTGGTCGTCGACAAGGACGACACGACCTTGGTCGACGGAGCCGGCAAGAAGGCCGAGATCCAGGGCCGCATCGGGACCATCCGTAATCAGATCGAGTCCACCACCTCCGACTATGATCGCGAGAAACTGCAAGAACGACTCGCGAAGATCGTCGGCGGCGTAGCGGTGATCAGAGTCGGTGCGGCGACCGAAGTGGAAATGAAAGAGAAGAAGGCCCGCGTTGAAGACGCGCTCCACGCGACTCGAGCTGCGGTCGAAGAGGGAATCGTTCCCGGCGGAGGCGTGGCCCTCGTCAGGAGCATAGGAGTCCTCGGCAAGGTCGACGTCAACGAAAGCGAAGAGGTCGGCATCAGGGTGCTGGCTCGCGCTGTCGAAGAGCCGACCCGCTGGATCGCCAGCAACGCCGGTGCCGAGGCGTCGATCGTAATCGACCGTATCCGCCACGGCAAAGGCGCCATGGGCTTCAACGCGGCGAGCGGCGAGTTCGAGGACCTGATGAAGGCAGGGATCATAGATCCCACCAAGGTGGTCCGAACGGCGCTGCAAAACGCGGGTTCGGTGGCAGGTCTGCTTCTGACCACCGAAGCAACGGTAGCCGACAAACCCGAGGACAAGTCCTCGGACGCCGCGGCGGCCGCCGCCGCCATGGGAGGCGGCGGCGGCATGGGCGGCGGTATGGGTGGTATGGGCGGCATGATGTAGCCTCCGGCCCTTATGCACAGCAAAAGGCCCTCTGGCTCCTCATGGCCGGAGGGCCTTTTTTTCGACCCGACCCGACCGGGCATCGGCGCGGGTCTCTTAGTGTTTACAAAGCGTCCCGCTAGTGCTGAAATCGAGGACGCTGAAGCAACGGGAACTACTTGATGGCAGTGACGATAAGATTAACCAGACGCGGGGCCCGGAAGCGTCCCTTCTACAGGGTGGTAGTCGCAGACGAGCGCTCTCCCAGGGACGGCAGGTACCTGGCGGTGTTGGGAACGTACAACCCGCTAACCGATCCGGCCGAGTTGAATCTCGACGGGGAGAAAATCAGCGAATGGATGAAGAAGGGCGCGAAACCATCGCAGACAGTGGCCAGCCTGATGAAGAAGACCGGCCTGACGATCTAGAACGAGTCAAGGCGCAGGGCAAAGAACTCAAGGAGCTACTCGAGTTTCTTGCCCAGAAGCTGGTCACGAACCCCAGTGCCGTCGAAGTTACCCAGACCGAGAGCGACGAGTCGGCCTTGCTCGAACTCCGCGTAGACAAACAAGACCTCGGTAGGGTGATAGGAAAACAGGGGCGGACGGCCAAGTCTCTTCGGACCATTCTCAACGCTGCAGCATCACGTGCAAACTGTCGAGCCGTGCTGGAGATTGTTGAAGACTAGAGAGATCGGTTACCCATCTCAGACACCCACGTTAACGAGAACCGCCCCCGGCAGGTCGTAATCGGCAGGATCACGCGCGTCCACGGGCTACGCGGCACGGTGATCGTCAGAGCCGACCCGAGCGTCGCATCGGCCCTGAGAACCGGCGTGGAATCCACCGTGGCAAGCCATACCCACAGTCAGCGGCTTACCGTCACCGACGTAGCACCGCACAAGAACGGATCGCTGGTTTCTTTCGACGGCGTAGACACCCGTGACGCGGCCGCGGCGCTAGTCGGAAGCGACGTGTCGCTCGACATGGACCGGCTTCCTGACAAGACCGAGTGGGAGTACTACTCCTTCGAGCTCATCGGGTCTCGGGTCGTGGATACCGAAGGCAACGAACTCGGCTGCGTCACGGACATCATCGTTACCGGCGCCAATGACGTGTACGTCGTCGAAGGTAAAGAGGGCGAGATCCTCGTGCCGGCGATCCGCGGTGTGGTGCTCAAGATAGACGCGGCACGGGCAAGCGTGGTGGTTGATCCCACCGGACTCGAATACTCCAACCGCGGGCAACAGCAGCCGTGACGACCCCGCGGCTACGGTTCGATGTTATTTCTCTCTTTCCAGAGATGTTCGCATCGGATCGTATTTGTGGGGTCACCGGAAAAGCGCGGGCGCTGGGCCTCATCTTGGTCGTGGCTCACCAGCTCAGAGACTTTACCGGCGGCAGCATCCACCCCGTCGACGACGCACCCTACGGTGGCGGCCCCGGCATGGTCATGAAGCCTGAGCCCGTATTTGCCGCGGTCGAGGATGTCTCGGCAAAGTCCCATCCGTCACGACGAATACTGCTGACCCCCCAGGGTAGGCCGCTCGATCAGCAGCGCGCCCGCGAACTCGCCGAAGAAACAGATATTCTCATGCTGTGCGGCCGCTACGAGGGAATAGACGAGAGGATTCGCTGCCTCTTCGACGAAGAACTTTCGATTGGGGACTACGTGTTGAGCGGCGGGGAACTCGCCGCCTTGGTGGTGATCGAAGCCGTCGCGCGGCTAGTACCGGGCGTGCTCGGCTGCGAGTCCTCTTGTGAGGAAGAGAGCTTTTCAGCCGGACTGCTCGAGTATCCGCAGTACACGCGACCCGCCGAGTTCCGTGGGATGAAGGTCCCGCAGGTGCTGTTGTCCGGTAACCACGCCGAGATCTCACGGTGGCGACGTCAGCAAGCGGAGGAGCGAACGCGGCGACGGCGCCCCGATCTTCTTGATCGCGCGCGAAGCCGGCGCTAGCTGATGGCGGATCTCTACGTCGCCCTGCTGCACCACCCGGTCTACGACAAGAACAGGAACGTCGTCACCGCCTCGGTCACCAACATCGACGTCCACGACATCGCGCGCAGCTGCCGCACCTTCGGGGTCAAGGCCTTCTATGTGGTCACTCCGGTAGACGCACTGCGCGGACTGGTGCGCAAGATCACGCGACACTGGCAAGAAGGCTACGGCAGCACCTACAACGTCAACCGCAAGGAGGCCCTCGATCTCGTGAGGCTCGAAAGGACCCTCGAGGGCGTCGAGATCGACATCGAGGCCCGCTGCGGATGCCTGCCCGAGTTAGTCGCGACGAGCGCCCGTTGCGCGCCCGAGAGCGAGGGCTACGAAGAGATGGCTCGCCACCTGCGCAAACCATCCGGACCTCACCTCCTCGTTCTTGGAACGGGCTGGGGACTCACCGACGACCTCATCGCGAGATCCGCCCACCGTCTCAGACCCATCACGGGACCAGCGGACTACAACCACCTCTCCGTTCGAGCCGCGGCCGCGATCATCCTTGACCGGCTGCTGGGTACACGGTAAGAAGACTGGTTCAAGGTTCACTTGATTCACTTGAAGAGAAGTCCCGTGGCCAACGTAATCGACAGCATTGAAGCGGCTCAACTGCGAAGTGATCTGCCGGAATTCCGTCCCGGTGATACCCTGCGCGTCCACGCCAGGATCGTCGAAGGGGAAAAAGAACGGGTCCAGATCTTCGAAGGCGTGTGCATCCGCCGTACCTCGGGTGGTACGCGAGCGACTTTTACGGTTCGCAAGCGCTCTTACGGCGTGGGAGTCGAGCGGACCTTCCCTCTTCACTCCCCTCGAATAGACAAGGTCGAAGTCAAGGCGAGGGGGCGCGTGCGCCGAAGCCGCCTCTACTATCTGCGCGACCGCACGGGCAAGGCCGCCCGTATTCGATCGCGCGACCAGCACTAATCCACCGGCCAGCGCCTAGGCGGCCAGGTGGCAGGCCGCGAGACGACCGTCGCCCCGACTCTCCAGCCTGGGCTGCTCGATCCTGCAGCGCTCTTCGGCAAATGGACAACGGGGATGAAAAGAGCAACCGCTCGGTGGGTTGATCGGACTGGGAACATCACCACCAACACGGATGCGTTCTCTTTCCTTGGCCCCGTCACCGCCGGGAAGGGCCGACAACAAAGCCCTCGTGTAGGGGTGTCGAGGGTCGGCGTAGATTTGGTCGGCCGGGGCTATCTCCACGATACGCCCAAGATACATCACCGCGACCCTGTGGCTCACGTGTTCCACCACCCTCAGGTCGTGGGAAATGAACGCGTAGGTAAGATCGAACTCTTCTTGAAGGTCGGCAAGCAAGTTGAGTATCTGGGCTTGTATAGAAACGTCGAGGGCGGATACCGGCTCGTCTGCGACGATGAACCTCGGCTTGACCGCCAGCGCACGGGCTATACCTACTCTCTGCCGCTGTCCTCCGCTGAACTCGTGAGGATATCGGTCGTAGGTTTCGGCACCGAGTCCGACCCGCGCCATCAACGCGAGTACCGCGTCGCGTAACTCTCCTCCTCGGGCGATACCGTGCAACGCCATCCCTTCCCCGATGATCTTCCCCACTTTCATACGAGGGTTGAGGGATGCGTAGGGGTCCTGGAAGACGATCTGCATCCTGCTGCGGAGCTGTCTGAGTTTGTTCTGGGGAAGCGCGGTGATGTCGGTACCCTCGAAGCGAACGCTGCCACTGGTCGGTTCGATCAGACGCAGCATCAACCGTCCGAGGGTGGATTTTCCGCAACCGGACTCACCGACTATCCCCAGGGTCTCTCCAGGAAGAATCTCCAGATCCACGCCGTCTACCGCGCGTAACTCGGCCTTACCCGAGCCAAGTAGTCCGCCGCCGATACGAAACACGCGTGTGACCTCGTGCAGACTCATCAGGGCCAGCTCTTGGACCACGCCGCTCACCCTTCCCCGTCCACGACCACGCAGGCAACCCCGTGACCATCGGCTACGAACCTGAGCGCCGGGTCCCCGAGCGCGCAGCGTTCGATCGCCAAGCTACAGCGATCGCGAAAACTGCACCCCGCCGGAAGTTCCGTGAGTCTGGGTACCATTCCTGGGATCGGGACGAGCCTCTTCTTCTCAGCGCCGAGCTGGGGTTGGGACGCCATCAGGCCCAGCGTGTAGGGATGGGTCGGCCTGTCAAACAACTGGCGGCAGCTGCCCGTCTCGACTATCTTTCCTGCGTACATGACCATGACCCGATCCGCGCACTCACCCACCACGCCGAGGTCGTGGGTGATCAGTATCAGGGCCATACCCATCCGCCGTTGCAGAGTCCGCAACAGATCCAGGATCTGTGCCTGAATGGTAACGTCGAGCGCGGTCGTCGGTTCGTCGGCGATCAGCAGCCGCGGCCTACACGACAAAGCCATCGCTATCATCACACGCTGGCGCATACCGCCACTGAGCTGGTGGGGATAGTCGCGTGCCCGAGCCCGGGCTTCCGGGATCTCGACGAGTTCGAGCATACGGACGGCCTCCTCGAACGCCGCTCGCTTGCTCAGCTTCCTGTGAATCCTCACGGCCTCGGCCACCTGATACCCGACCGTGAACACCGGATTCAGCGATGTCATGGGCTCCTGGAAAATCATCGCGATCTCGTTGCCACGCACCCGGCGCATTTCCTCTTCCGAGATCCCCAGGAGATCCCGGCCGTCAAAACGGATGCTGCCGCCCGCCACGCGCCCCGGAGGCTGAGGCACCAGGCGCATGATAGACATCGCGGTAACGCTCTTCCCACAACCCGACTCGCCAACGATGCCGAGGGTCTCGCCCTCGGCTATCGAAAAGCTGATCCCGTCGACCGCCCGAGCCGGCCCAGACGAAGTATCGAATACCGTCTGTAGCCCCTCTACCTCGAGAATCGTTGCCATCCGATCATTCTGCCCGAAGACGGGGGTCGAGTACGTCTCGAAGCCCCTCGCCCAGCAGGTTATAGCCCAACACGGTAATTAGAATCGCGACCCCGGGACAAACCGAAAGCCACCACGCTACCTCGATGGTGTTCTTCCCCTCGGTGAGTATGTTTCCCCAGCTCGGGTCCGGCGGCTGAACCCCTATACCGAGAAAACTCAACGCGCTCTCGGTCAAGATAGCGCCAGCTACCCCAAGGATGAAGGCGACAAATACCGGAGCCATCGCGTTGGGCAAGCCGTGGCGAAGAATGATCGTAGAAGCCGGCAGACCCAGACCCTCTGCCGCGATCATGAATTCTCTCCTGCGCAGGGCCAGAAACTCAGCGCGAACCAAGCGGCACACCCCCATCCAGGAGGTAACGCCAATGACGACCATGATGTTCCAGATGCTGGCGTCGAGGAAGGTGATGACGGCAAGAATAAGGAAAAACGAGGGGAAGCACAGCATGATGTCGACGAAACGCATCGTGAGAGCATCCACCCAGCCGCCAAAATAGCCGGCGACGGCACCGAGCAGGACGCCTATGGAGCACGCGATCCCAACCGCTACAAAGCCGACGAGAAGCGACACCCGCGCCCCGTAGATCATACGGCTGAGCACGTCCCTGCCGATTCCGTCGGTACCCAGAAGATGATCCGGACTCGGAGCCTCGAGCACCGACCTCGTGTCCACCGCCGCCGGATCGTACGGAGAGATTACAGGCGCCAGAACCGCAACGAGAAAGAGCAGGGCGACTATCACGCCTCCGGCGACCGTAAGCTTGTTCTGCAGCGCCCGTGCGAGTGTACTCATCGTTTTCGTAGACGCGGATCGGCGACACTGTACATCACGTCCGCCAGCAGATTGCCTAGCAGCGTGAGCACCGCGCCTATGACGAGAATCCCCATAACCACCGTGTAGTCCCGACTCATCACGCTTCCGAAGAAAAGCCTTCCCATACCGGGAATCGCGAATATCGTTTCGAAAATCACGGAACCGCCTATGAGGCCCGGGATAGACAAGCCGAGCAGCGTGATCACCGGAAGCAGGGCGTTGCGCAGAGCGTGACGATAGATCACGGTTCTTTCCGACAGGCCCTTGGCGCGAGCCGTCGTCACGTAGTCCTGTCTGAACACCTCGAGCATGCTCGAACGCATGTAGCGAGACATACCCGCCAGGCTCGTGATCGCGGCGATCGACACGGGCATGATCAGGTGCTTCGCCGAATCCCAAGCCTGCATGGCCGGGGTCATGTTCTCGTGGTCGAGAGAGCGCAGACCGGATACCGGGAGCCAGCCCAGGTCCACGCTAAAGAGCATCATGCACAGTAGCGCGAGCCAGAACGTCGGCATGGCGAAACCCAGAAAGACAAAGACCGTCGTGACCCTGTCGGCGAGAGAATACGGCCGGGTGGCCGAGTAGACGCCGATTGGAATCGCCACAGCCATGATGATGCAAAGCGACATGAGATTCAGGGTGAGTGTCACGGGCAGGGCTTCGGCTACCTTGTCTATCACCGGCCGAGCGTCCCTCGACAACGACCTACCGAAATCCCCGACCGCGATCCTCTTCAACCATAGGCCGTACTGGACGTATATCGGCCTGTCCAGGCCCCAGTGTTCCGCCAAGCGCTGCCGGAGCTCGGGACTGGCGTCGGGGTTCATGTCGGTGAGCAGGTCCATCGGCGACCCGGGTGCTATGTGTATTACCGTAAACGAAATGAACGTTATCCCGATGAGAAGCGGGACGATCCCCACGAGACGACGGCCTAGGTACGCAAACATGTCTAGTTCATGGCCCCTGAGTGATGTCGTACTTCTGCATGGAGGCCGGAACGAACCATTTTTCAAAATTGTAGCCGATGCCAGCCGGTGCGGGCTCGATGCCGAAAAAACGGCGGTGGACGGCCGGCAGGCTCTCGGCCACATACAGGAAGGTGTATGGTTGTTCCTCGATCAATATCTCCTGAAAACGATCGTAGAGTCTCTTGCGTTCGGCACGATCAAAGGATCGCCTCGCCTTTTCGAGCAGCTCGTCAACCTCGGAGTTTGCGAAGGATACGAAGTTGAAGTCTTCGACGAATGCCAGATGTCGTACTGATCCGGATCAAGCCCTAGGCTCCATCCGAGCACGACCGCGTCAAACTTTCGCTTGTCTACGAAGTCGTTGATGAAGGCCGACCACTCATAGACCCTCACCGAAGCGTCGACGCCGATTTCCTTGAAACGACGCTGGATGATCGTCGCGGTCTTGAGCCGGAGGTCGTTCCCCTGGTTGGTCATGATCTTGAACTCGAACCTCGCCCCGTCCTTGTCCAACACCCCGTCTCCGTCGCTGTCCACCCAACCGGCCTCCGCGAGCAGAGAACGCGCCTTTTCCGGATCGAACACAAGATCCGAAACCTCCTCGTTCATCCAGTAGGTCCCCGGTTTGTAGGGGCTCTTGGTGGGCGCGCCGAGTCCGAGCAGTACCGCGTCGACGATCTCTTGCTTGTTGACGGCGTGGGTCAGGGCCCGACGTACGCGCCGATCCTTGAATATTTCCTTGCGCAGATTGTAGCCCAGATAGGTGTAGGAATTCGTAAGGTACTTGTACTTGTTGAAGTCACGTACGAAATCCGCCGTGGAGGTCTGCCTGGTGAACTGGAGAGGCGTCAGGCCCATCTGGTCCAAACCACCCGATTTGAGTTCGAGGAACTGGGTCTGTTGATCCGGAATGATGCGGTAGACGACCTTCTCTATGTACGGGCGCCCCCGGTAGTAATCGTGATTGGAAAGGAGGGAGATCTCGGTACCCGTCTTCCACGATTCGAGCTTGTACATGCCGAGGCCGAGAGGCTTGCGGGCAAAATCGGAAGCCTCGTTGATATCCCGACCCTCCAGAACATGCCGCGGCAATACGAGGAGATTCCTCGCCCAGCTGTCCAGCGCGGGGGCAAACGGTTTTTCGTACCTCACCCGGAAACTGTGAGCGTCCAGCAACTCGAATCTCTCGACCTGGCGGTAATCCTCCGCGTAGGCGGTCATAGTGCCGGGAGCGGTAATCGTCCGGAACCCAAATTCGATGTCGGCCGCCGTAAACGGGGTACCGTCTTGCCACCGCACGTCGGTTCGTAGATGAAAGGTGAGGGTGAGACCGTCTTCGCTGACGTCCCATCGTTCTACCAGCCGCGGCTCTAGCTCGCTCTGATTCTTGTCGTAGGAGAGCAGTGGATCAAAGATCAAGCCGCCTACAGAGTGTGAGGAGCTGTCGCCGGCGAGCATCGGAATCAGGTTGGAAGCGTCACCTATGCTTCCCTCCAGCAGCGCGTCACCGTAGGCCGGCACGGCATCGCCGGCCGCTGGCGGGTCTTCGTTAGGTCCCGAATCACCACCCGAACAGCCGATAAAGACCAATAGCAGACCGACTCCAAGCGCGAAGCTCCCGTACCTGACAAGCCTACGCATCCCCGCCTCCTAGTCTTGGTCCATGTCAATCACGCGCACGGCACCAGCGATGTTCAAATCGAAGAGGCCGCCCTGCGCCCCGATGTCGCGCCACAGTCGGCTGTAGGAAAGCCTTATCTTGATTCCGCCTTTCAGCTCCAAGGTGACGAGGTGTGGCAGACGCGTGCCGTCGACGTCTTCATAGGAACCAAAGGTAGCGCCGAGTTCCGGCTCACCGCTTCGCCCGAACACGGCAAGCGACAGCGGCTCGAGCCGCTCCTTGGAAAAAACGATCACGGAATGACGCCCCCCTTCTATCCCGCGTTCCCACGCGCAACGTCGTTCGTCTTCCAGCACCCGACCGCCATCTTTGCTCTTCCCAGTATGGGCCGGCAGCCCGCGTATCAAGGCCAGCAACACCTCCGCCGAAAGCGGGGCACGGGTGAAACGTCCAAGATTTTCCACCGACGCACGGCCCCTGTACAGCGTCTTTTCACCGCGGTCCCACGCATACAAACGGCCGTCGTCCGTAACCACCGTGTAGGTGGGCCCGAACGGCGACATAAACTCTATTCTGGCGCTGTCGGGAGCACGAACGGTGATCATCTGTGACGCCCGGTAGCTACCGTCCGGCCCCTCGTAGTCGAGCCTAGCCTGTCCGCGAAAGGTCCGCAGCGAGTCGAAGCGGCGAGCGAGCAGGTCTTCAAAAACCGCCGGTGCCGGGCAGGTCCGGCTCGAACCGAAATCCGTTCGAAGCTTGGCGAGACTCGAACGCTGAAGTCCGGGCTGCGACGCGCATCCTTGTTGCCAAGCCGCAAGCGCCAACACGCCCAGGGCGACGATGAACGTCCACGGGCGCCGGCCGGTCAGAGCCCGTTTGCCGCAGACGACGAAATCTCCTCGAGCTTCAGAAGTTTCCCGCGCACCTTCTCCCTTTGCCGATCGTCTTCGCTGCGAGCGAGGCAATCCTTGTAGATGCGCATCGCTTCCTTCACTCTCCCGACTCTGGCGTAGGCGTCCCCCAGATGTTCCTTGACCACCGTATCGTCGGCCAGTAGCTCGCTCGCTTTTTCCAGCTCGACGACGGCTGCCTCGAAATCCCCCTTCTGGAAAAACACCCACCCAAGGCTATCGACGATCGCTCCGTCGTTCGGGTGCAGGCTCAACGCCTTGCGTATGAGGACCTCCGCCTCCTCAAGGTTGACGCCGCGCTCTGCAAAGATATAGCCGAGGTGGTTCAGCGCGATCCCGTTGTCCGGGTTGATCTCGATGACACGCCTCAGAACAGAGATGACCTCGTCCGCGGCTCCGGTCTGATCCAGGACCAATGCGAGAGTGTAGAGGTACGCGTCGTTGTCCGGATCGATATCGACGAGCCGTCGGCCCATCTTCAGGGCCTCGTCGTAATGCTTCATCTCGCTGTGAACCGAGATCAACAGGCGGATGACTTCGGGGTTGTCTTGATGAGAATCGAGCGTATGTTCCAAAACCTCGATCGCTCGCGCCGATTCGCCTCGTTCGAAATGGATCTGGGCGAGCTGCACACTCCCGTCTACGAAGTATTCAGAATCCTCGCCGATCTTCTCGAACTGGACTTGGGCGTCGTCGAGATCCCCCTTGTGCAGATACGTAGAGGCGAGGTAATAGCGTACAGATCCATCGTCCGGTCTGGCCGCTAGTGCGATCTCGAATTCCGTGGCGGCCCTCTTGTAGTTACCCCGTTGCAGACTGATCAAACCGATCTTGATCTGCGTATCGACTGGATCAGCCTCGTGCTCGAGAAGCTGCTCGTATTCCCCCAGGGCCTCTTCGAGTTCGCCCCGGCTCACGTAGAGAGCACCCAGCTGCCGCCGCGCGATTATGGACGATGGATTGAACTCCAGAGCCTTGCGGTAGGCGCCTATGGCCCGATCGATCAGTCCCTGCTTCGCGTAGACCACCCCGAGTTCCATGTACAGCTGGTCCGACGAGGGGTTCAACTCGATAGCTCGTCGGTAAGCGATGACGGCGGCGTCCGGGTGTCCGGCGAACACGTAGGCCCTTCCGAGCAGGGAATAGGCTATGACCGCATCCGGTTTGATCTCGGTCGCGTGTTCGAGAATATCCACGGCGTCGTCGTACCTCTGCGTGCTCGTGTATAGCCCCCCCAGTTCGACGAGCACGTCGATGTTGTCTGGCGCGACTTCGAGAAGCTCCTCGTATTCCCTTACCGCTTCCTCGTAGCGACCAAGCGAGATGAGAAGCTCACCGACGAGGAGACCGTGCCCGTCGTCGCCAGGCTCCAGCTCCTTCAAGACCTTGGCCTGGGCAAGGGACCGTTCCAGCCTGCCGGTCCTGATGTACAGCTGCAGAAGGCGAGACCTGAGCAGAGCCTCCTCTGGGTCTAGAGCGACGGCGTGCTGGAGTTCGCGCATGGCCCGCTCGTAGTCCCCCTGTTCACGCGCGAGCAGAGAAACGAGAAAGTGTCCGGCGGCCGCGTCTTTTCCACTGACCTCGGTCGCGCCCCGACCGAAGGGAGACCGGTAGAAAGAGCCTCCATCGGAACGGTAGAGCCCACCCACGGAGCAGGCCGTGAGACCGCCCAGCAGCACCGCAACCAAACCCATTCTAACTGTCGAGCAGGAACCAAGCACGGTTTCTCAGACTACCACGACTCCGACGACAGGCCCAGAGCCTGGGTCACGGGTGCGGGGCACGCTTGCGAGCGTATCCCGCACCCGCTACCCCTCCCAGGATACGAGATGGTAATCAACTGGTTATTGACCGTGTTCCCTCGGGAGATGAAGCAGGCCTTCAGGCTCGTGCGCCCTGATCTCGTGCTTTGGATCTCGTTGTCCGCGCTGATGTCGCTGGCTTCGGCGACCGCCAACCTCGGCGCCGAGAGCGGGAACCTGGCGGTGCTGGTCACGGTACCCGTAGCGGTGCTGATGATGTTCTTGCCCGTGGTGCTCTTCGACGCCGCCCACAGGGGCGTACAGCTCTCGTGGAGCGGAGTCTTCGAGGTGTTCGTGCGCAAGGCAGGCCCCCTAGTGCTCTACGGACTGGCCGCTGGAGGACTGTGCGCCGGAGCCGCCACGCTTGCCATCGCCGGTGTCGCCATACTCGCCCGTGGCAATGAGAACCTCCCTGGGCTCGCCACTCTTGTCAGCGCACTTGCCTACATCGCCGTGGTGATACGGTTTTGTTTCGTTCCCTTCGTCGTCGTCCTGGGCGACCGGCAGACGCTGCTGGAGAGGCTGCACCCGGCTACATCCTGGGGAACGGGTCTGGCGACCTGGCTGTGGCCCCTTTTCGTGAGTAACCGGCTGGGAGAAAACCTCAGGTGGCGCATCGTCCCCTACGTCTTGCTGACCCACCTCGGACCCCTGACCGTACGCGCCGTTCCGCCGGAGTTCCACGTCCCCTTCCTCGTCGCCTGGCACATAGTCATGTTGACGGCTCAGGCCGTATTCTTTGACTACTTCCTGAGAGCGATGAACGCCCTCGGAATCGCAGGTCCGACAACCCCGACGGACCGGCCAAGCGCAGAGGGGGTCTAGCCCGATTCGACATCGTTCTCGTCACCGTGCTCGCAGTCCGCGAGCGATCCTACCCACACCTCCCCTCCCTCGAAGTATTCTTTCTTCCAGATCGGCGCGACGGTCTTCAACCTGTCTATCGCGAAGTGGCAGGCCTCTATCGAATCACGCCGGTGCGGCGCAGAAACGGCAATGACCACGCTCGATTCACCGATTTCGACGGTTCCCGTGCGGTGTACGATGGCGACGTCCGTTATGTTCCACCGTTCTTTTATTTCTGCGCCGATCTTTTCGAACTCCACCGTGGCCATCTCGCCGTAGGCCTCATACTCCAGACGCAGCACGCGCCGGCCACGGCTGTTATCGCGCGTCGTACCGGCGAACACGGTAATCGCGCCGGCTTGTGAACTCGCGACCGCAGCGACGACGGCGTCGAGGGATATGGGTTTATCTGAGATTACGAACACCGCATCCGCCGCTCACCGGAGGAATGATAGCGACCTCGGCATTGTTGGTAAGCACGGCAGTTGAGTCAACGTATTCGCGATTGACCGCGACCCTGAGGATTCCGGCGCCGAGTTCCTCGAACTGGTAACGGCGACCGAGCTCGGCCATGAGGTCTCCCACCGTCGCGCCCTCTGCCAGCCGGACTTCCTGCCGCGTCAGTCGCAGCTTGTATCGCAGGATGCCGAAAAACAGCACCTCGACCCGGATCTCCGACATCAGGATCTAGCCCGCCAGGGCCTGGCCATGGCCACCACGTGGCCGAGCTCCGGAACTATAAGGCGTTGCGCCGCAAGCCGGCAGGCCTCCGTAGAACCCGGAAGCGAGAACACGACCACGTCCCCTATCAAACCACCGGTAGCTCTCGAAATCATCGCTGCCGGGCCGATGACGTCGAAACTCAGCATGCGGAACAACTCGCCGAAGCCGTCCATGGTCTTGTCGAGCAACTCCGAGACCGCCTCGAAGGTGCCGTCTCTTGGCGAGACGCCGGTTCCCCCGTTGATTACCACCGCGTCGATTCTTCGGTCGGCACACAAGCGCCGGAGCAGACGCTGAACTTCGGCAGGGTCATCGAGGACGATTTCGCGACTGTCCACGAGGTAGCCGGCCTCGGAGAGCAGCAGTTCGAGTAGCTGGCCAGAACCGTCGCTGTCGCGGCTTCGGGTGTCAGAAACGGTAACGATCGCACAGCGCACCTCATCGGCAGCTCGCCGTCTATGCTCGTGCACTCCCATGCGAGGTGTTTTTCTCATATCTGCCATACGGGGCCAAACCGATCTTCGGCGACGCGGCTTTGAGCGTTGAGTACTACAGGCTATAAAGGCTCGATGATCAGGTCTGATGGCCTAGCGAGACAGGCGGCGATAGTCGCCGAGAAGGCCTATTACATAGAAACGTATGGCTGCCAGATGAATCTCGCGGATAGTGAGCTCATCGCTGGCGTGCTCGCCGCGCAGGGCTACGTGCGCAGCCCCAGCCCCGAAGACGCGAGCGTCATCCTGCTCAATACCTGCGCGATACGGGAACACGCGGAGGAACGCGTTACCCGGAGAATACGCCAGCTCATCGCCTTGAACCGGGGCAGGCGGGTGCGTATCGGCCTGGCCGGCTGCATGGCGCAGCACTACCGTGAGAGATTGCTCGAAGAAACCCCTGGTCTGGATTTCGTCGTTGGCCCCGACGGATATCGTCGCCTCGGAAGTCTCATCGAAGCCGAGGAACCAGTGGCCGACCTCCGGCTGGATCGCGACGAGACCTATACCGGGATCGCCCCGCAGCGGAGTGAGGGCGTGCGGGCCTGGATTACGATCATGCGGGGCTGCAACCGCTTCTGTCGGTTCTGCGTCGTTCCCTACGTGCGCGGCCGCGAGAAGAGCATCCCGGCGGCGGTCGTCGTCGACGAAGTCCGAAGCGTCGCCGAGCAAGGTTTCAAGGAGGTAGTGTTGCTGGGGCAGACGGTGAATTCGTATCGTGACGGCGACGCGGATTTCGGAGATCTGCTGCGTCGCTGCGCCGGGGTCGACGGCATAGAACGCGTGCGTTTCACGTCTCCACACCCGGCCGACATGACCGACTCGGCGATCGATGCGATGGCCGAATGCCGCGAGATCGCGCCCTATCTCCATCTCCCTGTCCAATCCGGTTCCGATCGAATCCTCGCGGCCATGGACCGTGGTCATGACCGCACACAGTACCTGGGCTTGGTCGGACGACTCAGGGACGCGGTGCCCGAGCTGGCGCTGTCTACCGACGTCATGGTTGGCTATCCCGGTGAGACCCTAGAGGATTTCGAAGCGACTTCGTCTTTGATGGAAGAAGTTGGCTTCGATCACGCCTTCCTTTTCAAGTATTCGTCGCGCGAAGGCACTCGTGCGTCGCGGATCCGAGAAACCGTCGAGGAGGAAGAGAAAGGCCGGCGTCTCCAGCGGCTCATCGACGAACAGGAAGATCGCGCCAGCCGCATCAACCGAGGCCTGATCGGTAGCGTCACCGAGGTCCTCGTCGAATCGGCGGCAAAAAAGCAGACCGGCTGGCTGGCGGGCAAGAACCCCCAATACAAGACCGTCGTCTTCGATCCGCTGCGCGCCTCACGAGGCGACACCGTGCGGGTCCTCGTTGAAGCGGCGGGACCGCACACGCTCAAAGGACGCGAGGTGGCGTAGACCAGGGGCGTCGGCCCCGGCTAGCGCCCCTCTATGACGGCGAGGAAGTCGAGCACCCGGCCAGCGAACCAGTCGGGATCTTCCACGTATATCCCGTGCCCGCGGCCAGGGACGATCTCGAACTGGCTCTGCGGTATCGCGCGACTCACTATCACAGAACCCCCGACGCCGAGGAAGTCGTTCTCCCCTACGATGATCAACGCTGGAGCGGTCACTTCACGGAGTCGTTCGGTGAGGGGCTCCTGGTTGAGGGTCGCCATGGCCCGAGCGAGTTGCGCCAGACCCGGGCCGTCCGGTACGGCGCCCGACCCTGGCTTTATCCCCATGGCCTTCATGGCGGTCTCACCGCCCTCGCGCTCCGCCTGTTCGGCGGTACGCCGGTACCACGCGGCGGTCTTGTCGTTGCACTCGCTGGCGGTGCCCACGAGCACCAGACCCGCCACTCGCCCCGGAGCTTCGATGGCGGTCTGCATCGCCACCACCCCACCCGCAGAATGCCCGACCACCACGGCGCTCTCCACGTTGAGTCCGTCAAGCAGGCCGACGAGGTCCGCGACCAGGTCGCTCCTGGTGCACGGTGTCACGACCACGTCGGAGCCACCGTGTGACCTCAGGTCGAACCGCACCACCCTGTGGCGAACCTCGAAACGCCGCGCCTGTTCGTCCCACACCGACGACGACGCCGCGAGACCGTGAACGAATACAACCGCGAGGCCGTCCTCGGGGCCGCTGAGGGTACACGACAGATTCAGCTCGTTAGCGCGGACAAGCACGGGACGATGTCAGCAACGGTATCCCGGCGCGCGTGACCAGCCGCCCGGGATACCGCAGCGAAGCAGAGTCTAGAAGCTGACGAAAAAGTTAAGGGTCGGATAAAGGGATACCTTGGATGGGCTCCCCCCCGCGTCGAACAGCAGAGGAACCTTGATGACCGCGCCGCTGCTCTCCCCGGCTCGCAGCCTGAATCCCGGTCCGAAATAGATGACTTCGGTCGACTCGCCAGGCGCCAGACCGCTGGCGTAACCCCCGCCCGCTACCAAGAACACCCTGGTAATCGAATCGGTCTTGGCGTTCGAGTAGAGTCTCAAACCCCCGGTGTAGAGTTCCGCGCTCTGGAAGGCATCTGAAGAGGTCTCCCGTGTCTCGACCCGACTGAAAGCGATTTCGAGATCCACGCGATCGCTGAGCTCGAGGGTCGCACCAACGTCACCAAACCAGCCCGAATCTAGCGGGTTGTCGTCCTCGACGCCTGTAAAGACCCCGCCTCCCAGCTCGAAATCGACCCGACCAGCCTGCGCGTTGGCCGCTATTCCCAGAACCAATATCGCCAAGGGAGCGACCCAGCGGCCGCGCCCAGGCCCGACAAAACGCTTTTTCATGTTCTCACCCCAACCGTCTCAGCGAAACGAAACAACGGTAACGCGCAACTAACACGGGAACGAGCCCCAAGGCAAGGATGACGATCCGAAGCGATCAGTCCTCCAGATCCGCCTCTCTGTAGGCAGCGTCGGCCTGTGACCACGCGAAAACCTTGAAGTCCTCGCACACGCCGTCACGTATCGATACTACGATCTGAAGCGCCTCTGGGTATGAGGGCTCACCGAAAGGCGTAGCCTGAGCCAGGTCCTCGTCTGAAAAATACGCGTCGTGGTCCGGGTGCGAATGGTAGAACGCCACGACTTTCTTTCCCGGGGCTTCGCCACGCTCCAGCGCCCGTCGCAGCTCCCCTGGCTCGGCGACATAAGCCGTTCGCGCCGTACGAGGGTAGCGCTTCGGGTCCTGTTCGTGCATTTCGTCTTGTACGTTGCGTATCGCAACCGCCTCGATGGTCCCGTCGTCACCGCGAATCACCAATCCGCAGCATTCGTCGGGGTAACACTCGCCGGCGTGGGCCTTGATGCTATCTACCGCCGACTGCTCCAGGATGACTTTCACTCCCCGTACCCCCTCTGAGATTATTTGCCAGAGCGCGCTCTTACCAGCCCCAGCAACAACCTGTTGGCAGAAACACCGAGGCCGTGCGCGTCGCCGCGGCGACAAATCTCTCCACAGATGGCCTCGATCTCGGTGGGGCGGTTCCTCTCCATGTCCTGCAGCATGGACGACCGGTGGCCGGCCGTACTGGGAACGAGGCGGGAAAAGAAATGCTCGACGTAGCGGTCCGAGCTGTCCCACTCGAGTTCTACTCCCTCGGCGACCGCGACGTCCCAGGCCTCCTCGATGATCTCCACCATGCAGATCCTGAGACAGGGGTCGTCGGCCAGCTCACCGTAATTCAAGCCGAGCAGCGCTCCCAACGGATTCAGAGCCGCGTTGTAAAAGACCTTGGCCCAGATGCTCCCCATTATCGAGTCGGTTGCACGGCAATGAATACCCGCCCTATCGAAAACCGACGCCCATCGCAGCGCTTGCTCGCCAGCGCCTTCCCGGGGAGCCCCGATAAGCACCGGCTCGGCCTCTACGGTTACCTTCACACGGCCAGGATCTAGCAGCTGGGCTCCAAAAATCACGCGGCCCAGCATGACCCTGTCGCGACCGTACACGGACTGGAGCTGTTCGAAGTTTCCGAGCCCGTTCTGCAAGGAAATGGCTAGCCCTGTCGGCGAAGCACAGTCGCCCAGGTCTTCGAGGATGCCGGCGGTTTGATACGCCTTGCAGCAAATGAGTACCGCGTCGTAAGGCGGCCGCAGCTCCTCGGCGGTCACCGCCACCGCAAGTGCCGAAGAGCCGTGTTGGCCCCAGATCCCCTCGACTCGCAGCCCGCGCGCCGCGACGGCCTCCATCAGGCGAGGCCGCCCAAACAGCGTAACGTCCTCGCCGGCTTCGGCCAGCAAGCATCCAAAAACCGATCCCACCGCACCGGCGCCCGCGACGAGGATTCGCGCAGGTCCCTTGCTGGTGACCGCCGTGGCGGTGTGCTTGTTTTGACGCCCGCGAGAGGTTCCCATATAAACCAGCAGTTTATTATCATTCGACTCCTTTCCAAAGGCGTTCCCATGGCAACCGAAAACCCACCCTCGACAAGAATAGAACAGTTCCTGAAGCCAAAGGCAGTCTCGTCTCGCAAACTCGCGCGTGACCCGGACGGTCGCCTGCTCATGGCCGAAGAAAGCGCGCTGGACCTCGATCGAATACGGGACGCGGGCATAACAGTAGCCGAACTCGGGCGACGGGTCAGGGTTTACAACTCCGACATGACCAAGCAGACCGCCTCCTACGTCATCCCATCGGAACTTACCGAGATGTCGCCGGGCGCTGCTAACCTGTCGGGAATCGCAAAGACCCAGATAGGGAGACTCGTCTGGCTCGACGGCCTCTACCTCCGGCACAATCCGGGGATACACGAACTCGGGATTAACGATCGCGGCGACGTCGTCCTCCGGCTGGACGCGGCGGCGGCAGAGGACGCAACCATCGGACCGGTGCTCAACTCCTACAACACGATCCAGTCAACACTGAGCGATCGGATAGTAGCCCGCATCGACAAGAAGGCTCACGATCGCGACGTGAAGGAAGCCCGCGCCTGGCTCGAAGCCATGAACGTGCTGAGCGGTGGGAAAACCCTGCGTGCCCGTTTCTACAGCGGGGGGATTCAGGCCGAGCACAGGGGCAACATACCCCAGCTCTACAAGACGACGCAGGTAAATTTCTTCCAGATGAACGACCCGCTCAACCTCGAACTCGCGAAGGTTCTTGACGACCGCTTCGAGGTTCTCGAACGGCCCCTGCCGATGGTCCGGGTGATATCCGTGGTCGGTATCCCTCCCAACGAAAGGGCGTACAAGGAATTCGTCAACCAACTCAAGAAGAAAAAAACGAACCCCATGTCGCTCGGTTTACCCAGCCGCCTGCGTGATTCCCAGTTCTTCGACAGTTCGTCGAAGTCGGTGGTGCCCTCGTGCTTCATCAACGCCTGCAAGCTTGACGAACTCGGAGACACGATCTTCGTCGTCACCATCAACACCGACTTTCACGGAGAGATCAAGGCCCGTGGTCTCCACTCCTCGACCGCAGCCGTGATGTCGATGGCCGACGTCATCTGCGCGCACGCTTCGAGCGCCATACTCAACAGCGAGGGCACCTCGACGATCTTCATCGGCGGGGAAGCTTCGGGCAAAACGCGGGCGGCTACGGCTTGGTCGGAGAGAAACAGTCCTGGCCGCCGCAAAGAACTCGCCCGGCGCTATGCGAAAGAAGGAAAAGACGCCGCAGAGATCATGAAAGGGGTTGGCTTCATAGGCCAGGACGACTGGCTCAACCTCGTGCCTGCCGGCGAGGGGGCCTGGGACATGTGGCCCGCCGAAAGGTTTTTCTACCTTCGCAGTCGCGGTCTCGCCAGCCGTGACCTGATCCTCGCAGAGAACGAGCCTTTCGTCGAAAACGCCACCGCCGACTACGGCGCCTCCGCGAACGCCGGTGTACTCGGTCAGTGCACACACGACTATCCCCACGAAAGAATATTTTATGACCCCGATTGGGATAACTTCTACTGCGACAGGGACGTTCATCCCGTTTCCGCGCTGATACTTCTCGAGCACGACGAAGAACTCGACTTCGCCGTGCGCCGTGTGAAACCCGCCGAAGCGATGGAATTCATTCTCCGTGGACGCGGACCGCTCGGCTCAGACCAACCCTTCTACAGCGACTACACGGATCTTTCCGGCCTGCTCATCAGCCGGGGAGTGGTCGGAGACCGGCTGCTAGAGGCCTACGAAGCGGCGAAACGCGGTGATGTGGCGGCCCTCATGAACGGCGACGAGGCCCTGGGGGCCATCGTGCTCGATCGGCTCGAACGGATGGTGCACATCTACGAACACCTCCTGGCTGACCTCCCCGTCTTCGTCGTAAACACGATGCACGGTGACGACCTGGTCCAGGACATCAACTGGTACGTTTCGGAGCACCCCGATTTCCTCAAGCCGGCAAGAGAAAAATCCGAATCGGAACTCCGCAAGCTGATGAAGGATCAGTTCGGCGTGACTTACGACGAAGCCGGCGCGTGGACCCGCGCGAGCGACTGACGGCGCCGGCTCAGCCGCTGCCGTGGAAGCCCTCGCGCCCACGAAGAGACGGTAGTCCCGAATCATCCCAGAGGAATACCAGTCCACCGGCCGCTGACGACGCGAGCAGCACCGTCAACCAGAGAAGCCCGAAGGCGACCGACAGCTCGCTCGGTACCTGAGAACGGGCCAGAAACCAGAGGTAGCCCATCTCGCGGATGCCAAGACCGGCGACGCTGATCGGCAACGCCGAGAAGATCGTCACGAGAGGGTGAAAGACGAAGTAGTACTGCCACGGGAGCTCGAGCCCGAGCGCGCTACCGAGTAGCACCAAGGTCAGTATCTGCAGGACGTGGAATCCGACCGACACCCAGGCGGCCTTGAACAGCAAGGCGGCGTCGTACCAAAACGGGGCGAGTTCCTCTTCCACCAGTGTCCTCACCCGGTTGCCATCGGCGAGCGTGAACCGCGTGACGGCCGGAACGAGCCACCATCCCGCCACCATCAAGATTCCCAGAGACCAGCTCAGGTAAACCACCCACGCCGGCAAGTTGAAGCTACCGAAGAACAGCATGGCCACGACCGCAACGACAACGAGCATGCCCAAGCCGGAGAGCCGGTCAAAGATCACCGTGTTCAGCGCAACCGCCCGCCGGCCATCGGTTCGCCCGAGGTAGAGGGAACGTACCACGTCGCCGCCCAGCGTGCTCGGCCCGAAAAGATTGAAGAACATGCCTATGAAGTAGAAGCGGGTGATCTCGGAAAAGGAACTGGAAAAACCGACCTTGGCGGCGATAACCTGCCAGCGGTAGGCCGTCAGGACCTGACCGACCAGGTAGAGCAATACGGCGAACCCCACGATCGCCGGTTCCACACGTAGCAGCGCTTCGAGCAGCTCAGCGGGATCCTCGACCTGTATCCAGAGCAGCCATCCAGCCAAGACCGAAACCGAAATCTTGAGAACGCCGGACCACCCCCTCCACGCGAAGGCGCCCCCGCGTCGCGATTCTGGTTCCCCCTCGGCCACTGCAGCTCTCAATACCAGCCATGATCGAAGCCCACAAGGGGGTGCCTGCGCCCGCCTGCCCGCGGCCACCGCCTTGACACTTGGCCACGGTGTCGCAAGAATAGGATCGAATCTATCCATACACCCAGGAGGACAGGGATTTAATGGTAACGGGACGTACCGCCAGACGCTTGTCTGTGCTGGTCGCCGTCTTCGCGCTTTATTTCGCAGCCTGCGTAGACCCGCAGGAGATCAGCGATATCAAGACGAAGGTCGACGAGATCCAGGCACAGCAAAAAGACATTATTTCGAAGCTCGATGGTATCAAATCGGGTCAGAAGCAGATCCTTGCGAAGGCCCCAGCCGCCGCTAGACCCTCGAGACCGGCCGAGGACCCCAACAAGGTCTACACCATACCCAAGGGCAACTCGTTTGCGAAGGGCGCCGAGAAACCGACCGTGACGCTGGTCGAGTTCTCGGACTTTCAATGACCGTTCTGCGCTCAAGCTACCAGTTTGGTAGAAAAGATAGTCGAAGCCTTCCCCAACGACGTACAGTTCGTGTTCAAGAACTATCCCTTACCCTTCCACAAGAACGCCATGCCCGCTGCCAAAGCGGCGGTGGCTGCGGGTAAGCAGGGCAAGTTCTGGGAGATGCACGATAAGCTGTTCGAAAACTACCGCACTCTGAGCGATGACCTTTACGTCAAGGTCGCGGGTGAAATCGGTCTCGACGTCGAAAAGTTCAAAAGCGACATGAACGATCCGTCGACCCAGGCCCTGATCGTCGACGAGATGAAACAGGCTGGCAGTGTCGGCGTTCGCGGTACCCCGACCTTCTTCATCAACGGCAAGAAACCCGCGGGCCGCTCCTTCGAACTCTGGAAAGGCCTCATCGAGGACGCCATCAAAGCGAAGAAGAAAGGCTGATATCCGCAGGGTCCTCTGTGACCGAAGGTATCTGATCGCAAGAGGCCGATTCCGTGAGGAATCGGCCTCTTTTTTCATCAGCCCGCGCTGATCCGACTCTCCACGGAAGTCTCGAAGGGGGCTTCAACCTCTTCGCCGTCCACCAGTACCCAGGCGGGCCGATAGTCTCTCTTCCGGCCCCACCAGAAGAACGCGCCCGTCAGGGTCATCGCTTCAGCCGCCCAGAACCCCAGAGCCGCCGATATGATCGACTGCGAGGTACCCATGTGTTTCGCCAGCAACAGAGACTGCACTATCTCGCGTACGCCTTCGCCGGCGATCGTGAAGGGGGAGACAACCGTCGCGAAGATCTGGATCGACGACGCGAAGGTCACCTGCCAGAAGCTCGCACCGACAGCTCCAATCGCCAGGGCCGTGAAGAAGTACATGGCGGCGGTGGTAAAATGCACGACAAAACTCTGAAAGGCAGCATTGACCAGAACCATCTTGTGTTGGCTGTACGCCGTCGCCGCGTCGGATACACGCGTGATGAATCCTGCGATGCGTTGACGAGCCGGTAGCGGGAAATTCTCTATGAACCACCGAGCGAGCCCAGGTTGGAACAGTATGGCGAAGAACCCCACGATCACACCGAGGGATATCGGCACCGTGAGCATCGCGACCTTGCCCGCGTTCTTGCCTAGAACGGACAATCCGAACGGCATGGCTACGAGGAAGGTGATGAAAATGCCCACCACCCCGAGCACTTTCTCAACGACGGTCGCCGCGGTCGCTTCGACGGTGCGGTGACTGAAGCGAGCGGCGTCATAGAGCTTATAGCCGTCGAGACCCACCGTAGACGGCAGGAAGGTACCGAGAAAACGTCCAATGAGGAAGCTCCCGAAGATGTGCCAAAACGGCAGCTCCACGCCCTGGCCCTTGAGCAGCAACGTCCAGCGGTACATACTCGCCATGATGCCTATAAATTTCACGGCGGTGGCCAGAAAGACGAATCTCCAGAATACCGAAGCGTCGATGTTGGGAAGGTAGCGCCGTATGGCCACGAACGTGGTGACCTCCGTACCGTCGTCGGCGGTGACCTTGTGACTGAGTAACAGGTAGAACGCACCGACCGTGAGTGCGCCCTTGATCAGGGTGGTGACGGACGAACGAATTTTCGGATTGCTACCGTTCCACGCTTTCTTGATGGCATTCATAAAACCAGGCTGTTTCCTTGTGTTAATCGAGCGAAATGTCGCTGAGATTATACTGCATTCCGACTGCAGGATCCTGTTTCGGGTGCTCTGGCCGCCGCGCGGGCTTAAACCCTTGGCCAATCCCTGATAGGTAGCGCAAATATGACCGCGTCTTCGCCTCTGAACTCCTATTGTAGCACTTGTGGGTCGGCTCTCGGCGGGCCGGCCTCCTTTTGTCCCAGCTGCGGCGCCGCCGTCGGCAATAGCCCGCGGCTCCCGACCCCGGCGGCCGCTCGCCGCTCCGTACCGCCCCAGGCGCTGATGGTTTTCGTGTTCTTCGCGAGCGTCGGGGCCGCGGTTCTCGTCCACCTCGGGTCTCGACCCACCACGGCGGTGAGAGCGGTCAGCGGCAACCCCGGCAACGCAGCCATGGGCGACCCCTCGGCGGTTCCGGCGAATCACCCGCCGCTCGAACTCCCGGCGGAGGTGATCGCCTTCCTGGACGAACTCACCGAGAAGGCCGAAAACGCCCCCGACGATGCCAAGGCCTGGTTGCAGCTCGGTCGCGCCCGATATCGCGCCGGACGGTTCGATCGCCGGCACTACGCCGACGCTCGGCGCGCACTGGAGCACGTTCTCGAACTCGACGCCGATAATTCGGAAGCGATTCGCCTTTCGGGAAACCTCGAGTACGAGAACAGCCGTTTCGCCGACGCCGAAGCCCTGTTCCGCCGCTACCTCGAGCTGAACGCCGACGATGAGGCCGTACTTACCGATCTCGGATCCGCGCTCCTGTTCCAGGACAAGTTCGATGAGGCGAAAGCCGTCTACAACCGGGTCATAGAACTCGACCCCGAGTTCATGCAGGCCTGGTACAACCTGGCCCTGATTCTTCACAGCGAGGGGGACACCAAGGGCGCGCTACGCAACCTTCAGCGAGCCAGGGAACTCACGGACGACCCGAGTCAGCGTGACAAGATCGACGGCATGATCGCCGCGGCCGAAGGGCGTCCCGCGTCCAGGCCGTCTGGGCAGCGGCCGAACAGCCAGGGCAAGGTCCCCTCCACGAATTCCGGTTCACCGTTCCAGCGTTCCGTCGAAGCCCTGCTACTCGACCACCCCATAGTCGGACCCAAGATCGCCGCCGTGGAGTGGAGCGGCCCGGCGAACGCGCGCGTCTATTTCCAGGGCTTCCCGATGGACAAAATGCCAGCTGTGGTACGAAACAAGTTCAAGGCAAAGATCAACGAAGGCATCGCGGCGCTGTCTCGCACCCACGATCTCGACGCCGCGGTGAATCTGGAACTCGTAGACCGCCCGGGCGGTGCGGTGATGGACAGGCTCGACGGAAAAGAGTTCGTCGGTGCCTTCGACGAACCCGAGGTGCAGTGAGCAAAGATCTACAGGGAGGAGCCGAGGCCCCTTGGTACCTGCCGATCGGAGACGAGGTCGACGTCTTCAACGCGGCGTATGATCTCGCGTTGCCGGTTCTGCTCAAGGGGCCGACGGGCTGTGGGAAAACCCGCTTCGTGGAGTACATGACCTGGAAGCGCGTCGAAGCAACCGACCAGCGGCCGACTCCCCTCATCACCGTCGCCTGTAACGAGGACCTCACTGGCAGCGATCTCGTGGGACGCTACCTGATTCGCGGGGACGAAACCATCTGGATGGATGGCCCGCTGACCCAGGCGGTTCGTAGCGGAGCGATCTGCTACCTGGATGAAATCGTCGAAGCGCGCAAGGACACGATGGTCCTCGTTCACCCCCTGACCGATCACAGGCGAATTCTGCCGGTCGACAAGCTCGGGGAAATCATTTCCGCCGCGCCTGGTTTCATGCTCGTCGTGTCCTACAACCCCGGTTATCAGAGCGTACTCAAGGACCTCAAGCCCTCGACGAGACAACGCTTTGTAACGCTGGAGTTCACCTACCCTCCTCGTGATAAAGAGGCCGAGATCATCAGCCACGAAAGCGGGGTATCGATGGAGGTCGCGATGGATCTCGCTCATCTGGGTGAGCGCGTACGCGAACTCAAGGCCAGCGGGCTCGAGGAAGGCGTGAGCACCCGCTTGCTGGTATACGCGGCCCAGCTCGTGTGCAGCGGGCTCTCTTCCCGGCGGGCCTGCGAAGCCACGATCATCCGAGCCCTCACCGACGACGCCGCGACCCAGGACGCCATCGCCGAACTCGCTTTCTCGATCTTCCCGGCGTCTTGAATGGGAATCGTCATCTCGCAGCGTGGAACCGTGCCACCCCCACCCTCATGACCTGTACGGTCGGTGGTTGAGATGTCGGCTGACAGAGGCTGGCTGGCGAGTGGACATCTGTCACGAAGTAACGCCGGGGCAGACGCCGTCGCTTTCGTGACAAGTCTCGACGCGGAAAGCCGTGATCGAGTTCTCGCGCTGGGGGATCGTATCGCCAAGCGTTCAGTCACCCTCTCGCATATCTACCTAATCGCCGCCGTTGGTATACTGCGCGCGGCGGCTTCTCGGTTCGAGGAGTGGAAGCACTGTGCTCTCGACGTGATGGGCGACGATATCGAGTACAGGGAAGCCGCCGACGCCTTCTTCGGGCTTGACCAGGACCGCTTCATGTCGCTCCCGCCCGAGTGCAGGCAGGAATGGCTCGCTTGTTCGCGAGACCTTTCGCGACGGTCGCGGCGACTCGGTGCTCAGTTCGTGACCGTTACCGGACCCGTACTGTGCTCCAAGCGGCCGCCACAGCGCCAACAAATCGCGGCCTGGCGCGAGGCTTTGACCAGCCTGGTTGACGGCGGCGGTTGGCGCTCAGAGTTTACGGCTAAGGCGATCACCGCTTCCGCCGCCAACCTGTTGGCGTCGCTGGCGCCCCCCGCGGTCCCCGGCTGGGTGACCTGTGTCGAGCTGTTGTCCTCCCTCGGCCGGCGCGCCCGAGCCCCCGAACCGCCCGCCGAACTGGGCGGTCTTTCCCCCGACCATCAACTGCGGGTGCTCAATCTGTGCTCTCGACTAGCGGCGGTCAACCCCCTCGCCGCTCCCAACATGCTGTCGCGTCTACCGAGGTCACTGTCCTCGCTCCCACGTCACGGTGGTGACGATCTGCTCTCAGCGCTCGAACAAGACCCGTCCGCGGAGGGACTCGTCGAATCGGTATCCCTGTTGCCAGCGCTCACGCACGCCCTCGACGGGGAAAGCATCGATCTCGTGCTCTCGTCGGCGCCAGCCGTCGCCGCGCGGTTTCCGTCCGGGCTTCCGGCGTACCTGCGCACCATGTGCCGGGCTCTCGAGGAGGGGGGCCGTGAAGGCTTCGAACTCTGGGTAAGAAAGGGAGCCGAACTCGGTGAGCGCAGCAGGGACGCCGGACAGGCTTACTTCAACCTCCAGAGCCGGACCTCACACAAGGTGCTCGTGCAACATACGGCGGCGGTCGCTTTCGAAGAAGTAGAGGGGCTGATCCAACGCTATCTCGTGATGATGTCGCGCCGGCACTTTCAGCTGACCAGTTCGCCCGGAGTGTGGTACAGGCCCCCGCTTTACGCCCCCGATGATACGGCTCTGCAGCTGCCAGAGCGGGTCGACCTCTGCGATAATTCGGAAGACAACCAGCTCTTCTACAAGCTCACAGCCGCGCATTTCGCGGGTCGCTGGGAGTACGGAACCTACGACTTCAACCTTGACTGGTTTCGGCGCTTGGGCTGGCGCCCGCCCGGAGGCGCCGGAGAAGAGCCGGAAGGCGACGACGTCGTCTCACTGCTTAATTCCTACCCCAACCCCTTGCTCGCGTCGGCGCTCTTCGTCTTGCTCGAGGGAGCCCGCATCGATTCTTGCATTGAGCGTGAATTCGCGGGTCTGGCCGAAGACATGGATCGTTTGGGTCGCCACTACGCGGCCAACCCGCCACTGCAGGCCCCCGACCGTCCCGCCGAGTCTCTACTCGAGGCCCTGTTCCACATGACCGTCGGCCGCCGCAGCGCAGCTGGGCTCGCGCCCCGGTTGCGCGCCTTCGGTCGTTCCCTCGCGCCGGCCCTCGACTTGCTCCGCTCCGAGGGAGCTACGGTCTACGATAGCGCGGCGTTGTTCTGCGGCTTCTACAGCGAGCTGTCGCTGGCTGACGCGCGGGCGGTAGACGAGGAAGAGGCCGTGGCCATCGAAGCCGGAGGGGCGACGGTAATAGACCCCCTCGAGCACCTCGAGTACGGCGGGAGCGGATCCATGCCCACCGCCGGTGACGACGAGGGCGGTCAAGACACCCGCGACGAATCGGTGTCGGGGGAGCAGGATCTCTCGGTCCGGCTTGACGATACCGACGACCACCCCGGCGCTGGTGCCAGGCCGCTCAGCGCGGAAGAGATTCGTCGCTTGCTCGAAGAAGCCGACGACCTGCTCCTGTCGGAATCTCGCGGCCAGGAACAGGCGAGCCTGGGATTGTACATCACGGACCTGCTCGGCAAGTTGCCAGCGCAGACGCTCGCTGATCTGCGCACCAAGCTGGCGGCCGGCGACGTATCTGGCGTTCGCAGATGGCTGAACCTCCAGAGCAGCGGCGCCAGCTACCGTTACGACGAGTGGGACTATCTCATAAGCGACTACCGCAAGGATTGGTGTCGCCTGTCGGAACTCGTGGTCGACGGGGACGGCGGCGAGTACTTCCACCGTGTACTCGCCGCTTCGGGCGAGCTGATCCAGATGATCAAGCACGAGTTTCAGAGAATGAAGCCGGACCAGTACCGTAAGGTACGTGGGATGGAGGACGGTGAAGACTTTGACCTCAACGCGCTGATCGACGCACACGCCGAACGTCGCTCGCGGCGGTCACCAACCGACCGTTATTACGTCGCGCGGCGACGGCAAGAGCGTGATGTCGCCACCCTTTTTCTCGTCGACATGAGCGCGTCTACCGACGAGCCCCTAAAGAACGAGGGGGGTGGTGCGCACGATCCAGGGCTTCGCTGCGTGATCGATCTGTTCAAGGAGACGCTCGTCGTGATGTCCGAAGTCCTCGAGGACATCGGCGATTCGTACGCGATGTACGGGTTCTCCGGGCACGGCAGAGACAACGTCGAGTACTTCCACGTAAAGGCGTTCTCCGAACGTCTGACCGCGCGTGTGAAGTCACGCGTCGGGGGCATAACACCGAAACGTTCGACTCGCATGGGCGCCGCGCTTCGCCATTCCGCCGAAAAACTCTCGCGCGTAACCGCTCGTTCGCGACACCTCATCCTGCTCAGCGACGGTTTTCCCCAAGACCACGACTACGGGGACGACCGCCGGTCGAACACCTACGGCCTGCGCGACACCGCAACCGCATTGCGAGAAGTGGAAAACCTTGGCGTAAAGTCGTTCTGCATCACCGTCGACCCCGCCGGCCACGACTATCTACGCGACATGTGCCCGACAAGCCGCTACGCGATCATCGAGAATATCGAGGAGCTACCCGAAGAACTGACCCGGATCTACCGCCGAGTGACCAGACTCTAGCCCCCTTAGCCCTCAGCGGCTCCGGGCGACCCCTAGGCGCGGACACCAGCGCGACACCGGACACTCGCTACAGCGGGGCGACGAGGGCCGGCACAGGGTCTGGCCGAAAGCGACGAGCAGGTCATTGTATTCCAGCCAGTATCGGCGGGGCAACTTCGCCCGCAGGGCCGCCTCTGTTTTTTCCGGTGTCGTGGTGTTGGTGTAGCCCCAGCGGTTGGAGATCCGGTGGACGTGGGTATCTACGCAGATTCCCAGCTTGCCGTAGCCCGCGGTGATGACGAGGTTGGCCGTCTTGCGCCCCACCCCCTTGAAGCTGAGCAGGGTATCGAGATCATCGGGGACGCGGCCGCCAAAATCCCGAACGATGCGTCCAGCCATCTCCACCAGCTGTGGCGCCTTGGTGTTGTAAAACCCTACCGGGTAGATGGCTCGCTTGACCGCGCCCACATCGGCCGCGGCGAGAGCGTAGACATCCGGCGCGAGTGCAAACAGCCGCTGGCTAGCCTCCGTGGTGGTCCCGTCCTGGGTTCGCAGGCTCAGTATGCAAGAAGCCAGCACCCGGTAAGGATCGCGGGTGGTGTTGGCGATCAAGGTGACGACCGGAGCGTTCCAGCTTCCGTAGGCTTCGCGGATGCGCCGAAGGACGTGTGGCATCCCCCTGTTGGTCAGTAGTCCCGGCGGCTTTCCCGACATGGCCGTCGAATAGTTTCCCCCCTCGCTGAATGCAACCCCGGCACTCACACGAGCAATGACGAGCTCCGCGCGACCACGCCACCTAGCAACGCGGTAGCGTCGTATCCGACCACCGCGCTGCGGGATCGAAGCTGTTGACATGATCACGCCCATATGAAACGACCCGCGCGTTGTCGTGGTAGGCGCTCTGACGACAGCCACCAACATGCTTGGCGACACCAGGGGGGAGGAGAACCAGTGCGATGATCTCACCAGAGCTTAAGTACGAGAAACGCAGCAGAACCGTCGACGGCGTAGGCATGGCATACATCGAGGCTGGTGAAGGAGACCCCATCGTCTTCTTGCACGGCAACCCGACCTCTTCCTACCTGTGGCGCAACGTCATCCCCTATCTCGAAGACCAGGGGCGCTGCATAGCACCGGACCTCGTCGGAATGGGCGATTCGGACAAGCTCGCGGATAGCGGTCCTGGCAGCTACCGCTTCGTCGAACACCGCGGATACCTCGCCGAACTCCTGTCGGAACTCGGCGTCAGCGACAACGTCACCCTCGTTCTCCATGACTGGGGAGCGGCACTGGGTCTGGACTGGGCGAACCAGCACCGCGACGCCGTAAAAGCGATCGCCTACATGGAGGGCGTGGTAAAGACTATAAGCTGGGATGATTTTCCCCAACCCGTGGCGCCGGTGTTTAAGGCGTTTCGCTCTCCGGAAGGAGAGGCGATGATCCTTGAGCAGAACACGTTCGTGGAACAGGTGTTGCCCGGCGCCGTCCTGCGAAAACTCTCCGAAGCGGAAATGGAACAGTACCGCCGACCTTTCTCCCAGCCAGGGGAAGGGAGGCGTCCTACGCTTACCTGGCCACGCGAAATACCGATTGACGGAGATCCCGGAGACGTCGCCGAGATCGTGAGCTCCTATGGTGACTGGATGGAGCACAGTTCGACGCCGAAGCTCTTGATCAACGCGGAACCGGGGGCTCTCATCCGGGGCGCCGTTCTAGACTACTGTAGGACTTGGCCCAACCAAGAAGAGGTGACCGTAAACGGGGTGCATTTCGTACAGGAGGACTCCCCCGACGAAATAGGCCGAGCGATATCGGATTGGCTGGCAAAGCTGTCCTGAACGTGCCGGCTTTTGACGGCCTCGAGTCGCCTGCCTATGGTGTGGCCGATGGATAAACTCAGGCTCGCGGTCGTTGGCCTCGGGAGGCACGGTAGTCGTTACGCCCATCACGCAGCCAGCGACGTCGATGAAATCCAACTCCGGGCCATATGCAGGCGCAGCGCAGATGCGGGGAAGGAGCTCGCAGCGCGACTCGGATGCGACTTCACCGATGACGCTTCCAAACTCGTCCGTAGTAGTGAGATCGACGCCGTTGTGTTGGTCATTCCCCCGAGGGAACTCGAGGAACTACTGCCGGCGGCCCTCGAGTGCGGCAAGCGGGTGCTCGTGGAGAAGCCCGTTGCGCCCGACCTGGAGAGTGGGCGCCGCATACTCGAAGTCCAGCGCCGAAAGAAGGGCTGGTGCATGGCGGGCCAGACCCTGCGTTTCAACTCTGTCTGTAGAGCCATTCGCGACTCGGTTCCCAGGGTCGGCAGGCTCGATTCCTTGGTGTTCAGTCAGCGCTTCCCGCCTCAACCCCAGCTGCGATGGCTCGACGACCCCGCGCTCTCCGGTGGAGGCAATATTCTCCATACCGGTGTGCACTGTTTCGACCTGGTTAGATGGCTGAGCGATCTCGAAGTCGAGAGCGTGAGCTGCTTCGCTCGGTCCGTCTGCACGAAAAAAACCGAAGACAGCTTCGTTGCCAACCTCTCTCTTCGTGGGAGCGACGCCCTGGCCGTCGTCACCTGTTCGCGTTCCACGCACAGCCGCAACGGACTGATAGAGATCTCAGGGGACAAGGGCCAGCTAATCGGCGATCACGTACTCGGCACCCTGAGCTTCATCGGTCCGGATGGCGTAGAAACGCTGGCGCCCCCGGCTCCCAGCTACACCGTACTCGAGATTCTCAGGCAATTCGCGAAAGACGCCATTAACGGGACCAGCCCTTGCATTTCTTACGGCGATGGCCTGGCGGCCGTGGCGATCGCCGACGCGTGTTACCGTTCGGCAAGAAGCGGAATGATCGAACCCGTGCGGGCGCTGGAGTAGATCCCGCGGATGGCGCGCATAGTCGCCGCTCGATCAGGCGCTGTCACCGATCGCGCGTATAGCGTAGTATTTCCTCTATATGTCCACCAAACGCCGCGTCACCGTCGTCAGTCACGGTCCCAACTGCCTAGACGGGCTAACGTGTGCGGTGCTGATCTCCCGTTGTTTTGCCGGAAGGAAGGTCAAGCCGCTGTTCGCGAGCAACCGGGAGATCGACGACGTCCTCGTGCACTACCAACCGCGGAACCCCTCCGAAGAGGAACTCTGGGTCACCGACATCTCCTGGAACGAAATGTCCACCGACCGGCATCTCAACAACCTGGTGGACCAAGGTCTCGAGCTCTACTGGATCGACCATCACAAGTCCGCGATCGACCGGCGGAACGCCGGTGAACTGGACGTCGCCTTCACCGGCTACGTTCTCGACGACAGTTTCGCCGCCTCACGACTCCTCTACGATTATCTCGGGCGGCGCGAGGTCTCGGGCGCCAGGCCGCGGCCTGGCCTCGCCGCCCTCCACAGGCTGGTGATGTTGGCCGACGACGTCGATCGGTGGATACTCGACATAGAGGGGTCCCGCGATCTGGCACTGGCGATACGAGCTATGAACCACGACGAGGCCTTCAAGGTCCTCCTCGCCATGGACTCCAACCTTACCTACGGACCGGAGCTCAGAGCCGCCGCGGGACGCGTCAAGGACAAACTGGAGGTCACCTTCAACATCGCCGAACGTACCCGCTGCCTGCGGCGGGTCGACGAGCGTGGCTTGACGGTCGTCGCCTGTGAAGCGAACGGTTACGGCGGTGAGATCGCTGACCGCTGGTCCTCTGAGTTCAGCAACGCGGTGTTCGTAATCTACGACCGCCTCAGCGACGCGGTAAGCTTCCGTCGTACTCCAGACTGCGACGTTGATCTTTCGCGCCTCGCTGGTGCGTTTGGTGGCGGCGGCCACGCCGCAGCAGCGGGTTGTGACGCAATGGCGGCACCCCCGGACCGCTCCGAAGGAATGGCCGTCGCCGTCGCCGCCGCGCTCGCACAGAGGCTGGATGGGTGAGCGCCGCCCTCGATATGGTCGCCGATAAATACGGCCAGCCGAAGCGGGTTACTTGCCGTCTCCCATCACTGGATTTCCCGCCTGTAAGCAAACGCCGTCACGGCGAGGTCTGCATGGCCATCGAACGACCCAACGGTTGCTTCTTGCTCCAGACCAAGAGGAGCTACCCGGATTCGGTCATGCGGTTGCCGACCGGCGGTATCCACGCCGGCGAAGATATCGAGAGCGCCCTGCTGCGCGAAATCTGGGAGGAAACCAACCTCACGGTAACGGTCGCGAGTTTCGTCGCGGCCATGAAATATCGAGACCAGAGGGAAGAATCTCCGTTTCGCACTTACGTATTCGTCGCCAGGGAGACCGATGGCGTGCTCGCCAGCAACGACCCCTCGGAAGGAATCTCCAGTTGGGTCGAGGCCAGACCCGAGGAGCTTCCGGCCTACGCATCGAAGCTCAGAAACATTATCCCCTCGTGGAGTAGCTGGGGCGTTTTCCGTGCGGCCGCGCTGGACGTTCTATTCGCGCACTGTACGGGAAAGGATCCGTGACCACCCAGCGACTCTCCACCCGCTGGGTGGGTTTCTTCGCCGGCCTCACCGTCTTCGCCCTCTTCGCGGTCGCGCCTCCGCTGAGCGACATGCCACGACCCGCGCAGCTCACCGCTTCGACCGCTCTCCTGATGGCCTGCTGGTGGATCACCGAAGCGGTCCCGGTCGCGGTCACCGGCCTGGTCCCGCTGGTCCTGCTACCCTTGTTGGGAGTTATGCCCGCCGCGGCGATCTCGGCGCCTTACGCCAACAAGACCAACTTCCTCTTCCTCGGGGGCCTCATCATCGCAACCGCCGTCGAGCGCTGGGACCTGCACCGCCGTATTTCGCTCAACATCATCGCTGCCTTCGGTAGTAGCGTCGCGGCTCTGGTCCTCGGCTTCATGGTCGCCACCGCCGCCATTTCGATGTGGATTTCCAACTCGGCAACCACCATGATGATGCTTCCCATCGCGCTTGCCGTCGTCGACCACTACAAAGACCACGACCCCCGGCTCGGCCGAGAACTCGGTCCCGCGCTCATGCTGGCGGTGGCCTATTCCGCGACCATAGGCGGCCTGGGGACCATCGTCGGTACCCCACCCAACGCGGTGTTCGTCGGCGCCTTCGCGCAGCTCTTTCCGCGAGCCCCGGAAATAGGCTTCCTCCAGTGGATGATGGTCGGCGTCCCCCTGGTAGTCGTTCTCGTACCGCTGGCCTGGTTCTACCTGGTGCGTGTCGCCACCTCCATAGGCGCGGAAAAAGCCGTCACCGACCCGGAACTGATCCGCGCGCGCATCCGCGAGCTCGGCTCCATGCGCGTGCCCGAGAAAAGGGTTCTCCTACTGTTCTGCGCTACCGCGGCGCTGTGGCTCACGCGGAGGGAGCTGCTGATCGGCGGAATCACCGTCCCCGGCTGGGCCTCGCTTCTACCCGTCCCTTCCATGGTCGGAGATTCCACGGTGGCCATCGCGATGGCGATGATCCTGTTCCTAGTGCCGGCAGGCGACGGGAGCGGCGCCAGGCTGCTCGACTGGGAATGGGCGGTGAAGCTGCCGTGGGGAGTGATCGTGCTACTCGGCGGCGGCTTCGCCCTGGCCGAGGCCATCAAGTCGTCGGGCCTTGCCGTGTGGATTGGCACGACGCTGGCCTGGGTCGGTAGTTCCCCCCCACTGGTGAGCATTCTCGTGATATCGCTCACGATCAGCCTGCTCACCGAGATCACGACCAACACCGCCATCACCACCATCATGATGCCCATACTCGCGGCTAGCGCCGTCGCGGCCGGCTGCGACCCCCTTCTTCTCATGGTGCCGTGCGCGCTGGCGGCCTCCCTGTGCTTCATGATGCCGTCGGGGACGGCGCCCAACGCGATCGTGTTCTCCGGAGGTGATCTGAGCGTTGCTTTCATGGCTCGAACCGGCGTCGGCCTCAACCTCCTCGCGGTGCTGCTGGTGACCGCCGTTACCTACCTTCTCGCGGTCCCAGCGCTCGGGATACGGGTTGTAGGTCTGCCCGCCTGGGCAGGCGGGGGATGACCGGCGCTTCCTCAGTGCACGTGGCGCCGACGGCCTGAACCGGCCCGCGCGGGCCGCGCCTTCGTGGTCTTGCGGTCGCAACTGTGGTTAAATCGCACGATGGCAGCGGCTTGTACCCACGTCGCTATCCACGCACGCGACGTCGAGCGGGCGGTGGATTTCTATCGGAAATACGCCGGCCTGCGGGAGGTCCACCGGCGCGTGGACGGCGACGTCACGGTGGTCTGGATGGGCGAGGAAGCGCGCAGAACAGAATTTGTGATAGTCCTTCTCGGCGCAGCGCACGAGGACGCCGCCAGCCCCGCGCCCTTGGCCCACCTCGGCTACGCCGTGACCTCCCGCGGCGAAGTCGACCGTCTGGCCGCCCTCGCCCGTGAAGACGGAATCCTCGTCCACGGTCCGGCCGACGAGGGCCCGATCGTGGGTTATCTCTGCATCGTCAGCGACCCCGACGGTAACTCGGTGGAGTTTTCACACGGCCAGTCCATAGCACCGGCCGATCACTGATCCACCGCACCGTGGTCTGCGCAGACGTGTCTCAGCACCCCGGGCCGGCCTGTTTCCTCCAGTCCCCGCTGGTCGTGACCGGGAATCACTAGCAGCCCTGGTAAGAGCTGGGCAAACTTCTTGATCCGCCAGACCTGTTCCCACCACAGATCCATGTTCCAGGCGATGAGCGGCTCTGCGGCGTAGCGCCAGCTTTGTTCAACGTAGGCGGCGTCTCCCGTCAGCAGGATCGTGTCGCCTGCTCCGCGCAGGACCATCCCCTGTGAACCCGCGCTGTGGCCGCGCAGGTCCACCAGTACGACGCTGCCGTCGCCGAGCAGATCGTGGTGCCCCGCAAAGGTTCCCCAGAGCTCGCTGCGGTCGTAGTCGATCTCCAGCCAGTCGCCGACCTCGTCGTAATCACCCTCGAAGAACCAATCCCTGAGCCCCTTGGCCGCGGCGGCGGCCCGTCGTTCGTTCCTGGAGACCACCACCGTGGCGGCCGGAAAGCTCTCCACCGCCCCGCTATGATCGAAGTGCAGGTGCGACAGCACCACGTAGGATACGGCGGCCGGGTCCAACCCTACCGCGCTCATCTGCGAGACGAGTTCCTGGCCCTCTTCCAGGCTGCAGCAACCCACGGTGTCCAGCAACCATCCAAGATAGTCCCGGCTCGCGAGGCGGACCGCTGGATTGAAACCGGTATCGAACACTATCAGGCCGGCACGCGGATGTTCGACTACAAACGACGATACTGGGAGTTCCATGCGCTGGGTCAACTCCCCGCCAAAGACGGCGCCTTCGGTGGACACTATCTTGCCTGTGGTGAAAACGTGCAGCTTGATCCCCTCTAGCCCGGAGAAGGGTTCATCCCAGCCGTACAGCCGGGCTTCTATGCGAGGGACCTTACGATAGTTTTCGCAGCCGCCAGCGGCGAGCACCAGCAGCGAGCAGAGTAGCAAGGCGCTCGCCTGACGCACGCGACCTCAGTCAAATGGACAGGCGACCACGGAACCGGTGCAACCGCCCCTGCTAGCCAGAGACATCAGGTCGGCCAGTAGCAGCCAAAGGGATCACGCGAGATCTCGCTGACGCAGTTGGCGAGCGAACCCACCACCTGCTCTCCGCGATCATCGTAGTAAGCCGACCACCTGCCGTTACCCTTCTTCCAGAACAACTTGTAGTTGTCCTTGTCAGGACGAAGCTGTGCAATACGATGGTCGACTATTTCGCCAGAACACGCGTCACGGTAGCGGTGTACGACGGTGATGACCCCGGCGCTGGACGAACGAGCCAACAGGACGCCTCTCGGCCCTACCCTCCAGCCCAGAACACGGCGAATGAAGGGGGAAACGAATCCATGAATAGTCGCAACCCGTTGCGATTTCGTCGAAGCCGAAGTACGTGGCATACCCAAATGACACTACCGTCTGAAGACTGTACGGGCAAGCCGCGAGACGAATTATTGAAACCGGAAGGCGACTAATACTACTGGAGGGGCCGTCAACACTATCGCCCCCGGCTATGGTGTTGCGCGGGGCGCCAAGCAGCGTCCGTCGCCCGCAACGCCTCTGATATATTGAAGGAACAGTTGGACATGAAGAAGATGAACGTAGCCGTTGTAGGTGCTACCGGCATAGCCGGCCAGCAGTTCGTATCAGCACTCGCCGACCACCCATGGTTCGAGCTGTCTCGCTTGGGGGCGTCCACGAAATCCGCTGGCAAGAGCTACGCTGACGCGCTGCGTGATTCGTCCACCGGGCAACTCCGATGGTGGGCTGGGGGGGCGCCGCCGGCCGCCGCCTTGGAGCTGCGAGTCGAAGAAGGCGCGAGCCTCGACCTGGGGGGAGTTGATCTGGTCTTCTCGGCGGTCGAGTCTGAGGTCGCCGCCGAGCTGGAGCCCCTCTACGCCCAGACCACGCCCGTGATCAGCACCGCTTCGGCCTTCCGATACGAGGACGACGTTCCGCTGCTCTTGCCTGGGGTGAGCATGGAGCACGCCGTCTTGATCAAACGGCAGCGCGAAACAAGGGGCTGGAAAGGCTTCATCTTGCCCCAGCCGAACTGCACGGTTACCGGTCTGGCCATTACCCTCAAGCCCATCCACGAGCGTTTCGGTGTCGAGCGGGTCTCCATGGTCTCGATGCAAGGAATCTCCGGCGCCGGCCGTTCGCCGGGTGTTGCAGCGCTCGATGCGATCGACAACGTCATTCCCTTCATACCTTCGGAAGAGGAAAAGGTCGCTCGCGAGGCGCGAAAACTCCTGGGAAGGGTGATTTCCTCTTCCATTGAGGAGGCCGACATCAAGGTATCCTCTACCTGCACCAGGGCCGCGGTACTGGAAGGCCACACGGAGGCCGTTTCTCTGGAGCTATCCGCCGCTGCCGGCCCGCAGGAAGTGGTGGAGGTCTTGCGAAGCGCGGGAAAGACCGCTGCAAAGCTTCCGCTCCCGTCGATGCCCGAGACCCTCATCCGCGTCCACGACGACCCCTTTCGGCCACAACCGCGCCTGGACCGCAACGCCGGAGGCGGGATGATCACGTCCGTGGGCCGGGTGCGCGGTGAAGAGCTGTACCGCCACGGGGTAAAGTACGTCCTCGTATCGCACAACACCAAGATGGGTGCCGCTCGGGGTGCGATCCTGGTCGCCGAGTATCTCCTGCACAAGAAGCTGATCTGACGTGGGCGGTTTCGGCCGCTTCGCGGCTTTCCAACCGGCGGATATGCCCCCCAAACCCCCCGGTTTCTTCAAGCTGGCCGGGCCCGGCGTGGTCATGGTCGGCCTGGCGATAGGCGCGGGAGAACTGATCATCTGGCCTATCACCACGGCGCGCTTCGGCGCCGTGGTAACCTGGGCCGCCGTCCTCGGGATAACGCTTCAGCTGCTCATCAACATCGAGGTTGGACGCTACACCCTCGCAACCGGAGAGAGCGCCTACACGGCCTTCTGCAGACTGAGCCCGACCTGGGCCGGTGTTTTTCTAGCGCTCAACGTCGCGGGCTGGCTGCTGCCGGGCTGGGCTCGCACCTGCGCGGGGGCGGTCAAAGCGCTCGCCGTGGGCCCCGGGGGGCCCGGTGAGCCATGGGCCTGGACGGCCTTGACCTTTGCCTGCGTTGGCCTGGTTCTGCTGGGTCCGCGCAACATCTACGGATGGATCGAGAAGATCGTGGTCACGCTCACCGTGGTGATGCTGGCCGGTTTGGTGACGATAGTGCTCGCCGTCGGTAACCTCGCCGCGTCGAAGGACCTTCTCGCCGGCGTGCTCGACTTTGGCTTCAAGCCCAGCGGCATGCCGGCCTACGAATTGTTTTCCGCGGTGGTCTTCGCCGGCGCGGGGGGAACGGCAAATCTGCTGTTTTCGTACTACCTACGCGACAAAGGCTGGGGAATGGCCGGTCGCCTCGACGATCGCATGGAGTCGGAAGACGCGTGGCAGCCGCAGGCGGATGAGAGCAACCGGCTGCGCTGGCGGGCCTGGTTTACGCACATGGTGAAAGACCAGACGCTTTTCTTCTGGTTCACCAACCTGGTCACGCTTCTGATGTTCGTCTTCGGCGCTCTGGTCGTCCTCAGACCGGCTGGGATCGTACCCGCCCGCGAAATGCTGATCCTCGAGGAAGCGACGATTCTAGGCTCGACGTGGGGCAAACAGGGCGAACTGCTCTTCATGCTGACCGGCATAGCCTGCCTCTTTTCAACGCAGCTCACCCTGCTTGACGGCGTCTCGAGAAGCTGCGCTGAACTGATCCGACGTAACTTTGCCTGGGCGTCCTCCTATACTCTGAGGAGCTGCTATCGGACCATTGCCCTGGCTTGGATGGTAAGCGGGACCTGCCTTACCTGGGCCTGGGGCAACCTTCCACCCTTCGTGTTTCTGTTGTCGGCCGGCTTCTTCGGTGGAATAGCCATGGCGATATACTGCCCTCTGCTGTTCGTCATCAACACGAGGCTGCTGCCGGCGCACTGCCGGCCCTCGCCCCTGCAACGAGCCGGTATCGTCATCGTGAGCCTCTTCTACATAGCCTTTGCCCTGGTTTCCGTGACCGTGGTGGGGGGAAGACTGCTGGGGTCTCGCCCCCCCCACTTGCGTCCGTCGGGGTCGGTCGCGGCGCTTGCGCCTTGCTTTGTGCGTCCGCATGGAGTCCTCCCCAATGGTCAGGTCAAATGCGCTCCTAGCCTTTCATGCTGAATTCCCAGTCGCTTCGAGGCAGGCTACAATGGTAAGTTGCTGAGGTTATCCCAATGAGGGCCAGGCGCGGGTTACGGCAATACTTCATAGACTTCCTGACGTCACTTCTCGTCAAGGAACACCGCGGATACGAGCAACGTTTTCCTCAGAGCCTCGAACGCTTGAAAGAGGTCATACGCCCGGGCGACGTGCTGCTGGTGGAGGGCTCCCAACGGATCAGCGAAGTAATCAAGTATCTCACCCAGAGTTCGTGGTCTCACGCCGCGCTCTACGTCGGCGACGCGGTCCTCAAACGCCAAGGCGCCGCTGCCGATGAGCTGGTCGACAGATTCGGGGACGAGAGCTCGTACCTGCTCGTCGAAGCGACCGTGGAGAACGGAGTCGCGCCCGCGCCGCTGTCGAAGTACCTGAACCACAACATCCGCATCTGCCGACCGTACAAGCTAAGGCCCGGCGATCTCAATTCGGTGCTGTCGAACGTCGTGTCTCAAATTGGCGCGGCCTATAGCGTCGATCACATCCTCGATCTGCTCCGCTACTTCTTTCCAGTAAGCCTCATTCCCCAACGTTTCCGCAAGACCTTGCTTGAACACTCCGGAACGCTGTCGAAGGACGTCATCTGTTCCGCCCAGATCGCTCTTGCTTTCCAGCAGGTCCGCTACCCCATACGACCCGAGATCACCACGGCCGGCGACAACGGGCCCCTCGAGGCCCCCCGCAGGAAGGGGTGGTTCTTCGGGCGCCGACGGGCCCCGACCCAGCGAGACCTTCTTGCCAGCGGAGTCTTCACGCCATGCAACCCCAGCTTGGTCACGCCGCGCGACTTCGATCTCTCGCCGTACTTCGAGATCGTGAAGGCCGACCTTATCGGAAAGCGGGATTTCGACTACCGCGAAATCGTGTGGTCGCGCGATGTAGCGTCTGAAAGCGAGGCTTCGGAGGAACCCGTACCCACCCGTCAGGCCAGCTGAACCCCTTGCCCTGGTCGGGGGTAAACTACCCCTTCACGTGACGGCTGCCTCAACCCGGCTTGTGGTCGGGAAGCCGCTCATCCAAGAACAACGAGGTTGGCTCCCACGGCAGGTCCTGCTCTTCTACGAGGCTCTTGGCGAGCCGCCCGAGTTCCGCCTTGTCGAATCCCTCGATTACCGAATCGAATCGGCCCTTTCGAAGGTCTATCAACATCGGAACCGACGACGCACCCAAGCTCGCCGAGAGCTTCCACGATGGGTAGTCCAGATAAACAGGCATCGTGAGGCCGTATTTGTCTACGAAGGCGCCGGTGTCGACCTCGCTGTCCTGCGAAACGGCGACGACGTCCAGCCGACCCTCCCCACGCCGGTACAGTTCTTCGAGCAGCGGCAGCACCAGCTGACAGGTGGGGCAGGATCCCTTGAACACGACCAGCAGACGCCGATCGCTCCCCACGAGGTCGTCGGAACCCTCGGACCCCAAGCGAGGGAGTTTGCTTGGCTCGAGACCTGGCACCTTCGGATACTAGCCCGCGCTCGCCGCTACATCCAGACCGCCGGAGCGGCCCCCTGTGTCCTGACACTCCCGCGCAAAATGATTCGGCGCCAGCGCCGGGCTACGATGTGAGACCGTGCAGTCTCCGGTCGACAACCCGCTCTGCGAGGATTCACCCACCGACGAACAGCCCCGCTCCAGCCGAGGGCCGGGACCCGTCCCAGTGGCGCTGGTAGCGGTCCTCGGCGCCGCTGCGATCCTGTACGTTGCTCCTCTGGCCAAGGTGCCCTTCTACACCAAAGGAGAGCCACGGGAAGCCATCGTGGTCCAGTCCATCGTTGATCACGGCGAGTGGGTGCTGCCGCTTCGAAACGGGAACGAGATTCCTTCAAAGCCTCCCATGTTCCACTGGTTGGGCGCTGGCGCGAGCCTGGCAGTCGGCGCCGTGAGCGAGTGGAGCGTACGTTTGCCCTCCGCCGTCGCCTCGCTCGCTACTGCGGCCGCGGTCGGTATCGTCGGGGCCGCGCTATGGGGCAGCTCGGCGGGAGTGATGGCCGCAATAGTGCTGCTCACCAGCCTGCAGTGGACGGTGTCGGCCACAACAGCCAGGGTCGACATGCTCCTCGCGGCTTTCATAAGCGCCGCGTTGCTGACCTTTCTCTCCTGTTATCGCGCCGGCAGGCGACCTCTGAGCTTGCTCTTCTACGTCTTCTGCAGCGCCGCGGTACTGACCAAGGGACCCGTGGGGCTTGTGCTACCGGTCGCGGTCGTGGCTACGTTCCTGCTCGTCGAGAGCGACCTGGCCTATTTCAAGAAGCTGCGTCCGAGAGCGGGCTCCGCGGTGCTCGGGTTCGCCGTGATCTGGTACGCTCTGGCGACCTGGAAGGGGGGCTCAGCCTTCATCGACAAGCTCGTATTCAAGGAAAACGTGTTCAGGGTCATAGACGCCAACGCCGTCAGCGCTGGGCACGTTCATTCGGCGTGGTACTACCTGCCCGCCCTGCTGGCCGGTTTTGCACCCTGGAGCCTGTTCATACCGGGAATCGCGACCGACCTCTGGCGCCGCCGCCTCGAGCTACGGCCAGACCGAACCCTGTTCATGCTCTGCTGGCTATTGGTGACGCTGGCCTTGTTTTCCGTGGCCAGCTCGAAACGCGGTGTCTACCTGCTGAGTGCCTACCCGGCGCTTGCGCTGATGTGTGGGCACTGGTGGTCGCGTCAGGCCTCGGCGAGTCTTCCCCCAGGAGACGCTGCCCGCAGGTTGCTCTCGTGGTCCGGGAGCCTCGTCGCCGCGCTGGCGGTGGTTCCGGTCTTGATCGCCCTGCTTCATGCAGCCGGTATCCAGGCGGTCTTCTTCGTTGAACCCCTGCTCAGCCGCACCGACGCCGCCAACCTCCCCGCCGTCGCGGCCACCCTCGACGCGAGCCCCTGGCTGGTTCTCGCCTGGTCCGTGTCGGTGTTGCTGCTGGTGCTCGCGACGACCGCAGCGTCGATGCGCGGGCGGCGCCTTACGGTCTTTTGCTGCGTCTCTCTGCTGGTCGCAGCGTCCCAGCTGAGCCTTCCGATCACCTTCCAGCAAGACATCGGCCGCTCCCAGGGACTGAAGGGTTTCATGCAACGGGTCGTGTCCGCGGTGCCCGGAGACGATCCCCTCTATCTTTTCGGTTTCTTCGACTACGGCGCCGTATTCTACGCGGGCCGCGATCTACCGCCGTTGCCCGAACCCGCCCTCCTCGACGACAGCGGGGAGGACGAGAAGAAACTGTGGATTCTCGCGCGCGAAGGCTCGGTCGCGGACCTCTCGGCGGCCCTCAACTATCATTTCGAGGAGGTTATGCGCTATACCTACGGGGATAACCAAAGAAGAGAGCCCCTCGTACTTCTCTACGTAACCGCGCACGGTAAAGATGAGCAACCTGGCTGAAAGCGACCGCCTGCAACGCGAAGTCATTTTCGAGCTCGCCCGCGCTGGCGACAGTCAGCGGCTTCGCCGCGAAATCGCCGACGTTCACCCCGCCGACCTAGCCGAGATACTCGATCGACTGGAATCCGATGCCGAAAAACTTCGGCTCTTCGGGGTCCTCTCCGACGACAAGGCCGGTGAGGTCATACGTGACGTAAGCGACCTTACCCGTGGGGTCCTGCTGGACAACCTCGCCGATTCGCGGATAACGGCCGTCATAGAGGGCGTCGACACCGACGACGCGGCCGACATCGTTGGTCAGTTGCCGCAACAACGGCAGAGGCTTCTTCTCTACCGGGCGACCCCCGAAACGCGGCGAGAGGTCGAGGATTTACTCTCCTACCCCGCTGACAGCGCCGGCGGGATCATGAAGACCGAGGTCGCGTCTGTGACCACTGGTACGTCGGTACTTCAGATTCGCACCTACCTGCGACGCCACCGCGATGATTTTCACGACATTCACAACGTCTTCGTAACCGATCACGAAGGCCGCCTGATCGGTTACGTCCCAGTCAGGGAACTCGTCCTGGCGGAGGACAAGACCCCGGTAGATGAAATCATCGAATCCGAATTCGTCTCGGTAAGTGCGTACGTCGACCAGGAAGAAGTCGCCCACCTGTTCGAGAAGTACGACCTACTGTCCCTTCCCGTCATCGACGAAGAACGAACGCTTGTAGGGCGCATCACCATCGACGACGTGGTGGACGTCATCGAAGAAGAGGCCACGGAGGACATGCTCAAGCTCGCCGGCGTCGGCGACGAACCACTGGGTTTACCGGGGCCGCTGACCGCGGTTCGGTCGCGGTTGCCGTGGCTCGGAGTCAACTTGCTGACCGCGACGGTGAGTGCCGCGACCATCTCATTGTTCGAGCACACCATCCAAACACTGGCGATAGCAGCGGCCTTCATGACCATCGTCGCGAGCCAAGGAGGAAACGCGGGCGTTCAAACGATGACCCTGGTGGTGCGAGGTTTGGCGCTCGGTGAGGTACGGTCGCGAAACGCCCGGCGCATGTTGAGTCGCGAGTTCCTCATAGCGCTGAGCAATGGCGCGGTGCTCGGCGTCGTCGCCGGTGTTACGGTCTACCTCTGGCGCGAAAACCTGGGCCTGGCCCTGGTCATGGGTTTCGCCATGATCATCAACCTGATCGTCGCAGCGGTGCTCGGCACGCTCATTCCCCTGAGCATTCGCCGCCTCGGAGCCGACCCCGCGCTGTCATCGCCGGTTTTCGTCACCGCCGGAACAGACGTTCTCGGGTTCTTCATATTCCTGGGTTTGCTGACGACCCTGGTGTAACCGGGTCTCCGGGCCGCTCAGTTCCCCTCGGTTACTTCCCTGTAGGAAATCAGATCGACGTCGTCGTTCGCTTCGAGACTCGCGCGCACCATAGGACTCGTCAGCACAGCCGCCTCCCCGATTCCGTCGTAACGGCGGAGAAAAGAGCCCGGGTGGCAAACGAATTCGGTGACACCGGATTTCAGCGAGTTGAGCCTCTCGACCACCGAATGCTCTGTTATCGGGCGCGTACGTGAGAGAGGCTCGACGCGGTCCGGACCCTTGAAACACCGCGAACGTAGCCGCCCGTAACCCAGGACAGGTCGCATAACCGAGTTTTCCAGGGCTGTCTGCCAGCCTGGAGTATTATAACGGCGGGACCATTTCCACGCCTTGCCGCAGGGCTTTCGAATCGCCCACAGCGGGTACTCGAGCGCCAGATCCTTCAGTATTCCGAGGATCGTCGGATGCAGATGTAGATCGTAGGTGCTCGAGACGTGCGTTAGATACAGTCCGCTGGAGAGGAACCGTTCGACCTGAGCCCGGATCTCCGCCGCGAGTTCGTCTCGCAGGCCGCCGCCACGTCTGTAGAGCCATGCGGCCTCGAGCGGCCGCGAAACGAAACGCCCCCCGGCGTCGACCAGGTTCGGTATGTCGTGCCGCGGCAGGGTGGACGAACCTTCGCAAAGAACGAGATGCAGACCCACTCCGAGACCAGACCTCATCGACGCCGAGACGATCGCAGAACGGGCGGCTTGTCCGTTCACGCGCAGCCCCGCACTCGAAATCACCCCGGCGTCGTAACCAGCCATCACGGCGTCGTTGACTTCCGGCCAGCGGCCAAGGTCATCCGACGTAATTATCACCGCGCTGGAAACCAATTCGTTCTCTCCTTCGACCGTAGCCCAGTCCAGCCGCGCCCGGCTCAGCGATGCAGCTCCTTGGCGAGCAGCCGTTTCTGATAAAAGTTCTGCAGATCCGAACGCTTGAGCATCCCCACGACCCGCTTGGGATTATCCTCGTCCATGACCGGAATCTGCTCGAAACCACGAGTTGAGATGACCTTCATCGCGTCGTAGAGACTATCGGAACCGGATACCGTCAGAACGTCGCTATTGGCCAACTCCCCGACGACCAGATAGGGCCAAGCGTCCCTGTCAAGCAACACCCCTTTGAGATCTTGCATGCTGATGATGCCGGTAAGTTCGTTGTCCTCGTTAACTACAGGGAAATACACGTGGTGACTATTCGTGACGTAACGAACGAAATCCGTCACCGCCATCGACTCCGGTATCTGTTGAAAATCCTTGCTCACCAGACCGCGGACAAACAGGCCGCGGAGTATGTTGGCCTCGCTCCCCGCGTGAATGTCGAATCCACGCCGGCTCAGATCGTAACTGTCGATGCTGTCGGGAAATACTCGCCGCGCCACTAGCGTAGCCGAGATAGCGGTTATCATGATCGGGAGTACCACGTTGTAGTCCCGGGTCAGCTCCCAGAGGAGGAAGATCGCGGTCATCGGCGCGTGGGTCGAAGCGGAAAGGAACGCGCCCATACCGATCAACGCGAAGCTGCCGGTAGCGCCTAGGGTGCCGGGAATAAGGAGGTTCACGAGCGACGCGAACCCACCGCCGAACACGGCGCCTATGAACATGGCCGGCGCGAACACGCCACCCGACCCGCCACAGCCCATGGTGACGCCGGTCATGAGTATCTTGACCAACACCAGCGACATGAGCAGGCCCGCCGTCATGTTGCCGCGGAACACCTCGTTCATGGTCTCGTACCCGCTGGAACTCACCTGAGGGAACACGATCAACGCGAGTCCGACTACCACACCCCCGGCGATTGGCTGAATCGCTCCCGCTATACTCGACCGCTCGAACCAGTCTCGGATCACGTAAAAAGAGCGAATATAGAATACCGCTACCAAGCCACACAGCATTCCCATCAATACGTAGAAGAGCAGTTCGTGATTGACCGGGAAGTCGAAGGCAGGCGCGTGGAGAATCTGGTGGTCTCCCCGAAGGTACTGGGACACGACGGTCGAGGTCCCCGACGCCAGCACTATCAGGGCGAAGGACTGCGCCTGGAATTCCCCTAGTAACACTATCTCCTGCGCGAAGAACACGCCCGCAATGGGACTGGAAAAGGTCGCCGCGATCGCCGCGGCGGAGCCACAGGCAATGAGCATCCTCAAGCGTTCGGCCGCAGGCCTGATCGCGCGGGCGACCGTCGATCCTATGGATCCGCCGATCGACGCTATCGGGCCCTCGATGCCCGCGCTCATACCCGATCCCAGGGTAATGGCACTCGACAGGGTCTTGAGCGTGATCCATCGCCTGCGTATGTACCCACCCTTGACGTTCACCTTTTCCAGAAAATTTGGCAGCCCATAGCCCTTTACCTCACCGGGGAAAAAGCGATCCAGCAGGACGAGGGCAGCCATCCCGACGGTTGGAATCAAGGGTATGAGCCACCAGTGGCCTGGCAGGCCGGCGAAGCCAGTTTCGTAGACGCTGTAGGCCGGAGGACGGCTGCCGATCTCGAGAGCCCCTCCGAAGTCATTCCAGAAGAACTCGTGCGCGCCGTCGATCGCCCAGTGAAAAGCTACGTTCGCCAAAGCGGTGACCGCCCCTATGGCTATGGCGGCCGCGAGTAACCACGCGTTGCTCTCCGAGATTACACGACGCCAGCGCGCCTCCGTCGTCTCTTCGTCTATCCTGCTGGTTTGGTCGAGAGGAGCTGTCACCGAGAACACACGCCCTTAGCCCAGATTGCCCGTGAAACGCCCCACTGCGAGCGCAAATTCAACGCGATACCACCGCCGCCAGAGCGGCAGCCGCGGCGCGCAACGAGGCCCCGTCGAGGTCGAGGTTGAGTAGCATGCCTTCGGACGACGCGGCGTCAGGCTGGGGATATCGGCTTCGCCAGTTAGCCATGATGCTGCTCTCCACCGCTACACGGCCACTCATGCGTTGGCAGGGCCGATCGTCCAAGGACTGCGCCAGCAACTCAACCAGTTCATCCACTTGCTCGCGCCGCTCGAGCTCGAAATCACGGTAGAGGCGGCCGCGGACGACGGCAAAAACGTGTTTGTTGCCGGGCCTCCCAGGCAAGACGGCGATGTAGTGCTGGCGATGCCATAGAAGGGACTGACGGTCGTGGAGCCGCGCCAGGCGGCCGGCTACCCTGGCAACCCGCCGGTCTCCCGAGTCCGAGCTAGCGTCGCCCGTCGAGAGAAGTTTCTCGAAATCCACGTCAGCGCTGTCGAGCGCGTCTTGCAGTTGTCGCGCCTGCTCCGCGTACTCGGCGCTTGAGACGGTCTGGTCGCAGGGGCTGCTGCACCAGCCCTCCCGACCCAGCGAACAGGCTTCAAAACCAGGGGCCGGAACGAGCAATCCTGGACAGGTTCGGAGCCGAAAGCGTCTGGAAAACGCCCTCGCCGCTTCGTCGGCCAAAGCGCCGTTACCGAGAGGACCGAGGTAGAGCGCGTCGTCGGCTCTCAGTCGCGGTGAGACGTATACCGCGGGGAATTCGTCACTGACGGTGAAACGCAAGAAGTGAAGCCTCGGCAGGTGCCTGTTGCCTCGATTGAAGGTCGGCTCGTGCCTACGAACGTCGTTGGCCTCGACCAGGGCCGCCTCCAGCTCCGAACCGGTCGCGATAAAACGTACGTCGTGTACGCCCGCGACCATCCCGACCTGACGGTCGCTGAGATGGGCCGCGCCGAGGAAGTAAGGCAAGACCGCTTCCCTGAGGTTTGACGCCCGGCTCACGAGAAGGGTGCTACCGTTGCCATCGATGAGACGATAGCTACCGGGTGATTCCGGAATTCGCTCCAGGGCGTCCTGACTCACGTGAATTTCCAGACTCCGTCTGGGTTCATCGCCCTCGAGGACCGAAGTCACTTCCGCGATCGTCGTCGCGCCGCGTTCGCGGAGCTCATCAAACAACCGGCCCAGGATCTGGGCCGTGAGTTCCGCGTCCGCCAAAGCCCGATGCCGGGTATCGGCGTGAAGGTCGAAATGCTCGGCAAGGGCGTCCAGGGAGGTCTTTTGAAGATGGGGCCACGCTCGCCTCGCCATTTCGACGGTGCACAGCCAGGGTATACCGAGGGGTCGGCCAAGATGCCTCTGGCACGCTATGTCGAGGGAAATGATGTCGAAAGACGCGTTGTGGGCAACCAGTACCGAGCCCTCGGCAAAGGCGAGAAAATCGCCTATCACCTCCGATATCGTCGGAGCGCCGGTCACCATCTCATCGGTGATTCCCGTCATTTTCGCCACGTAGGACGGAATCCGGCGTTCCGGATTCACGAAGGTCTCAAAGGTATCGAGGATCCGGCCATCCTCGAGCCGCACCGCGCCGATCTCGGTGATACCACCACGACCGGGACTGTTGCCGGTGCCTTCCAGGTCGACCACCACGAAGGGTACTTCGCTGATGTCGACGGCAAACAGGTGGTCGTCGACCAGGCGCCACTCGCCCGTGGCGCTGTCTTCCAAGAAACGGGGATCATCGGAGAGCAACCCGCGGAGAAACTCCTTTCCGAACTCTGATGGCGAAGAGGAACCGGGAAAAATCAGCTCGAGGAGGCCCGCCGGATCGCCTTCCTCAGGGCGGGAGAGCAGGTGCTTGTACAGTTTATCCCGCAATAGCCATACCCAGGATGCTACCCTCGAATCAGCCGAAGACCGATTTCTTCGGAATTTCGGTCAGGCTGCGCACAATGTCACGAATATCCCCCGAGACCGACGCCTCGATCGCGTCGGTGTTTCTCGCATGATCGGCCGCTTCCACTTCGATCGCTTCCCGGTGACGATCGATTTCGGCGTTCATACGGTCCGCGTAAGCGTCGATCCGACCGGCCAGCTCCAGGTACAGGCGCTGTCCTGGGCTGAAGGAGAACTGGCAGTACGGACAGCGCAGAACCGTGCCCGGCGTGAAGAATTCAAACCGGACTTCGTATTCGCCCTCGCAGCTCTGACACCGAAGCGGTATCGGAAACTCGGCGACGGATCTCCCCCCTGCCTGGTCTTCATCGGACTCCGTGACGCTACCAACCACTTCCGACGCTTCCTGGTATTGGCCATCCGCCTGCGTGGCACCCTCCCCCTTCGCGGCCGGAGCCGCCGCGACCGCGGCACCGGCCTTGAAGCGAGAAGGGTACTCGGAGCCAAAATCCGTGTCCGGGTGTAGGCTCTTCGCCCGGCCGATGAGTAGCTCCTCGCTTTCCACCTGCTGGGGGTCCGGCACGCAACAATCCACCGGACACACGACCGCGCAGGCCTCCTGCTCGAAGAAGCCCACACATTCTGTGCACAGCTCCGGGACTATATAGAAAAAGTCCTCCGAGAGAGCCGGGTGCTTCGCTCCCCCCGACTCGTAGCCTACCCCCCCCTGGTAGATAGCCGTGTTCGGGCATTCCGGCTCACACGCCCCACAGTTGATACAGTCTTCTGTGATTTTTGTAGCCATATCTGTTGATTCTTGCGAGCCTGCGCGGAAAACTCAACGCTGATCGTCCTTATACAAGCGCCGAAGGCCAAAAGCCGACGACCGGCGGCAAAAAGCGTCTTGTCTGCTGCTCGCATTGGCGGTAAGGTTCTAACGCCTTGTTTCTTAAGACTTTCTTCGACGCGCTGCGGTACCACGTGGGGCTCCGTCGGAGGCTCGAAGGCCTCACCGTATCGGCGCTGTTCCATCTTCTTCTCATTTTGCTCCTCGCGACCATCACGATTTCCGCCGGTGGCGAGGGTTTTGGCCTCGTACCGGGCTCGCGTTCAACGAAGGTGCAAATCTCACTGGCCGCGGAATCGGTCGAACAGACCAGCCTCGAGAACCTCATCGAAAACGTCGAGGTCAAACCACTCGAGGTTCCTCAGCTGCGGCGGCGCGACGTCCGGCTACCCGAGCTCAGCAGCTTCGCCGCGCCACGCCCCAGTTCCAAGCGCCTCACCAACCTCAAGTCTCGGTACTCACCAACGACGGTTACCGGAAGCCTCTCGGCGCAGTTTGGTAGTTTCATCGGCGGGCTGCGCAAGAGCGGCCTCGACATCGCCGTTGTGATTGACGCGACCGCCAGTATGCAGCACGTCATAGACGACATAAAGGCCAACGCTCTGGGGCTGGTGGAAAGGATCCAGCACCTGGTTCCCATCGCGCGAGTAGGAGTCGTGGCCTTTCGAGACCGAGGCGAGGATTTTGTCGTGCGCTGGTCTGATCTGAGCTTCCACGCTAGCAAGATCAGAGCTTTTATCAACGACCTCGAGGCCGACGGAGGCGGTGATTGGGAAGAGGGCGTCCGTCAAGGAATCGAAGCAGCAATGGACGAGCTGAGCTGGCGGCGCCGTTCGAAACGCGTAATCATCGTGGTGGGCAGTTCGCCACCTCATCGCAAGGACATGGAAGCCATCGAAGCCCTCGCCGCAGAATTTCGTGATACGGGCGGAGTCATGAGCACCATAGACCTCACCAGACGAATGCACGAGGAGTATGAAACGCGACTCCATACCTGGCTTTACGGCAAACCGCCGGAGAAGATCTCACCCCTGCCCCCGTTCTACCAGGATGTCAGACGGGCCTTCCGCGCCATAGCCGACGAAGGTGGTGGCGAAATGGCTGCGCTCGGCACCGACGCCGAGCTTACCGAGCAGATCCTGTTCTTCGCGTTCGGCTCGCGATGGCAAAAAGAGGTGTCGCGCTACACGGTTCGCCACTGAGCGCCAGGCGGCGTAATTCATACCAGTAGCCCTGAGGAGAACGACCAATGAATCCCCAAAACAAAGCGGGCCGGCCACTGCCAGGCACGGCTCTTTCGCGGAGGTCGTCGACGGCCCTACTCGGAGCCCTGCTGGGCCTGGGTGCGACCGCAATCGTCCTGTTGGCCGCACCAGCGGCGCTGGCGCAGACTGCCCGGGCGTCGAATGAAGCGTTGAACTACAGCCTCATCGATTTGATAAAGTTTGGGGGCTGGGTGGGCTACATCATCCTGTTGTTGTCGGTTATTTCTGTTGCCTTGGTCGTCGAGTACATGCTCTCGATTCGCCGCAAGGCGCTCATGCCCGAAGAAGAGACGAAACAGCTACGGTCGCTGCTCGACCGTGAACAGTACGACCACGTGGTCGCCAAGCTGCATGACGGGAGCCCGTCGTTCCTCACCTGCGTCGTCGCCAGCGGCGTCAAGGAAAGGGGCCGGGGTTACGACGCCGTCGTCAAGGCCATGGAAGACCGCGCCGACGAACTCACGGGCCGTCTACTTCGAAAGGTCGAGCACCTCAACATCATCGCGAACATAGCACCCATGCTCGGCTTGCTCGGTACGGTGATGGGGATGGTGAATTCGTTCAACCAGATTTCGGTCGCCGTCGGTGGCGTGGATCCCAGACGTCTGGCCGGCGGCATCTTCGAAGCCCTGATGACCACGGTAATGGGGTTGATAGTCGCCATCCCCACGCTCTACGCTTTCGGCATGCTGCGAAACCGCATAGATTCTTTGGTTTCCGCCGCCGTCGCTCGCGCGGAAGATCTGATCGAGCCTCTCAAGGAAAAGGGGGTTTTCTAGTATTGCGATCGGCTCGTTCCCACCGGCCCCGATCGGTTTCGTTTCGTGCCACGGCGATGATCGACATGGCTTTTCTGTTGATCACGTTCTTCATCATGTCGATCCGCTTCGGCCAAGCTGGTGAAGAGATCGTCGAGCTTCCCAGCGCCGATCAGGCCAAGGAAATCACCGACGAGCGGGTGGAACTCGTATCCATCAATGTTTCCCGCGACGGCCTGTACGTTGTCGGTGGCATACAGAAGTCGGCCGGACAGCTTTACTCCTACCTTCAGACGCGCAAGGAGCAGCTCGAGCGCGGCAAGCTGGAGGTAGTTGTCCGTGGCGACCGACGCAGCGAATTCAGTGCGATCAAGAGGGTCATGCGCTTGAGTGCCGAAGCCGGGATCCGAGACGTGAGTCTGGCTGCGCTGCAGACCGCGGACGAGGGGGGCTAAGGACCGCGCTCCGCCCACCGCCATGCGAAGCCCGAGGAAATCTAGACCAGTCCCCCCCGAGGGAGACCTGCGCATGGCGCCGCTGATCGACTGCGTCTTTCTACTGCTGACCTATTTCCTGTTCACGATCTCGCTTGCGACGATCGAAGGGCTCCTGCCCTCCGAACTCGCCATGGGCGGCGAGATCGAGGAAAAACAACTCGATATGAAGGAGAATGACCGTGAGGTCGTGATCCGCGTTGTCCAGACGGGAAAACGCGTTCAGTACTTCGTGGACGACTGGCCGGCGGTGGACTTCGGCAGTGTCGCCGACCACCTCGCGCAAGTGCCAAAGGACTCTCTGGTCGTGATCGATGCGTCGGCCTCGGTAGCCTACGAGAACGTCATCAGGATCTACAACCACTGCTTGCGACTGAAGCTCGACGAAGTGGTCTTCCCCATCTCCGGCAGCAGCGGGTTGACGGGAACGGCGCCCCGCCTGTGAAAGCCGCCAGCAGCTTCATCGTCTCTTCCCTGCTACTCATCGGGCTCGTCTCCCCGCCGAGCGCGGCGGCCTCGGCTTCGCCGGCGCAGCTCGACTCCGCGATCCAGCGGGTTCGTGGCCGCGCCGCGCGCCTGGCCAAAGAGAGCTGGAAATTCCAGGATCAGCGCCGACTGGTCGAGGATATTGAGGCCCTGGCCGACGACTTCCACGCGCTTGCTTCCAGCGGCGAGGCTTCTTCTTCTACAGCCCACGCCTTTCTGGCCCTCGTCGAAAACGTACGCGGAGTCTACACGGCGGCTCTGCAAGAGATGCAGGACGAGGTGATTCGTGTTGACGGAGACCTCGAGGCTGTACAGGACAGTCGTGCCTGGCAAGATCGAGAGTTGCTGGCGCTTCGACTCCTGTACCGTCTGAACTGGGTACGCTACGAAATTGCGATGCGCTTTGAAACCGGCACGGCCAAGCGCACGCGCCTGCTCGAGCAGGCTGCGGAAGGCTTCGTCGAATTCATGGCTGGCGGTGATTCCGAATTGACAGCGGAGAGTCTTTACGGGCACGGTTTGGCTCTCAAGGCGCAGCGGCAGTACCGGGCGGCGGCCGATGATCTGCGCGCTGCGCTCGACTACGATCCCGACAGTGAGATCGCGTCGCGGGTACGGTTCGCGCTCTGCGACACCGAGTTGTCGCTGGGAAACATCCGCACCGCTCTCGAGCAGAGCCGTTTGCTGGCAGCGAAAGTGCCGACCGGAGAATTCGGCGCGCAGGTGATGTTCCTCAGAGCGAAGGTTCTTCTACTCGCGATCGGCAAGTACCGCTCGGCGTTCGACAACGGTACGCGCGGTAAGTTCAGGCGGGAAGCAGCGAGGATCATGGAAAAGCTACACGCCCGCGGCACGTACTGGCAGGCCAAGGTGCGCCAGCTCGTCGACGCCGGGGTCGAAGACACCGTAGAGTGGGCTGCCTCGGGCGCCAGCACCTTCGTCACCTTCCTGATCGCCGATTCGCTTCGCCGACGCGGGCAATGCGACGAAGCCTTGCCGCTGTTCAGCGTACTCATCGAACGCCACGATTACGTCGCCGAGTCCCACTACGGCCGGGGTCTGTGCGCGTTTCACACCGGGTCCTACCTCGAGTCTATCGCCGAGCTGGGTTCTTTTCTGGAACTGGCACGCGCGAAGGACCCCGATTCCGGACAGGCCGCGTGGCTTCGATTCAAGGCAGCGGAATCACTCTGGCTAGGCGACGACGGCAGTGCAGACAGCGAAACGATGTATCTGGAACTGTTGAGAGACTTCCTCCGGCTGAGCCCGGATCACCCCAACGCCCACGAAGCCTGGTTCCGGCTCGGAGAGTGGCAGCTCTCCCAACACGACTTCATCGGTTGCGCCGAGGCGTTCAGCCGCGTCGCCGGTGATCCGGCCTTTCACCTGAAGGCCTCCTTTCAGTCGGCGCAGTGCGGGTACCAGGCCGTAAACCAGGAGGGACCCGGGTCCGAGGCCCCTCGACCACGGCTCGTTCAAGCGCTCGCCGGTATAGACGGCTTCTTGGAGGAAGCGCAACGTTTCCGTTCCCTCAGGCCAGCCGGGCGCGCCACCGAGAAGCTCCTCGACCCGCTGGAGGCCAGGGCCGTGGTGATGTCCGCGGATCTCGCGGCCAGGCTCGCGGCCGCGTATACCAGCGATGAATCGCAGCCCTCCGGCGGCGTCATGGCGCGCCTCGAGGGTTTCGAAGATCGCTACCCCGATCAGACAGAATTGTTCGCCGCCGTGCTGGCCATGCGCATCAACTGGTACCGCCAGGCCGGGCAGCTCGACGCCGCCGGTGACGATGTCGATCGCCTCATCGCGCTGGAAGACGGCGGGCAGAGATCGAAGTTCAAGAAACTCGGCGTTGCTTTCTTGAAGGAAGCCGCCAGCCGTGACGACTCCGGAGACCCGCAAGGGGCGGTGCGTTGCAGGCGAATCGCTCTGCGCCTCTACGAAAGCCTTCTGGAGTCGATAGCAGAGGATGACCGCGCGCGCGACGGCCTCGAAAAACTCGTCGTCGACCTTCGTGGGCAGAGCCGGGAGTAACGCCAGCGGCCGGGGGTCACTCCATCGCCTCGAGTTCGACGATGAAGCCTTCGGTCTCGCCCGTCGCCACGTCGACGAGCGTCAAGCGCGCGCGGTCATAACGCCCGAGGTCGTAGTAGACGAACCCCGATAGCTTCTGTCCGGGAGCGAGCCGCGCCGCACCTAGCTGTTCGCGCTTGATCGTCGCGGCTGCCGCCGCGACGTCGCCGATCGCCGCGGATTCCTCGCCCTGCGGCTGAGAATCCCCACCGTCACCGACAGAAGCCGCCGCGCGGCTCCGGAGCCTGCCTATGGCCTGAGCAGCGCTGAGCGGGTAGGCCCGAAGTCGCGAACCGCCGCGGCGCAACACCAGGTCGGCCGGATCGAAGAGGTAGTAGCGCTCGGTACCGTTTACCAGTGACACCCTCACGGGTAGCAGGCCTACGGCCCCGAGGTTGGCCTCGAAATCGAGTACCGTCGCGAACCCGTAGATCGGTTCGAGTTTCACCGATACGCCGACGACTTTCTTCTCGACCGCGCGGCGTCTGTTCGCCTGCGACGAGCTGGGCCCGCCGGGTGGCGCGGATCGAGTCGGGGCAGGGGCCTGTGGACTTGCGTCTCCTTGCGAACCGCGCTTGATCGAAGCTACCGATATGCCGGACCTCCCGGTCACGGAGAGGAAGATGCCCCTGGCGAAATACTGCTCTCCCCCTAGCCCGTCCTCCCGTGGCACGATGTGCACGCCGTCGGGGTCACAGTTTATCTTCACCTCTCCACTGATCGTTCCGGTGGGGCCCGTGCGGGTGGCCCTCAGATACCCGGGTCGACCCGGCGTCGCCAGCCGAAACGCGGTGATGCGCATCTTCATTGCGATCAGAGCATCGTGAACGAAACGATTGGCCTCTTCGCAGCTGAGCTCCCCGGTGTGGATCTCGTAGTACCGCGACACCGGCGTGCACGACGCCAGCAGAACAGACAATGCCAGTCCTACTCCGCGTGTAAGCCCGGCGTGCGTATTCACACTCGACCTCTTCTCAACCCTGCGACGGCAGCCAGGTTGTCGGCCGTCGCCGTCAGGTTCAGCAAGGCTACAGTGACAAAGGCCGGCTCCAGAAACCAGCGCGTCACGTACACCGCCGGCAAGACGGCCACGCCGCCAATGATCGCCAAAGCGTAGTTCGCGACCCCCGCAGAATGCCCGCGAACGGACCGAAACGGGATCGGATGGGAAGAACGCGTGGAACGGCTCCAACGCAGGAGGTAGGAGCCAAAGGAGGCCGCCAGAGCCGCCAGTGGCAGCCAGTTCGCGTATGGACTGTACCTTATGGCAGACCCCAAGGGGGGATGGGTCCAGGTCGCCGTCAACGCGAACCCCGAGAAAGAGAAGGCGAGGAACACCGCGTCGGCGACGTTGTCGGTCAACCTTCCGGCCTCGCTCTGTTCAGACCGGCTTCGCGCCAGTCGACCGTCAAGCCAGTCCGTCGCGGCGGCGAGTACCACCGCTGGCAGCACGTACCACGACGACCCCGACCGCGACAGTTCGACGAAGACAAACACCCCGAGCAGGACTCGACCGAAGCCGAGTAGATTCTGCGGCTTGTGCACCGCCGTCGCCGTCAAGAGCCGTTTTCCCGCACCCGAGCGTCCCAACAGCCGAAGTAGCCCGGCGCCACCCTCTCTACCGGCGAACCGTCGATGAGCGAGGCAAGGTAGACCACGCTCTCTCCCTCTACCGCCGCGGCTCCGGTGTCGGCGACGTGGCCGGCGATAACCAGACTAGTGCCGTCCGCAGAAATCAAGGGGTGAGAAGAGGCAAACTGGTCGAAGAACTGGCAGAAGTAGACCAGCTCCCGGGTCGGGAAAAACCGCAGGCTAAGGTCTTGAGTCTGCCCGTGCAGGTCGAAGACCGATACCTCCATTCCGCGGTCATCCTCGACGCTCATGGAAACCAACCGATTCGAGGTCGGAGCCCAGAAGAAGCTCACGAGCTTGCTGTCTTTGACCACCCGGGTTTCACCGCTGAGGACGTCGATCAGGGTTACACCGGTGAACACGTGAGGACTATCCCCAACAGCCTGGGAGGTCGCGAGCATCCTGCCATCGGGAGACCAGAGCATCACCGTATGCCCCTCCAGCTCACAAACGATCTCACTCCGACCATCGTCGAGACGGTACAGCGCGAGATATTCGGTGTCCCCGCCGCTGGCGTCCACGTACGCGATCCGTCTACCGTCCGGTGACCAGGCCGGCACCCGAAATTCGCCTGGCGTCAACCTGGCGACTTCTTCGACCCCCCCGGCTACCCTGTAGACGGACAGGCGGGCCTCCTCGGACAGACTACGGCTGCCGCCCGAATGCACGGCGATGAAAGGATCCGCCGGCGACCAGGCCCAGAACAGGGGCGATCCCCTGTCGAGGGCCAGAGACTCGCCCGGGCGCTCGAGACTCGCGAGGTCCAAGCGGAGGCCGTCCTGCTCGGCCTCGAAGAGTAGCGCTATTTGCTTTGAGCAGGGCGACCAGCTTTCACACACCGGCGACGCCTCGTGACTACGCCAGAGTTCCTGCATGGAAACGCCGTCGCGGCTGACGGTGTACAGCGCCGCTTCGGTACAGGCATCCTCCGAAGCTCGAACGCCAAAGCAGGCGACCTGCGAACCGTCTGGAGAGTAGGACGGCCAGACGTAATAGAGCCTGTCGCTGTCTTCCTCCCAACCGCAAGTGAGCCGACGTGGTTCCTGGCGATCAAGGACCTCGTATAGGTCCCCGTCGTTACCGATGAACGCCAGGCGGCAGTTGCCTGCGGCGTTTTCGGTGACCACGCCCCTCACGAGCCCCACCCCAGGTGCCACCCCTTTCTCTTCGTCTTCAACAACTCCGCCTACCACCCCACACAAGGGTGCCGGCTCAGCCGGGTTTGCTCAACAGGACATAGAGCGCGCCGCTCCCCCCGTCTCGAGGCCTCGCGGTCACGAAAGCAAGTACCGCGGCCGAGCCGCGCCCGTCTGACAGCCAACGGGGAAGTTCTTCCCTGATCACCCCGCGGCCACCCGTCGATCCTCTGCCCTTGCCGGTAACTATGAGAACGCAGCGCTCTCCCTTCTGCCGGCACGCTGCAATGAAAGAAGCAGCAGCATTCACCGCATCTTCCAGCACCATACCGTGGAGGTCAAGACGCGACCGCACAGTGAACTCGCCTCGTTCGAGTCTCGCCATCGTATCCCGGCTTACGGTCGCGCGATGACCCACAACGTGGTCCTCGCCCACGCTCACCGAGAAGGGATCGCTGACCTCATACGGCCGCTCTCGATGCCCGCGCGCAGAGACCGATGCTCCAGCAAGACCCGGGCGCACCTTCCTCCGAGACCTCGTCTCGGTCAAGCGCTCGACGTTCCCCACCGCGTCCCGAAATGCCTCGTCCTGTCCAGCTTCAGACCGACACCGACTCGAGTCCCCCGACTGCTTCGGCGGCGCCGAAGCTTCGATTTCCTTTGCGGCCGCCCGCGAATCACCGTGTGCGCGCCGGAGGCGCGCTCGCAGTTCCCCCAAGCCCTGCTTGAAGGGGTTGTTGAAGGGTTCGTCGTCGCGAGAGTCCACTACTTGGATTCTATCTCGGCCAGCGGCTAGAGTGCAGCCCAAAGGGGAAAACGGTATGAACAACGCGATTGGCTTCTCGCTCTTTCTTCCTCAGGCCGGGGCACCCTACGCGGTACTTCGCGACAAGGCGCGGCTGCTGGAAACCTTGAAATACGACGGGATCTGGCTGGTGGACCACATGTTCGCGAACGGGGCCGAAGACATGGACTTTCCGGAGGGCTGGGCGACGCTCGCCGGCCTCGCCGAGGCGACGAGCAGCCTGAGGCTCGGGTTGCTCGTGACTTGCAACTCCTATCGCAACCCGGCACTGCTGGCGAAAATCGCCGCCACGGTCGACTGTATGAGTGACGGCCGGCTGGAACTCGGAATCGGCGCCGGGTGGATGGAAGAAGAATACCGCGCCTACGGTTGGGACTTCCCCTCTGTCGCGGAGCGTCTGGGGAGGCTCGACGAAGCTCTGCAAATCATCACGTCCATGTTTGCCTCTTCCCGAACCTCCTTCGAAGGGAAGTACTATAGGGTGGAAAACGCGCCGCTGGCTCCAAAACCACTCCAGTGCCCACTCCCGATCACGATAGGCGGCGCCGGAGAGAAGGTTCTGCTGCGCTTGGTGGCCAAATACGCGCAACGGTGGAACTGCCCGATGACCAACGCCGCGGACCTTCCCCGCCTCCGCTCTGTCCTTGAGGCACACTGCGGCAGGCTGGGCCGTGAGGTAGAAGAGATCGTCGTCAGTGAACAACTGCCGGTGATCATCGGCCGCGACGATGATCAGCTCAAAGAGAAGCTCGATCTGGCGAAGATGATGATCGGTTCGTTCGTCGACATCGAGACCATGGCGGTGCTGGGGACTCCCGACTCGGTCGCGGATCAGCTCGGCCGCAAGATCGACACCGGAGTCCGTGATTTCGCGCTGCTTTTCGGAGACTTCGGGTCTCCGGAAACGCTCGAGCTGTTCGCCGACAAGGTGATGCCGGCGCTGCGCAGCGCGTGAACTCCAGCCTTACCCCGATCCGCTTCGAGTTCAGTCCCGCTGGACCAGGTCACGAACCTGCAGGTACTCGACAAACTTCTCCGCTGCCGGGCTGAAGTGTTTGCCTGTGCGATGGATGATGCCAATGGGTCGGGTCATGCCACGATCACTGAGTTCGACCTTCACCAGGGTGCCGTTGTTCACCTCGTTGATGCAAGATTTCTCCGGTATGATGGCCACCCCCGCGCCGACTTCCACAAGCCGCTTGACCATCTCGATATTGTCGAGTTCGGCGACGTATTGAACCTCGGTATGCTTCTCGGCGAACACTCGGTCCAGGGCCGTACGAGTCGGTATGCCCTTTTCGAAACCGACGAATTTTTCGCCGCTGAGGTCGGCTATCGACAGCGTGCCCCGCTCGGCGAGGGCGTGGTCGGGAACACACACGACGACGAGTTCGTCGGTGCGAAAATCAAGAACGGTGATCTGGGCCCTCGCGATGGGGTAAGCTACGATTCCGAAATCCACGTTGGCCCGCAGCACCTGCTCGTAGATATGGCTGGAACGATCGTATTCCAGGTACACGTTGACGTGCGGGAAGTCGGCAAAATAGGCTTTCAACGGCTCCGACAACTCGTAGAGGCCCACGCTGTGGACGGTACCCACGCGTATGCTCCCGGTGATGACGTTACTGAGGCCTTGGAGCTCAGCCTCCAGTTCGTTGAAGAGGAGTAGGACCTCGCGACTGCCACGGTGGAGGATCTCTCCGGCCGTGGTGGGCCTGACGCTGCCGCGTTTTCTCTCGAGCAGGCGCTTCCCGTAGCGTTCCTCCAGACCTCGCACCTGCTGGCTGACCGCAGACTGGGTGATAAAATTCTGCGACGCGGCCAGCGAGAAACTTTGATTTTCGACGACGTCGCAGAAAATCTTCAGAGTTTCGATGTGCATGAAAGCCCCCCCGTGGCGAGCATTAACGTTGTTAACATAAAAATATCGAAAATTTCGGCCTGCTTATAACACTGCCGACGATATCATCCAAGCACTAGCCCGACTAATGCAACGATGAAGCCCGGCTACAACCTCCACCCGGTGTTTTAAACTTGAGACCGCATGATGTTAAAGCTTGCTTGCGATGCTTGGGAGAACGCTCGACGTACTATTGCTGATGGGGGGAATTTCGGCGGAGCACCCGGTGTCGCTCCGCTCGGCTGCATCGGTACTACGAGCCCTAGATTCCCGCGGCCATCGGGTGTGCACGGTCGGGATCACCAGAAGCGGTAGCTGGTTGCTCGGTGACTTCACCGAGCTTCTCGCTAAGAGCGAAGCGTCGATAGTCGAGTTGGCCGAGAACTACGGTCGGCGCGTCGCTCTGGCCTTCGATGGCAGCCGGGCCCGTCTCGTGTCCTTGGCCGGAGACGGTCTCGACGAGTCTTGTTCTTTTCCCGACCTCGTGTTTCCGCTCGTCCACGGTCCGGGAGGCGAGGATGGTACGCTGCAGGGCCTGCTCTCGCTCAGCCGCGTGCCGTTCGTCGGCGCCGGAACGACCGCCTCTGCACTCGCCATGGACAAACTCGCCATGAAGGCTCTCTGTCGTGACGCGGGTGTGTCTCAGGTCGACTTTTTCGACGCCTCAGCGCTCGACGCTACCGTCGTAGCCGAGATCCTCGAGTCAGGTTTTGGTTACCCCTGCTTCGTCAAACCCGCGAACCTGGGATCATCCGTGGGCATCAGTCGGGTGGAGGAGCCCGCCCGCCTCGGCGACGCGCTCGTGAGCGCCAGGCGTTGGGACCGGAGGGTGATCGTCGAACAGGCGGTAGACGCTCGTGAGATCGAAGTTGCGCTGCTCGGTAACGACCACCCGAGTTTCTCTCCACCGGGGGAAGTCGTGTCGGCCGGAGGTTTCTACGATTTTGACGAAAAGTATCGCGGATCAAGGGCCGAGCTTCTGGCGCCGACCGAACTGCCATCGGCAACCGTCGAGCGCCTCCATCAGCTTTGCTCGGAGGTCTGGGCGCTCGTTGGCTGTCGCGGCATGGCGAGGGCGGACTTCTTCATTGACAAGGGCTCCGGTGAGTTGTTGTTCAACGAGCTGAACACGATCCCCGGCTTCACGGCGATCAGCATGTATCCGAAGCTGTGGGCGGCGGCCGGTCTCGATATGGCGGGTCTCGTCGACCGCCTGCTCGAACTCGCGCTGGAGAGCGGTTGACGCCGACCGGGCATGTGGGCCCGGCTGCGCCCGCTTCACTCCACTCGCGCACGCAGCACCCGTCTAAGCACTTTGCCGGCGGGGTTCTTGGGCAAGGACGCGACGAACTCCACTGACCGGGGTTTCTTGTAACCGGCGCTGAGCCCGCCACAGTGAGCGATGAGTTCTTCGGCGCTGGCGTTCGCCTCGGGTTTCAACACGACAAAGGCGTGTACGGTTTCTCCCCATTCCTCGCTCGGCCTGCCCACGACCGCCGCCTCCAGGACCGCAGGATGAGCCGACAGGGCGTCTTCGACCTCCCGCGGGTAGACGTTGAACCCCCCGGTTATGATCATGTCGTGGACGCGGCCGGAGATCGTCAGGTAGCCATCCTGATCAAGGAACCCGACGTCTCCGGTGTGCATCCACCCTGCCCCGTCGAGCCCGCGCTCCCCGGCCCGCGGGTTCTCACCAATCGCGTTCCAGTAGCCAAGCATCGTGTTCCTGCCCCGAACGAGGATCTCGCCCGGGAGGCCCGCGGCCACACAACGACCGTCCTCTCCCACGACCTTCACTTCGCCGATCGCCGTGGGTTTACCGCAGGATTTCAACCTGGCCAGCAAGGCTTCGTCACCCATCGCCAACCGGTGATCCTCCCTCGACAGTGCGCTGACCGGCCAGGTCGACTCGGTGAGCCCATAGATCTGGATGAACACCGGCCCCAGAGCCTCCAGACCCCTTTTCAGGCGCTCAACCGGCATTGGCGAGCCTCCGTAAACGATCCTCCGGAGCGATCCGAGTGCCCGCGGTCGCTCAAGCGCCTCTAATACCCGAACGAGCATCGTCGGCACCAGAAATACCGAACTCGTCCTGAAGCGCTCGACCAGGCCTTCGAAAGCGCTGGCGTCGAACCTGTCCACCAGTACCGCACGGCCGCCGACGAGAAGGTGGGGCAACAGCATGGCCCCGCTCGCGTGAGTCATAGGGGCAACCTGTAGAACCACCTCGTCGTCCGCCATCGGTCGAAGCAGAGCGGTAACAGCTTCCACCGAAGCGTCGTAGCAGCGCCGCGGGAGCACCGCGCCCTTCGGTTTACCAGCGGTGCCAGAGGTATAGCGGATCCTTACGGGGTCTTCCTCACGGAGCTCGTCGCCGGGCTCGGTCGCCTCGCCCGCTCGCAGCAAGGCGCCCCAACCGTCCCCCGAACCTCCAACCGTCACGAGTTCACAGCCGGGCGGGATATCCACGCCTTCGAGCAGTGAGAGCTTGTTTTCTCCGACCAACAGCATCGACGGCCGGGAATCTTCAAGCATAAACGTGAGCTCCGAAGGGGACGAGCGCGTGTTGAGACTCACCCACAGCAGTCCGGTCTTCAGACAGGCCCACTCGCTCATCACCATGGCGGCGCAGTTATCGAGAAGTACGGCGAGCCTGTCTCCCTTCACCAAGCCCTTGGTCGCCAGCGCGGAGGCCAACCGTAAGGTGCATTCATAGAGCTCGGCGAAGCTGAACTCCTCGACTACCTCGAGCGTTTTCCCGCCGTCGGTTACAAGACTCGTCAAGACCCGGCGCGAACCGTAGCGCTTGGCGGCCTCTTGTATCTGCCTACCTATGACCACCGCGTCTCAGTCGGACTCGAACTCCCGCCAGACGCGATCTACGCTCTGCGCGAGTTCCTCGAGCGTGCCGTTGTTTTCGATCACGCGCCTCGCGTGCCTCCTCCGTTCTTCGTTATCGGCCTGCACCGCGACGCGTAACTCGACCTCCGCTCGCGCCATCTTTCTGCACTCCACGAGGCGCCGGATGGCGATCTCGGGGTCGGTGATCACCACCCAGAGTTCTCCGGCCCCACCCGTCCAGCCGGTCTCGGTCATCAGCGCGGCTTCGACGGCCACGACCGCGTCGGGCCTGTCCTCAAACACCCGAGAAACGCGCGCTACCACCTCCTTTCTGACCAAGGGGTGCACGATCGCGTTGAGCTCCGCCAGGCGCTTGGAATCGTTGAAGACGAGTCGCCCCAACGTCTGCCTGTCCACGCGTCCCTCGTCGTCAACGACCCCGGCACCAAAGCGTTCGACGACCTGCCGGTGTCCTTCGGTACCAGGGGCGTATATCTCGTGGGCGATCCGGTCAGCGTCGATTACCTCCACGCCTCGATCCGCGAGTAGAGCGGCCACCGTAGATTTGCCGGATCCGATGCCACCGGTGAGCCCTATGATGCGCCCCATGCCTTTATTCTAGACGGCTGCCTGACTAACAGAAGTCCGCTTCCTCGCGGGCGCCGAAGCCGGCATCGTTGCACACCGCTGACGCCCGCTGTTAGAAGGACCGGAGATCGTAACGTGAGCCAGGCTAGACAGGACCTGCTAGGGTCGACATCGCTGTTCGTGTTCGCGCTTGGGCTGTTCCTGGCCTTCAAGCCGTTCGCGCGCCCGCTGCTTCTCGACCCCGCGACCTGGGATTACATGTCCGTAGAGATCGCTCGTGGTCTAGTACCTTATCGCGACGTCTTTCTTCACAAGACCCCGATGGCCGCGTTGATCGGAGCAGCGGGCGCACGGCTCGCCACACTTGGCGGCCTCGAGGGCGTTCATGGTGCACACGCTGTTTTCCTGCTGATCGGCGCGGCGGCGCCGGTGTTGCTGTATCTCCTCTGTCGACCATCGATGGGCACCACAGGGGCCCTGGCGGCGGCACTGTTCATGCTCGCCGCAGACCAGTGGGTAGTCGCGAGCATCGAAGGAGTGAGGCCGAAAGTCGTGGCCACGACACTCGGACTCGCGTGTTTGCTCTGCGCCAACCGTGGCCACTGTTTGAGCGCCGGCATACTCGGCGGCCTGTCGGCTCTTTGCTGGCAACCGGCGCTGTGTTTCCTGTTCGGCGCTGCCTCGCGGTGGCTGCCCACCTCGGCACCCAACCGCGCCACTGTTCCCATCCGTCTGCTGACCGGTCTGTCACTGCCCATCTCCGCCACGATGCTGTGGCTCTACAGCGAAGAGGCACTCGTGGATTTTTTTCAACAGGCCCTGTGGTTCAACTTCGACTACATCGCGTACCACGCGACCAGCCCTCCGCATACTTTCGCACGACTCCTCCGACAGCTGATCGAGTGGATGCCTGTCGAATCAGCATTGCTGCCGCCCGTGCTCGTCGTCCTGGGACTCCTCCGACCGCGGATGCCCACCGGGCTCTTGGTCGCGACAGCGACCTATACGGTGATGATATTCGTAAGTTTTCAAGCCTGGCCGGACACCCTGCTGCTGGTTCCCGGAATCGCCGCGCTGCTGGCTGGCGGCCTGACGGCGGCCTTTGCGACGCCACGACTTTTCGGCCTCGGCCTGGCGGCGGTCCCCGTACTTGCGCTGCTACTCGCCTGCCTGCCCCACGAAGAGCGGCTCACCCCGCCAATCGAATACACACAGCAGAGACGCTTCATCGAGCGTCTCGCCTCGGGAATCGGGCCGCGTGACACCGTGATCGCCATAGGTTTTCCCGAACTCCTCCTACACCTCAACAGGCGAAACGGCTGGCGCTGGCCCTACATGTGGTTCGGGGTCGACCGCTTCGCAGCTGAGCACAGTCCGGCGGGCTTCGGCTCCTTGCTGGCCGAACTGGACGAAAAACAGCCGGCGCTCATAGCGTTGGCGAGGCGCTGGCGCGGGAGTTATCGGCGCGATTTCGAAGGCTGGGCCTGCCAGGGGTACTCTCGTGAGAGCTACTACGTCTATCCGCACACGATACGGCCGGTTCAAATCTACCGCCGCATGCCCGCAAAAGCTCTCAGAAAGCGTCCTTGAGCCTACGAGCGGCGGCAAAGAACGCGTCGATATCGTCGCCGACATCCTCGACACGTTCGCGCAGCGAAGCCCTCAGTTCTTCACTCCCACAGCGAAGAAAGGGGTTCGTGGCCTTTTCTTCCCCAATGGTGCTGGGAACCGTGGGTCGCCCGCGCGATCGCAGCTCAGCAACTCTTTCGATCCGATCTCTGAGCGCAGGGTTGTTGGGCTCGAGGGTGGCTGCAAAAGCAAGATTCGACTGCGTATACTCGTGGCCGCAGTACACCGAGGTGTCGTCGGGCAGACCTGCGAGACGCTCGAGAGAAGCTCTCATTTGAGCGGCGTCTCCTTCGAACAGTCTGCCGCATCCACCGGCAAACAAGGTGTCGCCGGTAAACACACAGCGCTGATCGGGAAAATGGTAAGCTATGTGCCCGCGTGTATGCGCGGGAATGAATATCGCCTTTCCCTTCAGGCCCCCTAGCTCGAACCCCTCACCGTCGTCAAGCGGATCGGTCATGCCCGGTATGCGGTCCGCGTCGCCCGCGTAACCGTAGACCCTCAGGGCCGAAGAGCCGAGCTGCGAGAGGAGGTCCGCGTTACCTCCTACGTGATCGGGGTGGTGGTGGGTCGAGAGAATCGATACGAGTTCTACGGCTTCCCGTCTGACCGCTTCGAGAACACCGTCGGCCTCAGCGACATCCACGACACCCGCCACTCCGCTGTCCTCGTCGATGACGAGGTAGGCGTAGTTGTCGAAGAGCTGGGATACGGGTACTACGCGCATCTGTATGAGCCGCGCCGGTCGGCCCTACTCGCTGTCATCCTCACCTTCTTCGAGAATATCCTCGTCGTCGCCTGAAGCCGTGGGTGTATAGGGGAGCTCCGTCTTGGTAGACTGCAAAACTTCTCCGGTTTCCAGGTCGAGGTGTTCAAGGACGCTAGTCATCACGCGTTTTTCGTCGTCGTACTCGAAGGTTTGCCGGGCCATGACCGCACCGTTGGAATCGAACGTGAAGCGTTCCCGGTACCAGAAAAGCCCGTCGTCATCGAGAAAACCCAAGGATTCGCTGATCGGCACGCCGTTGATCCAGGTCTTGTATTGAAAGGTAGAGTCCGGGTTCAGCTTCACCCCGACGAGCAGGCCGCGGCTCGTTGGGGTGCTTACCTGCCCGTTGAATCCCGAAAGACGCATGCGGCCGTACTTGTCGACGGCGCTGATGGGCCCGCCCACGTAGTACTTCATGCCCTCTACCGCCTCTACCTTCGGCGGGGGCGCGGACTCCTTGGAGGCGTTTTCGCCACACCCACCGCAACCCGGTGCGAGTAGGGCGACGAGTCCCGCGCCAGCGAGCACCGCCGTCAACGAACGGAAAGGACTATCGCCAGCACCCACGATTCAGCCCGCGACTCCGGCGTAGCCGTCGCCACCGCTCAACGTCGCCGCCCCACCCGGCCTCGTCTTGCCTATGGCGTTAGAAAGTCGGCCGTCAACGGAGGCCACGTGCCGGGCAAGAGCGTCGAGCCTGCCGGTCTTGATCCGCGCTTCTCGCGAGACCTCGGCGGTCCGCGCCTCGAGCCGGCTCAGCCTCTCTCGGATCAGATCAAGGCTTTCCACCGTCCTGTGCGTACCGTTGCTCTGGATCTTGCGAAAGTCGGCCAGCCTGGTCTCGAGTTCTCTTAGCTGTTCTTCCAGCGCTGACTTGTCCGCACTAGTAGCGATAGCCGAACGCGTTTCGACCAACGCTGAGCCGAGTTCGTCAAGCCGCGACGACAGCTTCTCCAGACCGGCACGCTGCGACGTAGTGTCCCTTATCAAACGAGTGATGTGCTCGTCACGCCGCGCCGCCAGCTGTTCCAGGCCTTCGGATCTCTCCCCCCATCGCTGCTGGAGCGAGAGGCACTTGCCTTGCACACGCGCCAGGCCCGCTAGGGCGTTCTCAAAACGTCCCGAACGCGCACGGAGCTGGGACAGCCCGCCGGCGAAGGCGACCTCCCGTTCACGGAGCTGGCTGACCTGGACGAGAGCGTCACGGACTTCCAGGCGCAATTCCTGCAGTGATCTCTCGTCGGCGACGCCGAGCAGCGCAGCGAGGTTTCCCGTCGAAAAGACGGCGGGCAATTTCGCCGCCGTCGCCAGCCCGAAGAGCTTCTTCACGTAGCCACTACCCTGGTCCGAAACCGCACCCACAGCCAGACGCCGCAACTGCCCCACCATCGCCGCTGGGGCCTTTACCCCCATCTTCTCGAAAATCACCTCGGCTTCTTTCTCAAAGCTAGTGAACGTATCGACCAAACTCCGCACGGATTTTACGAAGTCCGTGGAACCAATACCAACCTGCACCATAGGCGCACCACCTCCTCAACACCGCTGTGCCACGGAACGGCGATCCTCGCCGCATCGTTTGAGGATACTACTTAAGGGGGGACGGGGGCAAGTATCGCAAGCAGTACCGGAGGTTGGTACCGACTCAGCTCCCTACTTCCTGGAGCAGCTTCACCATGCGCGACACCGCCGCTTTGAGCTCCTCCACAGAAACTCTCTCGTCGGGTCCGTGTATGCTGGCTCTCTGAGAAGCGGTGACGACCATGGGCACCATCCCGTAGGAATGAATACCCTTTTGCCTGAAGTAGTGGCTATCCGTAAACCCTGCGAGCATCGCCGGCAGCACAACGGCTTTCGTTTCTTCGACAGCCGCTACCCTCTCCACGGCCTCGGTCAAGGCGGTATTCATCGGTGACTGGGTAGCGGGGAAGTTCACACCGGTCGATTCGATCGTGACGTGCTCGCCGCCCACCAGCTCCCGGATGCTGGACAAAAAAGACCAGCAGTCGTGGCCGGGGAGCAGGCGGCTGTCGACCTCGGCGACGGCCTGGGCAGGAATTACGTTGGTTTTCACCGACGCCGTGAGGACGGTCGGAGTAATGGTGTCGGTCACCAGCGCAACCGCGGTGGGGTCACCCATGAACCAATCGAAGAACTCCTGAGATTCCAGTGATCGTTCGAGTTGACGGTACTGGCGAGCGTGTTCCTCGTCTATCGCGGCGTAAGCCGCGTAGTAGCCCGCTACCACCGGTCCGACCTCGTAAGTCCTTTTCCGGTGTTCGAGCTTGTAGAGCGCGTCCACGAGCCGCGTGACGGCGGTCTCGGGTCCCGGTTGAGACGCGTGGCCGGGGTCGCCCGATGCCACTATGCGAAACCAGCAGGGGCTCTTCTCCGCGACACCGAGCTTGTAGATCAGGGGTTTGCCTTCGTCGCGGTGGATAAAACCTCCTTCGTTGAGAAGGAATTCCGCATCCGCGAACAGCCCGAAGTGATTGTCCACCATCCACTTCGCCCCCAAGCGGCCCCCTCTCTCCTCATCGGCCGTGGCCAACAGGATGATGTCGCGTTTGAGCGGGACGCCGAGTCGCTTGATCGCTATCGTAGCCAGCAACTGGGTCATACCCACGCCTTTCGCGTCGAGCGCACCGCGGCCGAAGAGCTCCCCGTCGCGGACGACTGCGTCAAACGGCGGCACCATCCACTGCGTGGCATCTGCGGCCACCACGTCTATGTGACTGAGCAGAATGATCGCGGGTTCTTCGCCGTTGCCTCGCAACCGGGCGTAGAGGTTGCCCCGGCCAGGTGCGGATTCCAGTACCCTGGCCTCTATGCCCTCCTCCTCCAACAGCGAGGCGAGGAAGAGTGCACCGTTGATTTCCTTACCCGGCGGGTTGATGGTCTTGATGCGTATGTAATCCTGTAACAGTTCTACCGAGCGTTCGGCGACTCCGAGGACCGTTTCTTCCGCAGGCGTGAGAACCGACTCGGCCACCTCGTCGATTTTTTTCTTCCCGGCTTCATCGTTTCCCGCTACACCTTCAACGGCCTGTTTCAAATCCTCGAAATCGTCCTTCAACCCCGCGGGTGCGGAAGAGACCGCCAGGGCCGTCAGGCAAGCCAGTAGAATCGCCGTCTTGAGGCGCGTGCCATGCCGGCCACCTACCGATGTTCCACTGTTGATCAAGACCTGTCCCAAATAACTCTGATGACTTCGATAATACGGGCTGTGCGCGGGTCGTTCCAGAGGGACCGATGCCGATTTATATCCCGAAGCCGAGAACCAGGGGGGTAGTAAACAGCGACACCATGGTGCTGACGAATATTGTGGTGGCGACTTCCGGAGCGTCGTTGCCGTACTTCTCCGCGAATACGAAGTTGACAACCGCCGACGGCATGACCGAAGCGAGCAGCAGGACGCTGCGCGTCAAGCCGCTGACATCCGCTACGGCAACGAAAAGCAATGCGCAGAAGTACCCCCCTCCGACCCTCGAGACCGTCGCTAGCAAAGGCTTCCGCAAGGATTCGACCACGCCCTGTCCGAGTCGTGCTCCGAGGGCCAACAGCATCAGCGGAATGGCGAGACCTGCCAGTAGCTCCACCGGTCTTTCGATCAGCGGCGGCACTTCTACCCCGTACCAGCCCACCGCCAGCCCGCCCACCGCGGCATACACGTACGGTAGCCGGAACATCTCCACCGCGCTGGTACTTCCCGTCGCCAGGAATACCCCGAGCGAACTCACCAATACCGACATCGTCGCGAAAACGATCACGCCCCTGGCCAGTCCGTCCTCGCCGAACGCGAACAGACACAACGGCAGGAGCATGTTACCCGCGTTCATGAACATGGCCGGCAGGTAGTACCCGTGTGGCCTGGAGCCCGAAAGCATAAACACCAACCGTGTGACCAGGCCAACGCCAAGAACCAGGAACAGACACCCGGATACGATTACACCCGCTTCTCCCAGGGGCACGCTGCCCTTGGAAAGCGAAGAGAACACCAGGCAGGGGCCCCCCGCGTAAACGACGACCTCGGTAAGCGTACGAACCTCCAGACCCTTGACGCGCGCCAGGAGCCAGCCTAGCCCGGCGAGTAAGAAAACCGGGCAGACGGTTTCAAACACACGGATCGCTTCCAAGCCGTTCAACCTCCTCGGTGGTCGCCACCCAGCCACGAGGGGCCGCTTGCAACGGCGTATATCTCCGAAGACCCCTTCCGGGTTGCATCGGGTCTGAAGCGCGAGAGCTTCTTGAAGTCGCGTTTCAACAACGCGCTGGCCTCCGCCTCGATACCCGAGAAGAGCTTGATGACCAGCCTTCCGTCAGCCCCCAGACACCGCCTGGCCATCGATAGCGCGAGTTCCGCCAGGCCCTGCTGCTTGGAGCTATCCGCGAGCCTGACCCCGCTCAGCTGGGGTGCCATGTCGCACAGGACAACATCGGCGTCCCCGCCGAGGGCCGAGACGGCACGCTCCCGAACAGCGGCCTCAGACAGGTCCCCTAACACCGTGGTAACGTTGCCAAGTCCCAGGTCTTCGACAGCCTTGATGTCTACGCCAACCACCCTCCCCGCATCGCCGACTGCTTGAGCGGCGACCTGCAGCCACCCCCCCGGCCAGCAGCCGAGATCGAGAACCCTATCACCGGCCTTGAGCACCCGGAACCGCCGGTCTATCTCACGCAACTTCAGCGCCGAGCGAGACCTGTAACCAGCGGCCCGCGCGTCCCTGTACACCGGATCCTTCCTCTCGTACTTAGCCACGATCGATCGGGCCTTCTTTCCCGCCTGCGAGGGTTTGTGCGTATGCCTGGCCTCCGGCAACATGCCCTCGCTTGCCATGTCGCTCAATCCCAAACAACGCGAAGCCGTGGCACACGGCGACGGGGCGTTGCTCATCCTCGCCGGCGCGGGGAGCGGCAAGACCCGAGTACTCGTACACCGCATCGCCCGCCTGGTAAATGAGGAGAGAGCCGAACCGACCGAAATCCTCGCCGTGACGTTCACGAACAAGGCCGCGGGGGAACTCGTCGACCGTTGCCGCCAGCTCATCGGTGACACCGCGTCGGGACTTTGGGCCGGTACCTTTCACGGAATAGGCGCGCGTCTTCTCCGCCGACACGCTGACGCCATAGGGCTCAACCCCCGTTTCACGATATTCGATTCGACCGACCAAATTCGCGTCATCAAGGAGATCGTAGGCGAATCGGGCCTTGACGCCACCATCGTGACGCCGGAATCGGTCCGTAACTACATCGAGTGGGCTAAACACGAGGCCCGTACAGCGGCGGAAGAGCTGCGTCAGCAGAGCGAACCACATCGGCGCCGTTTGGCCCAACTCTACGACAGCTACGAGAAGCGCCTCGCCCTGCTGGGCGCGATGGATTTCGGCGATCTGATTACCCGGGTAGTCGAACTGTTCCGTAGACGTCCGGAACTGCTGCGGCGTTACCAAGAGCGATTCCGCTACGTCCTCGTAGACGAGTACCAGGATACCAACCGGGCCCAGTACCTGATGGTATCCATGCTGGCGGAAGGCCACGGAAATATTAGCGTGGTCGGCGACGATGACCAGAGCATCTATGGCTGGCGTGGCGCGAGCTTGCGCAACATCCGGGAATTCGAACGGGACTTTCCCGGTGCAAGGGTCGTACACCTCGAACAGAACTATCGCTCGTCGTCGAACATAGTCGCCGTCGCGAGCGCGCTCATAGCCAACAACGGTACCCGGGTCGACAAGACGCTGTGGACCGAAAACCCTCCGGGAACGCCCGTAAGCATCATATCGGCCGCCGACGAGCAAGACGAAGCACGCTGCATTGTGGCCTCGATAATGCAGGACGCCGATAGCCTGAGGGATTCGGCGGTGTTCTACCGTACCAACGCGCAGTCGCGAGCGCTGGAAGAAGAACTCGTAAAGGCCGGCCTGCCTTATGTGATCGTTGGCGCGATGAAGTTCTACGAACGCAAGGAAGTGAGGGATCTGGTCGCCTACCTCCGCTTTGTCTACAACCCCTCGGATGAAATCAGCCTCGCTCGCATCGTCAACGTACCCGCGCGTGGTATCGGTAAATCTAGTTGGGAGAAGTTGAAAGCCGCGGCCGCCGCGGTACCTGACACGGTGTGGACGGTCCTCAACGAGGACGCCCGGATCCAGACGCTAGCGGCGGGGCCGAAAAAGCGGCTCATAGCGTTCCGCGATGCGGCCGCGAGCTGGCTGTCTCGATCCGGCGGCAGGGTTACGCCTCTTCTCGAAGCGATCATCGCGGACACTGCCTACCTCGACTACCTTGCCCGAGTTGATCCCGAAGACGCGGTGGGCCGCGTGGAGAACGTCCAAGAATTGCTCACGGTGAGCCAGGACTTCGACCGGGAATTCGAAGCCGGTCTGGGAAATGATATTGGTGGTGGGGAGGGCGCCCTCGCCGCCTTTCTCGAACGACTCGCTCTCGCGTCTGACGTCGACCAGTACGATGACAAGGGCGATCGCGTGACTCTGATGACCGTGCATAATTCGAAGGGGCTTGAATTCGCTCGAGTCTACCTCGCGGGAATGGAAGAGGGGATTTTCCCGCACACACGATCGATGGGTTCGGACGAGGCCGGGCTCGAGGAAGAGCGCCGACTCTGCTACGTCGGGGTTACCAGGGCCCGCGAGGAACTCACCCTCCTGCACGCGAAGAAGCGGCATATCTACGGTACGGTCCAGGAAAACCTGCCGTCTCGCTTTCTGGAGGAGATGCCCGATAGCGCGCTTAGGAGAAAGCCCAGCCCTGCCCTCGCTCAGCGGGCCCGACGGCTTCCGATGCGACCATCGCGCTGGAGACCGCGGTCAGCCGTGGAGAACACCGTAACCATCCAACCGAGCCACCACTCCGGCGGCGATTCAGTCTACAGGATAGGAACCCGCGTCGTCCACCCCATGTTCGGCCGGGGGACGGTCTCAAAAACGGTCGGCAGCGGTGAATCGGAAAAACTCGTCGTCCGTTTCGAAAGCGTGGGCCTGAAAAAACTCGTCGCCCGCTACGCGAAACTCGAGGTTGTCTGATCAGCGCCCGTCAGGGTGAGGGTCCGGCGATTCCTCGCATTCTTCGGAGTCCCCAGCCAGGTGAGACCCTACGAACTGGATCGGCCTGAAGACGACCCATTCCAAGATCTTGCCGACCGGATAGAGTACGTAGTAGGCGATTTTCAGTGGGTGCGAATCCTGGTCCGTGTAACGCTCCCGCGCGTAGGCCGTTCCAGACAGTAGCGCCGACAGGAACAGCACCGCCAACAAGCCCCCGATTGTCTTACGCATCCTGCCACCTCGCACCCTCAAACTATACACCATGAAGGCGCTGCAGGATAAGTCGTCGTGCTCCCGCCAGCCCCGACCTCGCCCGAACACGATGCGAACCACGACCCCGATCCCTTTACAACTACCCCAAAGCTGTTCTAAACAGGGTGGACGAAGGGAGCCCGCGTTTGCTCGAAACCACTCGCTCCGCGCGGTCCCGGGGAGGCGGCCCGTATGGCTTTCAGAAAGGTTGAAAAGATGTCCAGCTGGCGGCGGATCGCGCTGCACGCGTGGAAAGACCCGCAGGATCCGACGGTCTATGGAAACCTCGAAATCAACATGCGCGAGGCCTGCAGATACCTCCGCGAGCTGAACCAGATCGCCCACGACTGCGGTCTCGCGCAGCAGGTAACGGTGACCCAGCTCGTGGTGAAGGCCATCGCCACGGCTCTCGACCGTGAACCGGAGGCCAACGCCATCATCGCGCGCAAGCGAATATATCTGCGCGACAGCGTCGACGTATACTGCCAGGTCTCCACTGACGGCGGCACGGATCTCTCGGGCGTCAAGGTTCGTAACGCGAGCGAGAAATCCGTGCTGGATATCGCTCTTGAGATGTCACCGTTGGTGCAGAGCGTCAAGAGCCACATGGACACCGGATCCGAACGGGCGAAACGAACCTTGTCGCAATTGCCCCAGTCCGCCCTCGGCGTCTTCCTGCGACTGATAGGGTTTCTTACCTATGACCTGAGACTCAACCTCGAACGCTTCGGGATTCCCTTTGACCAGTTTGGCGGCGCCATGGTTTCAAACGTCGGTTCTTTCGGAATTTCACACGGCCTGGCGCCGCTAGTTCCGCCGAGCAGGGTTCCGATCGTACTGCTCGTCGGCGAAATCACGGATCGTCCGCTAGCCGAGAACGGGGAGGTCGTGGTCGCACCACAGCTGGTAATAGGCTGTACTTTTGACCACCGTTTGATCGACGGCCAGAAGGCGGCGTTCATGGCCGCCGTGGTGCGGGATTGCCTTACCCATCCTTACCAGGAGCTGGGTCTACCCAGCCGACCCAGCTCAGCTGTCGATCGTTTTCAGATGGGTTCGCTCGGTAAGAGTGGTACAGATCATGACGGCAGCGGGTACAGGGACCGCAAATCTGAACCGCGTCCGGATTCAGCCCCGCCCTCAGAAGCAGATCCCGGTTTATCCTCGCCAGGTCAAGCAGCCAGCGGCGACCCAGCCTCGACGTTGAAAGACCGGCTTCAGTGAAACGCGCGGCGAGTTCCCCGTTCACCTCGTAACAGCACGACCTGATCGAAGGCCCGAGGGCCGCCCTCAGGTCACCAGCCTCGAAACCCGCCCGCTCGGCCACCTCCACCGCTCGCTCCACCACTCCACTCAGAGTCCCGCGCCAACCGGCGTGCACCGCGGCAGCCCACAGTTCCTCCGACGAGCCGTGGCAGCGCCTGGCGTAGAAAAGGACGGGCACGCAGTCGGCCGTTCGCACCGCGACGACGACGCCACGCGATCTCAGCGAGAGTCCGTCACACTCCAGCCCGCCGTCGCCTCGGGCGAAAACATCGGCCGGCAACACCCGGTTGCCGTGAACCTGTCGCGCCACGACACAGGCCGGCGGTGCGCCACCGCCCCTACCGCCAAAACCGCACGATAGCCCCGGCTGCTCCCCCCACCCCGCGGGCACCAGCACCGGAGCCTTGGCCAACGGCTTGTAAGCCCGTTTCATTGTGATAGTTTTGCAGTTTTGGCGGCAAAAAGAAGTGGCACTATGGGAGGCTCGGCCTGGTGTCGCACAGCCAAATTTGAACAGAACCATCAAAATAGTGGGGGCTCGTACCCACAACCTCGATAATCTGTCGTGCCGTTTTCCCCTGCGCAAGATCTCTGTGGTCACCGGTGTTTCTGGCTCCGGGAAATCTTCGCTGGTTTTCGACACGCTCTACGCTGAAGGACAGCGGCGCTACGTGCAGTCCTTGTCGACCTACGCGAGGCTCTTTCTAGAAAGGATGGAACGTCCCGACGTTGATCATATTAGCGACGTGCCGCCCGCGATCGCGCTCGAGCAGAAAAATTCGATCAAGAACGCTCGTTCGACCGTCGGCACCATCACCGAAGTCTACGATTACCTTCGCCTGCTCATGGCCCACGCGGGCACCATGACCTGTCCGGACTGCGGTGCTGGCGTCGGAAGCGACTCTCCTGAGAGCGCTGCCGAACGACTTCTCCGGTGGCCCGAGGGCACCAAGGCCCTTTTCTTCACCCACCTCCCGCTGCACGGCATGGCGGCTTCCGAGGCGACCTCGGTCCTGTCCAGTCAGGGCTACACCCGTCTGTTGATACAGGGCCGCACGGTCGAGCTTTCGGAAGCCCCGGAGAGTGCGTTCGATGACGACGGCCTGGACGTCGTCGTCGATAGGCTGTCTATTTCAGAGGACCGGCGCGTCCGAATCGGAGAAGCTTTCGAACGTTGTTTCGAAATGGGCTCCGGCACCGCCGGTGTCGTGTCGATGGACAACGGCTCGCTCAGCGCGACCTTCAGCGACCGCTACTCTTGCACCAAATGCGGCCGCGAGTATCAGCGCCCCACGCCGCAGCTTTTCAGTTTCAACAGCCCCTTGGGTGCTTGCCCGAGCTGCGAAGGTTTCGGACGCGTGGTGGGTATCGACTACGACAAGGTCATACCCAACAAACGGCTCTCCCTGCGCGGCGGCGCCGTCGCGCCGTGGAGTACCCCGTCCTTTTCTGACCTGCAGGCCGATTTCCTCAAGGCCGCAGAGAGGCTTGGGTACTCGACCGAGCTACCTTGGTCACAGCTCCCCGAGGAAACCAGACGCTGGGTCTTCGACGGCGACCGCGAGAACCCCGGCGTCAAGGGCTTCTTCAAGTGGCTGGAAGGACGCCGCTACAAGACCCACGTGAGAATCATGCTCGCCAAGTACCGCAGCTACCGCGACTGTGATCACTGTGGTAACGCCAGGCTCAGAACGGAAGCACTGTCGGTCCGGATCGGCAGTCGCAACATCGCCGATTTCAACGCCATGAGCGTCTCCGATCTCGCTGCGGCGATAGCCCGCCTGCGGCTCTCCGCCGATGTCCGTGCGAGAACCAAATCGATCATGAATGAACTGCGCAATCGCCTTGCCTATCTGATCGAAGTGGGCCTGGGCTACCTCACCCTGGTCCGGCAGGCCCGCACCCTGTCCGGGGGAGAGGCGCAGCGAATACACCTGGCCGCCGCGCTCGGCAGCGCGTTGACCGACACGCTGTACGCGCTCGATGAACCCACGGTCGGCCTGCACCCGCGCGACAGCCGCAAACTCCTCAAGGTGTTGCGCCACCTAACCCGGCTCGGGAACACCGTGGTACTCGTGGAACACGATCCCACCATCATCAACGGATCGGATCACGTCATCGACGTGGGCCCTGGGGGTGGCCACCGCGGCGGCAAGTTGATGTACGAAGGCAAGCCGTCAGGTATCCCCACAGAAGGATCGGCTACGGGACGGCTTCTTCTCATCCGTACGGTTCACCGTCAAAACAAATCGCGCCGGCCAGCCGGCGCCCCGCGCGCGATCGTCGTGCGCGGGGCGCGCGAGAACAACCTCGATATAGAGGAACTCCGCATACCGCTCCAACGATTCGTATGCGTCACGGGTGTTTCGGGCTCGGGCAAGTCAACGCTCGTAGAGCAGGTCCTCTACGAGGGCTACCTCAAGGAGCGTGAACTCGGTGGGCAAGAAGCCGGACGCTGCGACTCGATTACCGGGTTTGAACAAGTAGAAGAGGTTCTGATGATGAGCCAGGCGCCGATCGGTCGGTCGCTGCGATCCAACCCGGCTACATACATCAAGCTTTACGACGAGGTGCGCAGGCTGTTCGCACAGACCTCGACGGCGAAGCGTTCCCGGATCACCCCAGGGAGTTTTTCTTTCAATACGAGTGGTGGACGCTGCGAACGTTGCCAGGGTACAGGCACGATCACCATCGACATGCACTTCATGGCCGACATCGTGGTTCCTTGCGACGACTGTGGCGGCGAGCGATTCACAAAGAAAATCCTTGACGTTCGTTACCGCAACCGCAATATCAACGACGTCCTTTCGATGACCGTTGATGAAGCGGCGGAATTCTTTGCAGACCGGCCGGCGCTGTTCAATAAACTCAAGTGCTTGCGTTCGGTAGGACTCGGTTACCTGACGCTCGGACAGTCTACCTCGTCCCTTTCCGGGGGGGAGGCCCAGAGGCTCAAACTCGCATCCTTCCTCAGCGAGGAAACAAAGTCGCAGGGAACCCTGTTCATATTCGACGAACCGACCACCGGGCTCCATCTCCAGGACGTCCACACCCTCATCGAAGTACTGGATGGGCTCGTGTCCAGAGGACACTCGGTGCTCGCTGTCGAGCATCACACGGATTTCATTTCACACGCCGATCACGTGATCGACCTCGGCCCCGAAGGCGGAGACGGCGGGGGCAGAGTAGTGGCACAGGGAACCGTGCTGGAAGTAGCCGACTGCGAGCAGTCATATACCGGTAAGGAGCTGCGCGCGCTTCTCGATTTGTAAACCCGGCGCTCAGACGGCGACGGTCAACCCTCAACGGCGACCTGTTCGACCTCCACGCCCGACCGTTCGAGAAGCTCCTCGATGGTCTCGATCTTGTAGGGCTTCTCGTAATAGATGCGGCAGACTCCACAGTTGACGAGCACCTTGAAGCAGTGGATACAGGGCGTGTGGGTCACGTAGATATCGGCCCCCTCGATCCGATTGCCGTTGCGGGCCGCCTGGGCGATCGCGTTGATCTCGGCGTGAATCGTGCGAAAGCAGTTGGTCTCGACGTCGCCGTCGGGGGTTCGAGATTCGTAGATCAAACAACCCTCGTCGAGACAGTGAGGCATACCGCCAGGAGAACCGTTGTAGCCCGTGGCTAGGATGCTACGGTCGCGGACCATCACCGCCCCCACCTTGGCCCGCTTACAGGTCGAGCGCTCAGCTACCTGGCGTGTGATGGTCATGAAATACTCGTTCCAGCTGGGTCTTGACTGCATGTCGCCGCATCTATCAGGTTGCCTTGAACATTGAAATCGACGCGAAACCGCGCCCCTGGCCCGGATTGACCCAGCCCCTGGGCCCTATAGAATCAGCACCGTTGCGGGTGTAATTCAGTGGTAGAATGCCAGCTTCCCAAGCTGGACGTCGCCGGTTCGAGCCCGGTCACCCGCTCCA
>JBHHVL010000001.1:0-124951 GCA_046754245.1 Binatia bacterium | reverse complement strand
ATTTTGACCCCGCGCTGCACGCGCGCCAGTACCAGCAGGCCGGTGCGACGTGCGTGTCGGTGCTCACCGACGAGCCTTTTTTTCAGGGCAGTCTCGCGTATCTGTCTGCCGTTCGCGAGGCGACGTCACTGCCGCTGTTACAAAAGGATTTCATGGTGGATCCTTGGCAGGTCGCGGAGGCACGGGCTTACGGAGCGGATGCGATACTGCTGATCGTTTCGGCGATCGGCGCGTCGCGCTTGGTGGAGATCGATCTGGCAGCTCGCGAAGAGGGTCTTGACGTATTGGTCGAGGTACACAGTGAGTCGGAGATGGCGGTGGCGCTGGAGCTCGGCGCTACCCTCGTCGGAATCAACAATCGCGATCTGGAGACTTTCGAAACATCGACCGATATTACGCGCCGCCTGGCCACGATGGTACCCGAAGGGGTTGTCCTGGTTTCGGAGAGCGGCCTGAGCGATCCCTCGGAACTTCGCGAGCTCGAGGAGCTCGGGGTGGCGGGTTTCCTCATCGGGGAGAGCCTGATGGGCTCGGAACACCCCGGGGACGCGCTCGCGGAGTTTATGGCTGGCTGACAGTGTTGATAAAGATTTGCGGTATTACTCGACCGGTAGACGCCATGAACGCGGTAGCTGCCGGTGCCGACGCGATCGGTGTGAACTTCTTCCACGGTAGTCCTCGCGCCTGCAGCGCTGAGCAAGCTGCCGACATCGTCCGAGTGGTTCCTCCCGGCTTTCCGGTCTACGGGGTCTTCGTGTCGGCGGGGCGGGCCCGTATTCAGGAGGTGGTTAGGGCCACGGGGGTGAACGGAATCCAGCTACACGGAGGAGAGGATCGCGAAGAAGCCCTCGGTTGGGACCTCCCGGTGATTCGAGCCGTGAACGTGAGCTCGCGTGAACAGGCGGAGGCCCTGGTCGAGGACCGTGAGACCTATCGCCTGCTCCTGGACAGCCCGCTTGGTGGCGGCAGCGGTGTTCGGATTGAGGAGGGCCTGCTCGACGGACTGGATCTCGGCGAGGTGCTGCTCGCCGGTGGGCTCGACCCCGGCAACGTCGGTGCGGTCGTGAGGCGTCTGAGGCCTGGAGGGGTCGACTGCGCCAGTGGAGTCGAGATCGCGGCTGGTGTCAAGGATCCGTCGCTCATAAAGGAGTTCGTAGTCAATGCCAGGTCTACCTGACAAGAACGGCCGCTTTGGACAGTTTGGTGGGCGCTTTGTGCCCGAGACCCTCATGCCGGCGCTCCTGGAACTAGAGAAGTCCTACGCTTTCTGGAAACGCGACCGGGAATTCAGGGACGAGCTGGGTGCCCTCTACCGCGACTACGCGAACAGGGCTACCCCTCTGTACTTTGCGAGACGTCTTACCGAGAAACTGGGTGGTGCACGGGTTTACCTCAAGCGGGAAGACCTGTGCCACACCGGCGCCCACAAGATCAACAACACCCTCGGGCAAGCTCTGTTGGCGAAGAAGATGGGCAAGACCCGGCTGATCGCAGAGACGGGAGCTGGCCAGCACGGTGTCGCCACAGCGACGGTGGCGGCGCTGCTGGGTTTTGAGGTCGAGATCTACATGGGTTCAGAAGACGTCGAGAGGCAGGCTCTGAACGTCTTCCGCATGAAATTGCTCGGCGCTGCCGTGGTCAGCGTCGAGTCCGGCAGCCGCACCCTCAAGGACGCGATCAACGAAGCGATGAGAGACTGGGTTACCAACGTCGATAACACCTACTACCTCGTGGGTTCTACCATGGGGCCACATCCTTACCCGATGATCGTTCGTGATTTTCAATCAGTTATCGGCAAGGAAGCGCGGCGCCAGGTACTGAAGAGCGAAGGACGTCTTCCGGATCTCTTGATCGCCTGCGTCGGTGGCGGTAGCAACGCGATGGGATTGTTCTACCCCTTCCTAAAGGACGACAATGTCAGGATGATAGGCGTTGAAGCCGCGGGGCGCGGTCTGGAGAAAGGCGCTCATTCGGCTTCCATCACCCGTGGTGTAATCGGCGTGCTGCAAGGCAAGAAATCGTATCTTCTACAAGATGAACTAGGCCAGATCTCCCACGCCCATTCGATCGCTCCAGGCCTCGACTACCCCGGCGTCGGTCCGGAGCACGCGTGGCTTCACGAAACCGGTCGCGCTTCCTACGTGACGGCGACCGACGGAGAGGCCGTCGAGGCCCTCGAGCTCCTCTCGCGTCTGGAGGGGGTGATCCCGGCGCTCGAGAGTGCGCACGCCGTCGCCCACGCGGTGAAGGTCGCGCCCGAAATGAGAGCCGATCAGATCGTCGTGGTGAACCTTTCGGGGCGGGGCGACAAGGACATGCCGAGCGTAGCCGCATGGCTGGGCACGGAGGTATAGGTGGCCGCTCGAAGCCCACGTATCGCCCACACGCTCGCCGCGTTGTCGGCCGAGAACAGGCCCGCTCTGGTCCCTTTTCTCACGATCGGCGATCCAGACCTGGCGGTAAGCAAGGAATGCATTCTCGCGGCTGCAGAATCCGGTGCCGACATCATCGAGCTGGGGGTTCCGTTTTCGGATCCGATCGCGGACGGGCCGGTCATACAAGCCTCCAGTCAGAGGGCACTGGCTGCCGGTTCGTCGTTACCGCGTGTGCTCGAGATGGTCGCCGAGCTCCGCGTAAGCACGCAGGTCCCCTTCATCTTATTCGGGTATTACAACCCTTTTTTCAGATACGGTGAAGAACGCCTGGCTCGTGCTGCCTCCGAGGCCGGTTGCGACGGCCTCCTCTGTGTGGATCTTCCACCCGAGGAAGCGGCAGGTATGGTGCGGGCGTGTCGGAACCACGGTATGGACAGCATTTTCTTGCTCGCTCCGACGAGCGGTGCGGAACGCATTCGGGCAGCTTGCCGGTACGCGAGCGGGTTCGTCTATTTCGTTGCTGTGACCGGTGTGACGGGGGCCCGCGCTAATCTTCCTGACTATCTACCGCGCATGGTCGAGAACGTGAAGGATAAGGCCGAGATGCCCGTGGGCGTTGGCTTCGGCATCTCAACGCCGTCGCAGGCCGGTGAGGTGGGCTCCTACGCCGATCTGGTCATAGTAGGCTCGGCGCTGGTCCGGACCATTTCCGAAGCGGGGGCCGCGAGAGCGCCCGCGGCTGTCGCGAGGTTTGTGTCCGCCTTGCGGACGGGAATCGATGCTGCGCGTCGGTAAGGATATGGACGCCTACGGCGATACCGTGGCCTGGCTCTACGCCCTGGACTCGAGGGTGGGGATGGACTTTGGCCTTGAACGTCTCAAGGCGGTTCTCGACGAACTCGATAACCCGGAACGGACGTTCCCCTCGGTGCACGTCGCTGGAACCAACGGTAAAGGATCAACAGCCGCGGTCTTACACTCGATTTATAGTAAGGCGGGTTACCGGACGGGATTGTATACTTCTCCGCACCTCGTCGATCTACGGGAACGCATCAGGGTGGACGGAGGCGCCATTGATGAGGAGTCGGTCGTGGAGTGGACGGGCCTGATCCGCTCAGCCGCCCGTGTCAGGGGATGCCACCTCACCTTTTTTGAGATCCTTACCGTCATGGCCTTTCTTTGGTTCAGGCGACAGGAAGTCGACCTCGCGATCGTCGAGGTCGGTCTGGGGGGAAGACTCGATGCCACCAACGTGGTTCACAGCGTAGCTTCAGTTATTACCAGCGTTGGCTTGGATCATTGCGCGTGGCTGGGCAGCAGCATCGCGGCCGTGGCTTCAGAAAAAGCCGGTATTCTGAAACCAGGGGTGCCGCTGGTGAGCGGCCGGCTGGAAATCGAAGCGGAGAGCGTCATATCGGAATCGGTGAATCGTCTCAACTGCCCCTGGCTTTGCTTCGGCCGTGATTTCGGGCCCTGCGAGATCGGATCGTCGTCTTCTCGAGCGCCCGGCCTCAACGGGGACATTCAACGTCACAACGCGGCGGTAGCGGTGGCGGTTGTGAGACAACTGGGCGATGACTTTCCGGTATCCGATCAGGCGCTTGGCGAAGGCGTTGCGGCGAGCCGGTGGCCGGGTCGGCTGGAACTGCGAGAGGGGGAGCCTAGGGTGGTACTGGACGTGGCCCACAACCCGCAGGCCGTGCGGATCCTGGTCGAAGAACTCCCGTCGTTGTGCTTTTCGCCGCCGATGGTGCTGGTGTTCGGTGTGATGGCCGACAAGGATTGGCAGGAAATGCTCTGCAGCCTCCTGCCACTCTTTGATAGTGTTGTGTTGGTGCCCGTCAGACAGAGGCGTTCGCTGGATCCGTCGGAGGCACTGCCGCTCGTAGAGGGGCTTCGGGGGTGTCGGGTCGCCGACTCTTCAGAGGCCGGGTTCGAGATCGCCCGTGAGCTGGCCGGCGCCGGCGGGAGCGTCGTGGTAACAGGATCGGTGTTCCTCGTAGGCGAGCTCTACTCTCGGGTACTGGGCACGGACGACCCCTTCTGGCATTGGAGGAAGCATGCTTAAGCCTCTGCTGGGGATCGCGGTAGTGTTCACGTCGTTGGTGCCTCTCAGCTGGAGCTGGGCGGCCGAGATCGCTCTCGAAGCGGACAGCATATCCTACGAACAGGATGGCAACGTGGTTTCGGCGGAGGGTAACGTTTCCGTGAGCTGGGATAACAGTCGGCTTGAAGCGGGCAGCGTCCGGTACGAACAAGACAGTTCTCGAGCGACAGCTTCGTCGGGTCTTCGCTTCCTTTCTTCGGACATAGAGGTTGTCGCGAACAGCGCCGATCTGCTGCTTGATAACGAAACTGGCTTGCTCGAGAATGTCGTTGCCCGTGTTCCTGGTCGGAACCTTACCTTTGGTGGCAGGCGAGTGGAGAAGCGGCTGGGGCGCCGATATCGAATCCGAGATGGCTACTTCACCACCTGTGAGCACCGCGACGAGGAACCACCAGACTGGGAGATTACCGGTGCCAAGGTCGACCTGGAACTCGATGGCTACGTGACGGTTCGTAACGGTTCCGTGAAGCTCAAGGGGCTGCCGGTAGTTTACATCCCCTACGCGATCTTCCCGGTTAAACAGCACCGTCAGTCGGGCCTTCTCGCACCTCGCCTGGGAACGTCGAACGAACGAGGGTTCATCTTCACGCAGCCTTTTTTCTGGGCCATCGATAAGAAGCAGGACGTCACCTTCGCCCTCGATGTTGAAACCGGTGCCAGGCTGGGTGCTGCTGCGGAGTATAGATATCGTCCGTCTCGCGCGACCAGCGGCACGTTAACTCTCGAGTTTTTCAACGAATCCATCAGAGGTGACCAAGAATCAGAAATCGTTTCGCCGGCGCTGAAGGACCGGCACATACCCAACGACAGACTCAAGCTCGAGGGAAGTCACCGCCAGCGTCTGGGTTCCGGCACCGACTTCTACGCGGATTACCTCGTGGTCAGCGACGACCTCTACCTTCGGGAGATCAATTCGATCGGGACCGGCGCGATTGAACGCCGCGTTCAAGCGTCGCGCCGTTACACCGACTCGCACGCCGGCCTGCTCTCCAGCGACGGATTCGCGAGTTACGGGCTGCGCGCTTCGGGGTACCAGGACTTCTATGGTCCGTCTGGCAGCAAGAAATTCACCCTTCAGCGGCCCCTGGGGGGATGGTTCACGCGGGACGGCTCGTTGGGCGCCTTTTCGTATCAGGTAGACGCGTCGGCGGACACTTTTCAGCGCCGAAGGGGAAGCGACGGGCAGAGGTTGCACGTCGTCTCTACGGTTGGGCTGCCGCTGGCGCCTGGCTCGGCGATCGATTCCAGGATATGGGCGAGTGCGCGTGTCACCGGATACAATATGGATAATCGTGACTTCATCGTCAACGGGTCCGTGGTCTTGCCGAAGACCGATTCGACCCCGCTACGCGGAGTCGTTGAGGCGGGTGCCGACGCGCGAACGGTCTTCGAACGATACTTCGCCTTAGGTGAACGAGGCCTGGAACTCAGACACACGATTGAACCTTTCGCTTCGTATCGGCACACGGGTAACAGTGATAGTCGAGGTCTCCCTTTTTACGATTCCCTGGATCGTGTGGACGGTAGGAGCGTGGCGACGATGGGTTTGGAATCGCGTTTCATGGAAAAAATCGCGAATAACGAACTGCATGAACGTCTTCGCCTGGCGGTGGCTCAGAGTTACAACCTTGATGACGCTGTTCTCAACGACCATTTCTCGGACATAGATCTCGCCGTCGCGGTGACACCCAGCGAAGGGATGTCTCTAACCGGCCTGAGTTCGTATAATATAGGCAAGAACGTTCTCACCGGTGCGGTGGCGGCGCTGGACTTCGAAACGTCCAGTCTCGCCCTCATCGGAGGTCGGCGAGTAAAGTTGCTCGGCGCTTATCACTACGTTCGTGGAGGTGTTACGGAGTCTCTGAGGACCAGGGCGTCGGTGGGCGTGTCGCGGCGCATCGCTGTTACGGCGCGGGCGGACTACGATTTCATCAGTGAGCGGTTGCTCGAAAAGGGATTATCGATGAGGTGGGGCAACGACTGTGACTGCTGGGCGGTAGACGTAGGGGTGTTGAGCAGCGTGAATCCGGACGAACTTCAGCTGCGAGTAATGATCGAACTCTCTGGCGTGGGTAGCTTGGGTGCTTCCGCGACCGGACGTGGGCAGTCGTTGCTTGGCTACCTGGCGGACCGTGAATCGTCTGGCTGGCGGTCCGGATGGTGAACATCTGTGTCTCAGGCGCCGCTGGCTTTATAGGATCCAACTTTGTGCGGCGGGTCCTGCAGACCGGAGACTGCAGCGTCGTAGCTCTGGACGCGCTCACGTACTCGGGGAATCTTGCGAATCTTGCCGGTCTCGAGAACACGGGGCGTTTTCGTTTCGTCCACGGGTCCATATGTGATCCGGATGCGGTAAACGACGCGGTGAGGGGCTGTGGTGCCATCGTAAACTTCGCGGCCGAGACCCACGTCGATCGAAGTATCACAGACCCAGGCGTTTTTATCGACAGCAACGTCCAAGGGGTGCGTGTTCTTGTGGAGGTCGCGGTGCGCGATGGCCTGAGGCTGATTCAGGTTTCCACTGACGAAGTGTACGGCAGCGTGGCCGGTGAAGGGCACTCGAGCGAAGACTCGCCTCTCGATCCGTCGAGCCCCTACGCTGCTTCGAAGGCCTCCGCAGACCTTTTGGTAACCGCGAGTATCAAGACCTACGATCTCGACGCGGTGATCACCCGCTGTGGGAACAACTACGGGCCGAGGCAGTTTCCGGAGAAGCTTATACCTCTTTTTGTCAGCAACGCCCTCGATGATGAGCCCCTGCCGCTTTACGGTGACGGCCTGAACGTGCGTGATTGGATACACGTTGACGACCATTGCGACGCCATTCGCCTGGTCCTGGAGAAGGGGGAGAAAGGCAGGATCTATAACGTGAGTGCTGGGACCAGGGTGACGAACCTCGAGGTTTGCGAACGCATCCTGTCGGCGACCGGCAGGTCGCGAAGTCTTATCCGAATGGTCGACGACAGGCCAGGGCACGATCGGCGTTACGCCCTCGACGCTAGCAGGATCAGAAACGAGCTGGGCTGGCGGGCGCGTATCGAGTTCGACGCCGGGCTCGCCTCGACCGTGACCTGGTATCGCGAGAACCGCCGGTGGTGGGAAGAAATCAAGAGCGGGGAATACCGCCGTTACTACGATGAACTCTACGGCCAGCGTCTTTCGACTAGCCGTGACGTCGGCGACGCCGGGGGGGAGTAGATGGCGGGAGAAAGCCGCTTCAAGGCTCGCGAGGCCGAGAGAATAGACAAGCCCTGGGGATTCGAACTGGTATGGGCCCACGCTACCGGTTACGTTGGAAAGCTAATCCACATCGACGCTGGACAAGCACTGAGCTACCAGTACCACCGCCGGAAAGAAGAGACGATCCTGGTGCTTCGAGGGGTTCTCAAGCTCTATGTCAGCGAGGACGACACCGAGCCGGTGCTGCTCCGACTTTCACCCGGGGAATCGTTTCACATTCACTCGGGTCTCCGCCATCGTTTCGAGGCCGAGGAAGAAGTTGAACTCGTGGAAGCCTCGACCCCCGAACTTGACGACGTTGTCCGTTTGAAGGATCGCTATGGTCGAGCCGGAACCTGAGACAGTCGCGCCGTCGTGAGGCGCGTGCCCGTCGACATAGTAACGGGGTTCCTCGGAAGCGGGAAGACTTCGCTACTCACCCACGCGCTTTCCGGGTCGCTTCAAGCGGAGAGGATCGCGGTCGTGATGAACGAGATCGGCGATATCGGAATCGACGGCAAGGTGATTTCGGGGCTCGACTACGTGGAAAACATGGTCGAGCTCAATAGCGGGTGTATTTGCTGTACAATAGACGACTATCGCTTTGACCTAGCAATCGGGGAGCTCATAGAGCATGGCGACCCCTCGTTGATCATCATGGAAAGCACTGGCCTGGCGGAACCCGAGCCGATGGCCTACAGGATTGCTCAAAGCGGTCTGGGCCTGGATGCCGTCATCACCGTGGTGGATGTCGGCACCGTGGATCGCGTGTTTACCGAGACGGTGGTCGCTGGCAAACAGGTGCGAGCTGCGGATTTCCTGGTCATGAACAAGACAGATCTGGTAGACGAGCGCGGTTTAGCAAGGGCCAGGAAGAGGATCCGGCGGCTGAACCGTAGGGCTTTAACCCTCGAGTGTGAACGGGGGCGGGTCGAGAGCAGCTTCCTGTTCGGGACGGCGCCACGCCGCTATCGCGTTGCCCTGGGCGAGGGCGGCCCCGGGGCGGAGCAGCGTTCCACGCGAGGGCACCTTGATGACGAGGGCATTTCGGCGCTAAGCTACAGGAGCGGACGACAGCTCGAAAAGGGCAAGTTCGAGCGCTTACTCGGTCGACTTCCCGACGCTGTCTATCGCGCAAAAGGTATCGTGAGGTTCAGGGACCACGACTGGCACTGCCTGTTTAATTTCACCTGTGGGCGCTTCGAGCTTAACTGGGTGAGACTGGTGGAGGAGGAGCCTTCCCAGGGCGTGTTCATCGGGCGCTTCGACGATACTCTGCGTCGTCGGATATTGAAGGATCTAGCGGGTTGCGAGGCGGAATGACGAAGATGGAAAGCGACGAAGGACTACAGGATCGCGACTGGAAAGCCGGCGGGCTGGAAGCCGCGCTTCAGCGATCTGGCAAGGTGAGCGCCGAAGAACTGCGGAACGTTCGTCGGGTGTCGCTCGAAAAGGGGGAGAGGCTGGAGCGCATGCTCGTCGATCTTGGCTTCCTCTCGGAAGATGATCTCCTGCCGATCCTGTCGGCGTATCACGGCGTGGAGCAGATCTCGGCGGCAGACGTTCCGGATTCTCCTCCGGTGGTAGAAGGTCTGGGTCTGGAGTACATGAGGGCCTCTCGCATCCTCCCGATCAAGGTGGATGGGGAGACGCTGACTCTGGCCATGGCGGATACCGGGGATCGGGCTGTCATGGAAGCGGTGGAACAGGTCACGGGGTTGCGGGTTGCCCCGGTACTGATAAGGGCCAGGGATCTGCAGGAACGTTTCGAGGCAATTTTCGGCGGCATCGAAAGCGCCGAGGGCGCGGACGATTCCTTCGAGGTTCTGCACGAAGACGAAGAGTCGGTCGAACATCTCAGGGATATGGCCAGCGAGGCGCCGGTCATACGCATGGTGAACCAGATTCTTTCTCGCGCGGTGGAGCAAAGGGCTTCGGACGTGCACGTGGAACCATTCGAGAACGAATTGCGGGTCCGCTACCGTATAGACGGTGTGTTGCACGACGTCGATACACCGCCTCGTAACCAGGCCGCCGCCATAGTCTCGCGGCTCAAGCTCATGGCGAAGCTTAACATCGCCGAACGCCGGCTTCCCCAGGACGGGCGAATCAAACTCAGACTGGTCGGTCGCGAGATCGACCTGCGTGTGTCGAGTTTGCCGACGCTTTTCGGCGAGAGCGTGGTGTTGCGCATACTGGACCGTTCGAGCATCGCGGTCGACCTGACCCAGCTCGGCCTGCCCGAGAAGACGATGAAGGAGTTCACGAGGCTTATAATGCAGCCCCACGGGCTCATCCTCGTGACGGGACCCACCGGATCCGGCAAGACCACGTCGCTCTATGCTGCGCTGGACAAGATCAATTCACCGGAGAAGAAGATCGTCACCATCGAGGATCCGGTGGAGTACCAGCTCGCGGGGGTCAACCAGATCCACGTCAAGGCGCAGATCGGCCTGACATTTGCCAATGGACTGCGTTCGATAGTCAGGCAGGACCCGGACATCATCATGGTGGGAGAGATCCGGGATGCCGAGACCGCGGAGATCGCGATCCAGGCGGCCCTCACGGGGCATCTGGTGTTCTCGACGCTCCACACCAACGACGCGGCCGGCGCGATCTCCCGGTTGTTAGAGATGGGGGTAGAGGATTATCTTCTGGCTTCGTCGCTTCTGGGGGTGATGGCCCAACGTCTGGTACGGCGCCTGTGCGAAAAGTGCAAGGTCCCAGTCGAGGCGGGCCCCGAGCTCTTGGGTGAACTGGCGCGGGCGGACGGGGATCCGGTCACGGTGTTCGAATCAGCCGGGTGTACGAGCTGTGCCGGCACGGGTTTCCGAGGGCGTTGCGGTGTTTATGAGTTGCTCGACGTCGATGACGAGATACGCAAGCAGATTCTCGCGCGTGCCTCCGCTGGCGAGGTCAAGGCTACGGCGGTCGCGAAGGGCATGGATACACTCAGAGAGGACGGATGGCGAACGGTGAGGGAAGGGGTCACCAGCGTGGCCGAGGTGTTGCGGGTGAGTCAGGAAGAGGGGGCGGCTGCGTAGCCGTTATCCCAGCCTACCTTGCCGCCGATACCATAGCGGCGACTCTATGTTCTCTTGGGTCCCACGCGGGGTCGCTGGTACGGCGGACCCTCGTGGTCGTGTCCCCCGGCGATGAAACGGCCGTGATCGCGAAGCGCTTCGAAGGAGTGGAAGTCCTCGAGCTCGAGCGGCGACTGGAGGCCGGAGAGGCGAGAAATCTGGGTCGGGAAAGAGCCGGACGTTGCGACTACCTCCTCTTCCTGGACGCCGACTGTCGCGTTGAAGCAGGGACGGTCGAGACGCTGTTCGAGAGCCTCGGCGAGGATGGTCTCGGCGCCGTATGCGCGAGGGTGCTCGGCGAAGGGGGAGGGGTGGTCGGCTGGCTCCGGCACGCACTCGAGTTCAAGGAGGTCGATGTGTCGGCTCCCGGTGGAAGGGCCGAGTTCTTGCCGTCTACGTGCCTGTTGTGCCGGGCAGGGGCCTTCGACCGGGCCGGTGGATTCCCTCGGATCTGGCCTGGAGAGGACCTGGTGTTGTCATGGCACATGCGTGAATGCGGGTACGGACTTCGGATAGATCGAACCGCGAGGGTGTTTCACCGCCATCCCCAGGGGTTCGCGACGATGCTCAGACACCAGTACCGGCTGGGACGCGGATCCGCCAGGGCTAGGCTCCTCACGGGAATGAGGGGGGTCTTCTTTGCCCGCCACCCCCTGCTCGGGTGTTTCCTGCTGGCCGGTAGGGCATTCAGGGGACTAGCATGGTTCGTGCGCTTCCGACCCGCCGAGATCGGTCTTTTCCTCCTGTTGTTTCCGCTATACATCGCCGGACTGGCGGTCTGGACCTCTGGATTCGTCGCGGGCAGCCTCGCGGAGGCCGCGTAGGTGAACACTACCGCGTTGGCTTCGTCGCCGCTGGCGGGTTTCTGTGGGAGTCGTGAGCGAGAAGCGTGAAGAGTGCTGTTGTGGAGCGCCAATATCCTCAAGTAACAGTTGTAGTAGTCCACCATAACACTCCAGATTATTTGCATTCGAGTCTAAAGAGAATCGACGCCGCCATGGACGGACTGAACTTCGAGATCGTGGTGGTCGACAACGGTTCCGTCGGTAACGGAAAGCCGGGTCTCAAGCCGGGCGGCAACCTAAGGATGGTGTACAACCGCGAAAACCGCGGGTTTGCGGTTGCTGCGAACCAGGGGGCAGCTTTCGCCTCGAGTCCCTACCTTCTGTTTCTTAACAGCGAGGTAAAACTCACTGAAGGTTGTGTTTCCTCGCTGGTAAGGGTTCTCGAGAGCAACCCGGGACTGGCCGCCGTCGCGCCCTTGGGGCTGGGACTCGAGGGTACGGAGCGTTTTCCGGGGATGAAGTTTCTCAATCCGTTCAACCACGCTGCGGCCCTCCTGGGACTCCCGGCAAAGGGTCCGTTGGCCCGGGAATGGCCGTTTCGACGGGCCCCACTTGCCGAAGTGGACTGGATCACTGCTTCGACGATGCTCACCCGCCGGCAGGCCTTCAGGGATGCATGTGGGTTCGACGAACATTATTTCTTCTTTGAGGAGGACGAAGACCTGTGCTGGCGACTGCGCCGCCGCGGTTACGGAGTGGCTGTGTTTAGCGGCGTGAGGGTCTTCGATCCCGGTGGGATTACGACGGCGCAGGTGGGGATCTGGCCAGTCGCGGAACTATACAGGGGACAGAAACGATTCATGCGTCGCCGAGGTGGCAGGGTGGCCGCGTTGCTGTATTCGGTGAACGTCAGCGTGGCTCTCTCGCTCAAGGCCGTCGCCAGCTGGCTCTCGCCGGCGCTGCGTTGGCGTTCAGGCGTCCGCATGGCCCCCGGAGAGTTGTCACTGGCGTTGAGAACGCTTTGGAGGGGGGAGCACGGTGCGCATCGGTACTGGGTCGGACGTTGAAGCCGTTGGCGTTTACCGCTCGGACATGACGCGGGGGAGCGCCTGCTACCGTCTGGTGCGCTACCGGGACTGTCTATGGCTGCTCTGCTCCCGATCCCTGAAGGTGCGCTACAGACGATCGGTGTTGGGGTTTGGCTGGAGTCTGCTCTATCCCTTGGGGACCATGATGGTGCTCACCGCGGTTTTTTCCCGGGTTTTCCCGGCCGTCGAGCACTATGCCGTGTACGTGATCGTCGGTGTCTTGGTCTGGGGGTTCTTTTCGCTCGCGTGCGTGCAAGCGATGGATGGACTCCTGGGCGCGAGCGGCGTCATGCGAAAGGTTTTCGTGCCGGCCGTGCTGTTTCCCTTGTCCATGATTTCGGCAAATTTCGTCAACCTCCTGCTATCGCTACTGGTCCTTCCTCTTGTCGTGCTGTTGTCCGGCGCCGCTCCGGGCTTCCATCCTTTGCTGTTGCTTGAGGCTCTGGCGTGCCTTTTCGCGTTCACGACCGGCTTGGGGCTGATGCTCGCCGCGGCAAATCTCTTTTTCAACGACGTACGATACTTTTTCGAAGGGTCTCTGCTCCTCTGGTTCTACGCGACTCCCGTCGTCTACCCAGTAGAGGTGCTGCCCGAGCGCTACCGGGCTCTGCTGGTCACCAACCCCTTCTTCTGGTTGCTCGAGATGTTTCGGGCTCCACTGCTGGAGGGGCGCGCGCCCGAGTCGCAGGTCGTGGCGGTGTCGGCTGTCATGTCGGTTGGAGTCTTGGTGGTGGGATGGCTAGTTTTCGGCCGGCTTGAAAAGAAATTCTTTCTTTATCTGTGAGCGATGTGATTCGATCCGGTGAGGATGAGGCGACACTCGAGCAACGATCGGTGAGGGTTTCGGCCTTGACGGTGAGGCTCCGCCATGAACGGCACCGAGTACGGTCGATCAAGGAGTACCTCGTCGGTAGACCGGGCCGCTCGACGGGCAGGGTGGAGTGGTTCGACGCGCTCACCGGGGTATCCTTCGATGTCGCGGCTGGCGAGCTGTTTGCCGTTGTGGGGACCAACGGGGCTGGCAAGACCACGCTCTTGAGGGCGCTGGCAGGGATCGTTCCGCCTCACGCGGGGACGGTCAGCGTGCGGGGTCGGTTGGCGCCTCTCATTGAACTCGGGGCGGGGTTCGATCCCGAGCTCACGGGCAGGGAAAATATCTTTCTCTACGGAGGTTTGCTCGGGCTGCGCGTGCCCGAGATCCGGGGTTTGTTACCCGCGGTCGCGGAGTTCTCGGGTCTCGAGCACGAGCTGGATAGCGCGATAAAGAACTACTCTTCGGGAATGGTAGCGCGTTTGGGTTTTGCCATCGCGACGGCGTCACGACCGGAGGTCTTACTCGTCGACGAGGTTCTTGCTGTCGGTGATGAAACTTTTCGCCATCGCTGTCGCCAGCGGATCGCCGAACTGAGGGCTGCCGGTACCGCCGTGGTTTTGGTGAGCCATGATCTAGAACTTGTTGAGGCTGAGGCCACGGCCGCCATCTGGCTGGGACAGGGCAGGGTGCTGGCCTGCGGACGCTGTGCAGAGGTGGTCGGGGAGTACCGCCGCAGCCTGAGCCGGTGCGGCGTAGGGCCGTAGGCCAGGACATGGGTGTGCTGAGAGTAACGGCCGTCATCGTCGCCTATAACGGAGGTCCGATGCTCACTACCTGTGTGCGGGCCCTTTTCGATTCCCTCTACAGGCCGCTCGACGTCGTGGTGGTTGACAACCACAGCTGTGACGGATCGGTGGAAGCGCTCAGAAGATGCGGTCTTCCAGTCCTGATCAAATCGATGCCGCGCAACCTGGGTTTTGCCGGTGGAGTGAACGAGGGGATACGCACCGCGATGGCCGAGGGAAAGCAAACCCCCGATATCGTGGGTCTCGTGAACCAGGACTGCATCGTCCGGCCCGGTTGGCTGGGTCCCCTGGTGGCGTTGCTTGCAAACGACGACACCGTCGCGCTGGCGGGGTGCCGCCTGCTCGATGAAGCGGGGCGCCTCGTCCAACACGCCGGTGGAATGATTTACGAAAACGGACTTACCGAACACCTCGGTCGCGGCGGCAGTGCCGGCGCGGGAGAGGGTTGCCAGCGCCGGGAAGTGGACTACGTAACCGGTGCGTTGTGCGCGTTTAGGGTTGATACCTGGAGAAACCTGGGACCCTTCGATGAAGGGTTCGTGCCGGCGTATTTCGAGGAGGCGGATTTCTGCGTTCGTGCACGCGCAGCCGGAATGCGGGCCGTCTACGTGCCGGAGAGCGAGGGGCTTCACAGTGAGGCCCGTTCCTTGGGCAGGGGATCGACCGCTTACCTGCGGGTCTATCACCGCAGTCGCATGCGATTTGCCGCGAAACACTTGCTGAACAGGAGGCACAGACGTGATTTCGTCGTCGCGGAACTCAGGTGGTTGTGTGCCCAGAGAAGGGCGAGCGACTTTTGGCCGGTGCTCCTTTCATACCTTTCCTTGCCCCGGCAGCTTTACCAAATAGCCCGCCATCGCAAAGGGGGTGTTGCCGCGTGACCAGGGTGTGTCTCGTGGGCATGGGTACCCCGGCCCTTGAGTCGGGCCGTGATCATGGTGGGCCGGGACTCCGCTGCGCCCATTTCGCCCGCGCGCTGGAGGAGCAGGGGCACGAGGTCCTCATTCTGGCCGTAGGGAGCAAGCACGCGGATGATAGGCGCCAGGGTTTCTCGGCGGTCAGGGTGCCAGGTCACGCGAGAATCAGTACGCTGGAGGTGGCAGAACGTGATTTCGGCGATCGGGCCCTCACCCTCGCGGTGGAGGGCCACCGTCCCGAGGCTCTCGTCGGAGCGACGGCCTACGCCAGCTCCCTTGCGCTTCGTCTGGGCCTGGACCTTCCCTGCTGGGCTGATGTTTTCGGAGACCTCATGGCTGAAGCTCAGGCCAAGGCGTCACTGCAGGGGGACGATTCATGCCTCGTTCATTTCTGGAGTGTGCTGGTACCGGTGTTGGCGAACGCCGACCGTTTTTCGGCTGTCTCGCAAGCCCAGTCCCATGCCCTCCTGGGTCAACTGGGCCTGGCTGGTCGCTTGTCGTCTTGTACGGCCGACGAGGAGTTGGTAGCGGTGATTCCCTGTGCGGCGGAGGAGCAAGAAGGCCGGGACGAGGCTCAGGCGGGCGATGAGCATCCGGCGAGACGTCTCGCCGCTTTACCACCGTCGGCTTTCGTCGTCTTGTGGAGTGGCAGTTTCAACACCTGGTGTGACGTAGAGACCATGTTCGAGGGAGTACAGGAAGCGATGGGGAGGGTTCCGGGTCTGTACTTCGTGTCTTGTGGTGGTCCAGTGCCGGGTCACGATGACCGGAGCTGGCCGAATTTTCGTCGCATGGTAGAGGCGAGCGTGTGGAGCGATCGCTTCATTACCTTGGGCTTGGTGGATTCGAGGGACCTCCCGTGGCTGTATCGGCGAGCCGCCGTCGGCATCAACATCGAGAAGGAACTCTGCGAGAGGACCCTGGGGTCCGAGAACCGGGTGGTGCACTGGATGGCCCACGGGCTGGCGGCCGTTACCACGGCGCGCAGCGAGCTCGGACGCTTCTTGGTCCGGCGTGGGATGGCCTTTGCCTGCGAGCCTCGCGACGCCACCTCGCTTGCCGACCTGCTCTCGCGTCTCGCAGCGGATACGGAGGTCTGTGAAGCCGCCGGTCGGGCCTGCCAGGTGTATGCGGCTACACACTTTGGCTACCGGGAGACCGCGTCGCCCCTGCTGCGGTGGTGCGAGCGGCCGCGGAGAGCCGGCGACAGCGGGATAGAGAAGACGTTGAGCGTGGGCCTTTTTTCTGAGCCTGATTCGGCTGTTCATCTGCTCGAGGCCTATCTCTCGGGTCTCAGCTTTAGCCAGTTGGCCACGCGGGTTCCGAGATGGCTGTGGCGGCGTCTTTCCTTTCCCCGGCGCCGCGCGGATCGATCGAGATCGGAGGAGTCGACATGACACCCGCAACCGCCGGGTGTGGCCGGGTACCCGGGCTACTCGCCTCGGGCCGAAGCGGGTATGCTGAACTGTGCTGAACGGTCGCTAGGGGAGTTGCGCGTCAAAGAAGCCCGCGATGTCATGGGAGAAACTACGCGTATACCGGTGAAGCCCGAGAACGACCTTGGCTTCGGCCCGTATGTCGTTAGCCATCGGCACGGCGGCGGGCGGTAGAACCAGTGTGTCGAGCAGAGCGGCTGCTTCCTGCAGCGTCACGACACGCTGGCCGGAGCCATCCCATACTCCCGTCGCGACTCCGGCGTCAAAGATTTCCCGCGACAACGGGCTGTCTACGCCGGCAACACGCAGGAAGCGGTTTGCTGTAAGCGGGGTTTCGAAGGTTTCACGAAAGATCGCGGGTACTCCGGCTGCCAGGGGATCGCTTGCATGAGCCGACGAGGATGCGCACGGTGCCAGCATCGCTACCGCGAGTGTCAGCGCCAGGGCTAACGTGGGCTCATTTCCTTGCCGGGTATCGCGTCGCGTCATCGTCGTGGCTCTCTGTGAGTTCGGTGGTCCTTGAAGCCGACAGGCCGTGGGCCCCGCTCCCTTTGTGGTCAATACTGGCGGCCGCCCGGACCCTGTGTCAGGGGATTATTCGGTGGATCAGCGGAGAGCGCCCCGTTGAGGCCCGGCCGCGGTTGATCAGGCCTCTACGTAGCACCCGCCGGCGTGCCACGGTAGTATCCCGTGGTGGACAGGCGCAGGGTATTCGTCATAGGTCTCGATGGCGTTCCGTTCTGGTTGATCCGGCGCTGGGTGGACGGTGGTTATTTGCCCAACTTCGAGACCTTGATGGAGGGTGGGGTGTGCGGTGGACTGGGCTCGACCATGCCTCCCACCTCCGGTCCCTCCTGGACGTCGTTTTCGACCGGGCTGAACCCCGGGAATACCGGGATATACGATTTCCTCTACCGGCGGCCGGACGATTACGTATTCCCGCCAGTCAACACGACCATGCGTAGTGGCAAGACCCTGTGGGGTTTGCTTAGCGAAGAAGGGCGACGGGTAACCGTGATCAACCTGCCGATGTCGTACCCGGTAGAAGAAGTGAACGGCTCGTTCATCAGCGGGTGGATGACTCCCTACTACGCGGACGACTATACCTGGCCACGCGAGCTCGCCTCTGAACTCGACGAAGTCGTCGGCAACTACCGGATTTATCCCGCGGAGACCTTCGTCGAGAGCCGCAAAGGCGCGTTTTTCAGGGCTTGTGATGATCTGCTGGAGATGCTTACTCGAACGAACCTTCATCTCATGAAACGGGACGACTGGGACTTCTTTCTCACGGTGTACTTCGATACCGATAGAATACTCCACCAGGTTTTCCACTATATCGACCCCGGTCACCCGTGGCGCGGCGGCGATCGAGATAATGACCTGTCGGCACCGGTGCTGCGTTACTTCCAGCGGCTGGATCGGGATATCGGGCGACTCGTCGAAGGCTTGGACGATGACACGACGGTGATCGTCATGTCCGACCACGGCATGGGGAGAGCGTCGCGCTTCATCGTGCTCAACAATCTCCTGCTCGAGACGGGTTTCATCACGCTGTCCTCGGACCTTCCGACGCGTCTTAAGGCCTTCGCGTTCAAGCGAGGCTTTACGCTTCGCAACGTCCACCGACTGGCTGACCGGCTGGGATTGGCCAAACACGCCGAGTACAAGAACGTCTATTCGTTCGACGGCCTTCTGAAGCGTTTTTTCTTGTCCTTTCTCAACGTCGACTGGTCACGTAGCCGTGCGTACTCGTTTGGACGGCACTACGGGTCGGTATTCGTCAACCTCCGCGGGCGCGAGCCCCAGGGCATCGTGGATCCAGGTACCGAATACGAACAGGTCCGCGAGGATATAACGCGCGCTTTGCTCGATTACCGCGACCCTGAACTCGGTCGACCGCTTGTCTCCCGTTGCCTGCGCAGGGAGGAGCTCTACCGCGGGCGACGGTTCGAAGAAGCGCCGGATCTGATGCTGCTGCCGGAAGACGAGTCGGATATCTTCTTTGGCCTGTCCGACTTCGGTTCGAACAGGATCTGGGACCACACCTATAGGTACTCCGGTATGCACAGGGAGGAGGGGCTTATCATCGCTCGGGGCCCGGGGATAAGGCGAGGGGCTCCGTTTGCTGGCGGGAGCATCATCGACCTGGCGCCGACCATCTTACACATCATGGGTCACGGGATACCGCCGGACATCGACGGCCGCGTGCTCGACGACCTGTTTACCGAAGACCATCGTCACTCACGACCGCCGCGGATCTCTGAGAGAGCGAGTTCCACTGGTGCGCCGGGGGGGCGTGACTACAGTGCTGAGGAAGAGGAAGAGATCATGGACAGGCTTCGCGACCTTGGCTACATGAACTGAGAGCGGTGTCTACCCCTCGCCTGGGCGCCCTAGCTCTTCTTCTCCTGGGGACGGCAGGCCCGTTGGGCCTGTGGACCTCTCTTTCCCCCTCGGTGTTGCTGTTGGTTTTGCTGTGGCTTCCGGGCTCGGTGTTGGCCCGCGCTCTGGTTGATACGGCGATGTCGGGCACCAGGGTGGCCGGGGACCGCACGGATATCCGGGATCTCCTTGCGGGCCCGGGGCGCTTCGCGCTTGAGTGCGCGGTTTCTCTTGCCCTGCTCAACGCCGGTTTGGTCCCTCAGCTCCTCTGGGGCCAGCCCTTGTCCGAGGCCGCCCTTTCGCTTGCCCTTGTCTTCATTGCGACCGCCGTATTCGGACTCAGCCGGGATGAATCGGCCGGGGGACCGGCGAACGCGGCTTGGCCCCGCGACCGGATTGCCTGGATGGCCGCTGGCCTGGCCTTGCTCGCCTTGCTGCCAGCTGTCGTGGCTCATTCGGGAGGAAGCGTCGACGACTGGTGGGATCTGGCCTACGTTCGCTCGTGGATAGAGTTGGGGTACTTTAGCGCCTCCGAGCCGTTTTTCCGCAGTGATTTCGTACATCCACGCTTCGTCTGGAACGGTTGGCTGATGTTGCAGGCCTTGGTGTCGGACCTGACGGGGATCGATTCCATGGATTTCCAGTCCGGGCCACTGGCCGTGTGGGTGTGCCTGTTGGCGGTTTCGGCGGTTGCCATGCTGGCAGAGGCGGTTCTTGGAAGGGAGGCGAGATCCACGCGGACGGCGGCCCTGCTCTGCACTCCCTTGTGGCTGTACGGAACTGAGAGCCTGCCGTTCTTTACACGCCTGTATCAGGACAAGTTCGTCGCGGGCTTGGTACTCATGCCTGCGCTGCTCGCGTGCTGTGCACTGTACCTGCGCAGGCCGCGGCCGCTGGTGTTGCTGCTGGTTCTTTCTTGCGCGGTCGCGACCGTGAGCGTCCACGGGCTGATATACGCCGTGAGCTTGGTTGGTGTCGGGGCGCTGTTCCTCGCCTACCTCGCGGGCCGTAGGCGTTCTGTGCTGGATCGGAGTCTGATCGCCCTCCTGCTCGCCACCGGGTTGCCGCTTCTGTACCCGCTGTGGCAGGGGCTTACGCTCGGCGGGATCTTCGACGCACAGGGTATCGGCGTTTCGCAGGTCGATAACCCCGTGGTGCGGGCACACTGGGCCTTGGGGAGGCTGTTTTGGCCCGACCGCTGGTATAGCGTCGTCAATCCGGCGGCCGTTTTCGGGCCGCCGGCCTTGCTGCTGCTGCCCTCTACTGTGCTCTTGTGGCGAGACCGGAGAAGGATAGAGAGCGCAACCCTGTTATCGCTCGTGCTGGTTCCGTGCGTGTTGATATTCGTGCCTGGTGTGTCGGCTGCCGTGGGAAGGCTGCTGGTTCCGTGGATGCTTTACAGGCTCGGATGGCTTGTCCCCGTACCCTTGCTGATGGCGTTGCTGTTCGTTCCCGCGCGGCGTGTCGTCTGGGACTGGAGACGTGTAGGCTCGATCCTGGTGCTGGCGCTGGTGTCAGTGGGGTTATCGGTGCCGACCGCGGCGGATCGCCTGCGGAGGGGCATGCGCAAGCACCCCTACGAGCGTTCCAGGCGGCCAGAGGGCCACGCGCTGTCGACCTTTCGGTATCTTGCTTCAACCCCACGGCGCGGACCCGTGCTGGCACCCTACGGTTTCTCCGAACTGCTGCCGGCCATGAGCGGCAGGCCCGTCGTGGCGTTCTCCGAGCGTGGTACCGTGGTGTTTTCTCGTAACGAAGCAGAAGCCTACCGCAGACTGGCCGATAGGGCGGAATTCTTTTCGAGTCGCAGCTCGGCCGAGAGGCGAGCGGCAATAGCAGAGCGGTATGGAGTCAGCCACGCTGTTTTTCGTCGGCGCTTTGTCCCGGCGGGGGAAGCGCAAGACTGGTTGAGTCTTGGAACCGCCAAGGGATTTCTTCTCTCGCGGGACTGGCTGCCGTGGTCCGCGTCGAGGTTGGCCTTGGCCGAGGCGCTTCCGGGGGGCTGGACCGTTGTTTTTGAGAACAGCGAATTCTTCGTCGTGGAGATCCCCGACAGGGTCGGTGGCGATCGCCGAGGAGGTCAAGGGGCGAGAACCATCTCACGCCGAGGATCTCCGTCTTGGCTGGCGCCTTTCAAACCCGTGGCGGCGGCGATCGAGGGTTTCCCCTCGGGCGTCGTTGGTAGCCTGGTCGGAGGGCCTCCGCTGGCCGTCGAACTGGATCCCGTACCGCTGTCGATCGGAAAAACCGATATCATCGGCTGGACCGTCGGCGGGTCACGATGGGCGGAGCGGCCGTCAGAGGTGTCGATGCGACTGGATCTTGGTGCAGAGTGCGAAGTCACGGGGATCGAGCTCGTTCCCTTCATGCGCTTGAACGCCAGGCAGGTCCTGGAAGTCGTGGCCGCTGATTCGGTCGGACGCCATCGGGCCGTTCACGGTCACCCGATCTTTCTCGAACTCTCGCGCGCGATGCGCCGGGCGATCAGGGTGGAGGTGCGCAGCCTTCTGGGGTTCCCCTTCGCGCTTTCGGATGTTCGTGTGCTCGGAGACCCGGAATCTTGCCACGGTTCGCGCCGTTCCGATTCGGGTCCTCGTTTGACGGCGGACCTCGCGCCCCTGCTGGATCTGGCGCGGGAATTCCCGCGGACCGCCAGATCCTACCTGGGGGTGGCCCGTGAACTGGAAGCTAGGGGTCTTCCCGATGACGCTCTCGCGGTGCTCCGGCTCGGACTGCAGCGGGACAAGGGGCTGGCCAACGCCTGGGTCGAGTATGGTTTGCTGCTGGATCGTCAGGGGAGAGGTGATGACGCGATGGATGCGTGGAGAAACGCGTTGAGGACCGATTCCAACAACGCGTGGGCTCGCGGTTGCGCGGCCTGGGCGAGGCTTCGTGGGGGCCGCTTACTCGGTGCGTGGTACCACTCCCGCAAGGCTATCTCCCTGGACGGGCGTTACGCTGATGCGTACACGATTCAAGCTGGCGTGCAGCGACGACTCGGGTTCTCCGAGGCCGCGGAGGAGAACCTTGAAAAAGCGATACTCTTGGACCCCTACCGCGCGTGGCCGTACCAAGAACTCTACGATCTGCTCATCACTCAAAGTCGTTATCGGGAAGGAGAGGAACTGCTCATAGGTATGCTTGAACGCCTTCCAGACGACAGCGGTGCCGTGGACAAACTCAACGAACTCCGGCGCGGGTATGCCCCGAGGGATGGTGGTTGAGCGTGCGCACGGTGGTTCTCGGTCCTGCGCCACCGCTACGTGGCGGCATAGCGGCCCACACCAGGGGGCTGCATCGAGCCCTGACCGACAGGGGTTGGGACTGCGAGGTTTTTTCCTATTCCCGTCTCTACCCCCACCGCCTCTTCCCGGGGCGCCGACAGACCCATGGCAACGTGGAACTAGGTGCCGCGTTGCTCGATACCATGCGCCCCGGCAGCTGGCGCTCTACGGCAGACTCCTTGATCGCTTTCTCGCCTGAAGTTTGTTTAGTTCAGTGGTGGCATCCGGCCGTTGCTCCGGCGCTCGTCTCGATCCTGAACCGCACGCAGCAAGAAATCGGTCCGGTACCGTTTGTTGTCGTGTGCCACAACCTCGTGCCTCACGAGCGATTTCCTGCCTCTCGGATGTTGACCTCTTGGGTGCTGTCGAAAGCGACGGGGGTCTTGTGCCATTCGTGCAGTGTCGCCGGTCAAGTCGCCGAGCGTTTTCCGAGCGTGGCGGTCAAGAGCTCTCCCATGCCCATATTGTTGGATTCCTCTTCGTTTCCCGGCACGCGGGCGCGACGGGATGCCCGCAGGAATCTGGGTCTGCAGGATGGTCAGCCGACGGCGCTGTTTCTCGGACACGCGAGGCCATACAAGGGCTTGGATCTTCTGGTACGAGCATGGGCGGACGCCCGCCTGCCGTCGGATGCGCGCCTGCTGATTGCCGGGGAATCCTATCTCGGTCGTGGCAGGGTAGGACGGATGCTGGCCTCCCACCCGAAGGCGGGTTCCATTCAGGTCGAGGATCGCTATCTCGGTGACGGCGAACTCGGGTCGTTCCTGGCCGCGGCCGACGTTCTGGTCGCGCCCTACCGCAGCGCTTCGCAGAGTGGGGTCATTCCTATGGCCGTCGCAGCAGGTTTGAGGGTTATAGCCTCGGACGCCGGTGGGCTTGCCGAGGCCCTGCCTGGCGGCCGCCGGCACGCGGTGGTGCGGGCCGGTGATTCGGGCAGCCTGGCCCTCGTGCTGGAGGACTATCTTGGGACGGGGTACCTTCCTGCGGCTGGCGCGGATCCGCTCGGCCAGGAGCGCGACAAAAGCGCCGATACTGTGAAGAAAAGCTGGCTGGAAGTGGTCGAAGCTCTGAACACCCTACTTGGGTTGATCGAGGGTGGCTGAGAGTTCCGCTGCGGCGCGGCGCGGCGCCGTGGTATAATCTCCTTGTTTCACGATGGCTAGCTATGCTTACCAAGCCCTCGATTCGGAGGGCAATATCGTAGAAGGCGTCATGGACGCCGACGCCGAATCGGTCGTTGTTGCCAACCTTCGGGTTCAAGGGCAGAGGCCGCTTTCCGTGGCCGTGGCTAGGTCGAATCGTATTCCGGGCTCGATGTCGTTTCCGGCTCTCGACCGTATCCTCAGCCGTAATCGCGTGAAATCTCGCGAGCTCATGACCTTCACCCGCGAGCTGGCGACGCTGCTCAGGGCCGGCCTTCCGCTAGACCGTAGTCTCCAGAGTCTCGCCAATCTCACGGAGAACGACGCGCTAGGTGAGATCATCAAGGACGTGCTCGGCAAAGTTCGCGAGGGACAGTCGATGTCACAAGCCCTGTCGGGACACCCCAGGGTTTTCAGCGCGTTGTACATCAACATGATCAAAGCCGGCGAAGCCGGCGGGGTGGTCGAGTCAATACTGGAGAGACTCGCCGAATATCTGGAGGCCGCGGAGAATACACGCGAAGAGATCAAGTCGGCGATGACCTATCCTGCGATTCTGGGCGTCGTTGGCAGTGGGGCTATCGTCATCCTTCTGACATACGTGCTTCCGAAGTTTGCGGTGTTGTTCGAAGATCTGGGTGCGGCGATGCCCGCCTCGACGAGATTCGTGATGGGTATGAGCGGGTTTCTTCAGGACTACTGGTGGGTCTTGGGACTCGTCGCGGTTGGGGCGTGGCAGGCCTTTCGGCGTTACACATCTACGGATCGGGGTAGGCTGAGCTACGACAACTGGAAACTGTCGTTGCCGCTGCTAGGAGATTTTGTGCAGAAGGTCCACGTCGCGAACTTTGCTCGCACGCTGGGGACGATGCTCAAGAGCGGTGTTCCGCTGATTCAATCCCTGGAAATTGTAAGGGCGGTGGTATCGAACGAGGTCATCAAGCGGGCGCTAGAGGCGGTGCAGCGCGACGTCAGTGAGGGGAAGGGGATGGCCGTACCGCTGGAACGTAGTGCGGTCTTTCCTTCGCTGGCGCTCCAGATGGTTCAGGTGGGTGAGGATACCGGCCGCTTGGACGAAATGCTTCTGGTAGTCGGTTCTCATTACGAGAGAGAGGTATCCAACGCCGTGAACCGACTCATGTCTCTGTTGGAGCCGGCGATGCTGGTAATCATGGGCCTGATCGCTGGTTTCATCGTGATTTCGATGATGTCCGCGGTGTTCAGTGTGAATGAACTGGTGGGATAAGTTCCCGCCGGCATTTTGGAGGTACGGTTTAGTATGACAATACGCGGTGCGCGTTTTTCGCAGTCCGGTTTTACCATGATCGAGTTGTTACTGGTCATGGTGATTCTCGGGATGCTCGCGGCTCTGGTCGGACCGAATCTCATCCGCCAAGGAGCGAAAGCGCGAGCAAAGACGGCGAGGGTTCAAATCGCCAATTTGGGAACAGCGCTCGATACCTTTGCACTGGACGTGGGCCGGTACCCTACTAACCAGGAAGGCCTGCAGGCTCTGATCGAACGCCCGAGTGGACTGAAGATGTGGGACGGGCCCTATCTGCCCAAGGCCGTTCCACCAGACCCCTGGGGAAACGAGTATCAGTATAGCGAGCCGAGTGGTGATGATGAGCTGTACCGACTGGTCTCTCTAGGGGCGGACGGCAGAGCCGGCGGCGACAGTGACGCTGCCGATATTTCCAATCTCGATTGAAGGTCATCCCCCGTGCCGAGAAGCAACTCCAGTCGGAGCCACGGGGGGTTTACCCTGATCGAGCTGATCATCGTCCTGGTGATCGCTGCCGCTGCTGCCGCTCTGGTCATGCCATCGGTCGGTGCGGGAAGCCGCCAGCGCGAGGTGAGACGTTCGCTGCAGCACTTCGTTGCCGCCGTACGCACAGCGTCCCTGCAGGCCGTCACCCGACGGGAACGGGCGCTGCTCGCGGTCTGGCCCGCCGAAGGCACGTTCGCCGTTACGGACCGAGAGCCCGGTTCGGCCACCGACGACGAGGCAGGCGGTGAAACGTCGTTCGACCGCGCGGCGCGCCTCCCGGACTTCGCGAATTTTGGGGCGATAGGAGGGGGCCGCTATCTCCAAGAGGACGCCCTTCGAGGCGACGTAGTGATTTTCGATTTCACGCCGAGCGGGGGCTCGAGCGGCGGCAGCATCGAAATCAACTACCATCTCCGCGATGGATCCCAGTCCTATGTGCTTACCATCAACCCTCTGATCAGCACGGTCGCGGTGGAGGAGGGGGAGTGAGGAACTCCCGCGGGTTTTCGCTGCTCGAGGTGATCGTCGCCACGGCTGTGATGGCGGTTGCCTTGGTGGCTTGCCTCGAGCTGTTCACGGGTAGCATCAGGGTGTCGGCGACGGCCTCGCACCAAACCGAAGCCATGGTGCTGGCCGGGGCGCTGGCCGACGAGACCTTGTGGAGGGTAGATCTGGATCCAGGCGAGGAGAGGGGGCGTGAAGGCGATTACGACTGGAGCGTCGTTGTCAGTGCCATGGATCCGCAGCTCGGTTCTGTCGACGGGGGTACTCGCGACGGCGTTACGGATGACTACGAACTCCGGCACGTCGAGGTAACCGTGAGTTGGAAGAGCATCAGCGGCCCCAAGAGCCTCGGCTTGAAGACCGTCAGGTTAGTCGAGGCGTTTTGAACATGAAACCGCGTGATGAGACGGGCTTTACGATGGTTGAAATGCTCATCGCCATGACCGTTATGGCCATGATCACGGTATCGATCTACGGCGTGGTGGTCATCGGTGCGCGTTCGGCAGGCGCGGGAGAGCGCCGGGCGGAGCAGGCGCGCCGGCTCCGCATCGCGACGGCCTTGATAGTGCGGCAGCTTCGCTCGTCGGTACCGATCAAGCTGGCCGATGAAGACGACGAGGTCCAACCCTTCTTCGTGGGCGATTCGGAGAGCATCGAGTTCGTGACCGCGGCTCCCCAGCGGATGGACTCGAGCGGGTTGGGCGTCGTTAGCTACTGGCACGAAGACGGTACGTTGATGATGTCCGAAATCCCGATGTTTGCCTTCGCCGTCGGCGACAGGCTCGGTTCCGGTGTCGAGGATTTTACGCTTTCGACGCCGCTTTTTCATGACGTGGGGAGACTGCGCTTCAAGTACCTCAGAACCTCCCACGATATCGACGACTGGGAGGACAGTTGGGACGCGTCCGAGGTGGATGAACTGCCCTCGGTCGTGCGGGTGGAAGTGAGTTCGGATCTGGTCGATGGCCCGCAGTGGGTACACGAAATCCCTGTATACGTCGGCTCGTTCAATGAGTTCACCGGAGAGGACGATTACCAGGGCGCCAGGAGTGTGAGGGGTTCGCGGCGGAGGTTCGGTCGCAGTGCCGGTGGCGATGACGTCGAAGACGAGGACGATGAGGAACTCGACGATGAGGACGAATGAGGGGGGCGGCGAGTCCGGGGTCGCACTCATACTCGTCGTGTTGACTTTCGCCGTTCTCGCCGTCATGGCGGGCGAATTTGCCAGGGCGATGCGCGAGGAAGCACTGAGTGTAGCCAACTTCAAGCGAGAGGGGATCGCTCACTACGTCGCGGTCGCTGGCGTCAACGAAGTGTTGATGTTGCTGCATGAACGAAGGGGAAAACAACGTGCGAACTCTCAGGACGGAGGAGGCGAGGAAGAGAGGGAATTCGACCCACTGGATGTACTCGTACAGGCTGACGGTCAGTGGCTCGAGGCCCGCTTTGATGGGAGTCCTTACGAGGTGAGGGTTATAGACGAAGGCGGACGCCTTTCGCTCAACGACACCGACCGCGACGTGATCGAAGACATCCTCTTTAACCTGGGCTATTCTGAGCTCGAGGCGGAAACTGTCGCTGATTCGGTAGAAGACTGGCGCGACGAGGACGATCTGCATAGGCCCAACGGCGCGGAAGACCAGTACTACGAAAGCCTGCCTCGTCCGTACCGCTGCAAGAACGGCGACTTCGACAGCGTAGCGGAGCTGCTGCTCGTACGGGGGGTATCTTCGGACATATATTATGGGAACAGCACAGTTCCCGGACTACGAGATCTGTTTTCGGTGTTCAATGGCAGTAAACGTCTGAACCTACAAACCGTTGGACCGGCGGTGATGGTTGCGCTTACCGGTATAGACCAAGAGGATGCACTGGATCTCCGCGACGATCGACTCGGAAAGGGGCGTGCGGTTCCGACGGATCTGCGGGATCTTTTCAGTGAGACCGGCGTAGGCACCAGGCTGGGCGTCCCCCAGGTCGTCACCATCGAGGCGCGGGTAAAGGACGAACGGGGGAGGGTCCTTGCTCAGCTTGGCACGGTGGTGAGGATGGCTCCTCGCGGGGAGGGGTTCCGTACCTTACGCTGGTACGATACTATTTATGGGCACGAAGGCTTCGGTGACCGTATCGGCTCCGAGGACGCGGTGGAGGGGTAGTGGAGCTTCCCGGATTCATGGGGCGGATTGCGCGAGCCGATTTCGCGGATGCCGTCGGCGTTTACGTGTGCGCCGATTCGGTGTCTATGGCTTTGGTGCAAAAACGCCTCAACACGGTTCGCGTCGCCGCCGTGGACTGTAGACCTCTGACTGGCCCGCGGGAATCCAGGGACGCGCTCATAGCCGGATTCGCCAGGGACTTTGCTGACAAACATTCCATTGAAGGCCCCAGGGTGGTCATCGCCGTCTCCCGCAAGGATACCTTGCTCGGGCATTTCCAGCTTCCGGCTGCTGCCGTAGCCAACCTCGACAGGGTGGTCGGCTACGAGATGGACCGGCTCATGCCGGTTTCGGTCGAAGACATTTACTTCGACACTTTTCATCGTCCGGTGGGCGAGGACGGAGAGAAAGTAGCGGTTACCGTGGTCGCGGCCCGGCGTGACGAGGTCGACGCTCTTCGTGCTTGCCTCGCGGAGGCCGGTCTTGCCGATGCTGCCGTAACCGTACAGCCTGTGGCCGCCAACGATCTTCTGTACTTCTGCGAGCCAGATCGTAGTGGGGTTACCGGGATCTTCACCACCGAGGGGGAGCGGGAATGCATGACCCTTTCGTTTGGGGGACTGATGGTTTCCAGCCATTACTGGAACCGCTACGCGGTGGAAAGCCGCGAGGCTGATCTTCGGAAAGAAATCGAACGTTCGTTGCCCGACCAGCTCGACGCCGTCGCTTTGGTGGCTGTCGATGGGGTGGGCGCCGAAGGAGAGGAGGAGCTGCCGCGACTTCTGCCCGAGGGGAGTCTTTCCGATGACGTACGGCCTTCGGCTCAGGAACTCGTCGCAATCGGGGCGGCGCTGGGCCGACTCGGAGAGAGCCGTGTGCGTGTCAACCTCGTACCCGATGAAATGGTGGGCGGCCAGACCGGGGTCGGTCTGCGGGAGATAGGTCTGGCTGCGCTGGTGATAGCATTGGCGGTCGTTCTTACCGCGACTATCGGTGCGAAGAACATGAGCACCCAGGGAGCGATCGCTTCCGAGGTGAGACGACTGGAGCCCTTGGTATCGGCCGTTACTCAACAGGAGGAGGAGAACCGCCGGCTTGTTGCGCGCATGCTACGCCTCGAAGAACACCGTGGACCCAGTGTCCTGAACTACCTGCAGGCGGTGACGAAACTGATACCAAGGACGGCCTACCTCACTACATTCAGGCTCAAGGGTGACCGGCTAGAACTGGACGGCATAGCCGACAGCGCTTCGGGACTCATCTCGATACTCGAGAAATCACCTCTATTCGAGAACGTCGAGTTTACGGCACCGACGACGAAGTACCTTCAGCGCCAGGAACGTTTCTCTTTGCGCATGGGGTTGGAGCGGTGACGTTCAGGGAACGATGGGGCGCGCTGTCGGCGCGAGAGCGTTACCTCGCGATCGGGGTGGTGGTCCTCGCGGCCATCGTACCGCTGAGGATGGGCTTTCGAGGATCGCTGCCCAAGTTTGCGGGTTCTGGTGATGACGAGGCGTGGGTGCAGCTGCGCAAGATCGAGAACTACCACCGCATCCTGGGGAGGTCCCAGGCTGCCGAGAAACGCTCCAAGAGTATCCAGGAGAGGTACCGGGCGGCTCAGCAGCGGCTGATCCCAGGGATCACTCCAACCGAGGTGGGAGCGGAACTTCAGGGTCGCCTCAGCGAGATGGCCAGCGAAGCTGGCCTCAACGTCCTCAGTTCCCAGATTCTCCGGGAAGAGGAGGTCGACGATTTCAGGCGTATCGGTGTTCGTCTCACGCTCAGCGGTAGCCTCGACGGAGTCGCGAGGCTGTTGTCTTCCATCGAGACCGGTAATGTCGATCTGGCCGTCACGCTCCTCGAGATCAACCGCAAACTCGGCGCTAGCCGACGCCCGGTTCCCACCCGCCCAGGCTCGACGGCGTCGAAAATTGCAGCCTTGACGGCTACCATGGAGGTCAAGACTTTCATGCAGGAGTCCCTGTGAAACGGCTGTTAAGGATGTTCTCCTTGCTTTTGCTCCTCATGGCGGTCGCGTTGGGATGGAGAATCGCGAGGGTTCTCAGCATACAGCCACCGACTTTCGGCCTGCCACAGCAGGTCTCACCGGCGGAGCCCTTGCCGCCACGCCCTCGGCAGACGGGTTCTACCGGGCCCATAATTAAGGCTATACTAGAGGGGAACCTCTTCGAGACGGAGCGGGGCTACAGGGAGGAGGCGGAGGAGGCAGTGACCGAAGCGCCATTGCCACCGCCGACGAACGTGTTGCTCACGGGCATCATGTTTGTGGACGGTGAGCCTGTGGCGATCATGAGCGATACCAAGGTGGGTAATACCCAGCTTTCGCTGCGCAAGGGTGATATGATCGGGTCCTATGAGGTTGGGGAGGTCGGTAGCAGCAGCGTGGTGTTGTTGGGGCCGGGGGGACAGCAGTTCGCGGTGGGATTGCAGGTGAGGAAGGGACCAGGGGTCGGTGCGCCCAGGCCGGCCACGTCCGCGCGGCGGGGTACCACGGTCGCACCGGTGCGCGCCGCGACAGCGCGGGGCGCTCGGCCGGGCCAAGGCAAGAACCCCAGACAGGGCGCTTCCGCGGTCCACCCTCCGGCTCGCACTATTCCGAGGGGCCGCCCGGCGGCGAACACGACCCAGAATCCCGCGGCTCCTACACCAGCGCAGGCCAGGCTCGAAGCGCTGAAGAAGCTCCGCGAGGCGGCATCGAGGGCCAGGTAGCTTTTCCTATGCACGGTTGCTCAAGATCAAAGGATCGCCGTTTCCGCGGCACTGCCTTCGCTTCGGTGGGGGGCCTCGTTTTTTCGCTTTGCGGTCTTGCCCTCAGCTTTCCGACTGCTTCGTTAGCCGATAACCCGGTCCGCCGAGCCCCGAACTGGGACCTGGAACTTGCCCAGGTCGACGGACAGAAGCTCGGAGAGTTCCTTCTTCGTGACCGCGAGCGGCAGCAAAGGGTCATGCGAGAGGCGGTAGACGCGGGGCGCCAAGCTCAGCGGGAGATGGAAGCTGCAAACGCGGCGCCGGTAGAAGCCGATCCTGGCCCGGCGCCCGTCGTGGTGTCTACCGCAGAGTTTGACGAACTCGACGACGAGAGCCAGGAATCGGTGGTACTCAACTTCGAGGGCGCCGATATTCGCGAGGTGATCTTCACCCTAGCCAGTTCGCTGAGGCTCAACTACTGGATAGATCCCCGCGTTCAAGGCCAGGTCACGGTGAGGACCACCGGACGCATCTCGCGGGACGATCTGTTCCCGGTTTTCCACCAGATACTCAGGAACAATGGCTTCGTAGCGATCAGGGAGGGGGACGTCTATTCGATCGTGCCGTCGGAAGAGGGCAAGACCCGAGTCGACTTCCGTGATTCGCTGGCTGGTGAGCGAGGCAAAGAGGGGGGCGTCGTGATGGCACTGGTAAAGGTCCATCACGTGAACGCACAGGAAATCGCGACCGTTCTTGAGCCCTTCGTTTCCCCGGGTGGTGACGTCATCGCCTACCCCCGAAGCAACCTCTTGATCATCACGGAGCTGGCGGCTCACGCGAGACGGCTTACCGAATTGGTCGAAACCTTCGACACCGACGCCTTCGGCGATCTCAGTGCCAGGATCTACCGCGTAGAAAACGGGTCCCTGGAGGAGATCGCCGACGAACTCTGGGCGGTTCTGGAGAGTTACCAGGTCTCCAGCAGTGGCGCCGGCTTGTACATCATCCCGCTGGCGCGCCTGAATTCTCTCGCGGTGATTGCCTTCGACCATTCGGTCTTCGTCAACGTCGAACACTGGTTGGGGATTCTCGACGTACCCAGCGATGGCGGTGCCGTACGTCAGGTACGGGTTTATCAAGTAGAAAACACCAAGGCGGTCGACCTCGCCGACATCTTGAACGAAATATTCGGCGACGAGGGGGGTGAGGGTGGACGGCGGCGAGCGCGGTCCGGTGAACTCGCGGAATCTGGTGTTGGGCTCGGCGGCGGGCTGGCGTCAAGGGCGGGGCGGGGTGCTGATGCCGGCCGCGGCGCGGGTGCAAGGGGCGCGGCGCAGCGTGGCGGGCGCACGGCTGGCGGTGCGGCGCAGCAGGCGGGTCGTGTGGGTACGGTCGCTGGAAGGCGCGGTGGCAGGGCCACCGGGCTGGGGCGTCCGGGGGCGCTCTTCGAGCAAGAAGTGCGCATAGTAGCAGACGAAGTAACGAATTCCTTGGTCATCGTCGCGACCCCCAGGGACTATGAAACCATAGAAACAGTTCTCAGGGATCTCGACGTTGTGCCACGTCAGGTGCTGGTTGAAGTTCTTATCGCGGAGATTAGCCTGAGCGATGATTTGAATTTCGGTATTACACAGGAACTGATCGCGAGCGGCTCGAGCAGCAACACGGACAGCACGAGTTCCACCTCGGGCGATCCGGGCGGAACCTTCATGGACCTCTTCGGCGAGGCCGTGCGCCTCACGGGAGGTGCCCCGGATCCGGTGACGGGCGGCCTGGTGGGTGTCTTTACGAAGTTTCGCAACGGGGCCGAGGTCTACCGGGGTATACTGACCGCGCTGGCTAAGCAGAACAGGGTCAAGGTGCTGTCGCGGCCCCACGTCATGACGGCCGACAATCAGGAGGCGAGTATACTGGTCGGTTCCGAAGTTCCTATCATTACCAGTCAAGCGGATACCAACGTTACCACTAGCGGGAGCACGAACTTCAGGCAGGAGGTGCAGTATCGCGACACCGGGATCATCGTGCGGGTGACGCCCCAGGTCAACTCACAGGGCCTGGTGAACATGAAGGTTACTCAGGAAGTGAGCAAGATTGCGAGCCCTACAACCGGGAACATCAGCTCGCCCACGTTCACTACGCGCGAATCGGATACTACGGTGGTGGTTCAGTCCGGCGAAACCATCGTGATTTCAGGCATCATCGATGAAACCCATACCAGCGCAAACAGCGGCGTTCCCTTTCTTAAGGACCTCCCCGTGCTCGGCCAACTCTTTGGTTCGGATTCGGATCGGGTGGAGCGAACGGAGTTGATAATTCTCATCACGCCCTACGTGGTGCGGGATCGCGAAGAGGCGCGTAGCGTTACGGAAGAGTTCAAGTCCAGGGTGGATTCGGTGTTGGAGGACGTAGAGATCGGCTTCGAGTTAGAGGAAGCCAACCACACGTTGATCCTGGAACGCCCGCTGGAACGCCGCTAGCCGGACCTCGCGCTTGAAGGGGCTAGTGCTGGAATTCGTTCGAAAAACGCGCTAGGCTCAGTGCGTTGGCGCCCCTCCCGGGCTGCCTTGCGAACGTAGTCAACTACCGCAGATAACGGAGGACCGCGGCCAGATGGCCACTGTAATCACTGAGGACTGCATCAATTGCGGGGCCTGCGAGCCAGAGTGCCCGAACGACGCCATCTACCAAGGCGGGGTGGATTACGAACACGACGGCAATCGGCGGCAGGCGCTTTCCAACGACTTCTTTTTTATTGTTCCGGACAAGTGCACCGAGTGCGTCGGCTTCTTTGACGAGGAAGCCTGCGCGGTGGTCTGTCCGGTCGACTGCTGTGTTCCGGACCCGGACAGGCCGGAGACCGAGGAAGCCCTGCTGCAGAGAGCTCGGCAGTTGCATCCAGAGAATGATTTTGGTGAGGAGTTTCCCTCGCGTTTCAGGCAGGGGGGCGGGGGAACAGAGGCCGCACCCGCCGCGCCTGCGACAGAAGCGCTCGGGGCAACGGCCGTGTCGGGCGAATCCGGACTGCGGTCTGCCTCCGGGGACGGCGGCGCGTCGTCAATGGCCGGAACAGAGACGGGAATGGCGCCGGCTCCCAGGGTGGAAAAGGCACTGCGACCAGCCCCCGGAACGAAGACTCTTGACGGTGGCGATCCGAGCAGGGCGTTCAAGGGGGAACTCGGACTTTCGTTTTCCGAAGTGATGGATGTGATCAACGAACCGGTCGCCGGGTCGCGCTCCTCGCTCAGAGGACTGGGACTATTCTTGTTGGCCCCGCTGGTTGGAGCGATGCGCCACGAAGCGAAGCTGGCGATTGAGCGAGCACTCGGTGACACGCGGTTCTTCTCGGTACAGTCGTCGACGGCGCTCAACGTCTTCTTGAACTTTCTTCTCTATCCGGCGATCGCTGTGGCCGTCGGTTTCGCGAGTGGACTCCAGCCCTTTACAGAGGGAGACCGGAACTGGATCGTCGCGGGGATAGGACTGGCGCTGTTCGAGACGCTGGTGAGGTTTAGGCAGGGCCTGCGCGGTGTTCCTGTCAGTGACATGAAGCTGGGGGCCAGCGTCTACGGAGCGCCCTTGTCGCTTATCATGGCTCCACTGCTCAAGAGAATGGGGGAACGCCAGCGGAGCGGTCGAGTGCCTGTCGAGGGTTTTCACGGCGGTGAGTTCGAAGCCAAGCGGGAGCGGGAACGCCGTTACGGGGAGGTGTACGAAGTGGAGGAACGGGCCGGCGGGTACTACATACGTTTCGAGTTGCCGCGCCGGGTCCCGCAGTCTTCTGCGAGGGACGAAATGGGGATAGGTCAGGAAATGCCGGACTACGACGTTGATCTGAGCGTAAATGGCAGCGAGATGCTGGTTCGAGCGAGTACGGTTGACCGGAACCTGAGGGCGGTCAGCGCGGTTTCGTCGGCCTTTCCCCCCGATTTTTCGACGACCATAACGTTAGCAAACCCCGTCGCGGGATTCCGCCATCGCTATTCGGACAAGGTGCTGGAAATCGCGGTGGTCAAGCGGCCGTCGGGATAGACGGATTGGCGTGAATTCGGTAAGGCTCAGCTATCTGAGTTACCAGTTGCCGGATCAGCTGGTTTGCGACGCCGTGTTGGCAGAGAGGCTGAGCTGCGATGAGGAGAGCGTTGCGGCGCTATCCCTTGGCAGGGGGCGCTATCACGCGCCAGATGGAGAAGGTCCGGCAGATCTGGCCGCGCGCGCCGCGCGAACCATGTTCGACCACGCGGGGCTGGGACCAGAGGACATAGATTTCATCCTCTTTGCTACTAACAGCGCCGACCTATACTTCCCCGGATCGGCCTGTATTTTGCAAGAGATGCTCGGGTGCGGAACGGTCGCGTGTCTTGACCTGCGTTCGGGATGTACGGGTTTTGTTACTGCGCTCGACGTTGCGCGGCGCTTCGTGACTACCGGCGCCTTCGAGAGGGTACTGGTCGTGGCTGGCGAGGCGAGTTCTCACCAGAACCGCTTCGACGGTCGCGATATCGAACTCGCCTGTTTGATGGGAGACGGCGCGGCGGTGGCGGTGGTCGAGCTGGCCGACGGCGGGCTAGAGTTACTCTCGTGCTCGCTGGGGAACGACGGATCACGCCACGCGGCGTACTGGTGCGAGTTTCCGGCCAGCCGTTACTTGGATGAATCCGGAGGCGTTCGCCGTGGACGGATTTCGCTCGAGAAGATCGAGACCGGCGCTCACTATCCGCGAGTAGATTTCGACGAACTCGCGCGGATCGCCGCGGAGCATCTCCCTCGCGTTCTTGATGACGCGCTCGCACAAGCGGGCCTCGATCGAGTCGACACCGCGATCTTGGCGCATCTTGACCCACGTGTAGCCGCGGCGGTAGGTGAGTCGCTAACGCCGGTGGCGAGACGCGTGCTCTTTCCCCCGGTGCTCTACACCGCAAGTGCGACCCTGCCCATCGGACTAGGGATGGCACGGGAGTCTGGTGAAGTGCTCGCTGGCGATACCGTCGCGCTGTTGACTGCGGGGAGTGGGGCGTCCTGGGGATGCGCCGTCGTGCGCGTGGGGGGAGCCGATGGCTAGAGCGAGCTTCCCCACCAGCAGGATCCTGGGCTGTGGTTATCGGTTACCCCCTAGGGTGGTGACCAACGATGAGCTGGCCCAAGTCATGGACACCAGCGACGAGTGGATAGAAAAACGCACGGGCATCAAACGGCGTCGTTTCGTTGTCGACTCGGAAGGCAGCGTCCCGCTGGCCGAAGCTGCGGCACGACAAGCCCTGGAAGGCGCCGGGCTGTCGCCCTCCGATCTGGACCTGATCGTTTGCTGTACGCTCAGTCCAGACATCGATTTTCCGGGTAACTCGGCGCTTCTGCAGGAGCGCTTGGGGCTGGCGGGAATACCGGCTTTCGACCTTCGTAACCAGTGCTCCGGTTTCATCTACGGAATCGCCGTAGCCGATCAGTATATTCGGACTGGAGGAGCGCGGTACGTACTACTCGTAGGCAGTGAGGTGCACTCGACCGGTACGGAGTTTTCCACTCGTGGGCGTGACGTGACGGTTTTGTTCGGAGACGGTGCCGGCGCGGTGGTGCTGGGCCCGAGCGAAGACGCCTGTAGAGGCCTGCTTGGTTTCAGGCTGCACGCCGAGGGACGGTTTGCCGACAAGCTATGCGTCGAGGGACCCGGCCACCGGCGCAGTCCACGGGTAAGCGAGGCCTTGATGGCACCCGAATCGGATTTCGTTTTTCCTCGCATGGACGGCAGGTACGTCTTCAAGCACGCCGTCGTGAGACTGACGGAGGTCATCAAAGAGGTCCTTGACGATCAGGGCATGGGCCCCGAAGCGATTGACATGTTGGTGCCGCACCAGGCGAACCTGCGTATCAACCAGCTCGTAGCGATGGGTCTCAATATCGGCGAGGATCGCATGGTCAACAACATCGAGAAGTATGGCAACACCACGGCTGCTACGATTCCAATCCTTCTCGGTGAAACCCTCGAAGCCGGGCGTATCGTTGACGGTGACGTTGTGTGTATGGCAGCCTTCGGTTCCGGGTTCACCTGGGGCGCTACGCTTTTCCGCTGGTAGAAGCCCGGCCGGGGTGCGCAGCGGCGAAGTACCGTCTGCACGCTGGCCAGGCGTCGGCGGAGAAGAAGAGGTTTTCTTTGACCTAGGACCGTATTGCGTGCTATGTTTAGCGGCTGTGTTGTCCTGCCGGTATTAAGGAGGTCTCCTTGAAAGCGTTTAGAGTAGGCGAAAAGGTCGTTTATCCAGCTCACGGTGTCGCGGTTGTTGAAGATGTGGAATCCCGGCGGGTGTCGGGGGCGGAGCACGAGTTCTACAGTCTGCGCATCCTCGATTCTGACATGAAAATTATGGTTCCGACCGGCAAGGCCCAAGGCGTTGGGCTCCGTCGAGTGATCAATAAGGAAATGGTCACCAAGGTGTACAAGGTATTGCGCGAGAAGAGGGTGGAGGTTGACCAGGCCACCTGGAATCGCCGCTACCGAGAGTACACCGAGAAGATCAAGACGGGTTCGGTGCTAGAGATCGCGTCGGTCCTTCGCGATCTGTTCATGCTGAAGGGGGACAAGGAACTCTCGTTTGGCGAACGCAAGATGCTTGATACGGCCAGAAATCTTCTCGTCAAGGAGCTGGCGATAGCCAAGGCCAACTCCGAGGAGAACATCATGGAAGAGCTGAAGACTATTTTTGGGCACTGATGCCCGGATAATTGGGGAAAAACGAGAAAGCCGGGCTATGCCCGGCTTTTTTTTTGCCTGCCGCGGTGCGACAATCAGCGACGTGAAAGTTGCGCTCTTGATGCCCGCGGCTGGCAGTGGCCAGCGTCTGGGCCTCTCCCTGCCCAAGGGACTGGTTCCCATTGAGGGCGTTCCGCTGGTCAGGCTCAGCCTGGAACGTTTTGCCGCTGTGGACTCGCTCGTGGAGGTGATCGTGGCAGTACCCCAAGGGGCACTGGTGGATTTCAGCAGGGCTCTGGAGGGGATTGAACTGCCCACCGCCGATGTCAAAGTGTTGGCTGGTGCTGCGACGCGTCAGGAATCGGTACGTGGTGCGCTGGATGCGCTTGAGAGCGACGCAGACCTGGTGTGCGTCCACGACGCGGCACGCCCGATGGTCAAGGCGGATTCCATCGACGCGGTGCTGGCCGCCGCCGAGCGCGATGGCGCGGCGACCGTGGCGTCTAGACCCGGAGACAGTGTGAGGAGGGACGACGGCGACGGTGGGACGGTTGCCCTGGACAGGGGGAGCATCTGGCTGGTAGAGACCCCCCAGGCCTTTCAAAGGGAACTCATAGAGAAGGCTCATCGTGAGGCCAAAGCCGTTGGCCTGGAGGCCACCGACGACGCGAGTTTGGTAGAGGCCTGTGGTTCGGCGATTACCGTCCTCGAGAGCGTGGGGGCCAACCCCAAGATCACCAGGAGTTGGGATCTCGAACTGGTGCGGTTGATGGGCGGGGCGAAACACCGAGGCCCGCGTTGAGGCTGCCAGAACGCAGCGGCTGCTGAGAGATGCGTACCCGCGGGAAGCCGATCTTCTTTAGGCCTCGGACCACTAGCTTTCTGACTTCGCCGTCCGCGATCTTGCCCAACTCTCCGGCGGAGACCTCGACTCGCGCCGAATCTCCGAGGTGCCGCACCCTGAGTTCAAGGAACCCTAGTTTCTTGAGATAGCGCTCGGCGTCCGCAACCTGTTCCAGCCGTCGGTGGGTGATTCGCGTTCCGTAGGGAAAACGAGACGACAGGCAGGGGGACGCGGGTTTGTCCGCTGTTGGAAGGTCATAACACCTCGAGAGTTCCCTCACATGGGCCTTTGACAGGCCAGCCTCGACCAGCGGATGCCGGATGGCGAGTTCTCTTGCGGCCAGCAGACCAGGACGGTAGTCCACGAGATCGTCGGTGTTGACGCCGTCAACCACGAACCGACAGCCCTCGCTCTTGGCGATCTCCAGACACAGGGGGTAGAGGGTGGACTTGCAGAGGTAGCATCGGTTCGCGGGGTTATCAGCATAGCCGGGGGTCTGAAGTTCGTCGGTGGGGATCACCCGGTGCTTGATCCCTAGCGCCATCGCGAGCGCGCGCGCTTCTCCAATCTCCTCGTCGGTGTTGGTCGGAGACGCCGTTGTAACTGCGACGGATCGCAACCCCCGGGTGTCGGAAGCAACGGCGAGTAACAGACTCGAGTCGACGCCGCCCGAGAACGCGACGACCACGGACCCCATGCTCCCCAGCACCTCCCGCAGACGTCCCCGGTGGGTTTCCACTCCTAGCGGCACGACGGGTTCAGATCCCCTCGTACTCGAACAGTTCAGTCGTGAGGTATCGCTCGCCGGTATCCGCAAAGATAACCAGGACGGTCTTACCGTCTCCGAGTTCAGCGGCGATCTTGAGCGCCGCGGCGCAAGCCGCGCCCGAGGAGATGCCCACCAGTATGCCTTCCCTGGCCGCTAGTTGGCGGGTTGCTTCGGTTGCGTCTTCATCGCTGATCGCCAGCACACGGTCGAGCAGATCCTCGTCGAGGACGTCCGGTACGAAACCCGCTCCGATCCCCTGGATCTTGTGGAAGCCTGGCTCACCGCCCGACAAGACGGGCGAACAGGATGGTTCCACTCCTACGATCTCGACGTCGGGCCGTTCGCGGCGCAGGACCGAGCCAACACCGGTTACGGTTCCCCCCGTACCGACACCGGCGACGAAAGCGTCGAGTTCGGGGCACTGTGCCAGGATTTCGGTGGCGGTTGTCTCGCTATGCGCGGCGGGATTGGCGGGGTTGGAGAACTGCTGGGGCATGAAATAATCGGCGTTTTCTTCAAGGATTTCTTCCGCCTTGCGTATCGCTTCGTGCATGCCCTTACTGTCTGGTGTGAGGATCAGCTCCGCGCCGTAGGCTTTGAGGAGGCTGATTCTTTCCTCGCTCATGGTGTCCGGCATGGTCAGAATGAGCCGGTATCCAAGTGCTGCCGCGACGACGGCGAGTCCTATCCCCGTGTTGCCGCTGGTAGGTTCTATGATCGTCCCACCGGGATGGAGGTTGCCGTCGGCCTCGGCCGCCCGGATCATTGCCAGGCAGATCCGGTCCTTGACGCTTCCGCCGGGATTCATGGACTCGAGCTTGGCCACGACCCTGGCCGATTTCTTGTCGACGATATGGTTGAGCTCGACGATCGGAGTGTTGCCGACGAGTTCCAGAACGGTACGACCTACTTGACCAGGAGAGGGCATTCGACACGCGGGCGATGGGTAACCCCACAAGCCCCTTTTGTTGAATATATTGGCAGGTATCAGGGTTGTCAATTTCATCGGCGGGCGCCGCCGCGAGGCTAGGCGCGCGAATAAAGACCCTCTTGGCGACGTCAACGTTGGGTCGGCGGCACCGAGCGACGGCCCCTAGCGGGTATTTCGCGCTGGCGCTTACTAAGCACCGTTTTTCTGGTACAAGGCAAGGAGGAGAGCTGCGCCTATGTCGGAAAAGGATGATCCGGGGTTCAGGGTCGAAGACAAACGAAGGTTCGATCCCAGCGGCGAGCCGCGGGAGAGTACTCAGGAAGATACCGTCTCGCCTGCCGAAAAACGGGACGGACCTGACGGTCAGAGTGACGCTGGTGAGGAAACGCTGGCGGGGTCTTCGGAGAAGACGGATCTAGTCTTTTCCGGCTTCGTCATGAGCCTCGCGTCGCAGGCTTTCGTGTTTCTCGGCACGCTTCCCGACCCTCAGACCGGGAAGCCAAACCGAGATCTGACTCAGGCTACGGGTATCATCGATCTCCTCGCCGCGTTGCAGACCAAGACCAAGGGTAACCTGACCGATGATGAGGAAAGAATGTTAGAAGATATCCTTTACCAGTTACGTATGCAGTACGTCGCCGAATTGCGTTCAGATGGGGAAAAGGAGGCAGGAGAGTGATGGCAGCCGCGGGACGCTCGATCCTCGGCGCGGCGTTGCTGGCCGGTGCCGTTATCGGTGTGATGCTCACGGTTTCCCTCAACCGGGAGAGCTGCACCACCGCTGACCAGATCGAATCCCCGATGGTTCTGCCGGTGAGTCGGGCAGAGAGAAGTCTCAAAGGGTTGCCCGATTTCACCAGGCTCGTCGACCATCTACGGCCATCGGTGGTCAATATCGCGGTGTCGGAAGACGTCAACTCTCGGCTTCGCCAGAGGCGATCTCAGCGGGATCCGTTCGGGTTTTTCCCCTTCGTTCCCTCGGTCCCAAGGCAGAGTCTCGGCTCGGGATTCATACTCGACGAAGAAGGATACATCATCACCAACCATCACGTGGTTGCCGACGCCACCAAGATCGTCGTCCGGCTTCACAACGACAAAGAGTACGATGCGGAAGTCATCGGTTCGGATGAGAAAACCGACATTGCTGTGATCAAGATCGAACCGGTCGAAGAGTTGCAGGCGGTTGCCTTCGGCGATTCCGATGAACTCAACGTTGGCGAGTGGGTTTTGGCGATCGGAAATCCCTTCGGTCTGGACAGCACCGTGACGGCGGGAATCGTGTCCGCCAAGAGTCGGAGGATACACGCCGGCAACCCCTACGACGACTTCATTCAGACCGACGCCGCCATCAATCCCGGCAATTCCGGCGGTCCCCTGATCAATCTTGCTGGCCAGGTCGTTGGCATCAACACCGCGATATTTTCCCGCAGCGGCGGCAACATAGGCATCGGTTTCGCTATCCCCATCAACATGGCCCGCACGGCCGTACCCCAGCTCAAGGAATTCGGCCACGTCACCCGCGGGTGGCTGGGGGTCAGGATTCAGTCCGTGGATGACGATATCGCCGAGTCGCTGAATCTTGACGAGGCGGCCGGTGCCCTCGTAGCCTCGGTCTTCGAGGGCAGTCCCGCCGAAGAGGCCGGTATTGAAACCGGCGACGTGATCGTGAGCTTTGACGGGCGTAAGGTCGAGAAGTCGGCGGATCTGCCGGCGATCGTTGCGGCCACGCCGCCGGGAGAAAGCGTCAACGTCGGTATAATGCGTGACGGTAGGGCCCTGGCTATCGAGGTCACCATAGCCAAGATGAAAGACGATGAGGTGAGCGCCCGTCCCGTGAAGGCCGAGGAACTCGGACTGTCTGTGCAAGACATCACCCCCGAACTGGCGGACGAACTGGGGGTAGAGTCGGACGCGCCTGGGGTGGTTATTTCCTCGGTCGTGAACGGTTCTCCGGCGGCGGAGGTGGGACTTCGTCCCGGGGACATCATCGAACAAGTTGGCAACAAGCCGGTTGACAGCGCCAAGGAATTTCGCGAAATGCTCGCCGACAGAGACAAGGGCAGTAGTGTCCTCGTGTTGGTCCGGCGGGGTGACGAAACGCTTTTCCGAGTAATCAAGCCCGGGGAGGAGTGAGTCCGGCTGGGGAAGGGAGACGCCGAGGTCTGCGCGGGCTTCCGAAAAACTTCTTGGTCCTCGGCGTTTCGGCGCTGGCTGTCGGCGTCCTCCTCGGTGGTGTCGTCGGCTGGCGCCTTTACATCGGCATTGACGAGACGCTCCAGCAAAGGTTTGCGGGGCGGCGCTGGGATTTTCCGTCACGCATCTATTCCGATGAGATCGCCGTCTACCCTGGAATCCGCGTGGACGATGCTCTCTTTCGATCTCGGTTAGCCAGTCGAGGATACAGGTCTCGAACGCGGCGGCCCGCCGAACGCGGGGAGTTTCGCTTTGTTGATTCCGCCGGTGAACACAGTCAGAGACGCCTCGAGCTCTTTCTGCGGCCCTTCGACTATCCGGGAAGGCGGGAGAAGGGGCGACTGCTGTTGCTGGAGCTCGACGAAGAGGGGATGGTGACGAGAATTTCATCCGCAGAAGACGGTTCCGAGGTGTTCAGCTTTTTCCTCGCGCCGGTGCCCATAGCCGGTTTGCACGGGGAGCTGCGAGAAGAGCGCCGGGAGATGACCATCGCAGAAGTTCCGGGCCCGCTGATCCGGGCGATCATCAACGTCGAGGACAGACGTTTTTTTGAACACCGGGGCGTCGATCTTCGTGGCTTGTCCCGCGCGATGCTGGTCAACCTACGTTCGGGCTCTGTGAGGCAGGGCGGTTCGACGCTTACCCAACAGCTGATGAAAAATTTTTTTCTGACGGACGAACGAACGCTCTCCCGTAAGTTGCGCGAAGCGGCGATGGCGTTGGTAGCGGAGCGTCGGTTCTCCAAGCTCGAGATACTGGAAAACTATATCAACGAGATCTACCTGGGCCAAAAAGGAGGTGTTGGTGTCCACGGCCTCTGGGAAGCCGCGGGCTACTACTTCGGACGCGAACCACGAGAACTCAGCATGGGGCAGATCGCGACGTTGGCCGGCATGATCAGGGCTCCGAACTACTATTCCCCTCATCGCCATCCCGAACGCGCGCTGGAGCGGCGCGATGTCGTGCTCAAGATTCTGAGAAGCACTGGGGATCTTGACGAACGCGCGTTCCGGTCAGCGTTGGCCGAACCCCTCGGCACGGTCCCACCGCCGCCTACGAGTAACAGCGCCGCCCACTTTACCGACTTTGTTCGCAATGAGTTGCAGGCCCATTTTCCCAGAGAGGTACTTGCGAGCGAAGGGTATGAGATTTTCACCACGCTGGATCACGGACTGCAGCGGTTGGCCGTCGAGGTGCTCGACGACGGTCTTCGGCGACTCGAAGAGGATTTTCCGACTCTGGCACAGTCGTCTGCCCGGCTCGAAGGGGCTCTCGTCGCGTTGAATCCTCGTACTGGAGCGATTGTCGCGATGGTCGGAGGGCGAGAATACGGCCAGACTCAGTTCAACAGGGTCATCAACGGCAGGCGCCAGACCGGATCGGTGTTCAAGCCAGTGGTGATGTTGGCTGCCCTGGGCGGCGAACGGGTGGGGAGCAAGCATTTTCTTCCGAGTAGCCGGGTCATGGACGAAGCATTTACCTGGGAATACGACGGGCGAAGCTGGACGCCTACCAACTATGAAGAGAAATACTACGGCGAGGTAAGCGTTCGGGAGGCGCTCGAGCGCTCGATAAACTCGGCGACGGCACGGATCGCTCGTGAGGTGGGAATCGGACCCATTCGTGATCTTGCGGTTCGCCTGGGAGCCGACCCCGGGCTGCCGGCTTATCCGGCGATCGCGCTCGGAGCCTGGGAACTATCGCCACTCGAGGTGGCAAAGATCTATGGGGTGTTTGCCAACGCGGGCATGTCCGCCGCCCCGATGAGTGTCGCGAAGGTGGTTGACCGGCGGGGTAGGATCGTGGAGGGTAACCGCGTGCAGCTGCGCCGGGTGATTCCGGCCGAGGATGCTTACCTGATCACACACCTCCTCATGGGCGTGATGGAACGAGGAACCGGAAAGCGTGCTCGCCGCTCGGGGTTCACGAGGCCCGCTGCCGGCAAGACAGGGACGACCAACGATTTTAACGACGCTTGGTTCGCTGGGTTCACCCCAGACCTGCTTACCGTGGTGTGGGTCGGTTACGATCGTAAGAGCCACGTGGGTCTCAGTGGCGCCGTGGCGGCGTTGCCCATATGGACGGAGTTCATGAAGGGGGCGCTGGCAGGTAGACCGCCGGCTGACTTCGACGTGCCGGCGGGAGTGGAGCTAGTGGACATCGACCCGCGCACCGGATTGCGAGCGTCAGTGCTGTGTTCGGAGGTGGTGACCGAAGCCTACCTCAAGGGCGAAGGCCCCTCGGAACAGTGTGGAATCCAGAAACACCTGTCGCTACCCGGGAGGGAACTGCTTTGAAGGCGGGCCTGCTCGCTGGCCTGGCTAGCGCCGGGACGGTCTCGCTGGTCGCGGTTTTTTCGGTAACCGTGTCCTGCGGACCGACCAGTGTTCACAGGACCACATCGGACTCCGGGCCCGCGCTGCCCGAAGTCCGCATCGGTGAGCTTTCGCGTGTTTCCGAATTACTGGACGAGAGGATAGACGGTCTGGAGAGAGAGTCGGGGGGCCCCGGGGCCGGCCGCCACGGGTCGGCGAGTCTGGCGAGTCTGCGTTTTGTCGCGCGTGGCCGCGATCTGCTCGAGGCTGGCAGCCCGGAGGCGGCTCTTGACATGTTCGAGAGATCGATCTCGGTAGACGGTGGCGACTGGCAGTGTTGGGTCTACGCGGCGGAGGCGTGGCGGCGCCTGGGACAGCCGGCAGAAGGCCGAATCTTCTTGGAACGAGCGCAGGGCAAGACCCCGGTTGACAGAGAACTGGACCTAGAGTTGGAGGTGTTGCGAAGGGCGGTCTACCTCGTCCACGGTACGGAGACGGTCAACTGAGGTGTTGCTTCTCGGCGTGGAGAGTTCCTGCGACGATACTTCGGCTGCCGTCGTTGACGGTGGTCGAGTCCTTTCGAACGTGGTTGCTTCTCAGGACGAGATTCACGCGTGCTACGGTGGGGTGGTGCCAGAGCTCGCGGCTCGCCGTCATCTGGAGACCGTCGGAACGGTCATCGCGAGGGCGATGGAGCTGTCCGGTGCCGCTCTGGGAGAGCTCGATGGCATCGCCGTCACCCGTGGCCCGGGCCTGATAGGATCTTTGCTCGTGGGAATATCTGCCGCTCAGGGGTTGGCGCTGGCCTGCGATCTTCCTCTCACGGGTGTCAATCATCTGGAAGGGCACGCCCTCTCACCGCTGATGGAGAACGAGTTAGACTTTCCGTACCTGGCAATGCTGGTGTCCGGGGGGCACACGGCGATGTACCTGGTGGAAGCGATTGGTGATTACGCGGAGGTGTGCGCGACCAGAGACGATTCAGCGGGAGAGACCTTCGATAAAGCTGCGAAGATGCTGGGCCTGGGGTACCCTGGCGGCAGGGTCATCGATGAACTGGGGAGCAGGGGGAACCCGCGAGCGGTGGGGTTTCCGCGGCCCCGGGTGCGGGGTGACCGCCTCGCGATGAGCTTCGCGGGGCTGAAGACCTCGCTCTGGGATTTTCTCCATTCTGATTCGAGCCGTCGCCACAGCGTCGAAGACGTCTGTGCGTCTTTTCAGGAGGCTGTCGTCGATTCCATTGTTGACCGGGTCATGGAGGCGGCGTCGAGGCTGGGGGTAGGCAACCTCGCCCTCGCCGGTGGCGTATCGGCAAACCGCCGTCTACGGACGAAGCTGGACCGTGCAGTCGGTAAGACCGGGGGCAGACTCGTCTTTCCCTCGATGGGGCTGTGTACGGACAACGCTGCGATGATCGCGTTTGCGGCGTCGAAAAGGCTGGACGGGGACCTTCCTGAAGAAGAGCTTACGGCGGTGTCGCGCTTGCCTCTCGGGCCCCGCCGTGGCCCGCGAAATTGATGGAGCGCCCTACCACGAGCGACAATTTCCCGTCCCGGCCCTACTCGCCACTCGCCCTGCGGCGGACCGCCGGGTTTGCCGGTATCGTTCGCGGCCGTTTTCGGTGCGAGTTGGGCCGGGGCGGGGGCTCTCACTGCTGCCGTTCGCGAACAGTGCGGACTGGCGGGGAGTGAGAGTTCCCGTGGGGCGGAGACCGGTTCGGTGGGGACAGAATTTTCTCGTTGATGAGACCGTCGCCTCCCACATAGTCGACTGGTCCCGAGCCGAAGGGCGGAGCGTGCTGGAAATAGGACCGGGCCGAGGAATACTTACGCGGCTACTCGCGAGGCGAGCCGAGCGCCTCTGCTTGGTGGAGATCGACGCTGAACTCGCTCAGCAGCTGGAACGGAGTTTCGAAGGTTGCGGCAGGGTGAGGGTCGTGTGCGCGGACGTCCTGTCCCTCAATCTGGCCGTTCTGTTATCCCGACCCACCCTGGTCGTTTCCAATCTGCCTTACGAGAGTGGCACGGCGATCGTCACACGTCTTCTGCAACAGCCGGCCCTGATCGAAGAGATGGTCGTTATGCTTCAAAAGGAGGTGTGCGAGCGAATGCTGGCGAGGGCCGGTAGCCGATCCTACGGACCGCTTTCCGTCTTCGTGACGATGCACGCCGATGTCGAGGGTGGAATGGTGGTGGAGCCCGAGGCGTTTCGCCCGCGCCCAAGGGTACGCTCCAGGCTGTTGCGCGTAGCGCCGCTCGCGGAGCCGCGCTACGATTGTGGGGATCTTGGGCTGTTTCGTGAACTGGTGCAGGTAGCATTTTCGCAGCGCCGCAAGATGTTGCGCAACAGTCTGCAACCCTGGCTCGAGGCACGATGCGGTCGAAGCCGAGGAGGCGCTCTGATGGCCGAAGCCGGCATAGACGGACTCGCCAGGGCCGAGTCCATCGACGTCGCGCGCTTCGCGGACCTGTCCCGATTGCTGAAGAGCGCCCGAGCAGCAGATGCCTGAACTTCCGGAAGTAGAGGTTATCAGACTCACGCTTGAGCCGCTGGTACTCGGGCGACGCGTCAGGGATGTTGAGGTTCGTTGCGCGAGTCTGCGAAGAGAAATCGCCGGTAATTTTGCGGCGAGGTTGTCGGGCCGAGGCGTGACGGCGATTCGACGGAGGAGCAAGTACCTTCTCTTTGATCTCGATGACGGTTATTGCTGGATCGTCCACTTCGGGATGAGCGGCAGACTGGTCCACGCAGCGAATGGCGGACGACGTGCGGGCCGCCATGATCACGTGATCGTAACGCTGTCGGACGGATCAGGACTGGTTTTCAACGATCCCCGCCGTTTTGGCCTCATGATGCTCGAGCGAGAGGAACACTGCGTTCTGCTCCAGGGGCTCGGTCCTGAAGTTCTAGACGAGGCGAGCTTTACTGGGGCCTACCTCGCGTCTTTTCGCAGCCGCACGAGGCGGACGGTAAAAGACGTGCTCATGGATCAGCGTGTCGTCGCCGGGTTGGGAAACATCTACGTGAACGAGGTACTCTTCGCCAGTGGGGTACGACCGCGGCGGCGGCTTTCGGGGCTCAGCTTGAACCAGTGTCGGCGGATAACCGAGGCGTGTCGGATGATCGTGGCGGAAGCGATCGAACACAAGGGCTCTACGGTGTCAGATTTTCTCGACGGCATAGGACGAAAAGGCGGGTATCAGTGGCGGCATCATGTCTACGCCCGCACCGGTGAGGCCTGCCGGGTATGTGGGGAGACGATCAAAGCGGTGGCCGTCGGGCAGCGCAGGAGTTTCTACTGTCCCGGTTGCCAGAAGTAGGATTCTAACCTAGACGGGTGTCGAGGTAGTCGCGGAGTCCGTCGCCGAGGGCGTTGAGACCGAGAACGGTGACGAGAATCGCGATGCCGGGGAACAGAGTCATGTGTGGCGCAACCAGCATGAAAGCGCGACCCTCGTTAAGCATGGAACCCCACGAAGGTGTCGGTGGCTGAACGCCGAGGCCAAGAAAGCTCAGACTTGCTTCAGCGACGATCGCACCGGCGATTCCGAAACTGCTTTGAACGAGCATGGGAGCAGCGAGTAACGGTACGACGTGGCGAAGCAGGATCAGCCGCGTTGGAAGACCGAGCGCGCGAGCGGCCTCGACGTGGTCGCTCCTCCGCAATCCTAGAACCTCTCCGCGCGCGAGGCGGGCGTAGCCGGTCCAGCCGGTGACGCCGAGCGCTACGACGACGTTGTTGAGGCCCGGTCCCAGCACCGCGCTAAGCGTGATGGCCAGCAGTATTCCGGGAAAAGCCATCAATACGTCTACCAACCTCATCAACCAGAAGTCGGTGGCACCTCCGAGATAGCCTGCCGTGCAGCCCACCAGCAGTCCGATCGACAGCGACAAAGCGAACGCGGACAGACCGACGTAGAGCGATACGCGGGCCCCGTACGCGAGGCGGCAGAGTTGGTCGCGACCGAGTTTGTCCTGGCCGAGGGGGTGGTCGAGGCTGGGACGGCCAAGGTCTTCGGATAGGACCTGAACGTGAGGACCGTAGGGAGTGATTACCGGCGCAAGAACCGCGACCAGTACCAAGGCGAGGAACACCAGGGTGCCTGCGGCGAGGTTCACGTTCTTGCCAGCGCCGGACCCAGGACCAGGTCGCTCAGCCATCGCCATTGCCGTACCTCACTCGTGGATTGACCAGCGCGTATGCGAGGTCGGTCGCTAGGTTGACGATCACATAGCTCAGGGCGATTATCAGAACGCAACCTTGCACGACAGGATAATCGCGGGTGTGTATTGCCTGCACCACCAACCGTCCGATACCAGGCCAGGCGAAGATCGTTTCCGTGATGATCGATCCCGCCAGCAAGCCGCCGAACTGAAGCCCGAGCACTGACAGCAAGGGGGTGAGTGCGTTGGCAAGGGCATGGCGTGCAACGACGCTTGCTTCGCTGAGCCCCTTTGCGCGGGCGGTGCGGACGTAGTCTTCGTGGAGAGCCTCGAGCACGGTACTCCTGGTCAGTCTCGCGAGGAGACCGGCCATTGCGGTTCCCAGCGTAATGGCCGGAAGCAAGAGGTGCAGCGGCGTCGAGCTACCCGACACTGGCAACCATCCCAGCTCGATCGAGAACAACAGTATGAGCATCGGCCCCAGCCAGAAGTTGGGTATGGCGACGCCAAGCATCGCGGTTAGGAGCGACGCCCTGTCGATGCTACTGCCCGGTTTCCAGGCGGAAAGCAGGCCGAAAGGAAGGGCGATGAACATCGCGATGACCATCGCCACGATGGTGAGCCGTATGGTCGCCGGCAGTCGATCGGCGATTACCCGCGTGACCGGTTGGCCGCTGTGTATGGATCGGCCGAGGTCGGCTCTGGCGGTGGCCGCCAGGAACGACAGGTACTGACTGCCGAGCGGCCGGTCGAGATCGAGAGCCCGTCTGAGTTCGACGCGGTCTGCCGGCGTCGCGCTCTCGCCGAGCATTACTTCCACGGGATCGCCAGGTATGAGGTGGATGAGGAAGAACACCACGGTGACGACGCCGACCACGGTAGGAACCAAGAGCGCGAGACGTCTTAGCGTATAGATCAGCATCGCGCGAGAGCTTACCAGCTGTGACCGCGACCGGCGAGTCCATTCATGGCGTCTGAGCGTGCGAAGCCGAAACGGTGTACTGCGCGAGAGCGGACCGGGGGCTTCATTGCCTCGGCGGTTTTGCTCATCGGCCGGCTGGTGGTAGAGAAGTCGCATGTCAGCGTCGCGAAGATCCCTCGATTTGCCGGTACTTGCCGGCTTGACGGTTACCGATCTAGACGGCTCTACGGTAGAGCTGAAAAGCCTCTGGCAGAATCGCCGGGCGGTGGTTTCTTTTCTTCGCCATTTCGGTTGACTGTTCTGTCGGCAGCAGGCTGCTGCCTTGGCCGGTATCAAGGATGAACTCGACCAGGCTGGGGTCGCGCTGGTCGCGATCGGAAACGGTAACACCGAACAAGCGAAGGATTTCGTGTCGGCGTTTGATTTTCCCGGTGAGGTCTACGTCGATCCAGAGCGTCGCGGCTTCAGGGCCTTCAGATTGAATAGGGGGCTGATCAGTACCCTCGGACCCAGTGCGATGTTGAGGGGTATTCGGGCCTTTGGAGCCGGATTCAGGCAGGGAGCGATGGCTGGCGACCCCTGGCAGCAGGGAGGAACCTTCGTCATCGGTCCGGGCCCCGAGCTGCTGTTCGCTCATCGGGACGCGGGAGCGGGCGATCAGCCCGACGTCGATGGCTTGCTGGTCGCGTGCCGGCGCTGAGCCCTGCGGAAACGCGGCCGTCAGGGGCGCCTGACCTGGATCCGGAGATCCTCGGGGTCCTCCAGACGGGCCTTCCACAGCAGAAAGAGATCCCCCGATGGGTGGGGCGAGAAGTTCTCGAGCCTGGTGTTTGCGACGACGACGTTGTCCGGCCACCACAGCGGTATGTAGGGAAGCAGACGAGCCGCCCGTTTCTGTACTCGCGCGTAGATCCGGGCTCGCGTCCGCTGCCCGCAAACGGTCCTTGCGCGATCCACCAGGCGATCGATGATTGGGTCGCTGAACCTGCCGCGGTTCGCCCCGTCGGGAGGAGCCATGTCGGAGTGGAAAACGGTGCGGAAGATATCCGGATCGGTGATCCCTACCCAGGCCAACGAGTACAGGTGGAAGCTTCCTCGTTTGACGTCCGCGTAGAAGGTCCCCCACTCATAGGACAAGATCTGGAGCTCTATTCCTACGCCGGCGAGCTGGTTTGAGATGGCTTCAGCAATGCGGCGCCGCAGCTCGTCGGTGGTGGTCTTGTAGCTCAGCCGCAGGCGGGGCAGGGGACCATCCGGTCCATCGGGATCTTGCAGGCCGGCGCGTTCGAGCAACGAACGCGCCCTGGCCGGGTTATAGTGATAACGCCTCACGTTCCCCTCGAAGGCCCAGTGGTGAGGCGGGAGAACGCCGGACGCGACCCTGGCCTTTCCGTTCAGGAGATGCTCGACTATGGCCTCACGGTCGACTGCCACCGCCAACGCGCGGCGGACGCGCACATCCGAAAGCGCTGGATGTTCGAGATTCATACCGATGTACTGAAAACTGTTGGAGGCCGAACGAAGCACGGAAAGAACGGTCGAGTCTTGGCGAAGCCAGTCTACCGTGTCGGGGTCGAGAGCGTTCTGTACCATGTCTATCGAGCCGTGCTGCAGTTCGAGGGCTCGCATGGTGCCGTCCGGTATGACTCGAAATTCAATCCGAGGTATCGCCGGTCGTCCATCGGCAAAGTCGCCGAACGCGACCAGGCTAATCAATTCATCGTCGGCTACCCGCTCGATACTGTACGGGCCGCTGCCTACGAGCTCGTCGGGAGCGAGATCCCTCTCACCCGCGAAGCGGCGTGGCAGCACCCCCGCACTCGTCGCGTCCAGGAAGCTAGCGTCGGAGGTTTTCAACCGAAACACGACTTCGGCTTCTCCTTGGCCCACGCTTACCGACTCGACGGAGGAAAGTGTCGCTCGTCGAGGGGAGGCCATGCTCCGATCCATCAGACTGTGATAGGTGGCGACTACGTCTTCGGCCGCGACGGGGGTTCCGTCGTGGAAGCGAAAGTCCCTGCGAATACGGAAACGGTAGAGCCGTGGCCCCTCGCGGGACCAGGACTCGGCGAGGTAGGGTTGTACGGATCCACTCGCATTGCTTCTCGTGAGGGAAGCGAAGACCAGGCTTCCGATTCTCGACGAGTGGGCATCGGTCGCGTAGCGGGGATCGAGCTGTGTGGGCATGGCCTCTAACGCCAATCGCAGGGTGTCGGTCGCCGTGGGAGCGGGGTCCGGCCGGCAACCGACGGACGAGAGAATAATAACCAAGAAGACAGAGGCGGCAGAAAGAAAACAAACAATATTGCTTGATTGATGGCATTTGTGTAGCCGGCCTGCCGCCCGTTTGTTAACATGGTTAGGTTGCGGTGGTTGGAGGAGGTGCGGGTATGAGCGCGGGCCGGGCTGAGGGTGGGCTACGGTTTTTCCCAGTGGTAGGGGGGCTAACGCTGATGCTCTGCCTCGCGCTTCCGGCTCACTCGTCTGCGGAGCAGCAATCGGAGCTCTTCCCCCTATACCCTGAACTCGAGAGCAACGTCGCCTTCTGGCGGGACGTTTTTTCGGTTTTTAGCAGCCGCAGCGTTGTTTTTCATGATCTCTACGAGCTGGATATCATCTACTCGAAGCTCGATCTGTCCGACATTCTTGACGGCAAGCGCTCAGAAGTCCAGAAGGAGCAAGCCGTAAGGGCGCGTGTAAGGGCGGAAAGACAGCGGCTCGGAGCCCTCTTACGGCGCATTGCGTCGGGCAAGGTAGTCAGCCCGGAAGAACAACGCGTAGCTACGCTGATACAGTCGAAGTTCGGCTCTTTGTCCGAGGCCAGCACGCTGGCGCATCGCTTCAGGCCACAACGGGGCTTGGCCGACAAGCTCTGCGGTGCTGTTACCCGTATGCGCCAGTACGAGGACGAAACCAGGCCACTGATGGAGAAGTACGGGGTCCCCGCCGACCTTCTCGCGCTTCCGCTGGTTGAATCGTCCTATACCATTGCCGCACGCTCCTACGCCGGCGCCGTTGGGATCTGGCAGTTTACCAGGGGAACCGGACGTCGGTTTCTCCACATAGACCACGTATACGACGACCGGCGTGATCCTCTGCGCGCGACCGAAGCCGCGGCGCGCTATTTGAGAGAAAACCACGATCGACTCGGGAACTGGCCACTGGCCATAACCGCTTACAACCATGGTGCCGGGGGTGTTGCTTACGCTGCGAAAAAGCTCAAGACCGATAACCTGGGGGCCATAGTGAAAAGCTATCGGAGCAGGAGGTTCGGCTTTGCGTCGCGCAACTTCTACGCGGAGTTTCTTGCGGCGCGTGAAGTCGCTGCCAGGGCCGAAGAGTTTTGCGGTGCCATCGAATTCGAGCCCCGCAAGTACCGCACGGTCATCTTGGAGGATTTCGTCGACCTCGAGGATCTCGCCCGCTGTGCGGGCATGACGACCGCTCAAATCGTCGAGATCAATCCGGCCCTTTCCTACGAGGTAACCAGCGGGCGCGCGCGGGTACCCAAGGGCTACCAGCTACGGCTGCCGGAACTCAAGTTGGAGACCTTCGAAAAGGTGTACGCCGGACTGCCGGCCGAGAGGCGGCACCAGGAGCCGCGCAACTACTTGCTGGCTCACCGTCTCAACCGGGGCCAGACGTTGTCTCATCTGGCGGGCATCTATCACACGACGGTTTCTGAGCTCAAACGGCTCAACAACATCAGTGACCCTCGACGGCTCCGCTTTGGGCAGATCGTCAAGGTCCCGGTGCGGGGTAGCCGCGCGGCAGCGGCGGCTGAATCTCCGGCCAGCTCGGCGAGAAGCAGTGCGAAGACCTACTACGCGGTGCACAGGATCTCCAGGGGAGAAACCCTCTCTCGGCTCGCGAGGCGTTACAATACCAAGGTCTCCTTCCTGCAGTACCTCAACGACATTAGAGATCCCAGGAACCTACGGGCCGGATCGACGATCAGGGTTCCGGTGCGGGGATCGGCGGTAGCCTCGCCGTCTGCGAGCGGCGGTTTTGTGACCCACACCGTCGCCTCGGGACAGACCCTCTCCTACATAGCCCGTCACTATGGCACCACCGTCGCGGCGCTAACGCGCTACAACGGTATCGCCAACCCTCACGCGATCAGGCGAGGGCAAAGCCTGAAGGTTCCCAGATAGGCCGCGTCAAGGCGGCCAGATGGGTGTACAGCGGCTGGTCGTGGATCCGGCTGTTTCGGGCTGCGACGCTACTCGTGTTAGATTGCCTAGATGGGCTATTTGCCGATTTTTCTGGATGTCGGGGCGAAGCGCTGTCTCGTCGTCGGAGGGGGCGAGGTGGCGGCGCACAAAGCCGACAGCCTTCTTGCCGCTGGTGCGGCGGTTCAGGTGATCAGTCCCCGTGTATGTGAACGACTGGGCAAACTTGGCCGTGCGCGCCGCCTTGGAATCAGTAGGCGGGCCTACCGCGGTGAGGACATGCTTGGCGCGGTCCTCGTGTTTGCCTGCAGCGACGACCGCCAGCTGCAGGCGCGCGTTCTCTCCGACGCCCGGCGAGCAGGGGTACTGGCCGCGGCCGCGGACGATGCCAGCGCGTCGGACTTCATAAGCGGCAGCGTGTTACGTCGCGGGGATCTCTGCCTCGTGGTTTCGACGTCGGGCAAGAGCCCCAGCCTGGCCGTCTTTCTCAGGCGGGAGTTGGAAGAGAGAATAGGCCCTGTCTATGCTGAAATAGTCAGTTATCTCGGGCGGCTCAGGGAAAGCATGAAGGCGGACGGCCTGAGCGGGTTGGAACGCAAGCGACTTTTTGATGAGGTCCTCGGCCGCGGGTTGCTCGGTCTCCTCGAGAGCGGCCGGCACGAAGAAGCTGAAACGCTCGTGAGGGAATTCGTCGGAGCCAAGATTGTGGGGAAAATGGACCTTTCTAGTCGCAAGGAATAGGCAGCCATGGAATTGCGTCTTCTCGAGCTTAGTTCGCTCCTGTATTTTCTTTCCGCGCTCGCGTTCTGCGCGCACGTTCTCTGGTCTGCCAAGAGATTGGAAAGGGGTGGGCCGTTGCTGCTGGGCTTGGGATTCGGTGTTCACGGCATGGCGATCGCCCTGCGAACCTTCAGTGTGGGGGTCTTGCCGGTCACCGGTTTTGCGGAGGGAATGTCGTTCTTTGCGTGGTTAATGGTGGGGGCTTACGCTGTGGCGCAGCAGCGCTACAGGCTCGCTGTCATAGGGGCTGTGGTTTCTCCGCTTGCCTTCGTACTCACTCTCGGTGCGTCTCTGATGTACGTTTCTGGTCATTCGATTTCGGCTGAGTTCAAGAGTCCCTGGCTGCCGATTCATGTTACCCTGGCGTTCCTGGGCAACGCGGTGTTCGCTCTGGCGTTTGCTGTAAGCGTTATTTACTTGCTCCAGGAGAGCTTGCTCAAGTCCCACCGCAGGGCGTGGATGTTGCAGAAGCTTCCCGCTCTGGAACAACTCGATCGTTTGAACTACGTCTGCCTTTTCTGGGGTTTTCCCCTGCTTTCTCTGGGCATATTGACTGGCGGGATTTGGGCGGCGAACACGTGGGGGCGCTTCTGGTCCGGTGAGCCCCGCGAGATTCTGTCCATTGTACTATGGCTGATGTACGCGGGGCTGCTGCAGTTCCGTTTGAGTGCCGGGCTCAGTGGTAGACGAGCCGCGCTGCTAACGATTCTCGGATTCGGGGTGCTGGTCGTGTCGTACTTGGCCGTGAATATCCTTCCGCTGTCGGGCCGTCACGGTGGGGGAGCGGCGCTCTAGGCCACGAGCGATGGTACGGCACCTGACTGTTTCGGGGTTAAACCACAAGAGCGCGCCGATCGAGGTGCGCGAGAAACTCAGCGTGGGCAGCGACGAGAGCGTGAAGTTGTTGCACGAGGCCGTGAACCTGCCCACCGTGGAGGAAGCGGTCCTTCTTTCTACCTGTAACAGGGTTGAGATTGTCACCTGTTGCGATTCTCCGGGCTCGGATGACCGTCTACTGGAACTGAGTCTGTTTCGAGGCAGTGGGATAGATTCCGAACAGCTCCACCGACACGTGTACACATTCAATGGCCGTGACGCCGTGAGGCACGTCTTCAGGGTGGCGTCCAGCCTGGATTCGATGGTCGTGGGCGAGCCCCAGATACTCGGACAGATGAAGGACCAGTTCTCGCTTTCGAGTGAACATGCCACCACGGGTACGGTACTCAACCGCTTGTTTCACAAGAGCTTTTCGGTTGCCAAGAGGGTGCGCAACGAGACCCGCATCGCGTCGCGGTCAGTGTCTGTCGCGTCTGCCGCCGTCGATCTTGCAGGGAAGATATTCGAGACTCTGGAGGGCCGGACCGTGCTGCTCGCCGGTCTGGGAGAGATAGGAGAAGTCGCGGTACGCCATCTGTTGGCAGCCGGAGTAGATCGAATCATGGTGGCGAACCGGACGTTGGAGACGGCGGTTGATCTCGCGCGAGAACTCGGCGGCACCCCGCTACCACTCGATCGAATGGACAACTACCTTCCGCTTGCGGATCTGGTTATCGGGGCTGCTGGTGGCGGGCAGTTGCTTGGCGCTGACAGGGTGCGCGCGATAATGAAGGAGCGGCAGTACCGGGCTGTGTTTTTCATCGATCTCGCGGTACCGCGCAACTTCGACCCCGCGATCAACGACATCGATGGGGCTTATCTCTACGACGTGGACGATCTGGAGGCCGTGGTCGAAGACAACCTAGACGAGCGCCAGCGAGAGGCGGTTCGGGCCGAAGCGATCGTAGAAGAAGAAGTAGACAATTTCTGGCGTTGGCTCGAGACCCTTAACGTCGTTCCCACGATTGTCGATTTGCGGGAGAGGGCCGAGAGCATCAGGCAATACGAGGTAAGCCGGACCCTACAGCGTCTCGAGACCCTCGATGTGGACGAACGTGAACGCGTGGAACAGATGAGTCGGGCGATCGTCAACAAGATACTCCACCGTCCGACCGCGGTGCTCAAAGAGGCTCGCGGCACCCACGAGGAACCACAGCTCGTCAGTGCCCTGCGTAAACTCTTCGCCCTCGGAGAGGATCGGTGAAGCTGCGGATAGGTACCCGCGGCAGTCCTCTCGCCGTGGCACAGACCCGTCAGGTTGCCACCGTACTCGAAGCCTCCTGCGATCGGCTTGAGGTCGAAATCGTGCGCGTGAGCACAACCGGAGACCGTGTGCGGGATCGGCCTCTCCGGGATTGTGGAGGAAAGGGCCTGTTCGTGCGGGAGCTAGACGAGGCTCTCCTAGGCGGCGACATTGATTGTGCCGTCCATTCCCTCAAGGACGTTCCATCGGAGCTGCCTGAAGGTGTGGCTCTCGCCGCGGTGCCGCGGCGAGCAAATCCCAGCGACCTGTTGATCTCGTTGGGCGGTCACTCGCTCGAGGGCCTGCCTCCACGGGCGGTCGTGGGTACGACCAGCCCTCGCCGCGCGGCACAACTCCTGGCAGTGCGCGGGGACCTGCGTATCGAACTGTTACGCGGCAACGTGGGGACCAGGCTCAAGCGACTGATCTCCGGTGATTTCGACGCGACCTTGCTCGCGCGCGCCGGAATCGAGAGGTTGGGTGTGAACATCGCGCCGGCTCACGCCGTAGTGCTGGATCCGAGGCGTTTCGTCCCGTCACCGGGGCAAGGCGCTATCGGCCTGACGGCGCGCCTGGATGACAGCCGTCGGCGCGAACTGCTCGAGTCGATCCAGGACGCGTCGAGCCGGGCTTGCGTGGACGCGGAAAGAAGCCTGGCGGCGAGTCTGGGAGGCAGTTGTTACCTGCCAGTAGGAGCGTACTGTGAAGAGGACGGCGACGAGGTGCGGCTGTGGGGGCTGGTCGTCTCTCCGGACGGCAAGATGGTAGTCCGGGACCAGGAGACGGGTTCCCGCGGCGAGGCGTTCGAACTGGGTTACGGACTCGGTCGTCGACTGCTTGACGCGGGTGGCGAGGAGATTCTCGCAGTCTTGGAGATGCCACGGTGACGGGGAAGGTCTATCTGGTGGGCGCCGGGCCGGGGGACTGCGGGCTGTTCACGCTGCACGGAGTGGAATGCCTGGGGGCTGCCGACGTCGTTCTGTACGATTACCTCGTCAATCCGGCCTTGCTGGCGCTCGTACCGGAGGGCGCGGAAATCATCCTGGTGGGTAAGCGTCACGGTCGAGAGGAAGTGAGCCAGGAGTGCATCAACGCCATGCTCGTGGAGAACGCGAAGGCCGGCAAAGTGGTGGTGCGTCTGAAAGGGGGAGACCCCTTTGTGTTTGGTCGTGGGGGCGAGGAGATTCAGTTCTGCCGTGAGGCTGGAGTCCCTCTCGAGGTGGTACCTGGGGTAACCTCGGCGGTTGCGGTTCCCGCTTACGCTGGTATTCCGCTTACCCATCGCGATTACTCGTCGTTGGTCACGATTGTCACGGGCAGTCCTGGGGAACGTCGCGAAGATTTTCACCCGGACTGGGACCGGCTGGCTGGGTTAGGGGGGACGCTGGTCTTCCTGATGGCGATGCTGCACGCTGAGCAAATAGGGCGCGGTCTGGTCGCCGCGGGCATGAGTAGCGACTGCCCAGCCGCCGTGATCACGAAAGGGACCTTGCCGTCCCAGCGAAGCGTCGTATGTAGCCTCGCCGATCTGGCGCAGACCATACGCGAACGGAGGCTCAAGCCTCCGGGCGTGATCGTGATAGGGGAGGTTGCCGCGCTCGGTGGCGAAACCGGTTGGTTTGAGAAACGCCCCTTGTTTGGCAGGAGCATCGTCGTTACACGAGCCAGTCACCAGGCGGGCGAGCTGTCCCGTCTGCTCGAGAGTCAAGGGGCAGAGGTTCTCGAATACCCGACAATAGAGATTCGTGAACCCCTGGATCCGGAGCCCATCGAGCAGGCCCTGGATGGCTTGGCGAACTACGACTGGTTGGTGTTGACAAGCGTAAACGGGGCTCTCAGGTTTTTTGACGCACTTCTCGGGTCCGGCCGGGACATACGAGACCTCGCCGGGGTCAAGGTGGCCGCGATCGGTCCGGCCACGGCGGCGGCGGTCGAGGAACGAGGAATCAGGATCGCCGTACAACCGACCGAGTACAGAGCAGAGGCTCTACTCGACGTCATTGATGACGTGCGGGGCAAGCGCATACTACTTGCCCGCGCCGCGGTGGCGAGGGATCTGCTGCCGGAAACGCTCCTGGCTCGCGGGGCCGAGGTGGACGTCGTTCCTCTCTACCGCACGGTTGTGCCGGACCTCGACCGCAAAGCCAGGGAACGTATGCTGGAGGATCTTGGCCGGGCCGACATGGTGACCTTCGCGAGTTCAAGCGCCGCTAGAAACTTCGATACCATGAACGGCGGTAAATCGGCGGCGTTGCTTTCCGGCCGTCGGGTAGCTGCCATAGGGCCCGTCACTGCTGCCACTTTGCGCGAGTTGGGCGTCGAAGCGGCGGTGATACCGAAACACTACACCATTCCTGAACTCGCGAAGGCCATCGCGGAGTTCTTTGCAAAACGCGGGTCACTAAAATAGCATTTCCGCCTGATGGCCTACCCCCGCCAGAGACTGCGCAGACTGCGGTCAAACTCGACGTTGAGGCGCATGGTTCGCGAGACCGGAGTCGGCGTCGACGATCTCATACAGCCGTATTTTGTCTGTCCTGGACGCGGTATCGAACGAGAGGTAGCCGCCATGCCAGGGGTATTTCAGCAGTCCGTGGACAAGGTCGTAGAGAGCGCCTCGCGGTCAATGGACCTGGGGATACCGGCGGTTCTTCTGTTCGGTATTCCTGTGGGGAAAGACGCGCGAGGAAGCGAAGCGCTTGAGGCCGACGGGGTCGTGCAAACGGCGGTCGGTGCTATCAAGAAGGCCGCTCCGGACCTGCAGGTAATAACAGACGTCTGTCTCTGCGAGTATACCGACCATGGGCACTGTGGAGTGCTCGAGGGTGAAGACGTTGCCAACGACGCTACGGTCGAACTGCTGGCCGCCGCGGCTCTGTCCCACGCTCGCGCGGGCGCCGACCTCGTCGCGCCTTCGGACATGATGGATGGTCGGGTAGAGGCTATTCGCGACACACTCGACGAGCACGGCTTCGATAATTTGCCGATCATGTCCTACGCGGCCAAGTTTTGTTCGGGGTTTTACGGTCCGTTTCGAGACGCGGCCGAATCGGCGCCCCGTTTCGGGGACCGCCAGTCCTATCAGATGGACGGCGCCAACGCCGAGGAGGCGTTGAGAGAGGTAGCTCTGGACATCGAAGAGGGCGCAGATATTGTGATGGTAAAACCGGCGTTGCCGTATCTGGATGTCATACGTTCGGTAAAGGACGCCTTCTCGTGTCCCTTGGCCGCTTACCAGGTCAGTGGCGAGTACTCTATGATCAAGGCCGCTGCGCTAAAGGGCTGGATCGACGAAAGGCGGACGGTTAGAGAGGCACTGGTATCCATCAAGCGTGCGGGAGCCGACATGATCATCAGCTACTTTGCAACGGGGTTCGCTGCCGGCGATTTTTGAAACCGTGCACTTGAATCAAGTCTGGGCGAAACTGCCTGCTATCATGTTGGGGGCCGCAGCCTTGGTGCCGGCTGGCCTTGGCCCGGCGGCGGCGTCAATCGCGATGGAAAAGGAACTCGGCGAAGAGTTCTCGCTCCAGGCGCGGCAACAGCTCCCACTGTCCGACGACTACGAGATCAACCGCATGGTTACGGATATCGGGGACGCTCTCGTAGAGGCTGTTGGCCATCAGCCTTTCGACTACGAGTTCGCTGTCGTCGCGGATGATTCCATCAACGCGTTCGCCGTTCCGGGGGGAAAGATCTACGTTCACGCCGGTCTGATCTCCAGGGTAAGTTCGGAAGACGCTCTGGCTGGCGTACTGGCGCACGAGATCGCTCACGTACATGCCCATCACGCGATCAGGCAGCAACAGAAGAGCGCCGCAGGCAACTACGCGGCCCTGGCCGGGGTATTTCTGTCGATGATCAATCCGATTCTTGGGCAGGCGGCCATGGCCGCGGGGCTCGGACAAAACCTCAAGTACCAGAGGGATTTCGAGAGAGAAGCGGATTTCCTTGGTCTCGATTACGTTCGCGATGCCGGATTTGATCCCAGTGCGATGCTCGGCCTGCTGAGGGTCATCTACGATGAGCAGAAGCTCAATCCGACCAACGTGCCGCCTTACTTCCTGTCCCACCCGCTCACCGGTGAGCGGATGGCGAACATGGAGTCCAAGCTCCGCAGCCTTGAGTGGAACCTTCCCCCGGCCGTGATGAGCCGACGACTCGAACGGGCCGCGACCATTGCCCGAGCCATGTCGCAGACCCGCGAGCAAGCGGTCCCCGTTTACGAAAGGAGGCTCAGCCGTGCAGACGAGATTTCTCGCCCGGCGGAACTCGAACTCATCGGGCTGCTGATGCTCCACGGTGAGGAGTACGTTATGGCCGAGAAATATCTCTCCGAAGCGGAGAAACTGGGCCGGTCGGTCGACAGAGAACTGGGAAGGGCTCTGCTTAGGCGCGGAAAGTACGAGGCGGCGCGCTCGAGGCTGATACGTGCGGTAGCCTCAGACGACGAAGACTGGAACGCTCTGGAAGACCTCGGCGAACTCGACTATCTGCAGGGGGATTTCCAGCATGCGATAGAAAGGCTCGAGAGCTCGTTCAAGATGTTTCCGTGGCGCCCACAGGCCGCGCGGACCCTTGCTCGTGCGCTCGACCGTGTGGGTAAACGGGAACGGGGGTTCTTCTATCTTGCAACCGCGAGCGACCTGGAGGCAAAGAAGCTGCAGGCTCTTTCGTACTACAAGCAGTCGCTCCCGGGTTTGGAGGAGAATGGCGAAGAACGGGCGAAAGCGGCCAATCGGATCAGGGCCCTGGAGAAAGACACCGCCCCCTCGAGAGGCGCGCCACGGCGTCCACCGGTTCCCGGTCGGTGAAAACACCACTCGGAGCCGAAGCCCGCACTCCGGTCAGCCAGCGGATCCGTGAGATGTGCGGGTACGTTCCTGGCGAGCAACCCATGGAGCGTGCGCTGGTAAAGTTGAACACCAACGAGAATCCTTACCCTCCGTCTCCCGCGGTCTGCAAGGCCCTAGAGGGACTGGACGGAGACGACCTGCGATTGTACCCTTCGCCCCTGGGCGATCGATTGAGGGAGAAAGCCGCGGATTTTTATGGGGTAGAGCCCTCACAGGTAATCGTGGGGAACGGATCCGACGAAATTCTCGCCATGATCCTGCGGGCTTGTGTGCAGAGCGGCGAGACGGTTGCGTGGCCGGTTCCGACTTATTCGCTGTACGAGACGCTTGCCCAAGTAGCCGGTGCCCGCGTCATCAGCGCGCCGATCGCCGGGACCGGGTCTGTCCAGGATTCTGTCCTGCCGGGAGCTCTCTTCGATTCAGGTGCCAGGGTCGTCTTCGTATGCCGGCCCAATTCTCCGAAGGGCGAAGTGGTAGACTTGGCGGAACTCGCCCGACTTTGCCGCTGCGTCGATGGTCTGGTGGTTTCGGATGAAGCGTATATAGAGTTTTCCGACAGGGAGTCGGCGGTCGCTATTTTGCCGGACTTTCCCAATCTGTTGGTGAGTCGTACCTTGTCGAAATCCTTTTCCCTTGCTGGCGCGAGGGTGGGTTTCGGCCTGGCCAGCTCGGCCTTAGTTGAAGAGCTATTGAAGGTCAAGGATTCGTACAACTGTTCGCGGTTGGCGCAGGTCGCCGGCTGCGCGGCGTTCGACGATCACGAGTGGATGCGCCGCAACGTAGAAAGGATCAAGTGTACCAGGGAAGAAACCATAGCACGCCTCAGGGACCGTGGGTGGCAGGTCGACGATAGCCAGGCGAATTTCTTCTGGCTGCACTGCGGCCGGCGAGGGGGTGCCAACGTCTTCCGTCGCCTACGTGACGCCGGTGTGCTCGTGCGATATTTTCACACCGAAGCGCTGGCCGAAGGGGTCCGGATCTCGGTCGGAAGCAACGAGGAGATGGCGCGGTTTCTGGACGCGCTGCGCTGAGGCTCCTGTCCAGGCAGAACCAAACGCGGATCCGAACCTTCAAGGGGTAGAGGGCTCTGATGAACCATCGATCGGTCGTGCTGACAGCACATCATCGGGCCTCAGATCCATCCTGGAGAACAGGTATTCGGGAGCCGTCATGATAGTAGTGCTATCGGTTCTCTTGAAGTAGTAGCGGGTATCACCTTCGGTGCTCTCCATGGCCCGCGCCATGGCGCTGCCGCAAGTGGTGCCGTCCTCGCGGAACATTTCCACCTGGACCGTGGGTTCGTCTAGGCCGTAGCGGGCCAGCACGGCGGGATCGTTCCCGTCGCCGTTAACGATTTCCTTGGCCGCGAGTTCGGCCAGGTTCCTGCGTGCCCTGATAATCTGAGACTCTTTCAACAAACGACCCTCGGCCGCCGGCAGGATGTGCCACTTGTTGTCGTCGTCCACGTACAGTCTGAACCCTTGACCGTCCGCTCGTTCAAAGTTCATGGCGCGGACTTCCGTCGGGTCGCAGCCCAGAATGGTCTTGTCTCGGAGTTCACCGAGGTTCTTGTCGAACTTGGCGACTACGTCTTGTGCGACGGTCGCTACCTGACCGTCGGATTGGCGTTGGAGGTAGAGCCCCTCGCTGGCTTGGTCGCTGGCGGCGCCACCGAGGGCGAACCCCGCCTGGGTACCGTCTCCAAGGCGGACCGTTACCCGGAGGGAGGGCTCGGTCAGGCCAAAGGCCTCCTCGTCGATGTCGCCATCGTCGATGAACGCCAGTGCACGTATACCGCCGAGCGACGCCAATAGGTTTCTGACCAGGTCAGCGTCGGCGCGCTCCGATACGGGGGAGGAGATCAGCCAGTCATCACCGGCACGTTCGAGAACGAAGTTCCCGCTGCTTCCTTCCAAGGACATCCCGACGGCGTTTCGGGTATCGACCGCAAACAGCCGCTTCTCCCTCAGATCGAACAGCGACTTTTTCACTCCGGAGTGGAAGAGCAGGGGGGTGACCATGACCTGGTCGCTGCCCTCTACTCGGACGAAAGCCTGGAAACCCACGGGCGTCGTATCGCCGACGACTATGGCCGGAAGCGTATTACCCGCGACCCGGAGTTCTACCCGAGCCTGCGTGCCGTCGCCCTCGAGGCCGTAGACCTTGAGTTCGGCCACTTCGTCGGAATCCATGCGACGCTCGACCTTGGCGTCGTGAATGGCGGTAACCAGGCGATCCACCACGGTCGAATCGGCTTTCGTCCTCAGGGGCTCGATGATCGTCCAGTTCGTGCCTTGTCGTTCAAGCCCTATGGCGAGCCCGTCGGGGTAGGAAAGCCTCAGCGCCTCAACCTCCGAGGCGTCGAACACAAGGAGGCGGGTCGCCTGCTCTTCGGCCTCCATGCGGGGCTTTTCTATGTAGTAGAGGTAGGATCCGAACCCGGCGGCGAACAACGCCAGCACGAGGGTTCGCCAGAGCTTCACAGGGCGCTCCGCCTCCACCAGACGAGGAGTCCGATCAACAGAATGGTCTCGGGAAGCACGAGCACGGACAGGTAAAAGACGTTGCGGCCTTCCCTAGCCGAAAGGTAGGCCCTCGATGCCCTGATGGCACGCGGCGGGATCGAGACGAGCTGTCCTTCACCAGCCAGCCAGGCCATCGTGCTCAGCGCCAGCGAATCGTTGAACAACTGCCTGAAATACTGGTTCGTGACGAACGTGAAATCCCCGAACACGATCATTTCAAATTCGCCGTCGCCTTCACCGCCAAGATCCTTTACCGCAGCGCTTACAGCGACCGCGACCGGAACAGGTCCCTTTAGATCGTCGTCGCCGAGTTGGGCTTCGCTGTTGTCGAAGAGGCGCTCGAGGTCGGTTTCTCCCCAGCTAGTCTGGGCGCTGAAGGCTAGTGGCTTGACGAGGAGCTTCTTGTCGGGATCGGGGTCCGGACTTACCGATCGCGCCAGGGACAGCAGGCTGCGTTCCTTCATCGCCTTGACGGCCGGATGTTTGCTGTAGCGGGACACTACGGGCTCAAGCCCCAGCGTCAGCCCCTGAAAAAGCTTGACCTGTTGGTCGATGATGACGTCATCGCCCACCTTGACGCCCCATTTCGCGAGAAACTCTACGAGGTCAGGACTCTGGCGGGGCTCTAGCAGTACCATGACACGGCCCCCGCTCGTCAGGTAGCGCTCGAGGGCATCGAGTTCATGGGGGAAATAGGCCTTCGTGGCGGCGGGAAGAACGAGCACGCTGGCGTTCTCGGGCACGCCTTCTTGGTCGGGGAGAAACAGTTTCTCTACGAGGTAGTTCTGGTTGGTCAGGGCTTGCGCGAACAGACCGAGGCCCCCGGGCTTTCGACTGTCGGAAATGTCCGGCTCTCCGTGCCCTTCGACAAAGTAGATGGTCTTGCGCCCCCCTCCGACTAGGCTGTTGATGCCGTTGGTGATGGTTCCTTCGTCGGTCTTGGTGACCAGGGTGCTCTGGTCGCCAAGGTAGATCTTGATGGATGGCACCTGGCTGATCGCCGCGCTCTGCGCGAGCTCAGGACGGATCTGAGGATCGATGAGCCGATACTTGACAAGGTCGCTTTCGTAACGGTAGGCCTGCAGCAGCTCTTGAAGGACCGGGTCGACGCCGCCCTCGACAAAGGCGTCGATGCGGAGTTCTCCCTCGAGTTTAGCAAGTACCTCACGGGACTGCTGGGCGATGCTGTTGACGCCGGAGGCGCTCAGGTCGAAACGGCGGTGGTGGAGTTTGCCGGTGTAGTTCACCATCATCACCACCACGACAAAGAGCAGCGAATAGACCATGGCGTTGACGCCGTATCGCGTTGAACGCTGGCGCACAAAATCCGCAAACGAGCCTACCGAACCGCTGTAGAAGTACGCGGCGAGGGCCGTGGCCCCGAGGACGAGGTGGGCGAGTGAGTACCAGCCGAAGCTGAAGAAGCCCTGAGCAGGATGCCGCGTCAGCAGATGGGACAGCACCCCGAAAACGACGAGGACCAAACCCGTGATCGCCAGCACCGGAGCCCTCTTGGTCACGATTTCCACCTGGCGGATTCGATCGCCCTGTGTGTAAGAAACATGAATACGGCCGTGAGGCTTGCGAAGTAAACGAGGTCGGTTGTGTCGACGACTCCGCGAACCATCACACGGAAATGCTCGGTCACCGAGAGGTAGAGGAGCACTGCCTTGAGGGGCTCGCCGGCGCTTTCAGCGGGCCAGCTGATCACGAACAGGAGCAAGAGTATGACCAGGGCGCTGATCGCGGCGATGATCTGGTTCGAGGTGAGCGCCGAGGTGAAATTCCCGATGGCGACGAAGCAGATGGCCATTAGGTAGAGCCCTGCGAACCCACCGATGACGAGCCCCGCTTCCGGATTACCGTACACAAAAAGAATGGTCGGAAAGAGCAGCGACAACCCCATCATCAGGGTCACCATCAAGCAGCCGGCAAGGAACTTGCCTATCACGATTTCGTAAACCTTGAGCGGAGCGGTGAACAGCAGCTCGTAAGTACCCTGACTGCGTTCCTCGGCGAAGCTCCGCATGGTAATCATCGGCATCAGAATGACGAGTACGATGGAAAGGTTGGACAGGAGCGGAGCGATCACTGCGTCGTTGAGGTTCAGCCAGGTCGTGTCGGCCCCCTGCAAACCCGAGTAAATCGCGACCATGCGGTTGAACTGTCCGAGCAGGTTAAAGAAGAACCAGCCGCCGAGAAGCGTGAAGCCGGTGAGTACGACGTAGGCGATGGGCGAAACGAACACGGAGCGTATGTCACGCCACGCTATCGTCAGCGCGTTACGCATCGCCAAGGTTCCGGTCAGCGGTGGTCTCGCCACCGACGTGGCGCATGTATTCTTCTTCTAGATTCCCCTGAGCGAGCAGTTCGCCCAGATCGGCGTCCAGCGCCACGCGTCCTTCGTTGATGATCACCACCTTCTGGCAAATCTGTACCACCTCGGGGAGGATGTGGGTGGACAGTATGACCGTTCTTTCCGAGGCGAGTGTTCGTATCAACTCTCGTATTTCGATGATCTGGGCCGGGTCGAGGCCGGCGGTTGGTTCGTCGAGGACCAGAACTTCGGGACGATGGATGAGGGCCTGAGCGAGTCCTACCCTCTGCCGGTATCCTTTTGACAGGTGTCCGCAGAGCCTGCCGGCGACGGACTCCAAGCCGCATTCTCCGATGGCCCGTTCGGCGGCCTCTCCGGCTCGCTTGGCCTCCACCGATTTCAGGCGCGCCACGTGCTCGAGGTAGCTACGCACCTTCATTTCCAGATACAGGGGGGGGTGCTCCGGCATGTAGCCGATACGCCGCCTGACCTCGAGCGAGTTCTCGAAGACGTCAAAGCCTTCAACGGTGACGGTGCCCGATGTCGCCGGCATGAACCCGGTGATTACCCTCATGGTGGTGGTTTTCCCAGCGCCGTTGGGACCGAGAAAACCCAAGGCCTGGCCCTTTTCGGCCTTGAAGGATACGTCGTCTACCGCTGTAAACGTCCCGTAGCTCTTTGTCAGGTTGGTGACCGCTATCATCGCGTGTGCAATGACTCGAAAAAAGAAAAGTAGCCGTCGCCGGCTTGGCTGTCAACACTCGGTACTCTCTTCGTCCGTCTTGTGTCTGGCATCCGGGGCTCCACCCACGTGGGTGGTCGTTAGGATGAGATTGGGATAGATTGTTGAGCGACGTGCGCGACGAGACGGCCAGTAGTGTCTACTTGCTCGACATCAGTTACTTCATATTCAGGTCCTACCACGCGCTGCCGCAGCTCAACACCTCGGGTGGGATTCCTACCAACGCCGTCCACGGTGTGACCAACATCCTCGAGAAGCTCATCAGGATCGAGAAACCCAGTTACATGGCGGCGGCTTTCGACAGTGCGCGCAGAACCTTCCGAAACGACATCTACGCAGCCTACAAGGCCAACCGGGCGGAGCCTGAGGAAGACCTCAGGCTTCAGTTCCCCTTCATCGAGCGCTTGGTGGACGCGATGGCCATCCGAGCGGTGCGAAAGAGCGGATACGAAGCGGATGATCTCCTTGCTTCCATGGCCAGCCGTTTTGCTGGCGAGCAGCGGCCGGTCGTGATCGTCACCGGCGACAAGGACCTGATGCAGTGCGTCGGTCCTCACGTCAGCCTCTTCGATCCCTTCAGAGGGTCGAGGGTGTCGGACAGCGAGGTAATCGACAAGTTCGGAGTTCCGCCGTCTGGCGTGACCGACGTTCTCGCTCTGATGGGAGATTCCTCCGACAACATACCCGGTGTTCGAGGCATCGGTCCCAAGACCGCGACGGCGCTCATCGCCCACTTTGGCTCGATCGAGGACATGTACGAACGGCTAGATGAGATTGAGCAACTCGAGATACGAGGAGCCGCCTCTGTGAAGAAGAAAGTCGCCGAAGGGGCTGACCTGGCTCGTATATCCAAGCGGCTTGCTACCGTGATCCGCGATGTGGAACTCGGGCTTTCCATCGAGGACCTCGCCTTCAGCTCCCCCTACACGCCTCAGCTCATGCGACTCGCGGAGGAGTTGGAGATGAAGGGCCTGGCGGTGAGGCTCAAGGCCCTCGGGAGTGATGGTGGTTCCCGGGCCGAGGTGGCCGGGACCATGACGGAAAGCGCCGAACCCGACGCGGTGTCAGATGGGGGCAAAAGCGACGGCCAGAGCCTTCGGATCGTCGAGCACGAGAAACCCAAGGCGGTGGCTGGAGATATCAGTGGTGACTGGATGGGTTTGTGCGGGGCGAATCTCGTTTTTGCCAGGGGCGAGGATGCCTTCGGAGAACTCTGGCTCTGTCTGGCCGAGGCAGGAGAGCCCGTTCTGATCCGAGGCCGCGAAGCGATCGGGGGCGTGGTTGCTCGTCTCGTTGAGGGGGGGACGAGCTTCCGCGGATTCGATCTGAAGGGGCTGTGCAGAGACCACGGGCTCGAGCGCACGCCCGCCGGCGTGGACCTCGGGCTCGCCTCGTACCTTTACGACCCCTCCGTGGGCGAGCACGACGTTGCCACGGTCTGCAGACGTTTTCTGGGCGAGGAGAGGCTCGAACCCGACGCTGGTTCGAAAACCGCGTTGCGGGCATCGATGGAGCAGCTCGCCTCGCTTGCCGACAGGGTGGAAGAAGCGCTGGCGGAAAGAGGGCAGCGGGAACTCCACGAGAACGTGGAGCACCCACTACTGGCGATACTCGCAGGAATCGAACGGCGGGGCATGTTGCTGGAGGTGGGGCTGCTCAAGGCCATGTCGGCTGACTTCGACCATCGCATGCGGGAGCTGGTCTCCAAGGTGTTCGACGCTGCCGGGGCTGAGTTCAATATACTTTCGCCGGTGCAGCTGCGTGAGATATTGTTTGAGCGTCTCGAGCTTCCAACCAGGGGGATCAGAAAGACCAAGACCGGTTTCTCGACCGACAGCGATTCTTTGCAGGCGCTCGCGGCCCATCATCCGCTTCCGCGCTTGGTGCTGGAATACAGAGCTCTGGCGAAACTCAAGTCGACCTACGTCGACGCTCTTCCTCGACTTGCCGACGCAGATTCGCGCGTACATACACGCCTCAATCAGATGGTCACGGCGACCGGGCGCCTCAGTTCAAGCGATCCGAACCTACAGAACATTCCGACACGGACGAAAGACGGAGCCCTGATAAGGCGGGCGTTTACGGTGCCGGAGGGCTACGTGATGGTATCTGCCGACTATAACCAGATAGAACTTCGGGTACTTGCCGACCTCTCTTCGGATGAGGCCCTGATTCAGGCCTTCCAGGAGAGCGAAGATATTCACCTCGCCACGGCCTGCGAACTCTTTGACGTCAAACCGGAATCGGTGGCGGCGGAGATGAGGCGGCAAGCGAAGATCATCAACTTCGGGATCATCTACGGCATGGGGCCCGTGCGAATGTCGCGGGAACTGGGAATCAGCCGTGACGAGGCAGCGCTCTACATAGAGCGCTACTTCGCACGTTATCCTGGCGTGCAGCGTTTTTTTGACGAGATGCTCGACGCGGCGCGACGCGACGGCTATGTCTCCACTCTGTTTGGACGCCGTCGCTACCTGCCAGAAATACATAGCGAACACGGCGGCAAACGACAGATGGCCGAGCGAGTGGCTACCAATACCCCGATCCAGGGCAGCGCCGCCGATATTATCAAGATTGCGATGGTGTCGACCGATCGCCGATTGCGGGAATCAGGGCTGTCCGCGTCGATGCTGCTTCAGGTGCACGATGAATTGCTCCTGGAGTGCCCCAAAGATGAGTTGGAACAGGTGCTTAGCGTAGTTTGTTCAAGTATGGAGACAGCGGTAAAATTAGCAGTTCCAGTGGTCGTTGATCTCGGGTGGGGAGCTAACTGGGCAGAAGCCCATTAATATACTTCGCCGATCTAGCGCTTTCCCGTAAGAAAGTATGAATAAGCGATCGGCCCTTGACGTCTGTTGATTCTGGTATGGAGCGCCTCGGGTGTCACTTTCAGATGGCGAACTCGTTAACCTTGCTCAGCAGGGGGACAGGGATGCGATGCGCACCTTGGTGGAGCGGTACCAGCACAGGGTGCTGGCCGTCGTCATCGGTGTCATTCGGTCCCGCGAAGACGCCCTCGAGATCGTGCAGGAAACCTTCATACGGGCCTTCAGAAACCTCCACGGATTCAGAGGTAACTCGTCCTTTTATACCTGGATCTACAGAATCGCGATCAACCTATCAATCGATCTGCAACGGCGGGAAAGCAAACGTAGTACAATCGAGTTCGATGAAACCTTACCCCCAGCCGGGGGCGGGGAAATACTCGACGCGGCTCGCCGTGGAGACGATACCTACGCCAGGGTCAAGAACAGGGAGCTGGTAGCCAAGATTTTTCAAGCGATGGAAAGTTTGACGCCAGAACACCGGGCCGTCATACTCCTGCGGGAAGTGGACGGGCTGTCCTACGAGGAAATCAGTGAGTCTCTGGACTGCTCTCTGGGAACCGTTATGAGTCGACTCCACTACGCGCGTAAGCAGTTGCAGGCCAAGTTAAAGGAGATGCTCTAAGCGGGTCATGGAGCGGGTAAGATGAGCTGCACCGAGCTTGAAGAGAAACTGGACCTGTTCATCGACCAGCGTCTTCCCGACGAAGAGACGCGGGCGCTGCGCCTACACATCGGTGACTGTGAGTCGTGTGAGAAGATCGTGACGGCTTTTCAGGAGACCCGGGCCCTACTTTCAACGGCCGTAACCGAGATGGTTGCGGCCGTTGGCGTTTCGGGTTTGTGGGAAAAGGTGGAGGCGTCGCTGGAAGGCGGTGGGGAGTTCGAATCTCGGTCGGATCCGCTTGTGGGCAGGGTCGGTGCCTGGTTGCGCGAGACCTTTACCTGGCGCGCAGGCTTTGCCCTTGGGGGCACGGCTGTAGCCGCGGCGGCTTTGATTCTGGCGTTCGCTGGGACAGAGTCTTCGCACCTGCAGCCGCAAACCCAGGGCCGGAGGATCGCACAGCGTATCATGCAGCGTCACGCCGAGTCGTATCGAGGGGCGGCACGCGTGGACGCTCTTTCGGGTTCTTCCGAGTATAGTGTGTCTACGTGGGTACAGCCGCGTACCAACACGCGGGTGATCTGGTTAGCCCACAGCGGGAGCTTTACGGTACAAGATGCGGATTACTAGAACATCTTCTTGCGCCGGTTGCGTCGGCGCTCTGGTCGTTGCGGCCCTGCTCTCCAGTGTGGGGACGGCCCGTGCGGGAGAAACGATCACCGTACAGGTCTCTACCGTGCTGGCATCAAACGGTAGCAAGGGCAGGGTGTTCGATCCGCAGCTGGACCGCTACAAAAGCATGTTGCGTGCCATGCGGTTCAAGAACTACCAACTCGTCAAGGACCACCACAGGGACGTGCGTACCGGTGACCGTTACGGAGTCGAGTTGCCGGGCGGACGCTACCTTCACATCACCGCTCTCGACAGTAGTCCTGAGCATCTCAAGCTCAGGGTCTTGATCAACGAAAACAACCGGCCGATCGTCAACACCGACGTGGTGATCAACAGAGAGGGGGTGATACTTCTTGGTGGGCCCAAAGACGAAAAGGGAACGCTGATCCTTGCCATTCGGGCGACGCCGCCGTCGCGCTCGGGTTCTGCGGCGAGAATCGATCCCGAGCAAGTACCGCAGGCCGTCGATCGAGTTGCTGGCCCAGCGCAGGCGGTCCGGGCGACGGCACCGACCCCAGCGCCGGGCCAGACCGGGCCAGACGCGACCGAGCCAGCTACGACCAAACCGGACGTGGACATTCGTTGATGGACTTCGACTTTGGCGCGATGTTGGGTGGGATGGGCCAGCAGTTCGAAGGCCTTTTCAATGCTTTCGTGGAGGAAGGGGAGGACAGTGGGTTCTCGAGCCTTCTCGCGCCGGTGGCTCCCTTCAATAGCTCGGGGGTGTTGACCCCTCTGGTGTCGGTGGCCGGCTGCATCAGCATCATCATGCTCTCCGGCGTAGCCGTCGGAGCGCTTGCCACCCTCCTGGCCAGCCTCCTGGCCGTATACTTTCTGCTCACCGAGGTCTTCGGCTACAATATAGCCCTTGCGGTTCCCGAGCCCTGAGCGGCGCGTACGGCTACGAAGCAGCCATGTGCCGGGCGAGTATCTCGGAGGTACTTTCCCTCATTATGCGGGGATCTACTTTGTTTCCCGAGAGCAGTGTCTTGCGTACGTCCTTGCCCGATATGAACACTGGCTTTTCGTCCGAGTGGTTTTCCATCAGGTCAACCCGGCCGAGAGATTCGTAGTAAGCCGCAAAACCGACCTCGAGCGGTTCTATCTGCAGTTCGCCGGTCAGTTGGGAGAATATCCTCTGAGCGTCAAAGTCGCCCCAGATCGCGCTTCCGTCGTGGTAAGGGGCGTCGGCGTGCTTCCGTCCTATGACTATGTCAGTGAAGCCATAGTTCTGCCTGTAGATGGCGTGCATCACCGCTTCGTTGGGTCCGCCGTAGAACATCTTGATGTCGAGCCCAAGAAGAAGAACCCGGTCGGCAACCTCGTCGTCTCTCGGGCCCCAGAGTTCCGGATCACTGTCCCCTTCACCGATGGCGCGCGACTCGATGAGGCGTTCATAGGTCTGCATGCGCACGTCGGCGTTGACGTCGTCCTCTTTGGTTTCTCCTATCAGGGGGTTGAGACAGGCTCCAGCGTTGAAACCCTGGCGCAACAGCGTTTCCAGCCCGTATACCAGGGCGTACTCGTGCGCTCGGTGCAGTGGATTACGAGTCTGGAAAGCTACTACCCGCTCCCAGCCCTTTTCGGCTAGCAGCGACCTGACCCCACGGGGGGACAGGACATACTGGCTGAAGTGTTCGTTGAGGGGCTGGGGAAGCGACCTGATAGTACCGCCGACGAGGTGACTAAGGTCCTTGTCGTTGACCAGGACCATGTCTGCACCCGGGTGATCGGTACGCTCGGTGCCGTAGACCTTGCTGAGGTAACGCGGCTTGTCCCACTCGTAGACGTCGGACACATCAAGGGTTGCGACCAGTTCTCCGGCCGGTGAGGAGACCAGTGCGACCCTCTGCCCTACTGAAAGGCCGGAGGCGGTTTCGCTGCTGACGGGAAGGGCGAGGGGTATGGTCCAGGCGTACTCCCTACCTTCGTGCTCTATATTCGACCGTTCGAGTACGCGGTTCCACATGCCCGAGTCCATCGGGCCCGTGAGCGGGCTCAGCGTTCCGTCTGCGAAACGGTAGACGGTAGACAGGTCAGCTGCCGACACCGGGACGCGCGCCAGGCTTTGCGCTTCAGCCAGGAATTCTTCTCTCTCGTCCTCGCCAACGGTCAGATCGACCGGCTCGCGCAGGCCTCCATGTGGAGGTACTAGGTCATTCATGGGTCTGGTTCTCCGGGTTGTGAAAAACGAATAAACAACTCTACCCTAAGTACCTTGCGTACCCAAGTTTCCTGGTTTTCCCGGGTCCAGGAGGCCAGACCCGGTGCCGCAGACCCGATGGGCGTTTCGTGACGGACGCGTTCCTTCAGAGGTGTATGTAGCCTCTCCACACCCAGTAGATGTTCACCGTTAGGTTGAAGGTTATCCACGACACGAGCCCCATCAATGCCCCAGGAACAATGAGGTCGCGTAGTCTCAGATAGCCCGAGGAGTAGGCGATGGCGTTTGCAGGAGTGCCGATGGGAAAGGCAAAGGCCAGACCAGCCGGTATGGCAACGATCGGGGCAATCACAGCTGGGACGAGGCCTATGCTGTCCGCCAGCCCGAGTCCCATGGGCATCATCAGCGCGACGACCGCCGAGTTGCTCATGGCCTCGGTCAGCAACCACGACGAAGCCGAAATCGCAGCCACCGCAGCCGAAGGCGAGTCGGCGAAGACCCCGATGCTACGGTCGGCGAGCCAACGCGCTGCTCCAGATTCGTTGAGCGCCGCTCCCAAGCAAATGGCGCCTCCATACATCAGCACGATTCCCCAGTTCACGTACTCTTCCACGTCTCGCCAGGCTACGAGGCGCAGAGTGAACAGCACGACGATCGCGGCTATCGCCACGTTGGCCAGGCCCAGATCGTGGCCGATTAGAATCCAGGCGGCGACCGTCGCAAGCATCACCAGCCCAATGGCCTTCTCGTCCCAGGCCATGGGACCGAGCTTCTCGACTTTCTTGGCCAGCGCCGATTCGGCGGGAGCCACGCTGTCGATGTCGATCGGAAACCATCGGGTGATTACGACGTAACCGACAACGATCATGATCGCCACCACCGGAAGCGCGTGCATCGACCAGCTCAGGAAGGTGTACGGTGAACCGCCGACGTTTTGCTCCAGGATGCCGAGCGCGAGAGGGGCCCTGCCGCCGCCGAGCAGGGTCGCTACGCCGCCAATGGTCGAACCCCAAGCCAAGGCGAGAAACAAGGCCTTACCGTAAGAACTTCGGAACGGACGCAGCCCCAGAACGGCAACTATTTCCATCACGATAGGGAAGTTCATCGCAGCAACCGCGTGCTCGGACATCCAGAACGACATCAGCGCGTTTAGCAAGAATATGGACAGGAGTAGTTTGCGCGGCGAATGGCCGAACCGACGCAGAAAGAGGAGGCCGAGTCGCGTCGAGAGGCCGGACTTCATCAGGCAGGCGGCGAGAATGAACGCTCCGAGTATGAAAAACACGGCTGAGTTGCCGAACAAGGAATAGGCCTGCTCCGACGACATCACACCCGTAAGCGGGAGGAGCGCGATGGCCATCAAACTCGTAATCATCAGGGGGATGACGTTGAGGACCCAGAAGAACACGCACAAAACGAAAACCGCGAGAGCTCGTTGGCCGGCCTCAGTCAGGCCAGGCGGTGTGGTCATGGAGAATATGAGGAAGAAAGCCGCCACCCCCGCGAGCAATTTGAGCGGTCTGCTCATGTGGCCCAACAGGATGACCCACAGCGGACGGGTGTCGATTACTACTTCCATCTAGCGCTTTTCCGAGAGCTGCCTGCCCGAAGCGAGAACCAGGCGCCTCATCTAGAGTTGCGAGGAGTCGAAGGACTCGCTCACCTGCTTTACCCTGAGGCGCCTCCGCAGACGGGAGAGGCTACGAGCCGCCCGCCCTCCCAGCCTGGAGCGGTAGAAGCTGCTCACTGCGACGTCCAATCTAGCATCTTCACCAGCAAAGAATCGAGCTTCGATCGGGGTGATCGTGTAACCCAGATCACGCATCCATTGTACGCTGATTCCCGCATCTTTCACCGTCTTGTAAAGGAGGGCGTAAAGAGGCGCTACCTCGTCGGGATCAGGCAAGGGATAGTCCTTCAGAGCGGTTTCGTCCAAGGGTCGGAAGAGTGACAGGACCGGCAGGACGCCGAGGGAGACGAGGTGTTCGATGCCCGCTCTCGTCGACTCGGCGGGCTCGAGCCCGACGACGAGGTCACTCCAAACCGTGCCGCTGGGAAAGATCTTGGCGGCGTGCTCAAGGGCCTCATAGTAGCGTTCCCGGCCTATCAGTTCGTCCCGTCCGCGGCAGATGGATGAGAGAATAGCGGGGTCATAGATCTCGACGGAGTAGCTGAGCGCGTCCACGCCGCTGGCGTAGGTACGGTCTATCCACCCGTTTGTCTTTGGCGGGTTCGTCTGAACGGCGACCAGCGTATCGAACCGCTGTTTGACGGCCTCGACGTAGGGCTGAAGAAAAGCGAAGCCACCGTCCTCGGCCTCGAAGTAGCCGGTGTTGAAGTAGACGAACTCCACCACTCCTTCTTCGAACGCGGCCCGGACTACTTCGAGCACCTCATCCACGGGGCGGGCGCTCGGCGCCGACTTCGTCTGCGCCCCTTCCAGCGTACAGAACTTGCACGCCATGCCCTGAACGGCGAATCCACAGGTCGAGGCGGGATCGATCGAGATATAGCCGCCGTGCACGGTAGCGACCTGCCACATAGGCGTTCCGTGAGAAGTCTTCTTGGCGTAGAAGGCCGGTTGCGGCACGACCTTCACCGGGACCGTTTCTTCTCTGTCAGCTCCAACGTTCTCCCGGGTGAGCATGAACCTGTCGTTCTCTACGTTGAGAACAAAAGGCGAATGCGAAGACGCTGCGGTACCTACCGGGCAGTTGGCGAGGATTTCTTCCGGCAACAAGAGTTCGAGGTCCCGACTCGCGTAATCACGAGCACCGACAGGCCGACGAAAAAGATCATCACCGCGAAGATCCTCGCCCAAACGGAGGCCACGGATGGCGAGCTCGAGTTTGAGGTGTACGGGACTAAGCAAAATCCACCTCGTCGCGGGAGAGTTCCTGCGGCCAGCCCAGCAAGCGGACCAAACAGAGACCGGCAGCTTCACAGGCCCCCGCCTGCTGCAACGCGAAATGCATACCTCGGGGTTGGGATGACGTGCGGTTCCCGCGCCGGAGCGGCGGAGGCAGGGGCCAGTCCCGGTCTCCGGGCTCGGCGACCCCGGACTCGAGGGTTCCCTCGCGTAGCGCGTACCAGGCAACCGGCAGCTTGCCATCTCGGATCCGGCGAACTGCCGCGCCTTCGACAGCGACGTTGTTCGCGAGGAGTGCACAGTCGATTCCAGAGGATGACACGGTGGCCGCGGTCCGCACTCCTGCCGCGCGAAGGTATAGACCGGCGAGTCGACAGCCGAGTTCGTCACCGACTAGCAATACCGTGGCGGAGAGCAGGCGTTGTTGTCCCTCGATTCCTACGTCTGGCAATACGATCTGTCTCGCGTAGCGCTCTATTTGGGCATCGCTCAGCGGCATGCCGGGCTACTCGATGACGTTCTTTTCTATAGGTTCGACCTTGACGTCCTGATCCGCGATCCACTTGACGGCCTTGTGTATTTCGTCAGCGTCTCCATCAAGTTCCAACGCGACAATGCCGATGTGGTCGTTCACCGACGCACCGCGAATATTCGTGATGACTTTGAACCTTCGACCAACCTCGTAAATGATTGGTTCCTTGATCTTTTCCTGACTGTAGGTGAGGTAAAAACGTTGAACTGCCATTTGTCGTGCTCCTCAGCCGGCGGCCAGTTCTTCTCGGCTTTTCCAGCCCAACCACAGGTTGGTTGAGAGGTAGCGATCGCCAAAGTCCGGGAAGATTACCACCACCAGTCCTCTCTCGAGTCGTGAGCCAAGCTCCAGCGCAGCGCACATCGCCGCGCCGCTGGACTGGCCAACGAGTAGACCTTCGCCCGCGGCGAGACGGTAGACCATATCGTAGGCGGCATCGGTCGATACCGGCAGCTTTTCATCGAGCTCCTCTTCCCGGTAGATGCCGGGCACGATCGAACTCTCCATGTGTTTGAGGCCTTCGATCCCGTGGAACGCGTCGTCGGGTTCGACGGCGACGACCCGAACGTCCGGGTTCTTGGTCTTGAGGTACCGTCCGGTACCCATCACCGTACCGCCGGTCCCTATCGAGGCGACCAGGTGAGTGATTTGTCCCTCGGTCTGTTTCCAGATCTCCGGTCCGGTCGTCAGGAAATGAGCCTCCGGATTTGCCTCGTTGAAATACTGGTCCGGCTTGAAGTAGTCGTCAGGATTCGCCTCGTAAATTTCTCGGCACAACAGCAGAGCGCCGTCAGACCCTTCCAGGGGATCGGAAAAGATCGGCTGGGCCCCGTAAGCAGCGACGACCCGCTTGCGTTCGAGAGAAACGTTTTCGGGCATCACGAGCTTGACCGGGTAGCCCAGCGACGCGCCAACCATTGCCAGGGCTATGCCTGTATTTCCAGAGGTCGAGTCGAGGACGGTCTTGCCGGGCCTCAGGTTCCCTTTCTCGCGCCCCCTGCGGAGCATGTTCCATGCGGCCCGGTCCTTGACCGAGCCACCCGGATTGAACCCCTCGAGTTTGGCGAAAACCCGCACCGAGTTGGCGAGCCCCTCAAGCACGCGGTTGATCTGGACCAAGGGGGTGTTGCCGATGAGGCGAGCCACTCCGGACAGCGCTTGGGCATCGGCCGTGGAAGAACCGGGGGGCACCGCCAACCTCAGTTCCCGCGAGAACCGCCCGCGATGGCCGGGACGATAGAGACTTCATCACCGTCCTTGGTGGGCGAGTCGAGATTGCTCAGAAAGCGGATATCGTCACCGTTTACGTACACGTTGACGAAACGGCGAACAGAGCCGTCGTCTTCGCATATGCGAGTTTTCAGTCCTGGATGGTTCTGCTCAAGATCATCGATGACCTCCGCGATTGAAGCCCCCGACGCTTCTACGGTCCCCTCACCACCTGTGAACTTGCGGAGCGGGGTGGGGATCCTTACCTGTACAGCCATTGAGTTCTTACCTCCTCTCGGTTTCTGAAGTCCGACCAGATCACCTTACTTCCTGGGGCCAGGGCGAGCAATCCGTAGGCGGATCGGCCGCCGCCGCTTGGATTACGAAGCCCTGCGCACGGCCTTGTCTCCGAGCGAAGCGTAGAGAGAGTCGAAATCGTCGAGCCGCGCCTTGATCACGTGGGGTACCGGCACACTCGCCGTGACCGCTTCGAGGGTCTTGTAACCGTTACCCGTTACGCTGATGACGATAGACTCGTCTCGGGGTATCCTCCCACTCTCTACGAGTTTCTTGGTCACCGCGACCGTGGTGCCGCCCGCCGGTTCGGTGAAGATGCCCTCGCTGCAGGCGAGAAGACGAATTCCTTCGACGATCTCTTCATCGGTAACGGCCTCACCCCATCCCTGATGAGAAGCGCGGATGGCTTTTAGTACGTAATAGCCGTCTGCCGGGTTTCCTATGGCGATCGACTTCGCAATGGTATCGGGTTTGACGGGGTCAATGAGGTCGTTCCCTTTGTGCAGCGCGGTTACCACGGGAGCACAGCCGGCGGCCTGGGCTGAATAAATGGACCAGGGGCTGTGGTCGACCAGACCGACATCAACGAGTTCTTCGAAAGCCTTTGCGATCTTAGGCAGAATAGTACCGCCAGCAGTCGGCACGACGATGTGCTGTGGTAGCCTCCAACCCAACTGCTCGGCGATTTCGTATCCATAGGTCTTGGCTCCCTCGGTGTAGAACGGGCGGAGGTTGATATTGACAAAGGCCCATCCGTACTTGTCGGCGATCTCGGCGCAGAGTCGGTTGACGTCATCGTAGTTGCCCTGAATGGCAACCGGCGTGGGGTCGTATATGGCCGACCCGATGACCTTGCCATGCTCGAGATTGTCGGGGATGAAAACGAAACAACGCAGCCCGGCCCGCGCCGCGTGCGCCGAAACCGAGTTCGCGAGATTTCCCGTTGAAGCACAGGCGACGGTGTCGAAACCGAGTTCTATGGCCTTGCTGATCGCAACGGAGACCACGCGATCCTTGTACGAGAAGGTCGGATGGTTGACGGAATCGTCTTTGACGTAGAGTTCCTTGACCCCGAGCAACTTTCCAAGTCGTTCGGCCCGTACCAACGGCGTAAAGCCCGAGTACAGGCCGATGAGCGGCTCCCCGTTTACCGGAAGCAGTTCCTTGTAGCGCCACAGGTTCGGCGATCGCGATTCGATAGTCGTGTGATCCACCGCCGCCGCGATGGCGTCGTAGTCGTAACCCACTTCGAGAGGGCCAAAACAGTATTCGCAGACGTGGTGCGGCCCGATTTCGTATTGCTCGCCGCACTCGCGACATTTCAATCCCGTTACAAATGACATTCTGGTTGCCTCCTGGAGACGAAGCGATCGGCATCAAGATCCGAACAGCGGCAGTTCTCCGATTTGGGGAAGTCGACGCGGCGCCAACGTTTTCCCTTCAGATTGAAAATCATCATCCGCCCCGCCACGAACGAGCGCGGAATGGTCAAGGCTTTGACGGCCTCGAAGGCCTGAAGCGAGCCGACCACCCCCGCGACGGGCGCGAGAATTCCGAGTTCAGAACATCCTTCGCCCGGTGCCTGGCTGTCTTCGTCGAAAACGCAGGAAAGGCAGGCCGAGCAGCCGGGAACGATCGACATGAACTGTCCACCGGATCGCGCGACGCCGCCGTGGCAGAAAGGTGTGCCGGTACGCAGCGCGGTCCGGTTGATGAGAAACTTGGTCGGCACCGAGTCACAAGCGTCGATGACGAAGTCGTGCCGGCGAAAAAAATCCACGGCGTTGAGTTCGGTGAGCATGGCGTTTTTCGGTCGGAAAACGCCTCGGGGATACAGAGAGCGGAGAGCCTCGGCGGCGGCCTCACACTTCGACCGGCCGATGTCGTGGTCGTCGAAAAGCGGTTGGCGCTGAAGATTCGACAACTCCACTAGGTCTTCGTCGAGTAGGGTGATGTCGAAGTTGCCGTCGTGCGCGAGCGCGGTAGCCGCGGGACATCCCAAGGCGCCAACGCCCACCACGAGCACGCGTGGTCGCTGGGATCCGTGCTGGGCCTGTAAGTTAGCAGTCAAAAAAAACCCCTTCCGACAGGCAAGGAAGAGGTGAGTGACAATCCCTTGCCTTATCTTCCGCTTCCCCCAAAGGGTACGTAGGATTTAGCACCAGCACCTCCTGGAGGCCGGTTGCTGTGGTTTCTCAGGGCCTAGTCCCTCCACCACTCGAAATAAGGCTTCTCGAAGAGTAGCCAAAAGGCGCGCACCTGTCAAAGACCTGGCCTGGCGGCTTCCCAACGCTTGCGAGACGCTGTATATGCTCTCCGATGTGCAATCCGCCGCTGGCGCTCGATGGATCGTTCAACTTTCGAGATCTGGGCGGATTTGTCACTCGCGACGCGCGGCGAGTTCGGCGTGGGCTGGTCTATCGCTCGGACGCTTTACACCGGCTGGAGCCCGGCGACATCAAGATACTCGATGGGCTCGGCATAAAGAAGGTTTTTGACCTCCGCAGCAGCGTAGAACTCGAGCGCGACGGACTCGGCGAGTTCGCTCGACTCGGGGGGCGCCACGTTCACGTCCCCCTCATCTCCGTCTCTCTCAGCCCCTTCGACCCCGAGGTCAACTGGCGGCAGCTCAACCTGCAGGATCGCTATCTCGAGATGCTGGAGAGCGGCGGGGACGCGATACGCCGTATCCTGCTCGAGATCGCTGCCCCCGATTTTGCTCCACTCGTCTTTCACTGTACCGGAGGCAAGGATCGAACGGGCGTGGTCGCGGCCGTGCTGCTTCGGGCCCTGGGCGTGAGCGAGGACGACGTCCTCGCCGACTACTCCCTCTCTGAGCGGTACCTGAAACCGGTAATCCATCGGTACAGGGCGGTGTTGAAAGCCGGGGGGCTGGACGATGACGCGATAGATTATCTTACCCGCAGCCCGCCCGAAAGGATGGCCCGAACCCTGGCTGAGCTTGATCGCAGGTGGGGGTCGGTGGAGTCCTATCTAGAGTCCTTGGGGCTGGACAAAGATTCGCTCCGCGAGTTGAAGATGAACATGTTGGACTGACGGTCCCTTTGCCTCGGCTCGGCGCCGCTGGTTTGCTCGCTCTCCGAGCTGGCCAGGTAGGCACGAGCCGCTTGGGCCGCGGTGCTAGCGGGGTAGTTCTCGAGAATGTAGCGATACCGTTCTCGCCCCGCCGCGGTTTTGCCCGTGCGGGCGTAGAACTCGGCTACGTAGAGTTCGTGGTCCGCGAGGTTCTCCTTGCACTCGGCTAGCCGGGAGTCCGCGAGTATTCCGTATATCGAATCCGGATAACGTTCGCGAAGCTTTTCAAACTGGCGCAGGGCCTTTTCGGTGGCGGATTTGTCACGGTCAGCCGACAGCGCTTGGTCGAGCCAGCACAGGCCCACCGTGTACTCCACGAAGGGGAGCTCGGGGCTTCCCGGGTTCAAGCGCTCGAAATCCTCGAAGGCGGCTACGGCTTCATCGTATTTCTTCGCAAGATAGTACGCGTGGGCGATCTTGAGTGTGGCGGTTTCCGTGTATTCCGAGAAGGGATGTTGTTCCAGAAGCTCGTGGTAGTCATCGATCGCCAGGTCGAAATCGTCGCCTTCAAAAAAGCCGTTGGCTCTCGAGATGAGTTCTTCCTCGGTCAGCGGTACCGGCGCGGAGCAAGCCGCGATACACGCGACCACGAGCGTGAGCACCAAAAGTGGCCGCCGGCAGCCCGTCGCTCCGGGCCCGCCGAGCCTGTGGCTAGCTATTCGCACGAGCGCACTCTAGCGGCTTCTCTGCACACGGTCCATTATCGAGGCGCGGAGCCGGGCCAGCTGGGTGGCCCCTTGACCGCCGCGGGGCCAGCGAGTATTGGCCGCATAGGATGTGCTTGGCTCGACTTCAGCTTGTTGTCGGTAAAGGAGGGGTGGGGAAGTCTACCGTCTGTGCCGCCTTGGCCTTGGGATACGCCCGGCGTGGCAAGCGGGTGCTGGCGCTGGAACTGGGGCGTGGCGGCGGATTGGCCAGGCAGCTGGGGGTTCCCGACTGCGAGGAGCCCAGGGAGGCCGCTCCCGGGGTCTACACGGCCTTCGTGGAGGGCGAAAGCGCGCTGGCCGAGTATCTCGAGTTGGTTCTCCCCGTGAGACGGCTTTTCCACGCCGTTCTGGAGAGCCGTATCTATCGCTCCTTTGTGGGGGCGGCACCCGGCCTCAAGGAACTGATGGCGGTAGGCAAGGTCTGGTACGAATTCGAGAAAAAGGGTCCTGGGCGAGACCCCCTCTGGGATCTCGTGGTCGTTGACGCGGGGGCCGCCGGACACAGTCTGCGTTACCTCAGTATGCCGTCGACGGCCGCCGAGACCTTCAAGAGCGGTCTGGTTCACAGGGAATCGAAAAGAGTGGACGCTCTGCTGAGAGACATCGCGAAGACGAGGGTCCATGTCGTCGCGGTACCGGAGGACATGCCGCTCACCGAAGCCGGTGAGATTATTGCGAGTCTGCGCGGTGAGCTGCGATTGCCGCTTGGGGAGCTCATCATCAATCGCTGTCGGAGTGCCCCGCCTGAGGGGATCGAAGAGGCCGTGGCGTCGGTCGCTGCGGCGGTCGGCCCGGCCGGTCCAGGCTCGGATCGAGGAGAGCTCGTTCGTGGCGTCTGCGACAGCGCGCGGAGGGAGCTGTCTTGGTACCGTATCCAGGAGCGCGGCATCCTCGCCCTGGAGCGCCTTAGCGGGATCGGCGCGCTGCGACTGCCACTTCTCGGTTCGGAGGAATTCGGCCACGCGGAACTCGAGCAGCTGGCCAAGGTCCTCGTGCGAACAGGGGGCGAGGTGCCCGCATGAGCCTTTCGCGCCTCGTTGACGAGCACCGGGTCGTCGTCTGTGTGGGCAGTGGGGGGGTTGGTAAGACCACGAGCGCGGCCGCACTGGCGCTTTTCGGAGCGTACCGTGGCAGGCGTAGCATGGTGCTTACCATCGACCCGGCCCAGCGCCTGGCCCAGGCCTTGGGCCTGGGGACACTAGCCGCTGGAGGTGAGCTGGTCGACTCTACTCTGCTGCGGGAGGCGGGAGTCGAGGGAACCGGGTCTCTTAGCGCGGGAATGCTGGAACAAAAGAGCGCCTGGGACGAGTTCATCGTGCGACACGCGCCCAGCGCCGAAGTCGCCCAGGTGATACTCGACAACGAATTCTACAAGCACCTGTCCGAGTCTTTTGCTGGATCGACTGAGTACATGGCCATCGAGGAGCTCTGCCGGATCGTGGAGTGTGATGACTATGATTTGGTTGTACTCGACACTCCCCCGACGGCGCACGCGCTCGATTTCCTGGAAGCCCCGCAACGGCTTCAGCGTTTTCTCGATCGCAGCGTGGTGGGCTGGATGGTCAAGCCGTCGGTGGCCATTGGAAGAACGGTGTGGAAGCGGGCCAGTCGCAGTGTGAGTTACGTCCTGGAACGCCTCGAAGACGCGACCGGTTTGCGGGCCCTCCGGGAAATCTCAGAGTTTTTTGTGGCTATGGATGAACTCTTCGATGGCATAGCCGAGCGGAGCGCTCGCGTGGGTGAACTGCTGCGTGGTTCGAGCACTGCTTTCGTACTGATCGTCGGCCCCGACGAGCAGGTCCTGGACGAGGCGGACTACCTGAGCTCGCGCATGCGTGAACTAGGCATGCCGCTCAAGGGGGTGGTGATGAACCGGATCCAACCTCGGCCGGGTGGCTGCGATGGAGTGGTCCGGGCCAGCGAACTCGAGGAGATACTCGCTCCTCTGCGCTATGGAGGCAGAGAGCTCGCGGCTGCGTGGCTGGAGAACACCTGGCGCCAGGCCTGCCGGGTCGCCATCTCACAGGAACTGCGCCTGGAGTCGTTCGAGGCTGAGCTACCCGAATCGGTATCCTCGGTGCGCGTGCCAGAACTGAATCACGACGTTCACGCCCTGGCGGATCTAAGGAAGATCTACGAATGGCTGTGTCGCTAGCGGGGCAGGTCGTCTGGCACTCCAGCTCGAGCCTTCGTCGAGCGAGAAGCCCAGCGGGGTTAGAGTGAATCCAGGCTGCTCCAGGAACCGCAGTGTCTACAGCGCGCGGCCCAGGACTGGGTACCGGAGTGGCCACAACTGCTACATACGAAGGCTCCACGGGGAAAGCCGCTCCTGTGTAGCGTGTGGGTGTAGGACTCGGCGGCTTTGTCCGCCTGACCGCGTTGTCGATACAGCTCCGAACGGAGGAGCTCGGTGCAACCCGCGGCGCCGTTGTTGCCGATACCGTCGAGCTGGGCCGCCGCCGCCGCGGTATTCCCCTGGTCGAGGTAGAATCGCGTGGCGCGCATCCTTAGGCCCGCGTTGCCCGGGTGTTGAGCGAGCGCCTTTTCGTATATCTTCGCGAGCTTATCCGCTTGATTTGCCGTGCAGAGGCCTTCGAGTTCGTCAAAAATGACGCCCCTCGGGGTCCTCAGAACGGCTCGTTCGAGCATGCGCAGGGCCCGTCTTGCTTGCCCCTGGGCTACCAGTATCCGGCTCCGCTCCAAGAGTGCGGCTGCAAAGTCAGGGTCGCTGTCGGTTACACGTCGAAGAAGCGCCTCGCGCTCCGAGTCGTCGGCGAGCATGGCGTTCTCGTAACGAGCTCCGAGAAGTCGGTTTCGTTCCGTTTCGTCGCCGGGTCGCAGTTCCACCAGACGCCTCTGAATTTCTTCGGCCCTTTGCCAGGCCTCCTGGTCGAAGAGCACATCCCGGAGCGTGGATAGCAGCAAGGGGCTGGTCGGATAGACGGAAAGCGCTCGCTCGAGGGCCGAAACCGCCGCGTCTCGGTCTCCGAGGCGCAGGGATGTCTTGGCGATGGCGTATAGGAGGAGAGGGTCATTGCCGAAGTCACTCTGGCCGTCGTCGAGCACCCTCCGAGCCTCTTCCGGTTTGCCCTCCTGAAGCCAGGTTTCGGCAAAGTCGATAACGTCGCTCACGTCGGGGTCCCCTTTGCGGGTAGCCCGCGTGAGCAACGAACGCGCGTTCGCGTAGTTGCCTGCCAACGCTAGTTTTCTCGCCTCCGCGCGCGCCGAAACCCTCCACTGGGCCGACTTGACCTCTCGATTCACCCGCCAGGCCCTGAGCGCCCTGCGTCCCTCGTGGAGCAGGGCGACCAAGAAGGTCAACAGCGCTCCGGCCACGGCGCCGGCGAGCACGAGTACGCCAAGCGGAAGCGTGAAGCTGTGGGTTCGACTGAAGGTGAACGCGGTGGCGTTCGGGTTCAGGTAGATGACCATACCGACGGCCCCCGCCGTCAGTATGATCAGCAAGAAAGTCAATATCCGTCTGAACATCGTCTAGTGTACGACCTCCAACGGCGATAGACGCCCTTCGCGATACACGCTCCGGGGGGCCTTGTGCCACAACCTCTCCAGGTCGTAAAGCCGCCGCGTGTCGTTCTGGAATACGTGCACGACGACGTCCCCGTAATCCAGCAGAGCCCAGTGGGCGAACTCGACTCCTTCCCGCGAGGAAGCCCTAACGCCGTATGAGTTCGCGGCGTGTTCAACTTGTTCACAGACGGCGCGAACGTGAATGGCGGAACGGGCCGTTGAAAGGACGAACCAGTCGGCCAGGGAGGATGACTGCGATACGTCGAGCAGCACGATGTCCGAGGCTTTACTTCCGGCGACAGCATCGGCGATGAGCAGTGTGAATTCGCTTGGAGACGGTGGGACGTTCAAACCTGGCGCTTCTCTCGGTACAAGCCGTGCCGGCTGATGTAACTCGCGACCGCTGGACCGGTGAGGTGTTCTACCGGAAGGTTGGCGGCGAGCCGTCGCCTTATCGTGGATGCCGATACGTCGAGCCCATTGATCGGATGACCCACGAGTATGTGGCCAGTCCTGTGCTTGTAACCGCCGATGCTCGAATCATAACAAGTGACCTTCCGCGCAGCAACGGGAGGCAGGGGGGCGTCGCTGGGGAAATCCTCTCCGGCCCGGGTGGTGACAACGATGTTGCAGTGTTCAAGGATAGCATCCGGGCGCCGCCAGCTGTCTATGTCGAGGTAGGCGTCGATTCCGAGAATCAAGTAGAGTTGGGCGGCGGGCCAGCGCCGGGAGAGCTCGGCTACCGTATCCAGGGTCCAGGAAGGGCCTTCGCGGCGACATTCGATGTCACAGGTCTCGAGGCGTTCTTGCTCCGACGTGGCGAGCTCGAGCATCGCGAGCCGGTGCCGTACGGAAGCGTAGTGCGCGGTAGGCTTGTGGGGGGGGCGAGCGGCGAGGACCATCAGTACTCGATCCAGATCGAAGGCCGAGGCCGTTGCCCGCGCGCTCTGCAGGTGCCCGAGGTGCACGGGATCGAAGGTTCCACCCAAAATCCCCAGACGAAGGGACACTGCTATTCCCTGATCTGGCCCTCGCCACGCACGACGTACTTGTAAGTCGTAAGTTCGCGAAGTCCCATTGGCCCGCGGGCGTGAATGCGGTTTGTCGAGATGCCTACTTCCGCTCCAAAGCCGAAAGCGTAGCCGTCCGTGAAGCGGGTCGAAGCGTTCTGGTACACCACGGCCGAGTCTACCTCGGCCAAGAAGCGATCCGCGCGGTCCCGTTTGGAGGTGACTATGGTATCAGAATGGCCAGAGCCATAGCGGTTGATGAACGCTACGGCCTCTTGCAGCGAGTCCACCACCTTGACCGACAAAACCATATCGAGGTACTCGGTCTTCCAGTCGTTTTCGACGGCCTTCACGGCTCCAGGGAGGAGAGGGAGGGCGCGTTCACAGGCCCGGAGTTCGACACCAGCGGCGGTGAGGCGAGGCCCCACCGCCGCGCAAAAGGCCTCTGCTACCGAACCATGAATGAGTAGCGTCTCCATCGCGTTGCACACGCCGGGTCTCTGCACCTTGGCGTTGATGACGATCTCTTCGGCCATCGAGAGATCGGCGAATTCATCCACGTAGGTGTGACAGATGCCTTCGTAGTGCTTGATCACCGGGATTCTCGAGTGCGTGGCGATAGCGCGTACAAGGTCAGGGCCGCCTCGGGGTATGAGCATGTCGACGTACTCTTCCTGACCGAGCAGCGCCGTCGCAGCGCTCCGTTCGGTGCGTCTCACCAGCTGGACCGCGTTCTCGGGGACGCCGGTATCTACCAACGACTCCCCGAGGAGGTCGGCGATGATAGAGTTCGACTTTATGGCCTCCTTACCTCCCTTGAGCACGACCGCGTTGCCGGATTTGATGCACAGAGCGGTAACGTCCGCGGTCACGTTGGGCCGGGATTCGTAGATGACGCCGACCACACCGATGGGGATACGCCGCTGCTCGATCTCTATTCCCGAGGGGGCCGTCCATTGGCGGATCGGATCGGCGAGCGGGTCAGGAAGAGCGGCCACCAGCTCGACGCCGGCCGCCATGAGCTCGACGCGCTCGTCGTCGAGAGCAAGACGGTCAATAAGCGCCGCGCTCATTCCGTTCTGGCGGCCGGCGTCTACGTCAGCCACGTTGGCATCGCGAATGGCGCCATTGTTATCCCGCAGCCGTGCAGCAGCCTCCAGAAGAGCCGCGCTTCGGACCTCGTCCGAAACGGTGGAAAGGTTGCGCGCGGCCTCTCTAGCCTGCCTGCATATTCCTGCGATGTAGTTACTTACTTCGTCGGTCGTCACGATCGCTTTCCCTTATCGGGCTCGGTTTGGTCTAGGAGGACAAGGTCGTCCCTGTGTATCACTTCATCTCCGACGTTATAACCGAGAACCTCTTCAATGGTACCGCTGTGCAGCCCCTTGATCCGCCCGCAGTCACGAACGTCATACGCGACGAGTCCACGCGCGAACTCACGGCCTGCCGGGTCGATACAGGATACACAGTCTCCGGCTTCAAAATCTCCTTCGAGTCCGGTGACGCCGGATGGCAGCAGACTGCCGCCTCTCGAGGCGAGCGCCATGAAGGCCCCCGCGTCGACGGTTATGCTTCCGCGAGGCTGAATGCCGTACGCGATCCAGTGTTTTCGATTGGGGATCGGGGAATCCGACGCGAGAACGAGCGTGCCGGCGGTTCGGGTAGGGTCCAGGACGCGGTCGAGAATGCCATCGTCGCAGCCGTTCGCGATAACGCTCACTATACCCCTGTGGGCGGCGCTCCTGGCGGCAGCGAGCTTGCTCGTCATACCGCCCGTGCCGATCTCGCCGGCTTCCCCGGCGCAGTCGAGCACCGTATCGTCGACGTTCTCTACGAGCTCGATCAGCTTCGCCGCCGTGTTGACCGGATGGCCATCGAAGAGACCGTCTACGTCGGTGAGCATGACCAGCAGATCCGCGTCCACCAGTCCCGCCACCAGCGCAGAAAGACGATCGTTGTCTCCGAACTTGAGCTCCTCGATGGCGACCGAATCGTTTTCGTTGACGACGGGAATCAGCCCGTGATGGAGGAGGTGTTCTATAGTTCGGCGGGCGTTCAGATAACGCGTTCGGTTCTCGAGATCCGACGCAGTAAGCAACACCTGTCCGATGTGGCGGCCATAATCCGAAAAAAAACGTTCGTAGATAGACATCAAGCCTATCTGGCCGATGGCAGCGGCGGCCTGCTGTTCAGGGATGGTAGTGGGCATGCTCGTCATCCCGAGGCGCGCCAAGCCCGCGGCCCTGGCTCCCGAGGTCACGACCACAATCTGGTATCCTCGTTCGTGGAGTCGTGACAGGGAGGCGGTGATTCGCCCGATGCGGTCCAGATCTATGCCACTCGCCGTGGTAACAACGCTGCTCCCGAGCTTGACGACCAGTCGGCGAAGCGAGGAGCATAACCTTGCTTTGTGCTCGAGCTGCATCAGTCGCTGGCCTTCCGGTCATCAGGGGGAACGTCTGTCGCGGCCGACCACCGCGCCCGAGTCGGCGTTGGGACTTCTTCTTGACCCGCGCTGTTGGCCGTCGTCCGCGCTCGTCTCATGAGCTCTAGCTCCCGATAGATCGTAGCGGCGAGTTCTCTACAACCCTCTCCGCTCAGCGCAGAGACGGCTTTCAGGTCGATGTTGCGGTTCTTGAAAAGGATCCGCAAGGTGGGCATGGACTCGCGCACCGCGGCGAGGTCGATCTTGTTCGCGACCACGATCTGTTTCTTGGCCGCGAGGTCTTCGCTGTGAAGTCGAAGCTCGGTGTTTATGGCGTCGTGGTCACATAACACCTGTTCGGGGCTGCGGTTTGAAGCGTCCAGGAGGTGGATCAGTACGTTGGTACGATTCACATGGCGGAGAAACTGGGTGCCAAGCCCCACGCCCTCGTGAGCACCCGCGATCAGGCCCGGTATGTCCGCCATGACGAAGGAAGAGTGGTCCGCTACGGACACCACCCCGAGAACCGGGTTGAGGGTGGTAAAGGGGTACTCGGCTATCTTCGGCCGGGCTGCGCTGAGTTGTCCCAGGAGGCTGGACTTTCCAGCGTTCGGGAGGCCGACCATCCCGGCGTCGGCCAGCAACCGCAGCTCCAATAAGAGGTCGCGGCTCTCGGCTAGCTCCCCGGTGTCCGCGCGCCTGGGGGCTCGGTTGCTGGCGGTGGCGAAGCGCGCGTTGCCGCGACCACCCCTTCCCCCTCGGGCTATCAGGACTCGCTGGTCACGTTCCACGAGGTCGGCCAGAATATCGTCGCTCCCCTCGAGCTTGATGACGGTTCCTAGAGGCATGTCGAGAACCAGGTCTAGGCCGGCCCTGCCGTGTTGCGACTTGCCTCGGCCGTCTTCGCCTCTTTCGGCCTTGAAACTATGGCGGAATCGGTAGTCCTGAAGTGTATTGAGGTCCGACCTCGAACGCACCCAGACGCTTCCGCCGTCTCCCCCGTCTCCGCCGGCCGGACCCCCCTTGGGCCGGTATTTCTCGCGCAGAAACGCGCAACAGCCATTGCCCCCGTCACCCCCGGCGACGTGGATGCGGGCCTCGTCAATGAATTTCATGACTCGCGGGTCAGGCGGGGTAGACGCTAACCTTCTTGCGCTTACGGTCAAGACGCTCGAACTTGACGACCCCGCCTCGCAGCGCGAAGAGGGTGAAGTCACGCCCCATCCCCACGCCAGTGCCTGGATGGATCCTGGTGCCGAGCTGGCGAACGATGATGTTACCCGCTATGACCGGCTGACCACCAAACACCTTGACCCCACGTCGTTGGCCTCGGCTGTCACGTCCGTTACGGCTGCTGCCCTGTCCTTTCTTGTGCGCCACGGTTCAAACTCCCTGGTGTCGGGTCAACGGTTCAGGTGATCTCCGTGATGCTGACCGTCGTGACCCACTGACGGTGGCCTTGACGCCGGCGGTAGTTCTTCCGTTTCTTCTTCTTGAACACCAGAATGTGGGGGTCTCGGTCCTGGCGCACGATTACGCCGTTGACGCTTGCGCCTTCTACCAACGGGGTTCCTACTCGAACCTGGCTCCCGTCGCTACTCAGGAGAACCTCGTCAAAGGCCACGCCGTCGCCGACGTCCCCTTCGAGCTTTTCTACCGTCAGGACGCTTCCTGAACTCACCCGGTACTGCTTTCCCCCCGTTCTTATCACTGCAAAGCTCATCTTCCGGCTCCGTAAACGATTTAGTCTGGCTACCGCGGGCGGTCAAGTCAACTCTGGTGCGCGCAATCCCGGCAGACCTTGCCCGCCACGGTCCGTCGTGGCAGATTCCACGGCGTGAGGTCTCGGGCTGGCATATACCTGTTCGCGAAAGAGCCGCGGCCGGGTCGGGTCAAGACCCGGCTGTGTCCCCCTCTGACCCACGAGCAGGCGATGCTGTGCCACATGGCCTTCGTGCGTGACACCATCCGTCGTCTTTCATCCTTTGCTGGCCGGTGCGGTGCGACTCTGGTACTGGCGACCACACCTTCGGGAGAAACCCCGTGGCTCGAATCGCTGGCCGATCGCGAGGGGATAGAGGCCGTGGATCAGGGAGGTGGCCACCTGGGCGCTCGCATGCGCCGGGTGCTCGCTTTGGACGCCGCAGGATCCAGCCGGCGGGTCGTTGTGGGCTCCGACAGCCCCGATCTCCCACTCGATCTGCTAGAACTCGCGTTCTCGACACTGGCCGAAAAAACGGTGGTACTGATCCCGGCTCAGGACGGGGGATACTGTCTGGTGGGATGTTCCGCCGAGGTGCCGCGGATCTTCGACTTGCGCAGCGGATGGGGCGGAGGCCGTGTTCTTGCAGAGACCATCGAGATGCTCGAGAAGCACGAAACGAGCTACGGCCTGCTGCCGCCGTGGTATGATGTCGACGATCACGATTCGCTTCGTCAGCTGGTGCGGCGGATCGAGGGGGCCGAGTCGGGAGGCGAAGAGGGGGCGTTGATGTCGACGAGAGCGATGGTCGCGCGGCTCGGTGAGGCTGGGATCGTGCTTTGAACGAACACGGCGTCAGAGGCGCTCTAGGCGAAAACGTTTCGGCGCAACCGGCGCTCACGGTCTGCCGTTGGGACCTCGACAAGACCTACCTGGTATCGCATCTCGAATCGTTGCGTCATCTCCTGAAGATCCCGTTCGAAAAAGCCACGGACAAGCAAGCCGTACCCGGGGTGATAGAACTCATTCGCGCCATGCGACGAGCCGCCCTTGTTCGGGGGGAGCGACAGCAGGTCTATTTCATCTCGGCTTCGCCTCCACAAATAGGCGGCGCGATCAAGGAGAAGCTTCTTCTCGATGGGATCGAATACGAAGGGATAAGTTTCAAGAGGCAGGTGCACCACCTCGTTCGAGGCCGGCTCGACGTGCTGCGGGAGCAGATCGGCTACAAACTCGGGCGGTTGCTGGCCGCTGCGGGCTCTACCAGGGAGTCGTCACGGGATCTGTTGTTCGGCGACGACTGGGAGTCCGATCCGTTGATATACTCACTCTACGCGGACATTCTCGCCGGGCGCGTGGATAGCGAGAGCTGTCTGCGTTTGTTGCGGAGGGCCCGGGTGCACCGGGACTATCTCGAGGAGATCGAAAAGCAACTGGAAAGGTTGACCAGCCCGATCCGGGTGGAGAACATATTCATACTACGCCAAGGGATGAGGCCGGCTTCAGACCTCGAAGCCTTCGGGCCGCGTTTGTCAGGGCTGGACAACTACCTGGAATGCGCGCTGTTGCTGTACGCGCAGGGCCTGCTCGACCTGCCCGGGGTAGAGGACGTAGCGCGGGGCGTGGGTGGGCATCCGGCGGCCAACGCTGCGTCCTTCGAGGCGGTCGCCAGCCGCCGTAGAGGCATGAGAGAGAAGTTGTCCCCCGCTCGCAGCCGGCTCCTGAGAAGCGGTCTCATGCTACGAGTTGGGGCGGGCTCCCCGGTTCGACGGCTGCTCGAGGCGTTGCGCCGGCGATTCGGTTCGGCGCCCGGCCGAAGTACCTTCGATTTTGTTCCAGACTACGAGGCCCTCATAGACTCATGGTCCCGCGCGGGACGTAGGGAGAGACACGATGCGAGAAGTTAGGCCCGATGACGCGCTACTGATACTGACCACCGTGACCGGCGAGGAGCTGGCTCGAGACGTCGCGCGCCTCCTGGTCGGTGAACGACTGGCTGCCTGCGTCAACCTTCTCGCCGTGCAGTCCGTGTATCGATGGAAAGGCAAGGTCGAGCAGGCCGACGAGCGTTTGCTCGTCATCAAGAGTTCGAAGGAACGGTGGCCTCGCCTGCGCGCGAGGATCGCGGAGCTACAGGACTATGAAGTTCCGGAAATAGTCTCGCTGAGCCCCAGTGACGTGGAGTCGACCTATCTTGCCTGGTTGATCGAGAGCTGCCGGCCGACTCCCGAGGGCTGAGGATATCGCCCCGCCGGGTCCGGGCCGGCGCCGGATCCCGGGGGTCTTCTGACGGGGCCTCGTTTACTACCGGGGAGTGCTATGGTAACTAGACCGACAGGGTAGGTGGCGCGTGGCCTGCCTGACGTATTCATGTCGGGACATTCCAAGTGGAGCTCCATAAAGCACAAGAAGGCGGCGAAAGACGCCAAGCGCGGTAAGCTCTTTACCAAACTCATCAAGGAAATCACCGTCGCTGCGAGATTCGGCGGTGGGGATCTGGATTCCAACCCCAGACTCAGGACCGCGGTGCTGTCCGCTCGCTCCAACAGCATGCCGGCCGACAACATCGAAAGAGCCATCAAGAAGGGGCTCGGCCGAACAGAGGGTGCGGATTATCAAGACATCGTCTACGAAGGCTACGGACCCGGCGGGATGGCGGTGATGGTCGAAGCACTGACCGACAACAAGAACCGGACGGTAGCCGATCTCCGACACCTCTTCAGCAAGCACGGAGGCAACCTGGGTGAGAACGGTTGTGTGGCGTGGATGTTTGATAGGGTGGGTCAGGTCAGGGTGTCCGCCGAGCAAAGCGTAGCCGAGGATCGGTTGTTTGAGATCGCGGTGGAAGCCGGGGCCACTGACGTGCGGGAGGACGAAGACGTGTTTGTCCTGACGGCCGAGGTCGAGGATCTGGAGACCTTGAGGAACGCCGTGGCTGGCGCCGGAGTGGCTATAGACGGAGCCGGCGTTTTCCTCGAGCCGAAGGATTTCGTTCGACTCGCCGGAAAGGACGCCGAACGGGCGATCAAGCTGCTGGAGGCTCTCGATGATCACGACGACGTGCAGAGGGTTTCGGCCAATTTTGACATCGACGAAGAGGAACTTGCACGGCTGTCTGCCTGATTCCGACGAGGTCTGTGGAGGCGGCCGTGCGCGTACTGGGCGTTGATCCGGGCAGCATCAAGACGGGCTGGGGGGTAATAGAGTGCCACGGTCCGCGCTTGACCTACCTCGCGTCTGGAACCCTCGATTTGGGAAGGAAGGACCCAGCGTCACGCCTTGCCGCGGTGTACGCCGGGCTCGCCGGGGTCGTACGCGAGCATTGTCCTACGGTGCTTAGCCTGGAGCGTAACTTTTTGGCCCGTAACGTCCAGAGCGCCTTTCGAATCGGTGAGGCCCGCGGCGTCGCCATGGCCGTTGCCGCGGCAGCAGGGATGAGCACGAGCGAATATACGCCAGCGACGATCAAGAAAGCCGTCGTGGGCTACGGTCGCGCCGACAAGGCGCAGGTCCAGCAAGCGGTCCTACGCCTGTTCGATCTAGAGCGGATTCCCGGTGAGGATGAAGCCGATGCCTTGGCTTCGGCGGTTTGTCACGCGCTACGACACGGTTTCGACGAGAGAGTAGCCGTCGCGCTCGGTCGAGGGGCCGCGATTTCGCGCGCGACTGCGAGGAGCCTGCTGGATGATAAGTAGGCTCCGCGGCATCCTACTCGACAGGGAACCCGGCGAGGTGACGGTGGACGTGGGTGGAGTCGGCTACCACGCTTTCGTGTCGTTCAATACCTTCTCCCGGCTCCCGGAGCCGGGAGAGCAAGTGGAACTGCACGTATTGACGAACCTCAGAGATAACGCGTTGGAGCTCTTTGCTTTCTTGGAACCGAGGGAGAAAATGCTTTTCCAGATCCTTCGGGGGGTTTCCGGCGTCGGTCCGAGGCTCGCCCTGTCGATCCTTTCGAGCGTGGAGGCGGACCGGCTCGCGAGTGTAGTTGCGGCCGGGGACGTTTCGGGACTGACGTCGGTGCCGGGGGTGGGTCGGAAGACGGCCGAGCGCTTGCTCGTGGAGCTCAAGGACAAGGTTGAGGCCATGGGCGGCGCTGACCGTGGTACCGAGGTAGACAAGGACGCCGTGCTCGCTCTGATCGCGCTGGGATACAAGCGCACCCCGGCGAGCGAAGCCGTGAGGCGCAGCCGGGAGGAAGCGGGTGGCAAACTGGAGAACCTCATACGGCTCTCACTCGCGAGGTTATCGGCGTGATCGACCACCGCAACGAGTACGTGTCGCCGCTCAGTCAGCCGGACGATGTGGTTGGCGAGGTAAGCCTGCGGCCCACCCGACTGAGCGAGTACATAGGGCAGGCGTCCTTGCGCGAGAACCTCGACATAGCGATCCGCGCCGCGAAGGGCAGAGGAGAGCCCCTGGATCACGTGCTGCTCATGGGCCCCCCCGGCCTTGGCAAGACCTCGATGGCTCACATCATCGCCTGCGAGATGGGGGTGAAGCTGCACCCCAGCAGCGGCCCGGTCATTGATAAGGCCGGTGATCTCGCGGCTATCCTGACGGCGTTGGAGCCTGGTGACGTGCTGTTCATCGATGAGATTCACCGCTTGGGCAAGGCCGTTGAGGAGATTCTCTACCCGGCGATGGAGGACTACCGTATCGACATAGTCGTCGGTGAGGGGCCTTCGGCGCGCTCGATATCGATCGACATCAGCCCTTTTACCCTGGTCGGCGCGACGACCAGGTCCGGCCTGCTGACGGCTCCTCTCAGATCCCGGTTCGGTTCGACCTTTCGCCTCGAGTACTATTCGAAAGCGGATCTTGAAAGTATCATCCTTCGCTCCGCATCGCTTCTGAAGGTGGGCGTAGACGGCAGCGCGGCCCACGAGATCGCCCGCCGTTCTCGGGGCACACCGCGTGTGGCGAACCGTCTGCTGAGGAGACTCCGGGATTACGCCCAGGTGAAGGCTTCGGGTCGGATTGACCACGGGGTCGCGAAAGCAGGACTCGAGATGCTGGACGTAGACGAGGCGGGTTTCGACGCCATGGATCGTGAGTTCGTACTCACGATAATAGACAAATTCAGCGGTGGCCCGGTCGGGCTGGACACGATTGCCGCTGCCATCGGTGAGGACGCCGGAACTCTCGAGGAGGTCTACGAAAGCTACCTCATCCGCGTGGGTTTTATCCAGCGGACGCCGCGTGGGCGGGTGGCCACGGATCGGGCCTACACGCATTTTGATCGCAAGGCGGGCGTAGCCCAACCCGCTCTCTTTGAGTGATTTTTTCCGATCCTAAACTGGCGCCGGAGGAACGGCAGCGTCGCCTCCGCGAAGGTTTGATAATCGTCGGAGCCGGCCTCGCGGTTCTCCTGTTCGCGCTCTGGGAGATACGCAACCCCAGTGCGCGCGGCGCGGCAGAGAACGTATTCTCGTTCTTGCTCGTAAATCTGAACATCATCCTGCTGCTACTGCTGGTCTTTCTCGTAGTGCGCAACCTCATGAAGCTGGTCATCGAGCGCCGGCAGCGGATCATGGGCAGCCAGCTACGGAGCCGTATGGTCATGGCCTTCGTCACGATCGCACTGTTTCCGGCGACGGTGATGTTACTTGTGTCGGTGGAGTTCTTTACCAATACCATCGACAACTGGTTCTCGACGGAAGTCGAGCGTTCGTTGTCGGGGGCGTACAGTCTCGCCCGAACCTACTACGCGACCTCTGCTGAGCAGGCCCTGCTGCAGTCAAACGCGCTCGGCGAAGCGATACAAGAAGCGGGTTTGTTGGAGAGAGTTGAAGAAGAAAGTCGGGAGCGAGAGCTTCAACTCCTCGTTCGTTCTCAGCAGCGCACGTACAATCTCGGAACAGTCCAGGTATTCGATGCCGAGGGTCGTCAGCTCGCGGTGCTCTTCAACGAAAGAATCCCCACCGGTCTGCCGCTAAGACCGGATCAGGAGTTACTTGCGGAGGCTCGCGCGGGGCGGGACGCGACTAGCGTAGAACCCCTCGGGGAGAGTGACATCGTACGTGGGGCCACGCCGGTGTACGCACGAGACGGAAAATCCGTTGTGGGTACGGTGGTTGTCGACTATTTCGTGGAGAGCAGTCCCCGGCGCTGGAGCGAAGACATCCTCTCGTCTTTTCGAGAATTTCGCCGAATAAAGATCAGCCGTAAGCCCTTCAAGAACCTCTACATTCTTACGATGGTCCTGGCGTCGTTGGTCGTGGTGTTCTCGGCTACCTGGCTTGGCCTCTATCTGGCGCGAGGCATCACGGAACCCATCGGGCGCGTGGCGGAGGCCACCCACGAGGTGGCGTCGGGAAACTGGGACGTGGAGATAGCCGAGCCGGGGGGTGATGAACTCGGCATCCTCGTCCGGGGGTTCAACTCGATGACGGCACAGCTCAAGGCCAGCCATGAGGACCTCGACGAACGTCGGCGCTACATAGAGAACGTGCTCAGCCACATCGACGCTGGCGTGGTAACGGTGGATCGTGCGGGGCTCGTCAGTACCGTCAACCCCGCGGCGGTTTCTTTACTGGGTCTGGGCGAGAACGAGATGGTAGGCCGGGAAGCGAGTCTCCTTTTCGACGATGCCGGTTACGGTGAGGTCGCCGCTATGCTGGAGGAGCTGGAAAAGGGCGAACTCGCATCGGGTAGCAGGCGAGACCTCAAACGGGAAAACGAGGGGCGTACGCTGTTGGTAACGGTTACCGAACTTCTCCGTAGATCAGGGCGAAAAGGGGGAGCGGTGCTCTTCTTCGAAGACGTGTCGCAGATCGCTGCGGCCGAGAGGATGGAAGCGTGGCGAGAAGTCGCCCGCCGTATAGCCCACGAGATAAAGAACCCTCTTACCCCCATACAGCTTTCGGCCCAGCGCCTGAGCCGTCGCTTGCGAGACGCGCTCCCGGATGCTGACCGGGAGGTATTCGACGAGTGTACGACGACCATCGTGGCTCAGGTGGAACAGCTCAAGGACATGGTTAACGAGTTCTCTCGTTTTGCGCGACACTCGGACAGCGAGAAACTGCCGCACGATTTGAATCAGCTCATCGGAGAGACGATGCCGCTGTATCGCCAATCCCGGCCGGATCTGGATATAAGCTTCAAGCCTTCTGAAGAGTTGCCCACGGTGATGATTAACCGCGAAAGTGTAAAACGCGCGCTGATCAACCTGCTCGACAACGCCGTCTCCGTCGCGGGGGTTGACGGTGACGAGCAGGGGCGGATCGTCGTTGAGACGCGCTACGACGCCGCACTGGCCCGCATAGTACTCGAGGTGAGCGACAACGGTCCCGGGATACCTCTAGAACACCGGGCGAGGGTGTTTGACCCGTTCTTTTCCACCAAGGAAGATGGTACAGGCTTGGGCCTGGCAATTGTTGCGTCGGTATCGGCGGATCACCAGGCCTATCTGCGGCTGTGCGAAAACCGGCCCAGAGGAAGCACGTTCATTATCGAGTTTCCGGTGAGCAAAGAATGAATCGTACCATACTGATAGTTGATGACGATGCTTCGGTCCGTGACTCGATCGGTGACGTGTTGCGGGACGAAGGTTTCGCGGTAGAGACCGCTTCCGACGGATCGGCGGTCATGGAGCGGCTTGAAGAGATCGATCCGGGGCTCGTTCTGCTGGACGTGTGGATGCCGGAAATGGACGGTATCGACCTGCTGTGCCGGATCAAGCGCGCGCGCGCGGACTTGCCGGTGATCGTCGTATCGGGCCACGGTAACGTCGAGACCGCCGTCCGGGCAACTAGGCTCGGCGCGTGTGATTTTATCGAGAAGCCGTTTTCGATTGAGGGTTTGCTGGTCAGCGTGAACCGAGCCTTTGACGAAGTCGGTCTGGGGAGAGGGGAGGCCGCGACCAAGGCTCGGGGCGCGGTCCGTCCCATGAATTCGGAAGGTCCCCGGCATACGCAGCGGACTCTTGGGCGCAGTGTCGTAGGCGGCGGGCTGGGTCTTCACAGTGGTATACGTACGGGGGTTATTCTGCATCCGCTTCCGCCGGACAGCGGCATAAGGTTTGCGGGTGTCGGTAGCGACGAGTACGTCGAGGCGCATGTCGATTACGTCGATTCCACCGGGTACGCTACTACTCTATTCAAGAGTGGCACGGTGGCTCGTACGGTGGAACATCTCATGGCCACCCTCCACGCTTACGGCGTCACCAACCTGCTCGTTAAGGTAGAGGGCGAGGTTCCGATTCTCGACGGTTCCGCGGTCGAGTTCTGCAAGCTGGTAGATTCCGCTGGTGTTGAAGAGCAGGGGACCGATCTGCCGTTGATAGTTATCCAAGAGCCCATGAGGATCGACACCGGCGATGGCGGTTTTATTTCGATCGCGCCGTGGCCCGGTTTCAAAGTGACCTACGAGCTTTCTTATCCGGAACCCGTTGGCGAACAGGTGTTCGAGTTCGTTCTCAACGGGCCGGCGTCTTTCGTGGAGCAGATAGCACCGGCACGGACCTTCGGTTTTGTAGATGAGATTCGAGCCCTGGAACGTGCCGGGCTGGGGCAAGGTGGGCAGCTCAGTAATTTCATACTTATCGGTGAGCGGGGGATCGTCAACACGGAACTCCGGTTTCCCGAGGAGCTCGCAAGGCACAAGATTCTCGATATCCTCGGAGATTTCTATCTACTGGGTGCCCCTCTGCGTGGCGCGATCCACGCGCGCAAGACCGGACATTCCAACAACATCGACCTCGTGAGGGCGATCAAGGAGCGCGTCGGCTTCTGATCCCCAAGTGGATTCCTGGGGCGAACGGCGTTATTTTAAGCCGATGAGCTTGGGAGCCCGCGTGTTTCCTGACAGCCTGTAGCGGCGCCAGCCTGTCTCGGACTGGGTGGCGCGGGGGAGAAGCGCCAGTAGTGCTTCCGAGCGTTGGTTCCCGTCTACGCTACGAGCTCGGAAATCAGCGTTGTTGTGGATCAGGCCACTGGTGTTGGTCCACAACCTCGCACGGTCCAGTTCCCACTGTATGCCTTCAACACGCGCGCCGGTGTCAAACAGCTCCCAGGCTCCGTCTTTGATACGGGCATTGAGTCGGGCCTCGTTGAAGGTCCATCGACCTATCGACAGGCCGCCCGGTCCGTTCTTACCGGCTCCAGGCCCAGGCAGGTACCCTTCGATCGTTCCGGACGGCGCGACGAGCCTGAGGGTGCCGGTCTCCGCGAATGCCTGGTCCGCTCTCCCGTGGGGGCGGGATAGCTCGAGTTCACCGTCTAGCTGGCCACTGAGCTTCAGGACCTGACCTCGAACGCAGCTCGACGGATCTATACCCGAAAAGCGGATGCTGATCCTCGTCCCTTCGCGACGGTTGAGCACGGCGGGATCCGCGTCGATGCGTGCCCTGGCCTCACCCCCGCAAGCCCTCGCCGTGACGGCTATGGTACTCAATGATTCCAGTCCTACGTACAGGGTCTCGAGTTCAATCGAGTAATCCGGGTGAGCGACTCGAACCCCACGACAGCGGTAACCAAAGGGGAGAGCCGGCCGCACCTCATCGAAAGCGATCTCGAGACCGTAAAACTGGCTCGGTCGCGAAAGAATCATGCGCAGGGCCAGTCCGTGAGGGAAAGTCCAGACGAGGAAGGCGATGAGGAACACGGCGAAGATCAGCGGTCGCTTCATGTACCGACCATCGCGCCGGCGAGTACCACGACATCGAATCTTTCGCGGTCGTTGTAGCGACGTCTAAGATCGAGCTCCTTGACGTAGACGCGCTCGCTGCCGCGCTCCAACCCGCGCAGCACCTCCACCACCTCGACGAAGGATACCCCGGACAGCTTCAGCTCTACGAGACTTTCTTCGCTGCCGTCGCTGAATCTACGCCGACTGGGGTTCATGTATTCGATGCTCTCACGACGGAGCGTCGAAGAGGTGACCTGGTCGACTATGGAAAACAGAGAAAAGTCCTCTTCCGCGGTTGACGAGGCAGTTAACGAACTCGCTTCGAGAGATTTGATGTTCGCCGCTAGCTCCATCATGGTTCCGAGATCCTCGCTGAGTATCGCAACGCTTCGCGCCATTTGTGCTCTCTGTTCAAGAAACGGATGGAGTATCGCAAACCACACAGTAGACAATACGACCAGTACGGCGAACAGAGTGATGAGTTTCTGTTCACGGGGATTGAGGCGTGCGAGCAGCGCGCTGAGTGCGTGTACCACCGCCCTCACGTGCTCTTCCCTCCACCGGCCGCGAGGCTGAGGATGAGCTGGAAGTCGACGCCTTCCCCGTCAACCGCTGCGCGCACATCCCGAACCTCTACCGCGGGAAAATGTCCACTGTCTTGCAGGGATTGCTGCAGCTTGTCAATCGCCTCGAAGGAGGAACCGCTACCCGTGATCCGAACGGTCGGAGAAACCTGGACGAAGTTGTCGAACTCGACCTCAATCTCCGGGGGGATGGTAGCTGAAAGCAGAGAAAGCACGCCGAGCGGGGAGTAGAGCCGCCGGTCGGATCCGCTTCCAGCACCTTTACTGAGGAGCGCGTCGTAGCGCATCTGCATCTTCAGTTTGTAGCCGCCCGATCCCCCCGAGTCGGGCATCACCTCCGAGTATACGGCCCGCGTTCGAGACAGGAGTGAGTTCCAGCGTCTGTACAGGCTGAAATGTTCCAGGCCTCCGGAGAGCAGCAGCGACGCCAGAGCGACTGCTCCCCAAGGGAGGAGGGGGCGCATCTCCGTTAGCAGGCCCCCTTCGAGATCCCCTCTCAGACCAGCAGCGAAGTCGATGTCCGGCACCCCGCCGTCACTCGTAGCCGCGTAGACGAGCCCCATCAAGGTGGCGTATTGGCGCCAGGGGGTGGTCAACTCTTCTCTCAGGGTCAGCGGACACTGGGCGGGGAGGCCCTCGAGTTCGCAGCCGGGAAGGGTGTCTTGCAAGCGCACCGACAGGCCTTCGTCGGCGGCAGGACTGAGCGGAATACCGCCTATCACTACCCGTTTGGAGGGAGGATTCATGCTGCGAAAGCACCAAGCGATGTTCTTCAACAAGGTGCCCTCGGAACAGGGCCCGAGCGTCCTTAGGTCAACCAGCCGGCCGTTATCGAACAGCCCCATGGTCGTGCCATCGGAGGAGACGTCGATCGCTGTGAACACGCCGCCGTCAACGGTGCGACGGTACAGCTCCATTGTCGCCATCGGGCTCCACACCAGGCGCTGGGGCCGCAGGCCGATCGAAGTCCAGAGCGCGTTGATCTGCTCGAGGTCGTCGCGCCTGGCCATCGCGGCGAGAATGGGCCCCTTGCGATCCTCAGCGGTAAAGTCCCAGGCGACGGCGCAGTCGTCAAGGTTCAACGGAACGTGCTCTTCGAGGGCCGCGCCCACCGCCTGATTCACCCGGCCGCGGTCCTGAAACGGGAGATCGAGAAAGCGGTAGACCGCGACGTCGGCTGCTACGCTACAGACGACGCGGTCCCACTGGCCTTCAGGCAGGAGTTCCCTCGTCATCCCGTCAGCGCCGAAAGGCGCCTCCGCCACGTTCTCCACCGTCAAGGACCTAATGGAGGATTCGGCCGTCGTCCAGCACAGGCGATCTTTTCCCGCGTGAATGGCCAGGATCTTGTTTCCCATTGCTAAAGCAGTCCCGCAGCCGATGATGCTATGGCGCTGAGTTCTTCGAGGCTCGCGATCGTCGTACTGTCCACGCCCTCGATATTCGGTCCTCGTCGCGCCAACCAGTAGGTTATATCTATCACGCTTCCGGTGCGATAGAGTGAAGCCTCCACCGACTGATAGACCCCGTCTACGCCGCCACTACTACGTACCCTGAAAGTGTTGCTGGTGAAGGAGACCAACGACTGAATGGGTAAGGTCTCCATCCCTTCGACCGTGCGCAGATCCTGCCAGTTCGTGAACGGTTCTATCGTTCGTCTTTCGAGGATTCGTGCGACCAGGTCGTTGTCCATACGCTCGTGAAGAGCCCCGAGCACCGGAGTGGGGGCGGTATTGACGTTCACGGTTCGAAGCACGTGATCGTTCGCGCTGACCAGGGGCCTGAGTTTCCGCAATACCTCCGCCTTGATTCCCTTCACAAGTGCGAGTTCGGCGAAGCTTCTCATGGGTCCGTTCCTCGGTCGGTATCCTTCCTCAAGGGACAGATAGTAGCTGCTCTCCGCCCCTTCGGCAGTACGGTTCTCGGCGTCGTCGGCGTCGATCCAGTCGGCCACGGTTCCGGCGACACCGGGATCAACACCGACGATTTCCAGCAGCCGAGCGAAGACCGCATGGTCCACCGGTCTGTTGGCCTGCAGGCGATTGAGATTAAAGCGACCAGTCTCGTCTTCTATGCGCAGGGCGAGCTTGCCGAAACCAGTGTCGATCGGAGGAATAGTCCTCGCCCAGACTTCGCCCAGAGAATCGTAGTCGCTGGTCCTCGCGTCAGCCGCCAGTATCGAAGCTGCCAGCATGACGCCGGATTCAGCGAGAAGTCGGGCCTGCTGCGCCTTTACGGAAGCGGCCATGCGCCGGTACTCGACCTGTGAATAGAAGGTGAATTCCATGACGACTATGCTTAAGAGCGTTACCGAGAGCAGGGTGATAAAAAGAGCGACTCCCCGTTGGGCCCTGCCAGGCGGTGCGTCGCGGCGCGTCTTCGAGAGGTGAGCTTCCACGTCAGTTTGATCCGCGGGCGAGGGCCAGGGCCACCGTGGAACTGAACCTGACGGACGGTTGCTCCCGGTCACCTACGAGCACGACAGTCGAAGTAACCAGACGCGGGGTCGCCGAGGCTCGCGGACCCGTCTGAGAGGAATCCCACTGCTCGTGCCACTCGCGACCGTCAAAGAAGCGCAGGTCGATCTCATCTACCCCTGTCGCCACGACCTGGCGTATCGCCCGCCGGAGAGGCAACGGTGCCGGTGGTCTGAACTCATAGCGTACGAGAGCCAGACCCCGATCATTTTCAGAGACGTCCTCGGCTTCGAGACGATAAACCACTCGTGTTTGATCTCCGCGGTCGGTGACCTGGAGGGGTGACGGCCAAGCTGAATCGGTCTGGGTGAGGCCCCGGGCTGACAGTCCGGTCAGTTCCAGCAAAGGTGGATCGCCATCGCGAGCGGGGTAACTCGCTCGGCCAGAGGAAAAGAACAGCTTGAGTTCTGACGGGTACAGCCGTGTATCGAAGCTGGCGCGGAGGTCCCGCGCCAGCCATCGCAACGCCGCGCGGCCGTTGTCGAGGCGCCGCGAACGCAGCCTGGCGTATTGCTGGGCGTCGAGGGTACGCGAAAAGGTGCCGTAAAGAGCCGATGTGACCAGCCCCAGTATCGCGAGCGCCACGAGCATCTCGAGCAGTGTGAACGCGGCCTCGAGGCCGATCCGCCCAGGCGTTGCCCTCATCCTCCGCTCCGCCGCACGAGGAAATTGTATTCGAGCAAATCTTCATCAGTGCCTGCCAGCCCCACGGCTACCGTCACCTGACGAAGGTCGGCAAAGACGGTTGCAGCCACCTCGCGTTTCCACCGGAAACGGTGGCTTGGATCAACGTAGCCAGGCTCGTCGAAGGCCGAATCGATTTTGAACTGCTGGTCGAAAGTTCCCTCCGTAGCGCCGAGGTTCGGGTAGGGACCGCCCTGAGTCCAGGCGGCGACGCTGTTCGCGACGGATTCCGCCGCGGCCAGGTCGTGTGCGTCCGCTAGCAGCCGGAGGTTTCGGCCGTGTAGTCCGAGCAGACTCATCATTGCCACCGCCAAGACGGTCACCGCGATGATGAGTTCGAGAAGGGTAAACCCTCCGTGGACAAGACGACGGTTCATCCTCTTTCCCCGCCGTCGAAGTCGAGGTCTACGCGACCACTCATCGCGTCAAAGCGAAGCGTGATGGCGCGTTGGCTCTCATCCACCACGCGTATCGAAGCGATCTCGAGGTTGCCTTCCGGCAGAAAATAGAGCTGTGGCCGACCCGCGTCATTACTTCCCGCCGCGGTCGTGAACGAGTCAAAGCTCAATCCCTCCGGCAGTTTCCCGGCTCCAGAGTAGTCGTCCCAGAGTACTGTGAAGTCCCTGGCCGCGTCGCCTTCCGCGTAGGGAGAGTGCACATCCACGACCCAGGATTCCTCGTCGAGATCGAACGTGAGCCTGTAGACGCGTCCTCGCAGGGCGGCTTCGTCGTGAAGGTACCCGAGCAGGGTAGCGAGTCGGCGAGCGCTTCGATCCAGCCGAGTCGACGAGACGTCGGGGAGGCGCGGTATTACGAGGCTCAGGAGAAGACCGATGATGAGGAGTACTAGAGCCGTTTCGATGAGCGTGAAGCCCAGCGCGCGGTCACGCTGGTCAGTAGTCGCGCGAATCGATATCGGCATTTACGCCTTCGCCGCCTTCCTCTCCATCGGCTCCGAGACTCCGAAGAACGTACGAACTCCCTTCGCCGGCAAATATGAACTCGTTGTCCCACGGATCGAGAGGCACCCGTTCGAGGTACCCGCCTTCCCGCCAGTGCTTCGGGACGACGCCGGTTTGGGGTTTTTCGACCAAGGCCGAGAGGCCCTGTTCGGAAGTCGGGTACAGACCGGAGTCCAGCCTGTAGAGCTTCAGAGCCTCTTCAATTGCGCGGATGTCAGCCATGGCCTTGGTGACCCGCGCTTCGTCTGTTCGGCCAATGATACGTGGAGCCGCCAGCGATATCAGCAAGCCGAGGATCATTACGACCACTAGTATTTCGATAAGGGTGAAGCCGCTTTCCCGCATTACAAGAATCCTACCGAACGAGCTGGTTCATCTCAAAGACCGGAAGCATTATCGCCAGCAACACGAAGAGCACCATTGCTGCCATCACCAGTATCATGGCCGGTTCCATAAGGCTTGCGAGCGACTCGACCGTAAGATCCACCTCTTCGTCGAGAGCCGCAGAAGCCTTCATGAGCATGCTCCCGAGCTCGCCACTGCGCTCACCCACAGCCACCATGTCGACGACGAGGACGTTGAACAGCCCACTCTCTCCCAGCCGGGGCGCGAGCGGTTCCCCCTCTGACACCGCGGTGGTGGCTTCCTCAAGAGCGTCCGATATGAGAGAGTTCCCGACCGCTGCTCTGGAGATCGTGAGGGCTTCGACCAGCGGAAGACCGCCGGCGAGCAGGGTTGAGAGGGTATGAGAAAAGCGAGCCATGGCGACGTTTCGGGAGAGCTTGCCAACAACCGGGAGGGCGAAGAGAAGGCGTTCGAAGCGGCGCCGCCCACCCGGTGTCTGGGCGTAGTAGCGCAGCGCTAGAGCCGCGACGGCGAGAAGAAGCGCCAGGGGGATTCCGTAGCCAGCCAAGATCTCGGCCAGGCCCATGAGGAGGCGAGTCGGAAGCGGCAAGACCTGGTTGCTCTCGGCGAACACTCGGGTGATTTGTGGAACCACGTAGGCGAGCAGGAAGAGCACGATTCCGGTACCGACGACCCCCATGACTGCCGGATAGGTCATGGCCGACTTTAGCCTCGCCCTGAGCCGCGCGTCGGCTTCCGCGTGGGCGGCTATCCGGTCCAGTACCTCGTCCAACGCTCCGCTGGCCTCGCCCGCCTGAACCATCCCGTTGTACATGGAGGGAAAGATATCTGGGTGAGATCGCATGGCGCTCGCGAGGTCGCCTCCTTCGACGATATCCATCCGCAAGGATTCGAAAACAGACCGCATGCGATCGTTAGACTGCTGCTTCTTGAGCGACAGGAGCGCTTCCACCAAGGGAATGCCCGCACGGGTCAGCGTAGCCAGTTGTCGCAGTGCATGCGCCAGCTGGCCCACGCCTGCCCGCCTGAGGGAAAACGAAGCGAGCCAGCCGGTACTGGCTTCGGCGGCCTCGGCCCGGAGCTCGGATACGAATATCCCTTGGGCCCTGAGTCGCGCCCGAGCAGCTCGTGGACTGTCGGACTCCACCACACCCGACAGCCTTCGGCCGGTGTCCGAGAGGCCCTTGTAGGCGAAAGAAGCCACCGCTCAGCTTTCGGCAGACTCGGTGGTGACGCGTACCACTTCGGCTACTGAGGTGAGTCCTCGGCGGACTTTTTCAACCGCGTCATCGCGCAGAGGCAGGATCGATCCTTCGCTCGACATGGTCCGCCTGAGGGTCGCAGCGTCGGTGCTTCTCATGATACCGGCGCGCATGGTGTCGTCGACTACCAGCAGTTCATGAATCGCCATGCGTCCCCTGTACCCCGTACTGCGGCAGCGATCACAGCCACTACCGGCGACTCGCAGGCGGCTGTTGTCTCCCAGCATATAGCCTAGTCCCAGTTCAGCGAGCCCACTTTCCGCCGGGCTCGCCGCTACACTACATTCGAGACAGAGTCGCCGGACAAGGCGCTGAGCGAGTATGCCGACAACAGCCGACGATACGAGAAAAGGCTCTATCCCCATGTCGAGGAGACGACTAACGGCGCTGGCCGCGTCGTTGGTGTGAAGGGTGCTGAACACGAGGTGGCCGGTAAGAGCGGCCTGGATAGCGATTCTGGCGGTATCGGAGTCTCGAATTTCACCCACCATTATGACGTCGGGGTCCTGTCGTAGTATGGATCGTAGGCCGTTCGCAAAGGTCAGGCCTATGCGGGGGTTGACCTGCATCTGGCCTATTCCCTCGAGCTGGTACTCGACAGGATCTTCGATGGTGATGATGTTCTTTTCCTCGGAGTTGATCTCGGACAGCACGGCGTACAGCGTGGTAGTTTTTCCGCTGCCAGTTGGGCCGGTTACCAGGATGACGCCGTGAGTTCCCGAAATTAGGCGCTTCATCTGCTCGAGGTTGTGGTCGGAAAAATCCATCTCGGAAAGGCCGGGCAGCGTATCGCTGCGGTCGAGGAGCCTCATGACAACGCGTTCGCCGTAGGCCGTCGGTACCGTCGACACCCTGATGTCGAGCTCACGGCCCGCGACGCGGGTGCGTATCCCACCGTCCTGAGGCAGACGTTTTTCAGCGATATCGAGTGACGCCATCACCTTGACCCGCGAAACCAGCGCGGCGTGTACGCTCCGGGGGGGATTGATGATTTCCATCATCATTCCGTCGATGCGGTAACGGACCGCTATCTTCTTCTCGAAGGGTTCTAGGTGGACGTCACTGGCGCCGTCCCGTGCGGCTTGAAAAATGATGGAGTTCACGAGCCTTATGACCGGCGCCTCATCCTGGGCTTCCAAGAGATCGGGGACCTGGCTGAGGTCCGAGGCTTCGAGTTCCAAGGGCCTCGCCGTTTCGATTCCTTCGACCAGATCCGACCGAATCGAAGACGCGCGATCGAAGGCCCGTACGATACTCTCGGTGAGTACCGGTCCCGGAACAACCAAGGGCTCGACCTCTTTGCGGTAGATTACCTTGAGATCCTGCAAGGGGCCCGGTCGAAGGGGATCCGAGGTTGCGACGGTCACGCACTCGTCGTCGCAACGCAAGGGAAGTACCCTATTGTTTCTACAGTACTGGAGAGAAACCCCATCCAGCAGCTCCGGTTGGAGTTCCTCGTAATCAAGATCGGGCGAGAAGGACAGGCCGCAACGTTCGGCGAGCAACGCGGCCCAACGGAGTTGGGGAAACTGCGCGACCTCTTCGAGATGGGGCCCCAGCTCTCCGTCGCCGGCCCGTTCGCGGGCGGCCTCGATTTGTTCGCGACTCACCCCGGCTCTGAGCAGGAGGTTGTCGAGAGGTTCTGTGATATCACGGGCCACCGGTCTCACCTAGCCCGCGCGACTGCCGAGGTACCCTGGCGCCTGGGGCGGGTCGTTGCCGAAATTACCGGGTCCTCCCCGGTTCGAGATGCGCTCGGATCGCCCGTCGCGTCGGTTCGAGGGTGGTGAGGGCTTAGAGGGGAGCACGGATCCGGGTCTACCACTGGGGAAAGATATATTCTGGGCGGCCGCGTTCCTTCCCGCTATCGAGCATATCGGGATAGTCGCCCCGCGGGTCTCGGGTCTCCTCGAGCCCGGAGAGTGCTTCACTTGCCGAGCGGGTATGTCGTCTGAAACGTTCCTGGCTGCGTCGGGAAGACCGCACCATATCGTCGTCGGTGCGTATGATGTGAGGCGTCAAGAAGACGATCAGGTTTACCTTACCAAGATTCTCTTTGGTGTGCCGGAAGAGGTTGCCGATTATGGGGATGTCACCGAGAAACGGCACCTTCGTTGATCGGTTGTTCGCCGTGTCGCTGATCAGTCCACCGATGACCGCGGTGTGGCCGTCCTTGACGCTGACGGTAGTAGACGCGGATCTAACGTTGGTCGTGGGCCCGACATTGCTGGCGTCCAGCTGGGTAGACTCCACGAGTGCGGAGACTTCTTGTTCTACGTCGAGCACGACTACGTCGCCCTCGGTCACCTGAGGAGTGAGCTTTAGCTTGATGCCGACGTCTTTGCGTTCGACCCTGGTGAACACGTTGGAGAGGTTGGCGACGTCGACTCCCTGACCCGTGATAAACGGCACGTTCTGGCCCACCGTGATCTGGGCTTCCTGGTTGTCGAGCGTGAGCAGGGTTGGCGCCGAGAGTACGTTGATATCCGAATCCGTCGCGAGCGCCTGAAAAAGGGCCAGCTGCGCTGGGACCTCGGTCCCATCCGGGAGACGGACAGAGCGGTCACTGGCGGCCGCGAGGATCAAACCCCCGAGGCTCGCAGGGTTGAGAAGAGCGGAGTTCAGGTTCGCCAGGTTCGCTCGCCCTATGCCGACGCCGTTGCCCAGATCACCACCAACCTGGAAATCGAAACCCAGGGCCTCCGCGCGTGAGACCGAAACCTCGACTATGAGCGCTTCCACAAACACCTGTGGCCGGGCGACGTCGAGATCCTCGAGCAACTGAAACAGCACCTTGAAGTCGTGAGCGGAGCTGTTGACGATTATCGCGTTGGTAGCCGGATCCGCGGTAACCGAAACGGTATCGGTAAGGCCGGAAACCGGCGGCGGAGTACCTTTCTGGGCGCCGCCACGCCCAGCCGCGGGTCGAACTCGGCTGCCGGCGAGCATCCGATGCACGACGCCTACGATGTCTTCCGCGTCGCCGTGCCGGGCGTGGTACACGTGGATCCTCTGTTCTCCGAGGTCGAGTGCGGTGTCGAGTTGTGAAACGAGATCACGTATCCGTCGCATGGCCACGACGCCGGCCGTACCGACGAGCGAGTTGGTGCGCTCGTCGGGCACTATCTTGAACTCCCCGAGCTGAGGCTGCACGGGTTTGCCCTTGTCCTTGGGTTGGTGCGACTGCTTGAGGATCGCGATGAGCTGATCCGCCATTACCGTGGCGGAGGCGTGATCGAGGGGCAGTACCGCGATGTCCTGTTGGTGACCGGGCCGATCGAGTTGTTCTACGATCGCTTCAATCTTGGTGATAGTGGAACTGGTGTCGCTCAGTATCAGTGTGTTGGTCGCGGTGTAAGCGCTCAGCGACCCCTCCTTGGACAACAGGGGGGTGAAGACCGGCAACAAGCCGGCGGCGTCTATGTGAGAAAGCGGGATGAGCCTCGTGGCGTAGGCAGATGGTGGTATCGCGCCGGTCAGGAGCCTGGAACCCGTCGCGACGGCTTCCTTCATCGGGATGATACGTATGACGACGCCGTCGTCGGCGGTGGTAAAGCCCCTTACCGAGAGCACCGAATACAATACCGCTTCGGCTTCGCTACGCGTAACCGGAGTGGGGGATATCACGGTTACCGATCCCCCTATCTTGTCGCTGAAGACGAAGTTGCGACCGGTTACCTTGCTGATGAACTTGATGAACACCGGCAGCTCTACACCGTCGAAGTTGATACTGATGGTGCGCTTCGCGGGGGCAGGCTGCGCCCGCGAAGTTAGCGGCGGGCCGAGGGTCAGCACCAGCACGCCGGCCACGAGGAAAGAGGAACGAAGCCGAGCGCTTTTCATCGCAGCTTGTACGAGAGGGTCGTGGGCTTGTCTTTCCGGAGCAGGTCGAGTCGGATCACGTCCGCGGTTCGTATGATATCGAGCAGTCCCACGGCCGCGGAGGGGGAGTCAAGGGGAGTGCCGTTGACTGTTTGCACGACGTCGCCGTTCAGGAGGCCCATGCGCTCGAAGATCGACCCCTTGCGTATTGCGAACAGCCTGAAACCCAGGGCCTTGCCGTTACGCAGGTACGGGGTTGCCCTGACCTGGGTAATGACCTGGTTGAGGTTGTCCAGGGAGTGATCTACTTCACGCCTTGCCACCAGGTATTCGCCGGTACCGGTCTTCCGTACGCCCGAGGTCCTTCCGCCTCCGTGGTTCGCCGCGGTTCCGCCGACATCCTCTTCTCGCACAATTTCCACGGTCGTACGCACTCCCCCCTGCAGTATCACGGCCGTGTCGGTCGATACAGACACCAGCCTGGGGCCACCGAATATACTATCACCTGTAGCAAAAAGGTCCTGTTTCCGTTCCGAAGTATCCTCAAACACCGCGTAGCCGATTCCGGAGGTCACCTCGGCCGTGCCTCGCAGTTTGAGGCCGGCCGCCGATTTGACCCGCCCCTGACCTTCAACCGACCGGGACACGGCCCCTTGCTCCAGGCCAAAGAGATTCCTACGAAAGATCACCGAATCGTCCGCAGATCGGGAGCCTGGCGATAATGCCTGGACGGGCGGCTCGGCCCCGGTGAACCTGGCCGGGGGCACCAGGTCCCCGTGGAGTTTCATGCCGATCGCTGTATTGATGGATCTCGCGATGAAAAAGGCAGTCACGGCGATAAGAAAGAGATTCGCGATTCTCACCGAACGCTGTCGACCGGTCGCTGCCCTCACGAAGCCGAGCGTAGGTAAATCCCCGCAGGGATTCAAGCGCTTCCGTGGCGTTGGCTGTTGACTGCCATGGGGGTGCGGGTTACCTTTCGCGCTGTTTTCCCGCATGAACAACGACAGCGTCAACGGCGGCCGACGGGCCGCGGCAGCCCCCGACCGTGACGACCAGCAGGTATCGGTTCGCAGGGCAAAGCTGGGCGCTTTGCGTGAATCGGGATCGGCCTTTCCCAACGATTTCCGTCGAGACTCGACCTGTGCACAACTCCGCAAGGCCTACGGCGACGTGGCTGGCGAGGAACTCGCGAACTCCAGTCCGACCTTTCGTCTGGCTGGCCGCGTTACGGCCATACGCAGCTTCGGCAAGGCGGGGTTCCTTAATCTTCGCGACGGGAGCGGCGATCTGCAGCTCTTCGTCAAGCGTGGGGAGCTAGATGAGGTCGGGAAGGAGACCGTCCGCGGCCTGGATACCGGTGATATAGTGGGCGTCGAGGGACGTCTTTTCCGCACGCGAACGAACGAGCTTACGCTCTCGTGTTCGCACCTGCGCTTGCTCGTCAAGGCGCTCCGACCGCTTCCCGAGAAATGGCACGGCTTGACCGACGTCGAGAAACGCTATCGGCAACGCTATGTCGATCTCATAATCAACGAGGAAGTACGAGCGACGTTTCGCAACAGGGCTCTGATAGTACGGGCTCTGCGAAGTTTCATGGACGATGAGGGTTTTGTGGAGGTCGAAACCCCGATGATGCAAGCCGTGGCTGGCGGTGCTGCGGCACGCCCGTTTGTCACTCATCACAACGCGCTATCGACCGACATGTATCTGAGGGTGGCTCCGGAGCTCTACCTCAAACGGTTGGTGGTTGGCGGCATGGAGAAGGTGTTCGAACTCAACCGCAACTTTCGAAACGAGGGCATTTCGACCCAGCATAACCCCGAGTTCACGATGTGTGAGTTTTACCAGGCGTACGTAGGCCATGAAGAGCTGATGGATCTGACGGAAAGGCTGTTGCGCCGTCTCGCGGAAGAAGTGCACGGTAGCGCCCGATTCATTGCGGGCGACCTCGAAATGGACTTCGAACAGCCCTACCTCCGCATGACCATGAGCGAGGCGGTCGCCGAGTTTTCGTCCCTCAGTGTGGAAGAGGCGTCTCGCTCCGAACCTCTTAACCGTCTGGCGGATGAACTCGGCCTGGACGCGGCGGATAGATCTCAGGGTATGGGGGTGCTCTCTGACGTCTTCGAACGAGTCGTGGAGCCGAAACTCGACCGGCCGACCTTCATCACGCGGTTTCCGATCGAGGTTTCACCGCTGTCTCGTGCGTGTGATGATCACCCTGGTTTTGTAGAGAGGTTCGAACTCTTTATCGGTGGTCGCGAAATCGCCAACGGTTTCTCCGAGCTCAACGATCCGGAAGAACAGCACCGGCGGTTTCTTCAGCAGATCAGCTTGAGAGAGGCGGGAGACGATGAAGCTCACATGATGGACACCGACTACGTCCGTGCTCTAGAGTACGGCCTTCCTCCGACCGCGGGCGAGGGCATAGGGATAGACCGGTTGGTGATGGTCTTGACCGGCTCACCGTCTATACGAGACGTCATCCTTTTCCCTCAACTTCGGCCGGAAGCGCGGGGCTAGGCCCGCCAGAGCCAATGAACTGGGAACTGTTCGTAGGATTGCGCTACCTGCGTTCCCGGCGCTCAGAGACCTTTGTCTCGGTCATCACCGTGATTTCTACCCTCGGAGTATTGTTGGGGGTCATGGTCATGACGATTACCCTGTCGGTGATGACTGGATTCGAAGAAGATCTACGCAGCCGTATTCTCGGACTTCATCCTCACATCCAGATCACGGATCGCCTCGGTGGCGGGATGATAACAGATCCGGAACTTCTGGTCGCTGCTGTGGTGGAAGACGAGAGGGTGATAGACGCCGCGCCGGTAATCAACTCTCAGGTAATGGTTTCGGATAGGGGGCGTTTGTTCGGTGTGTACGCTCGCGGCGTTGACCTTTTGTCCAGCTCGAGCACCGAAGGCATAAGGTCCTACGTGGTGGAAGGGAGCATGGACGGCTTGGCGGTGTGGCATGATTACGACGGTGCAAGGCTCGAAGGGATCGTCGTAGGCGCTGAACTCGCGGGTAAACTCGGGCTGGGCCTGGGCGACATTGTTACCCTGATGGTCCCGTCGTTTTCCGCAAGCCCGCTCGGAGCGTTGCCTCGCAGCAAGCGTTTCGTTCTTACGGGGTTGTTTGATTCCGGAATGGTGGAGTACGATTCGGGGCTTGTCTACCTATCGATCGATGCGGCGAGGATACTGCTCGACACCGGAAGCGGCGTAAGTGGGATCGAGGCGAGAGTCCGCGATCCCTACGAAGCCGCCGAAGTGGCTTCTGCTCTCAACGAGAGGTTGGGTCTGCCCTACTGGGCCAGCAGCTGGACCGATTCCCACCGCAACGTATTCGAGGCGTTGAAGCTGGAAAAAACCGTTTACTTCCTGGTCTTGTTGCTGATCATCCTGGTCGCGGCGTTTAACATCGTCGCGACACTGTACATGGTCGTGATGGAGAAGCGTCGCGACATAGCCATAATGAAGACCATGGGTGCGACCAACAGCAGCATCGCCTTCATTTTCGTCTGCAAGGGGATGATCATTGCCGCGGTTGGTACCGGGGTCGGTGCGCTGTTGGGGTATCTGGCCTGCGTAGGTCTCGACCAGTATGAATTGATCGACCTGCCTGAGGGGGTGTTCTACGTCTCTACCCTCCCGGTTCGTATTCTGCTTACGAATTTCCTCGCCGTGGTATCAGCGTCGCTAGCGCTGTGTCTGGGTGCCTGTGTTTTCCCGGCGTGGAAAGCCGTGAGGGTGGTTCCCGTCGACGTGCTTCGCTATGAATAACGATGTCGAAAAGGCGGTTGTACTTTCTTGTAGTGGTCTCGAACGTCGCTTCGACGACGGTTGTCGTGTTATCGAGGTCCTGCGTGGAGTGAACCTGCAGGTGGCGAGGGGCGAGAGCGTGGCGGTGGTGGGAGAATCCGGGGTTGGAAAGAGTACCTTGTTGCACCTGCTCGGGGCACTGGATCGGGCTGACGGCGGCCGAGTCGTGGTCGCAGGTCACGATTTGTTCTCGCTTTCTTCGCGGGCACTGGCCGCGGTGCGCAACCGTGATATTGGCTTCGTGTTTCAGTTTCACCACCTGCTGGGGGACTTTGACGCCGTGGAGAACGTCATGATGCCGATGCTCATCGCCGGCAGAGGAGGGCAGACGGCACGTCACAGGGCGGTCGAGATACTCGAGAGGGTCGGGCTAGGCGAGCGCTTGAACCACAAACCCGCCGAACTCTCCGGCGGCGAACAGCAGCGGGTTGCGGTTGCCAGGGCGGTCGTGACCCAGCCCGCCGTGGTATTCGCCGACGAGCCAACCGGCAATCTGGATCCGGCGTCGGGGACCGAGGTGCAGGACCTTCTCAGGGACGTGCAACATGAAGCTTGCTGCGCGCTGGTCGTGGCCACCCACAGCGCCCAACTCGCCAGCAAGATGGAGAGGACCTTCAGGCTAAGTGGCGGTATGTTGACGGAGACGCGGTCGCTTTGACGCGAGTTGTGCGAGTAGCCGTCCTCAGTGTGCTCCTCTTTGGGGCGGCCGTCGTCGGGGTTCATGCCGGGGTGATTACCGAGATCCGGCTCGATGGTGCCCAGAGGGTGGATTCTGACGCCCTCACGGTGGAGATAGGCTCGACAGTCGGCGCACCTTTCGACGAAAAACAAATCGATGCCGACGTAAAGGCGCTCTTCAGTATGGGTTTCTTCCAGAACGTGTGGGTCACGCGTGAAGAAGTAACCGGCGGGACCCGCCTCGTCTATCACGTCAAGGAGCGGCCCTATGTCGAGGCCGTACGCTTCGAAGGCGTGCGCAAGGTTGACATCGCCGACCTGGAGGCGGTTGTCGATGTAACACCGCGGACGATATTTGATCCGGACAAAGCTGCGGCTGGTCTGATCGAAGCCAAGAAGCTCTACAGTAGGGAGGGTTATCCGGACGCAGTCATTGATTACGAGCTGGATGTCGATGCCAACAACAACGCTACCGTAGTCTATACCGTTGAAGAGGGCTCTCTCATTCGGATTAGCAAGATACGCTTCGAAGGAGTGTCTGCGTTCAAGCCGCGCAAGCTCCGGAAGTTGATGACCACGCGGACGAAGTGGTTTCTCTCTTTCTTGACAGGAGCCGGGCTGCTCAACGAAGATGAACTCGCGACCGACGTCGAGCGCGTCGCGTCCTGGTACTACGACAACGGCTACATCCGTGTGAGGATCGACGAGCCCGTCATTAAGAGAGTAGGCAACTCGCTGGAGGTGACCTTCAAGATTGATGAGGGACCGTTGTTTCACGTGGGGGAAGTCGCTTTTCATGGCGAGCTGTTTCTCCCTCCCGATGAACTCAGGGCCACGGCCGAACTCAAGTCGGGTGAAGTGTTCAGGGCCAGCTTGCTCAGAGAATCGGTTTTTTCGTTGGTGGAGGCCTACGGTAACCTCGGCTACGCGTTTGCCGAGGTCGTTCCTCAGACTCGAATACGGCCTGGCGAAAGACTCGTAGACGTAGACTTCAACATGACTAGCGGCCCGGTGGTGACGGTACGCCGGGTGGAGATCAGGGGGAACACCAAGACCCGTGACAAGGTAGTCCGCCGCGCGGTAGAACTCGAGGAGGGGCAGCGTTTTTCCGGCAGTGGTCTGCGGGAGAGCAAGGCTGCGGTGCGGCGCACCGGCTTGTTCTCGGAGGTCGACCTCACCACCAGGCGCACCGAGCGCGACGATGAAGTCGACCTTCTGGTGACCGTCGCCGAGGGTCGCACCGGCACTTTTGCGGCTGGGGCGGGCTTCAGCTCAGCGGATAACGTCTTGTTCAACGCGCGGATCTCGGAGCAGAATCTATTTGGACGCGGACAGCGGCTGGTTCTGAACGCCGATATCGGGAGTATCAGGCAAAACTTCCAGTTCAGTTTCACGGAACCGTGGTACAGAGATCGCCCCTTGAGTCTGGGAATCGATCTCTTTGACTGGCGTCTAGATTTTGACCGGTTTACCCGGGGTGGTACCGGGGCTGCCGTGCGGATGTCCTATCCGCTCAGGGAACTCGGTTTCGAAAGTTTCTATGGCCAGTCGCTCAAACACGTGAGAGCGGGTATCGAATATCGTATCGAAGAGGCCGAGATCAACGGTGTTAGCAGTCGTCCGTTGCCGAGCGTGAAGGACGAGGAAGGCAAGAGCCTCACCAGCAGCATCTCGCCCAGACTCACTCGCAACACCCTTGATCATCCCTTCGATCCTACGCGTGGCTCGCGGCAGGTGCTTAGAGCGGAGATCGCCGGCCTTGGAGGAAAGAGCGATTTCTTCAAACTCGAGTTTACGGGACGGTGGTTCATGCCGGTATGGGAGACGAAGGGGGGTAGGGAGTTTATCTACTCGCTCGGCGGATCCGTCAGCTATGGTCTCGGGGATACCGGTAAGAGCGGCAAGGAGTTGCCGCTTTTTGAACGGTACTTTCCGGGTGGCATCAATTCCGTTCGAGGCTACGACCCGCGTAGTCTGGGGCCGTCGGAAGAGTTTTGTGACAATACCGGCGCGAGCCGCAATTGTTTTACCGAATCGATAGGCGGCAGCCAGCAACTGATCGTGAACAATGAGCTCATAATCCCGATTTTCAAGGACGCTGGCTTGAAGGGGGTACTTTTTGTTGACGGCGGTAACTCGTTCAGTGCCGACAACGGACTCGACCCCACCGATCTCCTGTACGCGGTCGGGTGGGGCGTCAGATGGCTTTCCCCAATGGGGCCTCTGCGGATCGAAGTCGGCTATCCTCTCAACCCGAGAGAACAGGATAACGGCAGCGTGGTTTCGTTCTCTTTTGGCGCTCCGTTCTGATAATCAGGTTTTCCTGGAGATTAAGGAGAAGATCGGCTGATGATTTTGAAAGCAACGACGTTTCTTGCCGCCATGATCCTCGTGATTTCGGCGGCTGGCATTACCAATGCGGAAGGACTGAAACTCGGGTACGTCATCACCCAACGCCTGCTTCTGGAAACCGACGTCGGGAGGCGGGCTTATGAGAAACTGGAAGGCGAAATGAAGACCGCCCGGGCGTCGGTACAGGAAAAGATGTCCGAGCTCCAGGACCTCGAAGAAGACATGAGGAAGCGCGCGATGGTGTTGAGCGATGAGGAGAAGCAACGCCTCGCCGAACAGTACGAGAAGGGAATGGTAGAGGCCAAACGGCTTAACGAGGACTTTGAAGGGCGTTTCAAAAAGACTCAGGCTGAGGTGATGGCCAAGGTGCAGGATCACATTCGCAAGGTCATTGACAAGTACGCGTCGGCCAACGGTTACGATATCCTGTTTGACGCCTCGACTCTGGTGTATGTCTCGACCGCCGCCGATATTACCGATGAAGTGATCGAGGCCGCAAACCGAAGCGACAGCGGGAAGTGAACGACCGCGTTCATCGAACCGCTATAGTAGGACAGGGCGCGGTTCTGGGGAGTGGCACCCGCGTCGGACCCTACACAGTAATCGGATCAGACGTGGTCATCGGAGAAGACTGCGTCATCGGCCCTCACGTGGTCGTCGATGGCCTCACGACCATTGGCGATCGCAATCGTGTATTCCAGTTCGCTTCGGTAGGCGGCGATCCCCAGGATCTCAAGTACGACGGAGAAGCTACGCGATTGGAAATCGGCGACGATAACACCGTTCGGGAGTTTGCCACCCTGAACCGAGGAACGGCCGACGGCGGCGGGGTGACGAGGGTGGGCGACAGCAACCTTTTCATGGCCTACTCGCACGTTGCCCACGACTGTAGGGTAGGGAACAGCGTGGTGATGGCCAACGGAGCGACCCTTGCAGGGCACGTAACGGTCGAGGACTGTGCCATAGTGGGCGGCCTCGTGGCGATACACCAGTTCGTACGCATAGGAAGCTCGGCCATACTCGGAGGGGGATCGATGGTCAGTCTCGACGTGCCACCCTACTGTATGGCGGCGGGTGATCGGGCCAAGCTACACGGCCTCAACGTCGTTGGTCTGAAACGCCGTGGGTTCAGCGACGGTGTTCTTCGTGACTTGCGCCGAGCCTACTTCATCCTCTTTCAGGAGTCGCGAAAACTCAGCGATGCGTTGGCAATCTTGCGCGAGGACTTCGCGGGCAGCGAACAGGTATCGCATCTCGTCCGCTTCATCGAAGACTCCGAACGCGGTATCTGTCGCCAGTAGGTAGGGCGCTGGTGGACAAGATCGGGCTCATCGCTGGCAACGGTAGCTTCCCGCTTCTTTTTGCCCGTGAAGCGCGGGCCAAGGGTTACGAGGTCGTTGCCGTTGCGCACAAGGGAGAGACCCGGGAAGAGATCGACGGCGAAGCGGACTCGGTTACGTGGGTCCGTGTTGGTCAACTCGGGCGGACGATACGCGCCTTCAAGCGACAGGGCGTCACTCGGGCGGTGATGGCCGGGGGAATCAACAAGGTGCGCACTATCGCCTCGGTGCGACCCGATTGGCGTGGCCTGCGTTTTCTCGGTACCGCGGTCCGGCGGGGGGACGATGCCCTGCTAAGAAAACTCGCCAGCGAGTTCGAGTCAGAGGGAGTCGAAATCGTTCCGTCTACCCTTTTTCTCGAGCGCATCATCGCCGGTCGAGGCTTGCTCGCGGGACCGCGGCCCAGCGCCGCTGCGCTGACGGACGTCAAGCTCGGGTGCCGGGTGCTCGGGGCTCTGGGGAGGTTGGACGTGGGACAGGGGGTCGTGGTGGAGAAGGGGGTGGTGCTTGCGGTGGAGGCCATAGAAGGGACCGACGCCGCGATACGGCGGGGATGCGACATGGCTACCGGTCCAGCCGTGGTGGTCAAGATCGCGAAGGTCGATCAGGATATGCGCTTTGACGTCCCGGCGATCGGTCCCGGTACCCTTCGCACGATGGCAGACTGCGGTGCCGGAACGTTGGCAGTCGAAGCCGGTTCTACCATCATTCTCGAAGAGGAAGGGCTGGCCGAGATCGCCGAGAGCCATGGAATCTCTGTGGTAGGTTGCGACAGGCACGGAGACATCGCCGATGCGGGCTAGCGAACGCCTTCGGGCCGGAGTCATAGGCCTGGGACATCTCGGGCGATATCACGCGCAAAAGTATTCGGCGTTGCCCGACGTGGAGTTGGTGACGCTCTACGACAGCGATCGCCGGCGCGCGGCTGCGGTTGCCTCCGAACTTCGCTGTGAGGTCGCAGAGGACGCGGATGATCTCGTTTCTCGGGTCGATCTTGCGAGTATTGCGGTACCCACGGCTTTCCACCTCGCGGTGGGTCTGCAGGCGCTGCGCTCCGGCGTTCACGTGCTCATGGAAAAACCTCTCGCCGCGAGCGTCGATGAGGGGCGGCGAATCGTGGAAGCCGCCGACACTGCAGGGGTCGTCTTACAGGTTGGGCACCTGGAGAGGTTCAACCCGGTATTCAAAGATATCCGCAGGGTCATCGGCAGGCCTCGCTTCATGGAGTGCCACCGGCTCGCGCCCTTCGCCGGCCGCGGCAGTGATACAGACGTGGTCTTCGATGTGATGATTCACGATCTCGATCTGATTGACTACCTCGTCGGGGCTTCCCTGGAGAGGGTGGAGGCCGTGGGCGTTCCGGTTCTCAGCGACAAGATCGATATCGCCAACGCTCGGCTCATCTTCGACGGTGGCTGCACCGCCAACGTTACCGCCAGCCGCGTGTCACTGAAACGAGAACGTAAGATGCGCGTCTTTCAGGAGGACGCGTACGTTTCGATAGACTTCGATTCGGGAAAGGCGCTCGTGGCGCGCAAATCCAGGCGGAGGGGAGCGGCGGAAGTGGGAAACCCCATGGACGCGATCGAAGCTGAGGAGAAGGAACTTGGCGGTGGCGACCCTCTTATGGAACAGCTGGCGGCATTTGTGAGCTGTGTTCGCGGAGGTTCCAGGCCACTGATCGGCGGCCCGGAAGGGCTTCGGGCCCTCGCTCTGGCCGACCGGGTGGTGAAAGCCATTCCCGATTTTGGCCCCGGCGGTTGACGCCAGCATGTCGCGCAAGGTTCTCATCGTCGTGGGGGAAGCGTCGGGAGACGCTCAGGCCGCTAAACTCGTTGCTGGCATGATGGAGGAGGAGGAAGGGCTGAGCGTCTACGGCGTGGGGGGGGCCGCGATGCGTAGCGTTGGAGTGGATACGGTTTTCGATGCGGCCGGCCTGTCGGTCATGGGCTTCGCGGAGCTGCGGGGGCGTCTCGGAGCGCTGTGGCGTTGTTACCGCTGGCTAAGAGAGAACCTGCTATCGGCTTCTCCACCGGACCTCTTGATCCTGGTTGATTTTCCGGACTTCAACTTGCGCCTGGCGCGGGTGGCGAAGAAGGGCGGTGTCCCGGTTTTCTACTACGTGAGCCCTCAGGTGTGGGCGTGGAGGGCGGGACGCATCCGACAGATCGCCTCGCGGGTCGACAAGATGGTAGTTCTTTTTCCTTTCGAAGAATCGCTCTACAGGGAGGCGGGTCTGGACACCTACTTCGTAGGCCACCCCCTGGCTGAGGAAGTGGTACCTACCCGCGAGGCTTCGGAGACGCGGAAGATTTACGGAGTGGACGACGATCTTCCTCTGGTTGCCCTGCTCCCGGGAAGCCGGGCCCGCGAAGTCAGGACCCTGTTGCCGATCATGACGGAGGCCGCTTCCCGGCTGGTCGGGCGAGCGCGGTTCTTGGTGGCGAAGGCTCCGGGTCTGGACAGGAACCTGATAGATGAACTGCTTCGTTCCAACCGTCTTGATATGGCGGTCGCCGAAGGCGATACCTACAACGTGATTGCGGCAGCGGAAGTGGCCGTGCTCTCATCTGGCACGGCTACCGTGGAATGTGCCTTGTTGGGTTGCCCGATGGTGGTCATGTACCGTATGAGTCGTTTGAGCTATGTTCTTGCTCGAGCGTTAGTCCGGATTCCATGGATTGCGATGCCGAACATCGTCCTGGGGCGTCAAGCGGTTCCGGAACTGGTTCAGAGCAAGGCCAACACCGAGGAACTCGTTCGTGAACTCGAAGGGCTTCTCGAATCACCCGAGCTTCGCGCTCGGGTGAGAGAAGAGCTAGGGGCCGTGGGAGAGCGTTTGGTGAGGCCAGGAGCCGCGCGACGCGCCGCTCGAATAGCGCTGGACACGATGACATGAATGACCGAGGGCAAAAGGCCACGAAGACGGCCAAGCGTCTGCTCGGATATCTCAAGCCATACCTGTGGCCGTGGTTCGCGGGGGCGCTAGCCTGCATGGTGGTCTACAGCGCTTCTTCCGGGGTCGTCCCGTACTTGGTCAGGAGCCTCGTAGACGACGTACTTCAGTCGCGAGACGAGGCGATGCTGGCGATCTTGCCACTCCTCATCGTGTTTGCCTTTACCGTGAGGGGTGCGGTGAACTTCGGGCAGGCTTACCTCGGAGAATACGTCGGTCAACGGATCGTCCTGGATCTGCGCCAGCAACTCGACGACAAGATCCAGCACCTCCCGCTGTCCTTTTTTGACCAGGCCCAGACCGCTGGCTTGCTTTCCAGGGTCACCACCGACGTACTGCTTGTCAGGCAGGCGCTGACCGAAGGAGCGGCGGCGATGATACGCGACACGACGACGGTGTTGGTACTGCTGGGTGTGGCTTTCTACCTCGATCTGAAACTGGCGGTCGTCACCTTTGTCGTCTTTCCCGCCGTCGTTCTCCCCCTACAGACGCTTTCACATAAACTACGTCGTCTGAGCCAGCAGAGTCTCGATACCCTGGGGAGTCTCGCGGCTTTGCTTCAGGAAACCATACAGGGGAACCGGGTCGTCAAAGCCTTCGGTATGGAAGGGTACGAAAAGGAGCGCTTCGACGATGAAAATCGGCGTCTGTTTCGTCTCTACCTCAAAGCGGCGAAGATCAAGGCCTTTACGGCGCCGATGATGGAAGTAGTCGCGGCGATCGCAATCGCCGCGGTGCTGTGGTTTGGCGGCAAGTCGGTGTTGGCCGGCGGCCGCACGGTGGGGGGCTTCATCGCTTTCCTCTCCGCTGTGGTGCTGATGTACGATCCGTTCAAGAAGGTCGTCCGCACGAACAACATCGCCCAGACCGGTCTGGGTGCGGCGCTCCGGATATTCGAGGTGCTCGATCTCGACGCTGAAGAGGGACAGAAGACGGGGGGGAAGACAATACGGGGTATAGGGAGCGGCATCCGGTTTGAAGGCGTCAGCTTCGCCTACGGGGAATCGAACGTGCTTCACGACGTCAGTTTCGAAATAGCCAGGGGGGAAATCCTGGCGCTGGTCGGACCGAGCGGAGGAGGCAAGAGCACCATCGCCGATCTCATTCCGCGATTTTACGATGTTCATTCGGGCCGTATCGTGGTCGACGGTTGCGATATCAAAGAACTCGACGTCCGGAGCCTCAGAGCGCAGATCGCGGTGGTCACTCAGTCGACCTTTCTTTTCAACGACAGCGTTCGTAACAACATTGCCTACGGCCACATAGAACGCAGCGAGGAGGAAATAATCGCCGCCGCCAAGGCGGCCAACGCACACGAGTTTATCCGGGAGTTGCCTCAGGGATACCAAACGGTAACGGGCGAGATGGGCGTGCAGCTTTCCGGTGGCCAGCGTCAGCGCATCGCGATCGCTCGGGCGCTACTCAAGGACGCGCCGTTCTTGATTCTAGATGAAGCGACGAGTGCGCTGGACTCCCATTCGGAACGGCTGGTTCAGGACGCGATCGAGAGGCTGGTGGAAGGACGAACGGTCCTGGTAATCGCCCACAGGCTTTCGACGGTACGTAAGGCGGATCGCATAGCCGTGGTCGACGGAGGACGAATCGTGGAAAGTGGCAGTCACGATGAACTGCTGGAGAAGGGGCGGCTGTATAAGCGTCTCTACGACATGCAGTTTCAAGACCGCCCCGCCGCGTGAGGGCTGCGATACGGCGATCCCCCACCGCGTGGGCATGACCTCATCGGGTAGTTGTGGGCGGTAATTCCAAAGCCGGGCGGTTACTGAGGCGTTTGAGATCGCGGCCAGCGTTCGCGCGTGCGGAGATCGCGGCCTTGGGCTTTCTCGCGTGGCTGTTGTTGCGGATTCTACGCGCGAGTTCCTCGCTGCGCCGCTACGGTTTCGAGGAGCTCGAGACCCGCTGGCGCGAGGGGAATCCGGTGATCATTGCGTGCTGGCACGGCCGTTCCATAATGATACCTTTCGCCTACACTGGTCCGGGGGTGTGGATGATGAACAGCACCCACCGCGACGGTGCGATCATGACCGCGGCTCTGAAACGGTTCGGAATAGGCGTGACCTGCGGTTCTTCTTCAAAGGGGGGGGTCGTGGGTCTGCTGGGGCTCTTTCGGCAGATCAAGCTCGGCAAGGACGTCGCGTTCGTGCCAGACGGCCCCAGGGGACCCGCGGGGGAGGCCAAACCCGGAATCGCCGAGATCGCCCTGCGGACCGGGGCACCGATATTTCCGCTGTCGTGGAGCGCGTCGAGGGTCATCCGCACCCGCAGCTGGGATAGAATGATGATCCCTTTGCCATTCTCACGAGTGGCCGTTGTCGCCGGTGAGCCGGTTCTGATCGATTCGGGCTCGGGGGATCGTGAACAGCTCCAGCGCCGTCTGGAGGCGAGCCTCTCGTGTGTTTGCCAGCAGGCCGACAAGCTGGTCGGCAGGCTACCGGAGAACAAGTGACGCGTTCCGCTCGATTATCGTTGGGTGGCTGGCTTCTACTTGCCGCCTATCGTCTCGTAGGGGCCGCGGTGGTCGCTGGCCTGCGGATCGCGCGACTGCTGGGTGGCGCTCGCATCCGCGGACTACAGACGGTCAACGATCGGCTTGCGCTCTGGACCGAAGATCGGGAAATCGTGGGAGCGCTTCGAGGGGGAGTATGGATCCACGCCGCCTCCGTGGGCGAGGTCATCGCGGCCCGGCCGCTGGTATCGGGCCTTAGGGACTGCCTCGGGGGTACGCCGGTCCTTCTTACCTGCAATACCTCGACTGGAAAGCGGGTTGCGGGTGCCGACGGTACGATCGAGGTAAGGTACCTCCCGATTGATAGCCGGCCGGTAGTGCGAAGGATCATCGCCGCCATGAAACCGGCTCTCTTCATCTTTGTGGAGACGGAGATATGGCCGGTGTTGTTGCTCGAGCTGCAGCGTGAGCGCTGCCCGACGGTGATGTACAACGCTCGCGTTTCTTCGCGCTCCTATCCTCGCTACCGATTGATTTCGGCACTGATGAGGCCGGTTCTGCGGGGCGTATCCGCGGTGCTCGCGAGGGACGAGAGCTCGGCGGCACGACTCACCGCGCTGGGCGCGGTCGGTGTTCAGGTAATCGGAGACACCAAGTACGACGGCGGCGTCGTACGAGACGGTGGTCACGAAACGGACCTGCTGTCCGGTCTGGCAGACGATAGGCCTGTGCTCCTCGCGGTGTCTACCCATGAGGGAGAGGAGGAGGTGGTGATCGCGGCGTTTCGCCGGCTTGACGGTGCGCGTCTGGTCCTCGCCCCGCGTCATCCGGAGCGCTGTGCCCGGGTCGAAAAGCTACTCGGTGAACTGGGGCTGAGCTTCAACCTGTGGAGCAGGGATGGTGTGGAGGGAAACTGGACGTTGCTGCTGCTGGACACCGTGGGGCAGCTCAGGGGGTTCATGCGGGGTGCTTGTGCGGCGTTCGTCGGAGGGAGCCTCGTC